>CAJTSR010000004.1 GCA_910579035.1 uncultured Muribaculaceae bacterium | reverse complement strand
AAATCAAGCGATTTCAGTGCTTTGCGGCATTTTGCCATTTTTGATTGTGACCCCGGAGAGGCTCGAACTCTCGACCCACTGATTAAGAGTCAGTTGCTCTACCAACTGAGCTACGGAGTCATTTGCGTTGGTGTGTTTCCCAATTGCGGTGCAAAGTTAAGGCTCTTTTTTGGATTGTGCAAATTTTTTGAGAAGTTTTTTATGATATTTTTTTTAAATTTTTCGTTCAAGATTTAGTATCTGGTTGGCACACAGTGGTTTGGTGTGTTTGCTTTTTTATCGGAAGAAATTGACGAGGCCGGGTCGCTGAAAAAGACCCGGCCTCGTCGATTGTTATTCTTCGGAATTTTTTTCGGAGTATTCTTTCAGTAGCTTGTCCTGGACATCGGAGGGTACGAGTTCGTAGGACGAGAATTTCATTGTGAACGACGAGCGTCCGCCGGTTATGGAGCTAAGCGAGGTAGAGTAGCTGCTCATTTCTTTGAGCGGAACGCGGGCCGAGATTTTCTCAAAGCCGTTTTCGCTGCTCATGCCCATGATGATGGCTCGGCGTCCCTGAAGGTCGCTCATTACATCGCCCATCACATCGGCCGGAACGAGTACTTCGACGTCATATACCGGTTCGAGCACCTTGGGATTTGCTTCGCGGAAGGCTTGGCTGAAGGCGTTTCGGCCGGCAAGGCGGAAGGAGATTTCGTTTGAGTCTACCGGGTGCATCTTTCCGTCGTATATGCACACGCGCACGTCGCGGGCGTATGAGCCGGTAAGCGGGCCTTGTTCCATTCTGTCCATCAGGCCTTTCACAATTGCCGGAATGAAGCGTGCGTCGATAGCTCCGCCAACGATGCAGTTGCATACCACGAGTTTGCCACCCCATGCAAGTGGGATTTCCTGCGTGTCGCGCACATTCATTTTGTATTCCTGGTTGCCGAATCGGTATGTGTCGGGAGCGGGCATGCCTTCGGTGTAAGGCTCCACAATGAGGTGCACTTCGCCGAACTGTCCTGCGCCGCCGCTCTGTTTCTTATGGCGGTAGTCGGCACGGGCGGCGCGGGTTATTGTTTCGCGATAGGGTATCTTGGGCTCTTCAAACACGATGGGCAGCTTGTCGTTGTTTTCCACGCGCCATTTGAGTGTGCGCAGGTGGAATTCTCCTTGTCCCGAGAGGATTGTCTGTTTGAGTTCTTTCGATTGCTCCACAACCCATGTGGGGTCTTCTTCGTGCATACGGGTAAGTATGCCGGCAAGTTTTTCGGCGTCGCTCTCTGTTACGGGGCGTATGGCGCGCTGATATTTTGGCGCGGGATATTTTATGAAGTCGAATGCAATTTCGCAGCCTTTTTCGTCAAGAGTGTTGCCCGTGCGCACATCTTTCAGCTTCACGGTGGCGCCGATATCGCCGGCCGCAAGTTCGTCGACAGGAGTCTTGATCTGTCCGCAAACGCAGAATATCTGAGCCAGACGTTCTTTTCCGCCACGTGTTACATTCTCGAGGTCTGCTCCGGCCTTGAGGGTGCCGCTCATTACCTTAAAGTAGCTTACTTCGCCGATGTGGGGTTCTACGGTTGTCTTGAACACATAAACGCTCAGCGGGCCGTTGGCATCGGGTTTCACCTCTTCGCCTTCGGTATCGACAGGCGCAGGCATGTCTTCAACGAAGGGAACGACGTTGCCAAGGAATTCCATCATGCGGCGCACGCCCATGTCTTTTTCCGCGCTCACGCAGAATAGGGGATATATCGAGTTTTCGATAAGGCCTTTTCGGATACCCATTCGGAGTTCGTCCTCGGTAAGGTGGTCTTCTTCGAAGAATTTCTCCATAAGCGTTTCGTCGTTCTCTGCCGCTGCTTCCACAAGAGCGCGGTGCAGCTCCATGGCGCGAGGCATCTCGCTTTCGGGAATGTCTTCGATTTTAGGTGTGCCGCCGTCGGGTCCCCACGAGTATTTCTTCATCAGGAGCACGTCGATCATAGCGTTGAAGCCGGGGCCGCATGCAAGGGGGTACTGGACGGGTACTACTTTTGAGCCGAATATGTCGCGCATCTGGTCGATTACGTTCTCATAGTCTGCCTTTTCTCCGTCAAGCTGGTTGAGGGCGAAGATTATGGGCTTTTTGAGGCCTGATGCTGTGCGGAAGATGTTCTGTGTGCCTACTTCCACGCCGTATTGTGCATTGACTACTATTACGCCGGTGTCGGTAACGTTGAGGGCTGTGATAGCGCTGCCCACGAAGTCGTCCGCGCCCGGGCAGTCGATTACGTTGAGTTTCTTTTCGAGAAATTCTGCATAGAACACGGTGGAGAACACCGAGTAGCCATATTCCTTTTCTACCGGGAAATAGTCGGTAACGGTGTTTTTGGCTTCGACTGTGCCGCGGCGTTTTATAACTCCACACTCGAAGAGCATAGCTTCCGCGAGCGTGGTTTTACCCGAGCCTTTGCTGCCGAGCAAGGCTATGTTTTTGATTTCCTTTGTTTTGTAGAGTTTCATGCTATCAGTATTGATGTTTCATATTAGGTGGAAAAAGATACGGTATCCTTTTCGGGTTGCAATTTATAAATATTTTTTCTTACGATAATCGGCAAATAGTATGTTACAAAACATATAATTGCCCCACAGGCCGCTTTGAGGCGCATTTTAATGTAATTTTGCGCGGGTATAGTGTCTATCCCACAAGTTTTTTGTACCTTTGGGACTGTTTTTGCAGAAATTATGGAAAAGGACGAAACCATCCAGTTAGGTTTGAAAAAAATTGAAATAGATATCTCGCGGTTCAATCAGGAACCGGACTATAATAGCCTTTATATTCTCCCGACCAGGAATCTGGTTCTTTTTCCGGGGTTGACGGTCACCTTCGAGCTTGGCCGCTCGAGTTCGCTTGCTCTTGCCCGCCGGGCTGAGCGCGACAAGCTGCCCATAGGCATCGTGTGCCAGCTGAATCCCGACGAGGAAAACCCGGCAGTGACTACAGGCTTGTATAAGTATGGCACTGTGGCCGACGTGCTCAATGTGTCGGAGATGCCCGACGGCACTCATCGTGCGTTCGTGCGTTCGCGCGGGCGCTTCCGCATAATGGGGCGTGGGGAGGGCACCGAAATCGATGCATTGTGCGCCCGTGTCAAGCCCGTGGAGGACATCGTGCCTGAAAACAGCGATGAGTTCGACACCCTTGTTGACCTTGTGCGCACCACAAGCGCTAACGCGTTGAAAGATTCCGACCCGGCCGGCATCAGGATGGGCATGGCTCAGTATGACGACCAGGTTGAAATCATCAACTTTCTGTGTACCAATCTTCCCTTCGAGGCAAAGGCCAAGAGCGACCTTTTGGCCAAGTCAAAGATCATAGACCGGGCAATGGGCCTGCTGACAGAGGTAAACCAGTTTGCCGACCGCATAAAGCTCACTGAGAACATTATGAAGCGGGCGCGCCGCAATATGGAGGAAAACCAGAAAAACGCCTTCCTGCAACAGCAGATGGAGGCGATACGGGAAACTCTCTACGGCGACGAAAGCACCGAGGCCGACGAGCTGTTGGACCGTGCGGAGCAGACGGCTCTTCCCGACTCTGTGATGACCAACGTGCGTAAGGAAATCGAAAAACTCCGACGCTATAACCCCACCACGCCTGATTACTCCGTACTATACACATATCTCGACACGCTCCTGTCCCTGCCTTGGGGCAAATACACCACCTCGTCGCCTACAATTACAGAGGCTGCCGAAATCCTTGAAAACGACCACTACGGTCTTGAAAAAGTGAAGGAGCGCATAGTGGAGCAGCTCGCCCTTCTGATGCATAACCCCGACGGCAAATCTCCGATATTATGCCTTGTAGGCCCTCCGGGTGTCGGCAAGACATCTATCGGAAAATCGGTAGCGAAGGCATTGGGCAGGAAATACGAGCGAGTGTCGTTCGGCGGCCTGCACGACGAGGCCGAGATCCGAGGTCACAGGCGTACATATATAGGTGCGATGCCCGGCCGCATAATCGATGCGATGAAGCGTGCCGGAGTGGCAAACCCCGTGTTGGTGCTCGACGAAATAGATAAGATCGGGCACGACTACAAAGGCGATCCCGGAGCCGCTTTGCTCGAAGTTCTCGACCCCGAGCAGAACTGCCATTTTCACGACAATTACGTTGATGTCGATTTCGACTTATCTAAAGTGCTGTTCATAGCCACGGCCAACACGCTTTCCACGGTTTCGCAACCCTTGCTCGACCGTATGGAGATAATCGACATAAGCGGATACCTGCTTGAAGAGAAAGTAGAGATAGCCAAGCGCCATCTGCTTCCGAGAATACGCCAGACCCACAGACTGTCCGACGAGGAGCTGGTGATATCCGACGAGGCTTTGGCAGCCGTGATACGCTCATACACATCGGAAAGCGGAGTGCGCCAGCTCGACAAACGCCTCGCGTCGATAGCACGCAAAGCCGTGTTGGAGAAGATGCGTGGGAACGACTTCCCCCTGCCTGTGCTTCCCGAGCATCTCTACAAGTTGCTCGGCCTCGCTCCGCACCTTGCCGAGCAGTACGAGGGCAATGACATCGCCGGTGTTGTCACAGGCCTTGCCTGGACGGCGGCCGGAGGCGAGATACTTATGGCGGAAGCGTCGCTTGCGGCAGCTAAAAACAGCGCACTCGGTCTTACCGGCCATCTCGGCGACGTGATGAAGGAATCGGCCACGATAGCGTACCAGTGGGTTAAGACCAATGCCGACAGGCTCGGAATCGACCCGGCCATGTTCGACCGCTACATTCTCCACGTGCATTTCCCCGAAGGAGCCATTCCCAAGGACGGGCCGTCGGCAGGTATCACTATCGCCACGGCCATAGTTTCGGCATTTACCCGACGCCGGGTGGCGCCGAGAATCGCTATGACGGGTGAGATAACCCTTCGAGGCAAAGTGCTGCCCGTAGGCGGAATACGCGAGAAAATTCTTGCGGCCAAGCGAGCCGGAATCACCGATATAATATTGTCGGCCGATAACCGTCGCGATATCGAGGATATGCCGTCGCAATATACCGAAGGCATCAGCTTCCATTATGCCGCCACGGCTCAGGAAGTGATAGACCGCGCTCTTACCTCTGAAATACTACCGTTGTCCTGACGTGGCAGGGTAGGGTAATTAGAAAAACAGCTGCGCTCTTGGGGTTTCCTCATGGGCGCAGTTCGTTTTTTATGTCTTTTCATAGTGCGTAAGGCGCTATGCGTGACCCGTAACCGGCGATTATTGACAAGTCGGAAAAATATCTGCGATTATGTTTCGATATAACCGTAGATGTTAGTAACTTTGCAGTTCCAAAATGGTAATCAAGGTAATAGCTTCCTATAGAAAACAACAAAACCAATCATATTCAAAGATTAAATTTTAATACTTACTTCAAAAAAATTATCACATTAAGCTATGTTTGCACATTCCTTAAAACTGTTAATTTTTTCTTTGTGTGTGCTCCTGTCCGTACCCGGAGTATGCGCAAAGTCGCTGTCGGCTGACGACGCGCGCGGTATCGCCGCAGGCTTTTTCAAGGCCGGTGGCTGCGGGCGTCTTGCAGATGCTTCGGCTCTGACTCTGGCCCAGACATCGCGCAACAGTGTCGGAGATGCTTTGTACTATGTGTTCAACGCGTCGGACGGGCGCGGTTTCATCATAGTTAGCGCCGACGACAAACTTGAGCCGGTAATCGGCTATTCTTACGAAGGCAGCTTCAATGGCGGCAATCTGCCCGAGGCTGCTTCTTCTGTCCTTGGTGGCGTGGGCCGCTATATCAGCGCGCTGCCCGAAACGCAGGCATCGCGCCGCAAGGTTGCTTCCTATGCAGCTGCCGGAAGCCGCAAGGAACTCTCTACGGCAGTATGGAGCCAGGAATCACCGTTCAACAACTTGATTCCCAACCGCCGCCTTACCGGCTGTGTCGGTGTGGCTATGGCTATCATAA
This sequence comes from uncultured Muribaculaceae bacterium, assembly GCA_910579035.1. Classification (GTDB taxonomy): domain Bacteria; phylum Bacteroidota; class Bacteroidia; order Bacteroidales; family Muribaculaceae; genus CAG-873. Next base: position 118,833 of record CAJTSR010000004.1, on the reverse strand, counting down.
TGCGCCACCACCAGTATCCCGCTCAGGGTACAGGCTCTATCGGCTCTGTGGATTTCAACGTTAAATACGACTGGGCCAACATGAAGACCGACAATTATCGCGGAGGATATAACGCCGTGCAGGCTAATGCCGTGGCAACTCTGGTGTCGCACTCTGCGCAGGCAATCCTTACCGACTTCGGAATGTCGAGCTCGAGCGCTTTTGAGGTGCGCGTACCCTACGCCCTCACAACCTACTTCGGATACGACGCAGGAGTGTCGTACAAGAAGCGTGCCGAGATGGACAAGGCATCGTGGGACGAGCTGATTGTCGCTGAAATCGAGGCCGGACGCCCCGTGCTCTATAGCGGTCAGGACGTGTCGGTGGGCCACGCGTTCGTGTGCGACGGATACGAAGTACGCGGTTCGGAAACATATTTCCACATCAACTGGGGCTGGGGCGGAACAGCTAACGCATATTTTGCCTCCGACGCCCTCAACCCGAGCGCAAGCCGTGAATACCACTTCAACGACCAGACCACAATAGTTTACAATATCAAGCCTGCCGCCCTTGCCGGCGCGTGGTCGCCTATACACATCACCAGCGACGGAGGCCAGATCGGTATGACAACAGATGTTGCCGACCTCGCTGCCGGAACATCGTTCACAGTCCGTGTCGGTGCTCTCAAGAATATATCGAACGACAACTTCTCAGGCTCTATGGCCGTGGCTCTCTATGGCGGCGACGGCTCGTTCAAGACTCTGCTTGGCAATGCAAAGGGATTCAATCTTCAGGCCTTGCAGATAAGCAATTATGCTGATTTCAGCTGCTCTGTGCCTGTTGGCACAACTGTTGTCGGCGGCGACAAGGTTCGTATCGTGACCAAGGCAAACGGTGCTGAAAACTGGCTGCCTGTGGCCGGCGACCTCCTTGTGATAGGCGAAGTTCCGGCAATTGGCAATGTGATTCCTTACTTTGCAGTCGAAATTCCCCCGTTGAGCGGTGATGCGATAATTTCGGCTCCGAGCGGAAGCCGTGTGATCAAAGGCCGCGATTATTCTTTCAACGTCAAGGCTTCCGGCGACGACAAGGTTGTTACCGTCAAGGCCAACGGCTTTATCCTCACCCCCGATGCCAACAGCAACTACCGTATCGGAAACGTGAATTCCGACCAGAAAGTCAGCGTGCTTGTGCAGAATGCCGCCGACGTGGTATCCAAACGAAATGTCTGGGTTTCGTCCGGCAAACTGTCGGAGGCTATAAGCGATGCCGACGCAGGCACGATAAAGGACCTTACCCTGTATGGCACTATCGACGTTACCGACTTTACCTTCATCCGCGAGCGTATGAAGGTGCAGCGTCTTGACCTCTCCGGCGTGCGCATCACAGCCAACGGCAACAACCCTGCCAACGCTATACCTTCCAAGGCATTCTACTGGTATGGCTCTCTTCGTGAGATTGTTCTTCCGTCAAGCCTTACCACCCTTAAGAATGGCTGCTTCACAGGCACAGGCCTTAGCGCTGTGGAAATTCCCGCATCGGTAGGCACTTGGGAGTATAATGTGTTCCTTGGCTGCAGCTCGCTGCGCGAAGTGACGGTGCGCCGCCAGTCGCCGGCATGGATCAACTGGTGCGTGTTCAACGGTAGCCCGCGAACCAAGCTCATTGTTCCCGTTGGAAGCGAGGCTGCTTACCGTGCGAAAGAAAACTGGGCGGACTTCAAGGAGATAGTAGGGCAGAATCCTGTTCCGGCAAGCTCCTATACTGTCGATATTCAGGAAATTCCCGGCGTCAAGATTACCGCTGAGAACACCGAGAGCGAAGTCGCTCCCGGCACCACATACAAATTCACCGTCGAAACCGACGACTCTTTCGGCGACGCAACTATGGAGGTGTATGCCAACAGCACACGTCTGTATGCCGATGCTGCCGGCGTTTATACCACGGTGATAAATGCTAAAACACTCCTCCATACCAACTTCAAACAGCCTGAGGCTGTATCTGCTTCTGCTTCGGCATGGAAAATAACAGGCGCAAACGGCGGTGCCGGTCTTGTTACAGACGTTATCAACGTAGTGCCCGGCAAGACCTTCTCGCTGCGTGTCAACGCTCTTGCCATTTCGGCCGATCAGGCAGCTATGTTCTATGGCGTTGTTCTTACCGACAGCAAAGGCGCAATAAAGGAATTCATTTCGCCCGTTATATCGAACAGAACCGATAATTACGGCAATCTTCCCTGCACATTCACTTGCCAGGTTAAAGATGCGTCGGTACGCGAGGGCAACCTTATACGTATCGTTACTTCGTACAACAAAAAGAACTGGTATCTTGTAGACGCCGCTTCCGAGGGTGTGTGCGACCGTATCAAGGCCGTAGGCAACGAAGTACAATACCACAGTGTGACCATGCCTTCGTCTATCGAAGGTGCCACTATCAGCGGTGCCGTTACTCAGGTAGTACACGGTATGCCGTTTAATATCTCCGTGGTGCCTGTTTCGGAGGACGACCGCGTAACAATCTCTGTCAACGATGTCATTCAGGTGGCAGATGCTGCCACCGGCAAACTGTCGATTGGCTCCGTGATGGAAGACCTCAACGTTGCCATTCAGGTAAATCCCAAGGGCACGCCGGTATACACCGTTGTACACGTGCACGAGGGCGAACTCGAGAAAAAGATTGCTACAGCACCTGCTCGACTAAAAGTTGTAGGTACCATTAACCTATCTGAGTTTGCTGCGTTTAAGAAGAACATAACAAGAATTAAGGCTCTTGACCTTGCAGATCTTGTTATTGTCGATAATGGCAAAGAAGTTTCGACGCTTCCTGAGTTGGCTTTCTATGATGATAAGAATTATACGGCACGTTCTGTATTGGAAACAATAATCCTGCCATCTAATCTTAAGCGTATAGAGCGTATGGCTTTATATCGTAACTTCAATCTGAAAGAAATCACCATTCCAGCAACTATTGAATTTATCGGTTCTTCTGCATTCGATTATAGTATGGCTCTTCAGAAAATCATTGTTTTGCGTCCTACACCATGTGAACTTGGTTCTCAGACACCATTTTTATCGAATAAAGCTATAACCGTAGAAGTTCCTAAAGGAGCACTTGCCGCCTATCAAGCTCCAACTACGAATAGTTATTGGAAAGCTCAGAATCTTGTTGAATCGGCTATATACTTCAATGTGCAGGTCGATCAGAAGCGCGTTGTCAATGTCGATCCTCAGAATGTTCAGCTCAGCAAGATTCCTTATCCTGATGCAGTGGCAACAGTTGCTCTCGGCCTCCCCAACTCTAAGGAGGCTCTCAACCCCTCGCAGCAGCTATATCCCGGCAAGGCTTTCCGCCTCTACGATAACGGCGTGGACGTGACCACAACTGCCGCCGAACTTAAAAACGGTATATACAATGTGACTTTCGACCCAGCCCAGACCGACAAGGCAAGCCTCTCCTACCCGGCTAACCACGTTGTCGAAGCTGTGATTTACCACAGTATTTCGTTCAACAAGTCGTCCGACAAGGTTGCTGTCAAGATGGTGGGTACCGACGAAACGACCGAGTGGAAAGATGTTCCGATGTCGCTCTTCGACGAGGCTTCTTCCGAAGTGCGCCTCGCCCTTTACAAAGAACGCGGCTCTTACGGCTTCACTGTAAGCTCCGACGTTCCCAATATGGAGCCCAAGGTGAAAATCACGAACCACGCAGGCGAAGTGCAGACTGTGATTCCCGGCGAAGACGGCGTGTACGCTATCGCCGATCTGCAGGGCGATGTGACTGTGGATATTACTATGGTTCCGTCGGAAGGCGCTGTGCTTAGCGCGGAAGAAATCGTGGCTGTAGATACCGAAGGTGCGGCCGATGTTACCTCTATTGGTGTTTCCGGCGAAGTACCTGCTGATGCTTTCGGCGCTATCCGCGATAACTTCAGTAACCTCGAAACCCTCAACCTCGCCGATATGGAAAATACCGCGATTCCCGAAGAGGCATTTGCCGGTATGGAAAATCTTTCGAGCGTAGTTATTCCCGATAATGTTACAGAGATTGGCGATGGCGCCTTCCGTGGCTGTGGTAATCTCGAATCGCTTACCCTTACCTCGGTAGAAACCATCGGTGCGGGCGCGTTCGACGGCTGCAGCAACCTTACCAGCATCACCATCACGGGCGGATCAGCCTCCGGCGAGGCCCGCGCCAAGAGCCGTGCCGCGCGTGCGGCCGGCATCACAGATGCTTCCTTCGAGGGTCTTAACCCCAACTGTATCATATTTGTATCCGATCCTTCGATTGTGCTTACCGGAAAGAACAACGTGGTTTATAACGGTAATGGTATCCGCCAGGCAATGACCGACATAACCCTTTCGTCGGATTACGCCTTCAATACTCCGGGCAGCTTCAATCTTGGCGACAAGACCATATCGCTGAGTGTTCCTGTGGGTTACAAGACCCAGATGGTCAACGACAACTGGACCGGCATCGTGCTGCCCTTCGTTCCGTCGATGATGACTATGGACGGCGTTGAGCTGAGCTTTGCCAAGGAAGGCGACAACACTATGAGCCTGCGCTCGTTCGCCGACGAAGCGGCCGAAGAACTCACCGATGCCTTGGTGATGGAGCCGAACATGCCTTATGTTGTCCGTCTTAATACCGAAGGTACGGCAAACGCGCAGGTGGTATTCTCCGCAACAGGAAAATCGGAAGCCGCAGTGGCCGACGACGAGCTTACCACCGAAGACTTCGATGTGCAGACCACTCCCGTGGCAGAATCGATTGTGTGCCGTGGCAAGGACTTCTCCATGTTTGCCGATTACGCAGGCCGCGCTTATGTTCAGGGCGACTATGCTCTCAACGAAAACGGCAGCGAGTTCCGCCTCGTCGACCCTGCAGAGCCCGGTGTGGCAGCTCCCTTCTCCGTGTATATGCGTGCTAACAGCGAATCCGCTCCCGAGTCGTTCGTTGTAAGCAAGGAAGAGGGTACTTCCGCTGTAGGCATCGCTGGCAGCATAGGCAACGACCGCCTCACCATCTTCCGCGATGGCTCCTCTATGGTGATTGTGGCCAATGCCGAGTGCGATATCGAAGTATTCGACCTCCGTGGCATACGCGTGGCATCGCTCCGCCTTGCCGAAGGACGCAACACCGTGGAACTTCCCGCCGGCATCTACATTGTCGACGGCCTCAAGGTGATAATGTAATCCCCCCCTATACCGAAGATAAAGAGCCGGGCTGCGAACTGCAGCCCGGCTCTTTGTCATTGGTAGCTGTCGTTTCGGTGGTATTTTCTGTATGCGGCGTCGAAATGGCGGCTGATCCTGTCGCGCAGCGACGGCGGCGCTATCACCTCTATATGCTTGCCGTAGCCGAGAATGGCGCGCTCAAGCTCGTTGTTTAGCACTACTTTCAGCGATAGCTGTATCGACCCGTCCCTGAAGTATTGCTCTATTTTCTGAGAAGCGTGGAAAGGCTTTGTGCGCACGTATGGCGCCTGATCGCTGTCTACTTTCAGCACCACCCGGTGCGCTTTGTCGTGGATAGTTTTGGTAACTCCTATCACATCGTCGAAAAAATGCACGGGGTCGAAGTTGGCGCAAGCGCGAAATTCGAGCGTCGGCTCGGCTTCCACTCTCTCTATGCGGTCGATTGCGAATATGTTTATCTGTGGCGAGCTGTTTGCCGCCTTTTCGCAGATAAGGAACCAGCGGTTGCGGTATTCCTTAAGCAGGTACGGATATACTGCGATATCGGCCGCCTCGCGCGCCTTGAACGAACGGTATGTTATCGATATCGTCTTTCGGTGCCGTATCGCCTCGTACAGCGTGCTTAAAAATTCGAGGCCCTTGTAAGCCGTGTTTTTCTCGAGGTCTATGGCAGGCGCGTTGTTGCCTGCTCCGGCGGTGATATGCTCGTTCAGCTTGCTTATTATGCCTACTGCGGGCGACAGTTGCTCGAAGCTCTGGAAATGCCTCAGTACGTCCATGGCGGAGTTCAGCAGTTGGAGGTCGTCGTCGCTGAGAGGGAGGTGGGTTATGCTGTAGTCAGGATCGTCGTACATATAGTACTTACGTTCCGTCACCACTATGGGAGCGTTGTATCCCAGCCTGTCGCTACGCATCAGGGCGATGTCGTTCTGGAAAGTGCGCCGGCTTACGGGGTTGCTGCGTCCTTCAAACTCGGCGAGAGCCTCTGTGCAGGCTTCCATAAGGTCGTCGATAGTCCAGCGGCGGAAGCGGTTTTGCAGGCAGCGGTCGATGGTGGAGATGCGTATTAGTGCGGATCGGTTGAGAGGCATAAGGCGATTTTTTTGCAAAAAAAGTAAAATTTCCGCAACTGCGCAAATAGGTTGCGCACAAGGGTCTGAACTTTGCATCGTAAAATTTGCAACAATGAAGACAATCAGCGGATACGATATCAAGATTTTCACCGACAACATCGAGCCTTCTGCCTTGGAGCAGATAGAGCGCCTGCTGTCGATCGATGTGTTCTCCGATAAAAAGATACGCATAATGCCCGACGTGCACGCCGGCGCCGGTTGCGTGATAGGATTTACCGGCAATCTCGGCGACAAGGTTATCCCTAACATAGTAGGAGTTGACATTGGCTGCGGAATGCGGGTGGCGCGTATGCGCTGTGGCGATATCGACTATCACAAGTTTAATGCCCACATACTCGCCAATGTGCCTTCCGGTATGTGGGTGCGTGACGAAAAACGTGGATTCAGCCCCCTTGCAGGCGAAGCGCTCGACATCTATCGCCGGGCAAAGGAGTTGGTGCGGCAGCTGGCGTGCTACCGCGAGCTGAAAGACGTGAAGCGGATTTATAAGTCGATAGGAACACTCGGAGGCGGCAACCACTTCATAGAGCTCGACCGCGACGATGCCGGAAACATTTATCTGGTAATCCACACAGGTTCGCGCAACCTCGGCAAGCAGGTCGCCGACATATACCAGTCGCTTGCCGTGAAGCGTCTTTCGGGCTGGGACGAAATTATGGAAAGGCAAAAGAGAATGATAGAAGAGTACAAGGCGGCCGGCCGCCGGGCGGAATTGCAGGGTGCGATAGCGAGTCTGCATCGTGAGTTCAGAATGTCTGCTCCACTCCTGCCTCGCGAGCTGTGCTATGTCGACGGCTGCGCGCGCGAGGATTATCTCCACGATATGCGCATATGCCAGCAATGGGCGGTACTCAACCGCACTCTTATCGAAATGCTGCTTCTGCAGTTCTTCGGCGATTGCGAGGTGCTTGAGCGTTTCGAGAGCGTGCACAACTATATAAGCGACGACAATATGATACGCAAGGGCGCCATCTCGGCTGCTTCGGGCGAGAGGTGTATCATACCGCTGAATATGCGCGACGGTTCTCTTATATGCACGGGAAAAGGCAATCCCGACTGGAACTGCTCGGCTCCGCACGGCGCAGGGCGCACAATGAGTCGCAGCGAGGCATACCGCCTTGTGGATATCGAGGACTTCCGCCGGTCTATGGAAGGCATATACTCCGAGTGTGTCAACGATTCCACTCGCGACGAATCGCCTATGGCATACAAGCCTGCGGCTGAAATAATGGCAAACATAGGGCCTGCTGTGACAGTCGACACGGTGATACGCCCTGTATTTAACTTCAAAGCATCTGTATGAACATTATAAACGGTAAAAATGCTTCCGCCGTAATATTTGCGGCGGAAATAGAGGCAGAGGCTATTGCTTTTGTCGAAGGGCTGTGCGATAGTCCGTCGATGGCCGGTTCGCGCATAGCCCAGATGCCCGATGTGCACCATGGCAAGGACTGCAATGTCGGCACGGTGTACACGGTGGGCAACTATCTGAATCCGTCGCACATCGGAGGCGATATAGGCTGCGCCGTGTCGATGCACGGGCTGTCGGTGCCTGTAAGCAGCGACGGCTTCGCCTTGCTCGACCACCGCATACGCGAGGCGATACCTACCGGCATCGAAATATGCTCTAAAAACAACCTTGATGAGAAAGAATTTTTCCGATTCATAAATTCGCAGTATCAGAAAGCGTATTCGGCTCAGCCCGGACTGATAGCTCCTGTGTCGCGGGTCGATGCCGGATTTGTCAGCACGCTATGCCGCAGGCTCAAGATATCGGAAGGCATGTTTTATAAAAGTATCGGCACATTGGGCGGCGGCAACCACTTCATAGAATACGGCGAGGATGGCGAAACCGGCCAAGGTTGGCTCACCATTCATACCGGCTCGCGCAATTTTGGCCAAAAAGTGGCCGGATATTGGCAGAGTATGGCCCGAAATCCGCGCAGGACGCCGTTCGAGGGCTATCTCTGTGGTGAATATCTCGGCGGCTATCTTTCCGACATGGTGCTTGCGCAGGCATATGCGCAGTTCAACCACATCGTCATACGCGACCGCGTATTCGCTATCCTGCGGAAATTTGGGAAGATAAAATGCACCGAATCAATATTCTCAACCCATAACTACATATCCCTTTCCGGCAGCGAGCTCGTTCTGCGGAAGGGTGCTGTCGATGCTTCGTGTGGCCGAAAGCTGTGCATACCGTTCAATATGCGCGACGGTATCGCCATATGTGTCGGCAAGGGCAACGACAGCTGGCTCGGCAGCGCTCCCCACGGAGCCGGAAGGCACCTTTCGCGAGCGGCGGCACGCAAGGAGCTGAGTATGGACGACTTCCGTGCCACGATGGCAGGCGTCTACTCAAGCTCTGTCTGCGAGGCCACTATCGACGAGTCGCCAATGGCGTACAAGGCAGCCGAGTCTGTCCTCGGTCTGATAAGTCCTACCGTCGATGTCGTGGCGATGGTGCGCCCGAAATTAAACATAAAAGATATCGGAAAATGAAAAAATATATACAGCTGACAGCCGGCCGCGGCCCCGTGGAGTGTGCCCGTGCCGTGGCCTTAGTTGCCAAGGAGATGCTGAAGGAATACCCTTCGTTGCTTATCATAGACTACGAACCTCATCACTCCGAGCCGGACTGCTATATGTCGGTCACATTCTCTGTCGAGGGCGATGTGAGCCTTATGGAGGATATTGGCCGCAAATGGGTCGGGACAGTCCTGTACCGCTCGACCGCCAACCGCTATCGTCCCGGCCATAAGCGCAAGAATTGGTTTGTGGGAGTGAGCATGGCCGATCCGCTTATGTTTGACCCCGTGCTCGACAAGGATATCGAATATGAAACCTGCCGCTCGGGCGGCAAAGGCGGCCAGAACGTCAACAAGGTCGAAACAGCCGTGCGCGCCGTCCACCGTCCCACTGGCATTGCCGTGAAGTGTTCCGACGAGCGCTCTCAGGCACAGAATAAAATCAGGGCACGCGAGCGCCTTATGTTAAGAATCAATGCCTTGAACCACACCAGGACTGAATCTGCCCGTAAAGAAGCATGGAGCAGGCATGCATCGCTCAAAAGGGGAGAGCCTGCAAGAATTTTCACCGGGCCGCTGTAGGATTGGTTTTGGCTAAAATTTCGTATCTTCGTGGAGTCAAAAAATAGAAACGAACGATGATCACCAACCGAGAAGAAGTCCTTGAGAACGCCCTGCGTGTTTTCGCAAAGATGAATTATGAAAAAGCGAGCCAGATGGAGATAGCCAAGGCCTGCGGACTGTCTAAAGCCGGGTTGATTTACTATTATCCGTTCAAGCTCGATCTGTTTGTCGCCGTGATAGATAAATACGTGTTCGGCATGCAGGCGGCGGAAAACAAGTTCCGTTTCAAGGCAGCCTCCCTCTCGGAATTTATCGACCGGTATGTGGCGGGAGTCGAGCGGACTATGTGTAAGCTGCTATCTCTGCTTGACGACGGCAACAATCCTGCCGGGTGCAGCATCAATTTCTACTACTACCACCTGATGATGCAGGTTCGTATCTACTATCCGAATGTCGAAGAAAGGATTGCCGAATTGTTCAGGCAGGACTATGAGTTTTGGAAAGCGGCCATTCAGTCGGCTATGGACAGCGGGGAGATACGGTCGGATCTGGATCTCGATGACACTGCCATGATGTTCCGGCATGTATTCTTCGGCCTGTCGTTCGAGCAGTCGTTTCTGAGAGGACTCGACACCGCCAGACTCGCAAGGGAGCTGCGCTTCGTCTATTCGCTGATTAAAGCCTGAGGCATTGTAATTACACGGATAATTTAGGCACCATACAGAAATCGCCCGGCGCAACGCCGGGCGATTTCTGTATGGTGATGAATGGGAAGATGATTACCACTCGGTTCCTTTGAGGAAGCCGTCGATAAATATAGGATACATTTCCTGATATGTGGTGCGGTCAATCATATCGCCCCAGAAGAACACGCTCAGATTGCCGCGATCCTTGGCGTAGGTGGTTATGAACTCGCCGAACTTGGCACGTTCGTTTTCGTCAATGCCTTTGTAGGCACCGCATTCACCGATTACCACGGGCACTCCGAAAGTATTGGAGTAGTCAATGAGCAGTTCAAGCTCTCCTCCGAGTTCGGCTTCAAACTCCTTGGTCCATGTGGGCAGGTTTTCATCGTCGGCGTCATCGCCGAGGTTGGAAAATTCTGCCGGTGTGTAGTTGTGTACCTGAAGGAGGATATGGCCTGCTATCTGGTCGGTCGGGAGTCGCATGCCATCGAGGCGTGTCTTGCTGCCGCCGGCGCCGTAAGTGTTGACTATGAGGTTGCGGCGTAGGTTGTTGCCGCCGGTAGCGCGAACGGTGTCGACAAACTTCTGTGCAAGGATATTGATTGCCTCGTAGCCGCCTTCAACGGGTTCTACCCAGTTCTCTTCGGCATCAAGCATTTCGTTGTAGCCTTCAAAGAGCAGTTTGTGGTCGTATTTGTTGAAGCGGTTGGCAATCTGTGTCCACAGGTGGCCTAACTTGTCGGATATGTCGGCAATGTTGTTCATATCGGCGCGGAGCCAGTTCTTTTCGCCTGCACCGGTATCATGGTGCACGTTGAGGATTACGTATAGTCCTGCGTTCAGACCGTAGTTCACTACCTCTTCCACGCGGGCCATCCACGGCTCTTTGATGTTGCGGTTTTCGTCCATGTGCGGATACCAGGTAACGGGTATGCGCACTGCGGGGAAGCCGCTCGCAGCTACTGCGTCGAACCATTCCTGAGTGGCCTTAGGCTGTCCCCAGCAGGTTTCCCATGCTTCGATGTCGTCAGGATCGAACCAGTCGCCCACAGCATCGAGAGTGTTCCATAGGTTAAGGCCTACAGCCATGTTGCGGTTTGCTGTTGTGGCTGTTTCCCAGCCTGCGTCGTCTTTTTCGGCAGGCTGAATCTGTGTCACGGTCAGAACCTTTGTGTCGGAACCCGAGCGGAAAGTCACTTTTGCGGAGCGGGTAGCCTCCTTGCCCATCGGCAGGGTGCTGATTTTGATATAGCGGGGCTCCTTGTCGGTAGTGGCGTCGCCCGAACGGTTGGAGAGGAGCAGCCATTCGCCGGCGTCGGTGGTAATTTCCCACTCGGCATTGGAGGTAAGTGTGAGCAGGGCATAGCCGCCGTAGGTGCCGAAGTCGATTGCTTCGATAGCAGCGCCGTCGCGGGTCACGGTAAGCTCGGCAGGACCGGTGAAGGGCTCGTCGTCATCGGAGCACGATACAAGGCCCATCGAGGGGAGGAGCAGCAGGCTCATCATAAGCAGGAGCCTGGTCAGCGATATTTTGGTTTTCATACAGGTTTATTACTCTTTTACGTAAAGACGGAAGTTATCGTATGCTATGATTACTAAGTCGCCAGCGTTGTCATAGCCGAGGTAAATCTTGAAGTCACCATCGCCCACATTGAGGGCGCAGATGTCTGCGTATGTGGCGGCAGAGGGTGCAAATTCTGTCAGGGGAACAGCAACGCTCATCCACTGGCCGGGCATAGTTTCGCCTGTGGCACGGTCAACGATGGGGATGCCTGCCTTTTCCTGCTTGAAGACTGTGATGGTCGATGTCATAGTCGTGGCTATGGTGGGCAGTTCGTGCAGGTACACTTCGTAGCGAAGCTCAATCTTGCTCAGGGGTGTTTTCGGGTCGATGCCTTCGGGTGTGGCCTTGGCGTTCCAGAGGAAGTTGTGGTCCCACCACGAGGTATAGGCCTCGAAGTATGCGAAGTTGCCGGATTTCATGGTTATGGGGCAGCTTGAGGGAAGCGCGGGCCAGCCCCATGCCGGATTACCGCCAAAGTTGTTGGTACCCCAGCCCCAGTCGATAGTGGTGCCGTTGCCGTCGAAGTCCTCGTATATCCAGTCGTAGCGGTAGAAGGGCAGGGTGGCGCGTCCGCCGAGGGTTGTCACGGTGAGTATGCCGTTTGATTCTGCTGTGGGCAGCTGCTCGGGCATAGTGAATGTGAGCTTGTCCATTGCGTCGGTGGTTTCGACAGTGTTGATGTCGATGTCGATTTCGCCGCAGAGGTTGACAGCGGTCAGGTTGGTGAGGTATTTGCCATAGATTACCACTTTCTGGCCGGGTATAGGCATGTCGGTCGACACGTCGTATACCTCGGGTTCCATCGGCGATTTGGAGAAGCCGCAGTATGCGTTGCCGGCATAGCATTCAAGCACGTAGACACCGTATGCAGGAATTTCCGACTGAGGCATCTTTATGGTGAGAGTGGTGCAGTCGTCATTCAGGCTCCACTCGGTGACTTCTGCCAAAGGCACAGTGTCGAGGTCGGCAACATAGATATGCTCGATTTCGTGGAGGAGCTTGCCAACAAGGGTTACCTCCTGGCCGGGACGCATTTCGGGAATGCCGTCGGCGTTAAGCTCGAGGTCGGCCTTGTACAGTTCGAGCGAAGGATAGCCTGCTATCACATGGAAGGGATAAGAGGCAGTGCCGTGGGTGGTTTCGATTCGTATTTCGAGGGGCACATTCTCGTCCATGCCGCGAACAACGAGGTCGGCGGGAATGGTTACGATAAGGTGGGTCGAAGTGTTGTAGTTGCTGTTGAAGTAGCAGTCCTGATTGTTGATGTAAACATTGAGGGCATTGTTGAGGTTCTGGCCCTGAATGAGTATCATCTGTCCCACGGTGGCATCGGTAAAGGTGGAGTCTGCCTTTTCAGGATCGGTCAGTCGCACGCATTCGATTACCGGCTGGCCGCCCGAGTTTTCATCGTCGGAACATGATGCCAGCGATATCAGCGCTATGTTTGCCAGCAGCGCTGCAAGCATTATATATATTCTGTTCATCACTTTGCGGTGGATTAGTCGTTAAAGTTATAGTGTTCCGGTTCTGCCTTCAGGAGAGGATTCTGGATTACGTCGGTTTCCGGGTAGGGCAGGAAGATATTGTTGGCGGTGATGTTGGCCTTTACTTGAGGCTCGATCAGGGGACCGAATTCTGTCTCTACGTAAGTTTGCCAGTCATCTCCGTTTGATACGAAAGTCATGCTTTCGTCATCGCCCATTTCGAGCTTGTCCCAAGTGTAGCCGCGATACTGGCTGTTGAAGTAGGTGAGCATTCGTTCGGGCTGCCATTTGTAGAGGTCGATAAGATAGTACCAGTTCTGGTATTCCATCGAAAATTCCACTCGGCGTTCGCGAATAAGGTCGTCGAGAGTAACGGTGCTTACCTCGTCGATTTGTGCGCGGCGGCGTACTTCGTTGAAGTAGCGTATTTCGTCGCCCGATATGGATTCCTTGTTGCCAAGGCAGGCTTCGGTATACGTCAGGTATATGTCGGCAAGACGTACTATGTATGTGTTGAGCGGAGAGTTCATCGCTGCTACATATCCGTCGTTGTCGTCGTCGGGGCCGCCGGGAACGCCTTTCTTGATAATGGAGGTGGTTCCTTCGTATGTGTATCCTCCTTCGGCTATGCAGATATAGTCGTAGTGGACGCCGGGAGTTACGAATGTGGCGTCGCGGCGAACCACTTCCCACTTGTCCTTGCCGTTTTCGCCTTTGTAGCGATACTGCATCAGCATGTCCGCTCCGGGATTGTAGGCACTCCAGCTGCTCATTCCGCCCATCATCTTGGAGTCGCCGCAGAGGTCGGAGTTGAGGGTGTTGCATACAAGCCATGTAGAAGTGGGCGAGCAGTACCACTGCATCTGGAGCAGGCTTTCGATATTGTTGTTGTGGCGGTACTTGAAGAGGTCGTGGTAATTCTCCATCAGGGTGGAGCCGCTGTTCTTTATAACGTCGAGGCACACTTCCTTGCAGAGGTCGAGGTCGGCTTGGTCGCGGTCGGCCTTACCCCAGCCTGAACGGCTCAGATAGGTCTTGGCAAGCATAGCCTTGGCACTCCAACTGGTAGCACGGCCGGTGGCGGCAGGGCTGTCAGGCAGATGCTCGGCAGCGAATTTGAGGTCGCGGATTATGAACTCAAACACGTCCTCCTCATAGTTGCGGGGGCGTACAGGGTTGTCAACCACGTCCTGGTTGTTCTCAAAGAGAATCACCGGGCCCCAGATGTGCACTGCGTAGTAGTACGCGCAGGCTCGCATAAGGCGTGCTTCGGCAATGGCGCGTTCCTTGGCGCTTTCGCTTACTTCGGGTGAGCATTTGGTGTTTACATTGGTTATGGTGGCGTTTGCCATGGTCACCACGGAGAACAGTCCCTGCCATGCCTGGGCTACAAGCTCGTTAAGAGCGTCGACAGTGAAGAGGGTGAACTGAGGATTGTTGTACGGCGAGTATACGTCGTTGGCGCGAAGGCTGCCCATCGGAACGATGGAGCGCTGGTTGTAATCGAACCATGCGCGGTTGTAGAGCGGGGCGGTGGAGGAAGCCACGGCTTCGTCCGAGGCGTAGAAGTTGTCCTCAACGTACTCGTTGTCGGGTACCTGGTTGAGGAAGTCGCTTCCGCACGAGGTGCTGAACAGTAGCAAGCCTGCCAGCGGTATGGTGAGTTTGTTTAATTTCATGTTTGTGATTCAATGGTTATTGGTTAGATTATAGGCTGATGTTCAGACCGAAGGTGAACATGCGCTGCGACGGATAGCGGGCATAGTCGACACCCTGCAGAAGCACGTTCTGGTTGTATGCGCCGATTTCGGGGTCATAGCCTTTGTACTTGGTGAAGGTGTAGAGGTTCTGAATGTTGCAGTATACGCGCAGGTTTTCAACACCGAAGCGGCCGGTGAAAGCGCGGGGCAGTGTGTAGCCTACAGAGAGGTTCTTGATGCGGAGGTACGATGCGTCTTCAACGTATATGTTGCTCGTACGGGAGTTCTGGTTCGATGCAGACTGGTCGATGCGGTATGTCGATGCGCCGGGGTTTGCCACCTGCATGTTGTCGAGGGTGCGGTCGCCTTCGGGGTCGATGAGTTCGAGTTTGGCGTAGTCACGTACGGAGGCGAGGGTAGTCCAGCGGTCTGCGGGGTCGCTCTGCTTCTGGAGCAGGTAGTTGTAGCCGTCGTTGCCTACCGATGCGGTAAGGAAGAGGTTGAAGTCAAAACCCTTGTAGGTTATGCTGTTGTTGAAGCCGATGGTGAAGTCGGGGTGGGGGTTGCCGATGAATTTGCGGTCTTTTTCGTCGATAACGCCGTCGCCGTTGACATCTTCATAGATGTAGTCGCCGTACCATACGCCGGTGCCTTCGGCTATCTCCTTGTTTTCGGGTATCGCCACGAAGCGGGGCTTGCCGTTGGCATCGAGGATAAGGTCGCCGTTGCGGTCCTTCTGGTAGAAATCGCTTTCTTTTTCAAACATACCGATAACGTTGTAGCCGTAGAACTGTCCCACGGGGTTGCCGACAGTGGTATATGTGAACACCTCGTTGCCGATTTTGCCCTGGATACCGGTGCTTTCGGTGTAGAGCTTCAGCACCTCGTTGCGGTTGAGAGAGAAAGTGAGGCCGGAAGTCCACTGGAAATCGCGGTTGGTGATGTTGACGGTGTTGAGAGTAAATTCAAAACCTTTGTTGCGCATCTTGCCGGTGTTTACCCACGGCGAGCTGATAACTCCGCTGATGTATGCCGGGAGGGCGGCCTGCATAAGCAGGTTGTCGGTGTTCTTGAGATAAGCGTCGAATACGAATTCGATTCGGTTGTTGAGGAAGGCAAGGTCGAGGCCGGCGTTCCAGGAGTGGGTCGATTCCCATTTGAGCTTGTTGTTGGAGAAGTTGCCGGGATAGAAGCCTGTGCCCCATGCGGTGGCTACCGACGACATCACAGAGCCGTATGCGTAGTTGCCGGCGTTCTGGTTGCCGACAAGACCCCAGCCGAGGCGCAGTTTGGCGTTGGAGAGCCAGCTCAGGTCTTTGAGGAACGATTCGTTTTTCAGTCGCCACGCGAGAGCTGCCGAGGGGAACCAGCCCCAGCGGTTCTCAGGACCGAAGGTCGATGTGCCGTCGGCACGGAGGGTGGCGGTAATCATATAGCGGTTGTCGAAATTGTAGTTAAGACGTCCGTACCACGATTCGATGGCGAAGGAGCTGCCGCCGCTGCCATTGGTGGCGGTCTTGAGGTCGCCTACCTGAATGGCGTGCACGTTGTTGAAGAGATAGCCTGTGCGGCCTGCCGAGAGGTTTTCCCACTTGGATTCCTGCGATTCGTGACCGGCCATCACGTTGAGGCTGTGCTTGCCGAAGTCCTTGATGTAGTTGAGGTACTGCTTGAAGCTGAGGTAGTGGCTGTTCGACGAACTGCGTGTGCTCTGGCTTGTCTGCTTGAACTCGCCGAGGGTCATGGCCGGCTGGAAGTAGTAGTTGTTGTTGCGGTCGTATGTTCCGCCGAATTCAACGCGGGCTGTGAGTCCCGGAAGAATGTTCACACTCGCATAGGCATTGATAAGAGCCTGAAGGCCTTTGTCCTTGTTCTCGCGGGTAAGGGCGTCGGCCAGCGGGTTGGTGTAGTATATGCCGAGCTGGTTGTTTTCCTGATAGCCCCAGGAGCCGTCGGGGTTCTTGGCGGGCATTTCGGGAAGCTGGCGCAGAGCGGTGAGAATCACGTTGTTGTTGTCGATGGTGTTGTTGCGGGTGGTCTGCGACAAAGACGACTGTGCGCCGATGTTGAGCCACTTGGTCACCTTGGTGTCGACATTGATGCGGGTGGTGAAGCGCTCGAAATTGGAGCCTACCGCGATACCTTCCTGATTGGTGTAGCTGCCGCTGATAAGGAACTGGGTGGCGTCAGTACCGCCGCTTACAGATACCTGATGGCTGTGCATGGCTGCCTCACGGAAGATTTCTTTCTGCCAGTCGGTACCGTCGCCCAGAATCGAGGGATCGGCAAATTCTTCGCGCTCGCCCCAGCCGAGAACGTCGACACGCTCGTTGTACATCTCTGCGTAGTCGCGGAGGTTCATTGTCTTGAGGTGCTTGGGTATCGACTGAAGAGCGAAGTAACCTTCGTAGCTTACGTGGGTCTTGCCGGCCTTGCCGTGGCGGGTGGTAACGAGAATCACACCGTTCGACGCGCGCGAACCATAGATGGCGGTGGCCGATGCGTCCTTGAGCACTTCGAGCGACACGATGTCCGACGGGTTGATGGTGGACAGCGCCGAGCTGTTACCGTTGGTCTGGCCGTTGACGGCAACACCGTCGATTACGTAAAGAGGCTCGTTGCCGTTGAGCGAGTTGGTACCGCGGATGGCAACCGAGATACCGCCGCCGGGGGCGCCGGAGTTCTGTGTCACCTGCACGCCGGCCGCGCGTCCCTGAAGGGCCTGGTCGACCGAGGTGACGATGGTTTTCTTCATATCGGTGTCCGATACCGATACTACGGAGCCGGTAAGGTCGCTGCGTTTCATCGTACCGTAGCCCACAACCACCATTTCGTCAAGGGCGGTGAAGTCCTCCGCCATTACCACGTCCACGGTGGCTTTGTCGGCTGTCGCTTCGGTAGTCTTGAAGCCGATATAGGAGAAAACGAGGGTGGAACCTTTGGGTGCCTTTATGGTATATTTGCCGTCGATGTCGGTAAACGTTACCGTTTTTGTCCCCTTTATTTTAACTGTTGCCTGTATCAGTGGCTCCCCGTCGGCTTCGGACGTTACCGTGCCGTGTACGGTGATGGTGGGAGCCGTGGCCGCGCTCATTGTCAGAGCGGACAGCAGCGTGATACATATGATCAGAGCTGCATGGCCCAGGCGGGTTAGAATTGGTTTGCTAAATCTTTTACTCATTGCGCATAAGATTTGAGGTTAGGTTTTAAGGTTATGGTTTGTTAGTGTTTTGCGGCAAAATTAGCTACAATTTGCCTTTTAAGGCATATAAGATGTTTTTAGTTATTCTTAACTTTTTATGTTGCCTGAGTGCGAATGTTATAAAATTGGTATGGTTATGTTATCTGTGTTCGATGGTGGCAATGGAAGATTCCTCCCAATCGTCTGTGCGGAAAGGGAGTAGGGGGAGTCCTAAGTGGTTGTGAATGCGGCCTATGGAGAAGTTGCGGAAACAGTAGCGCACAGCTTTTATATCCTTCACCTTGTCGCTGCTTACCTCGATAGCGCGGTTATACCATAGTTCCTTCGCCTTGGCGGGATAGAACACGCGGTCGTCGCCCGCTACTTCAAAGCCTTCAAGCTCTCCGTTTGGGGTAAGGCCGTTGTCAACGTTGTCGAGCATTATCACTGCCCGGCTGCCTTCGGAGTGCATCGATTTGAAGCGCGGATAGCGGGTGTCGATGCCTTCGATTCCGTATGTGCGGGCGGCTGCCATAAACGACAGGCGTTCGCCGATTTCTTCTTTTTTGGTGCCGTGAATGTCGTTTATCTCGTGCGGATATATGAGGTCGGTGGTGCTTACGCAACCGCTGTTGGGGATTATGTCGGCGGCCTTGTGCTGGCATTCGCGGAAGAGCGCGGCGGTGGCTCCGTCGGGGTCGCCGTAGTTCCATGCCGGTATTTCCACGTAGTAGAACGGCAACTCGCCCTGCTTCCATTCGTCGCGCCATATCTGCACCATGTCGCGCAGGCGCTCGGGGTACACGGTGTGCTGTCCCACGTTGGCCTCGCCCTGGTTCCAGAGGAAGCCTTTGACGGTGTAACCGGCAAGCGGGTGTAGCATGGCGTTGTACATCACGTTGATTCGCTCCCATAGCGGCAGTACCGAGTCTGGGGTGGCCTTTTCTTTTTCCACGTCGCGGTCGGGGTATTCGTCGAGCTTCCACTTGGGCATCCACCCCTCGACCTTGCTGCCGCCGAGAGAGCAGTTTATGATACCGACGGGAACGTCGAGTATCTCTGTGAGTGAACGGGCAAAGAAGAATGCCACGGCCGAGAATTCGGCGGCGTTGGCAGGCTTGCTTTCGAGCCACTTGCCTGCCACGCGGTCCTGAAGTTCGTAGTTGCCGCAGCGGTTGATGTTTGCCATGCGTATGCCGGGATATTTGCCGGAATATGCTATGGCGCGTCCGCCGTTTTCGGTAGGCTGGCACCAGAAGCCTTTCAGAGGCATCTCCATGTTGGACTGTCCCGAGCAGAACCATACTTCGCCCACAAGCACGTTTTTAAGCTCGATGTTCGAGCCGTCGCCCGCCATTGTCACGGTGTACGGGGTGTAACTTGCCTCGGGAGTGGCAACAGCTACCTCCCAGCGGCCTTTCTTGTCTGCTTTGGCAGTGTATGCCTTGCCGTTCCAGCCTGTCGTAACGGTAATCTTGGCTCCGGGATTGCTCCAGCCCCACAGTTTGGCGTCGGACTGCTGTTGCAGCACCATGTTGTCGCTCATTATGTCGGGCAGCTCTATGGCTGCATGGGCGGATATCGCGGCCGTGGCGGCGATGAAGGATATTAGCTTCTTCATATCAGGAAATCTTCAGAACGAGGGATATTTCGTTCGGTTTCTTGCCTTTGGGAAGCTGTACGCTGAGGCCTTCGGCAGTCTGTTTGAAATTCACCTTGCCGGCACCGAGAAGTTCCACTTTCTTTACTTTCGAGCGGTGGGCGTTGCCCTTGGCAAGCGATTTGATAAGAAGACGACCGTCGGAGGGCCATTCAAATACGTGGGCGTATACCGTGTTGCCTTTTTCTACGAAGCGTATGTCGGCAGGGGTGTACGGTTCGTTGCGGTTTTCATTGAAGCCGGCGCCGTCGAGGGGGATGGCATTCTCTGTAGAGGGGCCTTCGCCGTATACACGCCACGGACGTGTGCCGAAGATGCTTTCCTTGTTCACGTCCATCCAAGCGGCTATGTCTTCGAGGATTTTCTCCTCCTTGTCGTCGATGGTGCCGTCGCCTTTCACAGGCACGCTAAGCAGCATGTTGCCGTTCTTGCTCACGATGTCGATAAGCATATGGACCACGGTTTTGGCCGACTTGTACCAGTTGTCCACATATGTGGAGCGGTTGTAGTGCCATGTTCCGAGGCATGTGCAGGTCTGCCACGGTTTCTCCTGGCAGTCGGAGGGCACGCCTTTCTCCACGTCCCATACCAATGCTTCCTTGTGCTTGTCCTGAAGCTTTTTGCCGAATACCACGGCGTCGAGTTTACCGCCGTTGCGCTTCATGTTGCGGTTGTAGAAATGAGCCACTACGTCGAGTCCCGTGTTGTCGATAGGCCAGAAGGGGAGCACGCTGTCGTCGAAATATACCAAGTCGGGGTTGTAGTGGTTTATCATGTCGACGGTGCGGTTGAAGAAGTTGTCGTAGTACTCCTGCGTGGGTACGGAGGTGCCTTCGGGCCAGTCCCAGACGTTCCATGCGTGGCCGCTGAGCGAGTGGTTCTGCACGTACAGTTCCTGCGGGTCGTAGCCTTCCCACCATTTGCCTTTGCCGTCTTCTTTTGTCAGAACGCGTGCGTCGTACGATATTCCGGCATACGGGCCGGTCTTGTCGGCTCCCTGCGCTGTTTCATACCACGTCCACGCGTGCGAGGAGTGTATGCTCACGCCGAAGGGCAGGTCGTATTTGCGGGCAGCCTTCTCCCATTCGGCGAGTATGTCGCGTTTCGGGCCCATATTTACCGAGTTCCAGCGCTGGTACTTGCTGTCCCATAGGTCCATATTGTCGTGGTGGTTGCCCATGGCGAAAAAGTACTGGGCGCCGACGCGCTTGTAGAGCGCAACGAGTTTTTCGGGATCCCAGTTCTCGGCTTTCCATTCGTTGATTACGTCCATAAATCCGAATTGCGACGGGTGGCCGTACAGTTCGATATGGCGCTTGTAGGCATAGCCGCCTTCTTCGTACATGGCGCGGGCGTACCAGTCGCCGGCCTCGGGCTGGCACTGCGGGCCCCAGTGGGCCCAAATGCCGAATTTGGCGTCGCGGAACCATTCGGGCGTTTCATATGCCGCGAGAGATTCCCATGTGGGTTGGAACTGACCGCTTTCGGCGGGTTCGCGCTGGGCTATGGCCGATGCCGGCAATAATGCGAGCAAGGCTGCGATGGCTGTGTTGCTTGGTTTTAAGGTCATGGTATTTTGTGTTGATGTGTTATTTGCTGTGGAATATGAAGTGTATGCTTCCGCTGATTGGTGTCCAGTTGAGTTGCATGTTTTTCTGTCCGGCAGGCCCGAGCTGCTCGGGTTTCTGGAAGCGTGTGCCTATCGGGGGTATGGCGTGCATGAATCCTATGCTTGTTCCCGGGGCGGCAGGGTATGTGCCGGCGTTGTTGTCGGCCTTGGCTCGCTGAGGGGTGAGCATTTGGAAAAACAGCCCGGGACGCGATGGAATAAGGCTTATGTCGCCCTCGGTGGTGTTGACTGTCACAGCGCGGCAGTCGGCGTGATAGCCTTTGAACTCAGGGTAGTCCCACGACTCGCCCGTGACGGTGTTGTTGTATCGCTTGCTGTGGCAGCCGAATTCCATTCCTTCCATTCGGTTTTTCCATACCCGGTAAGGGCCTCGGCCTATCCATTCCATACCCTCTGTCTTTTCTTCGGGATAATCAAATCCGATTCCGATATAATCTGTCTCGCCCTCGACAGAGAAGGTGTAATCGAGCCTCGGGTGTTCGTCCGGCGAGAATACCCATCGCAGCCATTGGCCTTCCTCGAATTGCGGCTCTACGATGTAGCTGTCGCCGCTCTTGTAGTGGTTCAGCCCCTTGGGCGTGTTGGCCGATGTGGCTACAGCCGGGCCTCCGCAGAGCGATATCGTGCCCTTTGCCGTTTTCACCCCTGCGAGCATGGCTGTGGCCTTGTCGAAGGTGTATGTGCATTCGCCTTGGCGTATATATACATTTGCGGAATCCTCGCTGAGGGTGATTGCCTGTTTGTGGCTTGCGGCTCCGAGGCGGCGTTGGAGATGCCCTGCGTTGTCGATAGGGGCGCTGAAGGTGTATATGGCGCGTCCGTCGGGGGCGGCGACGTCGAGGTGCAGCACGTCGTGTTTATGCCAGTCGGAGGGTAGCCCGAGGTCGATGATGCGGCATTCGCCGGGTTTGGTGGAGGGCGCGGCGGCTGTGCCCTCATATGCGGTTTTCTCTTCAAAATGCCCGTCGGGACACATCGAGAGGTTTGTGAGGCGGTATGTGAAGCGGCATTGGGCAAGGTCGGTGAACATAAAGTGGTTTTCCACCGCGAGGTGGTCCGACGCCATGCGCGAGGCTATCTTTACCGGCGACCATATATCCCTGATTGCGTAGAAACTTGCTTCTTTTTCGCGATACGGCCCCACGATGCCGTCGGGCGCGAGGCTGCCGCGGCAGTCGATGCTGTCGTGGTGGTCATTGCGCACGAGGCCTTCGTCGAGGAGCGCCCACAGGAAGCCTCCTGCCGGGGCGCGGTGCTTCATCATGGCTTCCCAGAAATCCGACAGCGATGCGGCGGCGCCGCCGTCGAAGTTGCCGTGCATGAATTCGGTGGGGAAATATATGTCGTAGTCGTATGTCGATGAGTTGACAACGTAGTTATAGTCGGGATAGTGCTTGGTGTCTGTGCCGCTGAAGCGCTCCCACGGGTGTATCACGGGGCGTTTCTGCAAGTCGTACACGGCATAGTCGCCGTCGGCGTCGGTGTTCCAGCCGCCTTCGTTGCCATTGGCCCACATTATTACCGACGGGTGGTTTCTGTCGCGCTCCACAACGGCTCGGGCAAGGCGCCGGGCTGTGGGTGTGTCGTATTTCTTTTGCCAGCCGCAGAGTTCGTCGATAACCAGCAGCCCAACCGAGTCGCATATCTCGAGAAATTCCTTGTCGGGAGGGTAGTGCGACATTCTCACGGCATTCATGTTCATTTCCTTGATTAGCAAGGCGTCATCGAGCGATATGCGTCGCGACAGCGTGCGGCCGCTCTCTGGCCAGAAGCAGTGGCGGTTCACGCCCTTGAAGATTATGCGCTGGCCGTTGAGATAAAATCCGTCGCATTCGCGGTATTCGATGGTGCGGAAGCCTGTCTTTTCGCTTACGCGGTGGAGAGTGCGACCGTCTTTGCCCAGCTCGGCCACAACGCGGTAGAGTGTCGGGCTTTCGTGGCTCCACGGGCTTGCAGAAGGCACTCGGAGGCTGATCGTGCTGTCGGCGGGGCCTGTGGCTGTGTCGGAGATGCGTTTGCCGTCGATGCTCTCCACGTAGACGGATACCTGCCCGTCGTCGCAGCCGTTGACGTATGGGCGTACACTCAGCGTGCCGTCCGCGCGGGCATCGACAGCTATCGACTCTATGTGCGCCGTCGGTTTCACCTCGATGTAGACAGGGCGGTATATGCCGCCGAACAGCCAGAAATCAGTCTGCCGTTCCGCGCGGTACACCGAAGGGTTGGCCGGGCATTTTTTCACGCTTACTTCGAGCGTGTTTGTCTTGCCGTAGTCAAGAAGCCCCGATATGTCGTAGCTGAAACGGTAGAAGCCGCCTTCGTGTGTCGCGCCTGCCTTTTTGCCGTTTATACGTACTTCGGTGTCGGTCATGCTGCCTTCAAACACGATGCTCACGCTCTTTCCGCGCCATTCCTTGGCGGCGCGGAAGCGGTGGCGGTAGTGGCCTGTTTCCGTTGAGTTTTCCGGCTCTTCCCAGCCGTAGTAATATGTGCCGAAGCCCTGTGTTTCCCAGCAGGACGGTACTTTTATCTTCGTCCATTTGCCGCTGTTGCGCCCCGATGTGCACATAAAGTCCCACCTCACGTCGGAATCTTTGTCGGTTCCCGACAGGTAATGGCGACTTGTTTCAATGGGAGAGGCACCTCTCGCCGTTGTGGCGAGAAATGCCGTGAAAATGAGCAGTATTGACGAAAGGAATCTCATCTATCGTTTGTCTTTTTCCACAAACTCGAACCAGTCGAAATCGGCCGGATTCTTGCAGGCAGTGCCGTTGCCCGAAGCATACATGCCGATGAACACGCCTGTAAATCCGTATATTACCTCGTTGGCGAGGTTGCGTGTGTCGGCTGTCCCTATCAGGCGTGCTTTTTTATTGCCGCATTTCACATAGAACTGATACTGCGCCGGTGTCGACGATATGCTCAGAGTCACCTCGCCCTTTTCAGGCAGCTCCATAGTCTTTACGTCAGCCTCCTTGTCGTCGAGGTACTGGCGCAGTATGGCCGTGCGGCGTCCGTTGCGCATGGTTACGAGCAAGTCGTAGTGGTTCTTGTCGTTACCTCTGATTACGAGTCCGGCTTCTTCGTTTTCAGCCGTAGGGGTAAATTCCATTTTTGTGCTTGCCTCCATATTGAGAGCCGTCTGCCTGCGTCCTACAAAGGCGGGCGAGTCGTTCTGCTTGAACGATAGCTCGGAGCCGTTGAGACGGAGGTAACCCGGCCTCGCGGTCAGCGACCAGTCTTTGTCGTAGGGATTGCGGAGGAAGTACCAGTTGAGCTTTAGTTTTTCGCTATCGAAATTGTCGCGTGCCGGTTCTTTTTCCCATTTGTGCAGAGGCAGGTTGGGGCGTGGATACGATTCTGCAACAACGCCGTCGGTGCCTACCTTGGGCCAGCCGTCTGCGCTCCATGTGACGGGGGCGAGGAATGTTTCGCGTCCGATATGCTGGTATTTGCCGTTTTGCGGACGGATTCCGAGGCATACAGCCCACCAGCTGCCGTCCTGCAGCTGTACGAGGTCGGCATGGCCGATGGCTTGGAAGGGGTGGCCTGGCACGTCTTTGTTCGACAGCACGGGGTTGAGCGGGCTTGGCTCATACGGGCCGTAGGGGTTCTTGCTGCGTTGGATTACTTCGCGGTGTTCGTAGCCTGTGCCGCCCTCGGCCGACATGATATAGTAGTAGTCACCGATTTTGTAGAAGTGGGGACCTTCGGGCGAAGAGCCGCCAAGTCCTGTGGCCACTTTGCGGCGCGGCTCTATCACCTTGCCTGTTTCCATATCGAGTGTGCCGAGCAGGAAGCCTCCGGCATTGTCGGGGCTGAGATAGTATGCTTTGCCGTCGTAGAAATCGAGCGAGGGATCCACCCACCATTCGTCGAGCCACACGGGGTCGGACCAAGGCCCGGCAGGATCTGTGGCTGTGACATACGATATGCCTCGGGCGCCTTCTCCGCCGTAGTTCGTACCGATAACGTAGAATTTACCGTCGTGGTAGCGCAGCGTGGGCGCATACTGTCCGCCCGAAGTACCGGCTCCTTTGAGCGGGTTGCTCTTGGGCGTGGACAGGGCGTGGCCTATGATTTTCCAGTTTACGAGGTCTTTGCTGTGGTATATCGGCAGTCCGGGATAGTATTCAAAGGTTGATGTTACAAGATAGAAATCATCTCCGACGCGGCATATCGACGGGTCGGGATTCATGCCCGTCAGTATTGGATTGCTGAAGGTGTCGGCTGCTGTTGCCGGCAGGGATGATAGTGCGATGGCAGTCGCGAGTGCGGTTGCAAGTCGTTTCATCGTGGTATTGGTAGGTTTATTGCTTCAGGTTTGTTTTATGATGCAAAGTTAGCTATAAGTAGTATTATGTTGACTCGGATGTTGTGCGATATAGCGGTATAATCTGTTGTGTCGGCGTCGGGCTATGTTATTAATAGAGGGATTATTTGTTAATAGCGACTCGAAGAATGTGCTGTCAAAATACTGAAAAATAAGGCGATGCCGTTTTTTTTGCGGCATCGCCTTGGTATTTAGGGGCTATTCGCCCCGCTGAAGATTGGAAGCTTCGTTAGATTTCTTCGCGCAACCACTTTTCGAGTTCTGCTGTCCACAGAGGTTTGTAGGTGAACCCGTCGCCGTAGCCCCAGCCGTGGCCGCCGGTGGGATAGGCATGCAGTGCTGCCGGAACGTTATTTTTGACGAGTGCCGTGTAGTAGTTTATGGAGTTGGCAACCGGCACGGCAGTGTCGTCGCTCGACAGCATGATGAATGCCTTGGGAGTGCGGGCGTTTACCTGCAGCTCGTTCGAGTACTTGTCCTGCAGTTCTTTTGAAGCCTTGTCGCCGATGAGGCTCGCGCGCGAACCACCGTGGGTATATTCGGGCTTCATGGTGATTACAGGATAGAACAGCACTTGGAAGTCAGGGCGGGTTTCATCGCTGCTGTAGTGTGTGGCGAGCGTGGAGGCGAGATGTCCTCCGGCCGACGCGCCCATTATGCCGACTTTGTGAGGGTCGACACCCCACTCGGCCGCGTGGCTGCGCACAAGGCGCATGGCCTGTTCGGCATCAGCAAGCGGAATCTCGTGCTTTCCCTGCGGCAGACGATATTTGAGCACCACGTATGTAATGCCCTGGTTGTTGAACCACTGCGCCATATCGTGTCCTTCGTGTCCCGTGGCCTCCCAAACATAGCCCCCGCCGGGGCATATCACAATTGCCTTGCCGTTGGGCTTCTGGGCTTTGTATACTGTGATGCCGGGATTTTTGGTAAAGTCGTTATCGTTGATCATCGCGCCTATTGTTTCAGGCGTGGCGTTGGCGGGAGCGTCTTTCTCCCACAGCAGCATTTGTACTTTGTTGTCCTGAGCTTGAAGAGCCAAGGAGGCCATCAGCAGACCTGCGAATAGTAGTTGTTTCATTATTATTTAAATAGTTCTTTGGTGGCTTTGTTGCCTTGCACGCGTATATAGATGCCGTTGGCAGGATTATTTACGCGCACGCCCTGGAGGTTATAGTAGATAATCGGCAGATTCTCTTCTTGTGTTGTGATATTGTCGATGCCGCTGGTCGGTTCGTCAGAACGAAGTATTCGCATCTTGGTGATGGTGAAGCCGTGACCAAGCATTCTCAGGCCGTCCCAGCCGGTGAAGGCAGAGTCTGCCATTTTTTCGATATCTTCTTCTGTGATTTCAAGTTTATATGAGCCGTCGCCGGTAACAGGTATCATGAGATGGTCGTTTATCATATCTGTTCCTACGAAGCTTGGGTAGACGGTGTTGCCGTAATTGGTGGCAAAGCGGAATGCTCCGTTTTCAGCTCCCGCGTTCTTTGTGTATACCATTTCAAGACGCCATCCGGGCTGGGCTGTTGTGATTACGGTATTGGGAATTATCAGGCCGGGCCACATTCCATATCCTTCATCGTCCATATTGACTTCGGCAAGATCTACCGATACATTTTCAACCGTTATTCCGGCACCGGTTATGGTTACGTTAGCGTCCCAGCCGTGGAAATTCTGGTCTTTTAAATCGGCTATGGCTTCGGCGGTGAAGGTGTACTTGTATGTTCCGTCGGTTGTTACGTTTAGTACTTCGCCGTCCCCGTTTGGCTCGAAGCCTGTTAATGTCTTCCCCCCCAGGCTGTTACGATTTTGAAGCAATGAGTTTCAGTGCCGGGATTGATGGTATATTTGATATCCATCACCGTTTCTTCGGGCAGGCTGCTGAGCACATCTCTGGATATGTTGATGTTGCCATCGCTTAGATTTATCGGAGTGTCGATGAAGTTTACGTCGAAGGCCGATGCAGAGAATGCCATGGCAGAGCCAAGGGCGAGAGTGAGTAGCTTGTGTGTCATGTGATTGATTTTAAAGGTGGATAATTTGGTTATATTTTTGGTTATATTAAGGTTTTAGGTCGGTTTCTTGGATAAAGGTTTGGAGGAGGGCGCGGCACTTTTTATGGCCGCGCCCTTTGGTATACGGTTTTGTGGTTTATTCGGCTACGATTATCATACCGCCGTTGGGTATGATTTCAACGGGTACGGCCGAGCTTTTCTTCATTTTGAGTTCTTTGGCCTTGAGTTCCTTGCCTTTGACGTCGGCATAGATGGTGCCTTTGTCGCCTTTGAGGCCGAGGCTCGAAAGATCGAGCTTGAGTTTGAGCGGTTCTTTGAGTGCGTTGACGCCTGCGATGTACCATTTGTCGCCATGGCGGCGTGCAAGCACCACATATCGACCGGGATAGCCGTCGATCAGCTTCACGTCGTCCCATGTGGTGGGCACGTCCTTCATGAAGGCGATGGCATCGGCGGGCGACTCGGTGAGGTTGTTGGGTGTGAGGCCGAAATTCTGCACAGGGTTCTGGAAGAGAATCGAGGTTGCGAGCTGGAATGCGTCGCCTGTGAGGCGGGTGTTTCCGCTGTTGTTGTCGCGCGACATACGGTGGTTAAGTATCGTGCCGCCGTATTCCATGATGGCCACAGAGTTGCGAATAAAGGGGTGCAGGGTTGCGTGGAAAGCTTCCATATCGCAGAAAATCTGCTGGAATATAAGGTTTTCCGATGCGAAAACGGCTTCGCTGCCCACGTGGTTGGGGTACATGCGCTCCCAGCCTCGGGGAAGGGTGCAACCGTGGAAGATAACGTCGATTCCGTAGTCTGCGGCATCGCTGAGAATGTCCTCGTAGAGGCGCATTGTTTCCTGCTTGTCACCGCCGAAGAAGTCGACCTTGATGCCCTGCACGCCGTTGTCTTTCAGCCATTGCATCTCTTTTTTACGTACGATGGGGCGGTCCATCTTGTTGGTGGGGCTTTGCACGATGTCGTTCCAGTGGCCGCTCGACGAGTACCAGAGCAGGGGATTGACGCCTTTTTCGCGGGCATAGCCGAGAAGTTCGGGCATGCGGTCGTAGCCGATGTTCTGGTCCCAGCCTGCGTCGATAAGTATGTTTTCATAGCCGAGGTCGGCGGCAAGGTCGATGAAAGTCTTCTGGTCTTCCATATTCATGCTGTTGTCCTGCCATACAATCCAGCTCCATGTGCCGCGTCCGGGGCGTGCGGGGTGCTGGACATCGTACTTGGGCTCAACAACGTTCCACGGAATTGTTGTTTCGGCTATCGGTGCGAGGTTGTCGGCAACAGTGATTGTGCGCCAGGGGGTTGCGCCGGGCAGCGCGATGCCGGGCGATGCCGAGCCGTTGCCGTTGTTTTCTTCCGGCATCGGGTATGCTATGGTGTATACGCCGTCGGTGTAGTCGCTCAGGTGCGAGGCGCAGTAGTAGCCGTCGACGCCTGTTTCGGATAGGAGCGCCCAGCCGTCGTCACCAACGCGGAACAACGCGGGGAAGGTATAGCCGTGGCCGAATTCCGACACTGTGTCCATAGGCACGTCGGTGATGTAAAATTCCTCGTAGCTCGGTTTGGTGCGCTTCCAGCCTATCATGGCGTCGCTCTGCGAGGTAAGGAATACAGTGGTCTGCTCGGGGAAGCGGTAGCCGGTAGCTTCTTTTTCAACTACCATGCTGCCGATTTCGCCTTGGCGGGGTATGAGGTAGCGGAAAGCGATGTCGTTGTCCGACACGAGCCATTCCACAGACACTTCGCCTCCTTTGGCGTTTTTAAGCGTGGTCACGAGCCGGTTGGCATTGTAGTCTATGTGGCTTTTCTTTATCTTGTCCTGATCGAACGACTTGCTCACGGTGCCTTTTTCGGAAGAAACGAAGCTCATACCGGTTGAAAAATCGCCTTCGTTCGACAGGAATCCGAGCGGTGAGTTTTCGAGAATGGTTTTTCCGTTATAGCTTACCGAGTAAACCGGCTTGCCGCCGATGATGTCGGTCGACACGCGGAGTTTGCCGTCGGGACTCGCGGTTTCGACAGGCGCGCACCACGCGGGTGTTGTACCTAAAAGAATGCTTAGGCCTAAAATAAGTTTTTTCATTTTCATGATAATTATGGTTCGATGGCTGTTCGGACTCGTCATTGTCCGATATGTGATGCAAAGTTAGCGGTTTTATGCTTCACAGAGGGTGTATTATTTGTATATTACTCGGCATAAAGAGGCTAAAATTCGCTATATTTATGGTATTATAATGTTAATAGCCGTGTCAGAACGCGGTGTCGGCCTGCTCTTTGCCTGTAGGGCCGCACTCGCTGTTTTGTATTCTCGCGGAATGTTCCTAACTTTGACCCCGAAAGGTAAAAAAGTAAGTTATGAAATACAAAGCAGCGCTATTTGATCTTGACGGTGTGCTTATCGACACCGAACCAATATATACCCGTATCTGGAGCGATATAGAAAGCCGATTCCCGACCGGCATACACGATTTTGCCCTCAGCATAAAGGGCAACACCCTTCCGCGGATACTGGGCGAAAATTTCGAGCCCGAAGATCACGACGAGATAAAGCGACTGCTGGTAGAGGCGGAGGAAAAGATGGAGTATCCACTCTACCCCGACACTGTGCGCTTCTTGAAGTCGCTTGCGGCGGCCGGTGTGCCTGCCGCTATCGTCACGAGCAGCGGCGATGCCAAGATGGAGCGCCTGTTTGCCATGCACGCCGGACTGCGAGAGCTTTTCGGAGCCGTTATCACAGACTCCTGGGTGTCCAAGGGAAAGCCCGACCCCGAATGCTATATGATAGGTGCGCGCGAACTCGGCGCAAAGCCTGAGGAATGCGTGGTGTTTGAAGACTCGTACAACGGTCTTAAGGCCGGACGAGCCGCCGGCTCGTATGTCGTGGCGCTGTCTACTACCAATCCCGCCGAAAAACTCGCCGACCTGTCCGATATGGTGGCCGGGAGTCTTTCGGAGATTGATATCGATTCCTTGTTTTAAGAAACTGTTTAAATTTGAGATAGCAAGGCGAGGAACTGGTGCTCGTCGATGATGGGTATTCCCAATTTTTGGGCTTTTTCAAGTTTGGCAGGCCCCATGTTCTCTCCGGCAAGCACATAGTCGGTCTTTTTAGAGATTGAGCCTGCGTTCTTGCCTCCGTGGCTCTCAATCATAGCCTTGTACTGGTCGCGGCTGTTGAGCGAGAACACGCCGCTGATAACGAAGGTCTTTCCGGCAAGAATGTCGGACACGGCCTCGCTGTCGGCGCTCTGTTCCATTTCCATCTGCACTCCGGCGGCTTTAAGGCGGTTGACTATCTCTACGTTTGACGGGTCTGCGAAGAAGTCCACTATGGTCTGAGCTATTCGCGGGCCTACGTCCTCGACTGATTCCAGTTCGGCGACGCTCATCTGCATAAGACGGTCGATAGAGCCTGCCGCGCGGGCTACTTTTTTAGCCGTGGTTTCGCCGACATACGGTATGGAGAGGGCGAACACCACTCGCTCGAACGGCATCGAACGGCTTGCCTGAATGCCGTCGACCACTCGGCGGGCGCTCTTCTCGGCAAAGCCCTCGAGTCCTGTGAGCTGTTCGGGCTTAAGTTCGTAGAGGTCGGCGATGTTTCGCACCAGTCCTTTCTCGAAGAACAGCGCGGCGGTTTCCTCGCCGATACCGTCGATATTCATCATTCGCCGTCCTACGAAGTGCTCGATCCGTCCTACCATCTGCGGCAGACAGCCGTATTTGTTGGGGCATATCCACGCCGCCTCGCCTTCCACACGCACAAGGGGCGTGCCGCAGGCCGGGCAGTGGGTGACGAAGCGCACCGGCTCGGCTCCTTCGGGGCGTGCCGGAAGTTCGACGCCGGTGATTTTGGGTATTATCTCGCCGCCTTTTTCCACATATAGCATGTCGCCCTGGTGAATGTCGAGTGCGCGCACGATGTCCTCGTTATGGAGGGAGGCTCGTTTTACCACAGTGCCCGACAGCAATACCGGCTCGAGGTTGGCAACAGGGGTGATGATGCCCATGCGGCCCACATCGAACGACACGAAGCGCAGACGCGTGAGCGCACGCTCTGCCGCAAACTTATATGCCACGGCCCAACGCGGGGATTTGGCTGTGAGACCCAAGTTCAGTTGCTGCCTCAGCGAGTCGACTTTGAACACAAGCCCGTCGGTTGCCACCGGCAGCTCTTTGCGCGCTTTGTCCCAGTGGTTTATATATCGGTCTACCTCTTCGATTGAGTCAAGACGCGTCATAGCCTCCGATACCTTGAAGCCCCAGCCGCGGGCTGCCTCCATATTGTCGTAGTGGTTCTCGAAGGGGAGATTCTCGCCAAGCAGGTAGTAGAGGTAGGCGTCGAGGCCTCGGCGGCTTACCTCGGCAGGGTTGAGAAGCTTGAGGGTTCCGGCTGCCGCGTTTCTCGGATTGGCAAACAAGGGTTCGCCGGCCTCGGCACGTTCGGCATTGAGGCGGTCGAATTCTTTCCAAGGCATCACGATTTCGCCGCGTATCTCGAAGAAGTCGGGGTAGCCGCTGCCCTGCAGGCGGAGCGGAATGCTGCGTATTGTGCGTACGTTGTCGGTAACGATGTCGCCCTGCTCGCCGTCGCCGCGTGTGACGGCACGCACCAATTCGCCGTGTTCGTAGATAAGCGATATGCCTGTGCCGTCAAATTTCATTTCGCCCACAATCGTGGTTCTCTGGCCGAAAAGTCCGTCGTCGACACGATTGGCCCACGCGTCCACATCGTCGATAGAGTATGTGTTGGCCAGCGAGAGCATGGGGTATATGTGCTTTGTCTGTTCAAAGCCCTTGCTTATGTCGGAGCCTACGCGGCGTGTGGGTGAGTTGGCGTCGTATAGTTCGGGGTGGCGGCTTTCCAGCTCTTCCAGCTCCTTCATAAGCATGTCGAACTCGCGGTCGGAAATTTCGGGCGAGTTCAGCACGTAGTAGTTGTGGTTGTGGCGGTGGAGAGTTTCGCGAAGATAGTCGATGCGTTGCTTGTCGGAATCCATTATCTTTCGAAGTGAACGTAGTTTTGTTTGGCGGGAGTATAGTTTTCGTCGGTCCACAGCGGACTCGAAATCATAAGGTCGGCACTTATGCGGTTGCAGGCAATGGGCACATTGTGCAGGCGGCATTGGCGCAGCAGCATCTGTATGTCGGCTTCGTGGGGCTGGGGGTTGAGGTCGTCGACGAGGAACACCGCGAGGTCTACCTCGTGGCGCACCACCATGGCTGCAATCTCGGCGTCGCCTCCCATAGGGCCGGAGTTCATACACAGCACGCTGGCTTCCACACCCATTTCATCGAAAGCCTTTTTGATAAGGCTGCCGGTGGTGCCTGTGCATACAAGGTTGTGGCGGGAGAGATATTCGGCGTTGAAACGAGCCCAGTCAACCATGTCGGCTTTTCTGTTGTCGTGAGCCACTAAGGCTATGGTAAGTTTTTCTTTCATAGTGCTCTATACTGTAATGTGATAAAAGAGAAACAATTCTGCGATGGCATTGTTCTATAATCCGCTTACCTTGCCCGGATTGCGGGCTATGTATTCCTTCCACGACGACGCTCCTTTGGAGGGTATGGGGCGGTTCGTTTCGTAATAGTGGCACAAGGCGGCGCCGAGGGCGTCGGTGGCGTCGAGCTGTGGCAGCAGGTTTTCGTCGGAAATGTCGAGTATTCGCCGCAGCATTTCCTTTACCTGCTCTTTCGATGCGGCACCGTTGCCCGTTATCGCCTGTTTGATTTTGCGTGGCTCGTACTCCGTGATAGGCACTTGGCGCGACAGGGCTGCTGCCATGGCCACTCCTTGGGCGCGGCCAAGCTTGAGCATCGATTGCACGTTTTTGCCAAAAAACGGTGCCTCTATGGCCATTTCGTCGGGGCAGTACTGGTCTACAAGCATGCTCACGCGCTCGTAGATGCGTCCGAGTCTGGTGTAGTGGTCGCCAAGTTTGTGGAGGTCGATTACGCCCATGGCTATAAGCGACGGTTTCTTGCCTTTTATGCCGAGAATGCCGTAGCCCATCAGGTTGGTGCCGGGGTCGATTCCGATTATGATGCGGTCGGCTACCTTGATTTTAGAGTCCATCTTTGGCCGGGTCGAGGAGTACTTCAAGCTCGGTTTCAAACAGCTGGACGGCAGGCCCCCAGCTTTCGCCTATCACGTAGTAGAGGTTTGGCAGGACGTCGGCTCTGAATTCCGCGAGGTGTCGGGCCGAGGGTACGCGGACTTGCAGCGCGTAGCTTTGGCATATATGGCCGGTGAGGACGTTCTCTCCGTTGTCGGCCTTTACGCGGGTGAGCAGCGGAGCATACATACCGCAGCTTGTGGCAAGCGGTATGTAGGTGTCCTTTATAAACTCTATAAATGCGTCGGCAGCGGGGTTGTCGACACAAAATGTCGTATTGAGAAGTATCATTTCAGTCTGCGTTTTAAAGCCCTGCCTGCGAATTTTATATGGCGCGCCACCGTGGGCAGCCAGCCATAGTAGTAGGCCATTATGCGGAAGCGTTCGAGCAGGGACGATATTTTGTTTGAACTGGTGACTCCCTCGTTGAGGTAGTCGATAAACACCGTGTCGGTAAGCCCGGCATTGTGGCGTGAGTGCTGGAGGCAGCGTATGCACCATTCGTAGTCGGCAGAGAAGCGATAGCGTAGGTCGTATGTGCCGCATATCCGTCGGAGAGCCACGAAAGCTTGGTGGCATACAAGCATGCCGTCGGCAAAGGAGGCCAAAGTGAGCTTTTCGGGAGCGGTAAGGTGGCGCCGCCCCAAGGTGTTGCCCTCGTTATCCACTATGTTGGTCTGGCCGTACACTATTCCGGGGAAATCATTCTCGCGTATGGCGCGGGCTATGGTTGCCAGTGTGTCGGGCGAGTGGAATTTGTCGCCGGCGTTGAGGAATATCAGGTATTGGCCGTTGGTGCGGCTGATACCTTTGTTCATGGCGTCGTACAGCCCTTTGTCCGGCTCCGAAATCAATCTGCGCGCGGGGTTTGCTGCCTTTTCCACAAGGGCGGTGGTGCTGTCGGTGGAGGCGCCGTCGACCACGAGGTGCTCGTAGTCGGTGAACGTCTGCTCGTCAATGCTGCCAAGAGTCCGCCCTATGGTGGCTTCGGCGTTGTAGCTTACTGTTATTATGCTGAAAAGAGGATTCATTATGCTACATTGACGCCGGGCGGCATTTTGCTATAAGATCGTTGAGTTTGTGCGGGGCGTTCTCTGTGCCTTCCTTCACGCGGAGGGTTACACCTATTCGTCGTGCGGCAAGATTGTCGGCAAGGCAGTCGGCTATCTGGCTCACTGCGGAACTGTCGGCGATCTCCCACGCCACGGTGTGGTCGGTAACGGTGTCGTGTATGCGTTTGGGCGAGCTCATCAGGTGCCCCGACTCTATCTGGTGGAGCATTATGCCGCGTCGCCACAGCGATGTGCTGCCGTCGGCTATCACGCATATCAGGGCGTCGTCTTTCGAGGCAAGCGCCGCAAACATCAGCTTGGCTCCCGAAAAATGCTCCACGGCATTGTTCTCGCCTTTCTCATATATTTCGGCGAGGGGTATTTTGAGCGCTTTTTCGCTTTCGTATGCCAGGACGAGGAATCCGTCGCTCAGCTCGTGGGGTATGGCAAGGGCAAGGCGGCAGTCGTCTTCTCCCGTTTCCTTGTAGAGGTCGTTGGAGGAGAAGAGCAGTTTGTTTTCGCCGGTGAAGTACAGGTAGCCGCGCGGGTCGGCAAAGCCGTTCTCATAGCTGTGGAGCACGTTGGGGCGCCATGCGGAGGTGGCTATGGTGTTTGTGGCCGTAATGGCAGGCTTGTTTTTCTCCTTGGTCGCTTCTGCAGAAGGCTCCGGTGTGCGGCTTGCGGGAGTTGCTGTTTCGGGAGCGGGTTCGTTGGCTTTTGCCATTGCCAGCAGATGGGTTCGCTCTGCCATAAGCTCGCCGCGCTCTTTTACAAAGTCCTCGATGTCTTTTCCGTGGTATTCCTTGGTCGACTGCCCGCTTTGGCGCACGAACAGACGGTCCTGCAGGAATACCGGCTCAAGCGATTCCTCGATGCTGATAAGCACTACCTCCTTTTCGGCTTCGTCGTCGGCGCCTATGGTTATCTTTCGGGCTATGGTAGAGCCGAAAGTGCTGTCAACGAGGTTTTCGAGGAACACGCAGAGGCTGTCGAGATTGGTGATGCGGAAGTTGTATGTGCCTACGCTCATACGGTGGCGCTCGAAATATTTGAAGTCGTCGCGCATGCCTACTTCGTAGCCGTCGTTGTTGACGCCTATGTACAGTCGGCCTCCGTTGGCGTTCAGTATGCCTGCTATGCGGCTGAGTATGTGGAACTGCTGCGCGGCAGGGTCTTCGCGCATTTCCTCGCCCGGTCCTGTGGCCGGGTATACGATTGATGTCTTGAACTCGAGGTACTTGGATTCCGAACCGTAGTACTTTCCGGGGCGTGTTTCGTTGTTGACGTTCAGCTTCTCCATTATTTTTGTCTTGATGGAGGAAGCTATGCCGCTGTCGGACGAGTCGGAGGCGTGTATCATATTGTACGATAGCACCATGCGAGCAATCGTGCCTTCAAGTTCGCTGCCCGGTTCGGAGGCGGTGGAGTAGAGGTCGCTGTTGTGTTCGGGTTTGTCGAGCCACGACACCAGTTCGAGCCTGTGGTATATCATACCCAAAAGAGGGTCGGCGAGCGCGCTGTTGTGCAGCTTTTCGAGCTTGTCGGCGTCGATGCGGCTGTTGGTGGCGTAGTATTGGTGGAGGGTGAGGAGGGAGGCGTGGGTACCGAGCTTTTCTGCCAGCTTTTGGTCGCCTATCGCAAGAGCGAGCAGGCGGCTGAATCTTAGATAGTCGTAGGCCTTGATAAGGTCGGAGTCCGCAATAGCCTTGAAGCGTATTATCTCGATTATCTCGCGTATGTCGTCCGGGCTAAGCATCTCGTCGATGTCGCGCATAAGGCGGGCGTCGTCCTCCTCGGTTTCGTCGTTGGTGCTGAAACGCAGCGACTCCATCAGATTGACAAAGGCCACTGTCTTGTCGAAGCGGTCTTCCTGTTCGTCTGTTTTCTGGAGTATGTATGCCCGTATGTTGCCCTGCTTGCCTTTTTGGTGTATGCGGAAGCGCACAATGTCGCCTATCTCGAAATGCCGCTGCGGGTCTTTTTCGAGGAACAGGCCGAAACCGTCGCGGGCTATCGCGCTGTAGTCGCGCTCGTTGATGCCCGTTACCACGGCAAGGTACTCTGTTTCAAAATCGAGATTGTTCTCAATGTAGCGGTCCACCTCGTCGCGCAGCGAGAATATGAAAGAGCCGTCGGGACGGACGTCGAGAATCGTGGCAAGGAAGCCGTACTGCGAGCCGTCACGCGACTTATACGCTCGCTCCGAAGGCTGCTTGAGGTTGTATCCTACCACCATGTCGCGCTTGAGGATTCCTTTGCCGTCGAGGTATTCGGTGTCCTCGATGTGGCAGTTGAAGGTGGGGTTGGGCGTGAAGTAATCGTCCACGGAGTCGATAACGATGAATACTTCGTCGCCGCGTTCGGCGCGTTTTTTAGGCCGTTCGGCGTCGGGCTGTTTTGCCGGTGTGGCGTGGGTTTCAAAAAGGCTTGTTTCGATAGTGTGCCACCACGAGTTGTGCTCGGATAGCTTGCGGAGCTTGTTGCCCGACAGTCCCGGTATTCCGTTGAGCATGATCTGCGGCCTGAGCCACGGCATCAGTCCTTCGGGAAGCACGCGCTCGGTTACATTGCGCTGCGAGCAGCGCTGCAGCACTATGCCGGCTGAAGATATGGAGATGTCTACAATGCCGTTGCTGAACAGGTGGGAGGACGGTATGCGGTCGAGAATGTCGCCGGGAGGCACGACTGTGGCCTGCGTCATCATCATCATAGGCTCGCGC
The DNA here is from genome assembly GCA_910579035.1 of uncultured Muribaculaceae bacterium. Classification (GTDB taxonomy): domain Bacteria; phylum Bacteroidota; class Bacteroidia; order Bacteroidales; family Muribaculaceae; genus CAG-873. The sequence goes on along the minus strand of CAJTSR010000004.1, from coordinate 81,290 downwards.
AGTTGCTGGTAGTTGAGGCGGAAGCCGAGGTCGGCCTTCATGAGCGAGAGGAACGACTTGGCCAGCAATGCCTCGGTGTTGAGCGGGCGCAGCAGCGACACATAGCGGTAGAACAGCGAGTATGTGCGGCTTACATCGGCATCGCTCGCCGACAGAAGCAGTTGGAGCGCTATGGCCGTTATGATTGTTTCGAGGCGCGATTTCTGGTCGCGGCTCTCGGCAAGAGGCAGGGAGTCGATTTCGCGGCGGGCGAGGCGAACGTATATCTGGAACTGCTCCACGAATGCGCTGCGGAAGGGCTCGCGTTTCCAGTTGTCGAGGTCGCGCCCGAATATGCTTTCAAATATGCGGCTGAGGTAGTAGCCCACCTTGTCGGGCTGCATGCGGAATATCAGCATCAGTATGGCGAACTGCTTGGCAGGATGGTACAGATAGCCCGATTTTTGCAGCTTGTCGAACAGTCGTTCAACGAAGTCGTCCTGCTGGTCGCTTACCACCAGCTCTATCACGCGGTCGAACGGTTGGAGCGCCTCCACAATCTCCGTGAGCTGCTGCTGGAGCGAGCGGCGGTCTTCCGAGGGGAGCGCGTTGAGGAAGCTCGAGCCTTCGAGAAGGAACAGCACCATTTCGCGCATATATCGGATAAGGCTGCGGTAAAGGTCGCCGTGGTTGGTAAGGCGAGCGTCGATAAACCACTCTGAGAGGTGCTTGAGCACGGCGCGGCTCGCAGTGAGCACCCAGCGGGGCTGCTTGGCGGCAATCTCGGCCTTCACGGCACCCATTTCGGGCAGCGCTATCACATTGCGTTTTATAATGCCGCGGAGCACGCCGGGAAGCTGCACGGCGTCGAATATGAAGTCGGGCGAGAAAAACGGCATCTTGGCGCCCTCGTCCACGCGTGTCATAGTGAAGAAACGCGGTGTCAGCTTTGTGAATTTGCAACGCACTATCTGTCCCTTGGTCAGAAGTCCGTCGGGTTCGTTCAGACGGTAGAATATCCCGTATTTATCCCGCACGGTGAAAGGCTCTTCGGCCGGTGTGTTGGGGACAAAAATAACCTCGCATTCAAATGATTCTCCGAGTTCGAACTGCTGCTGGTAAAGTTCAAAAACATACGGGCCGACAATGTGAGTGAGAATCGGCAGGCCGTTGTCGTCAAAACTCTTTACGCGGCAGTAAAGTTTCTCCGGCAAAGGACGCTCGGAACCGCGCTGGAACGGGAGCTTTTTCAGCTTTACCGTAGACCGGCCTGAAGGCGTTGATACTGAAAGCTTAAAATAATCATCTTGCGGGCTGTCCGGCTCGGCTACGGGAAACTCGTAGCACTGGTCAATTATGTAGTTCATGTTTTGGTAAATTAAATAATCGTGTCTAATGCGAAGCCAAAGATACGAATAAGTCGAGCGCAAAACAAATTTATTTAATCTTGCCGACTGAGAGTGTCGTAGCAGAAAAATCCCGGTTCTTTATAATTGAAATTGCACGAGTGCTATTGGCGCGGTGGGTAATGGCTTGAAATATAGCCTTGTCACAGCTCGGATGCTGTTATGTTCTCTTGTTTAAGATGTATTAAGATGTGAAAAGTTGACGTAAATAGCGCTTATATCGGTTTTTTTTGCGAACTTTGTGTCTTGAAACTGTGGCAATCGTGCCGCTATTACTATCAATATGCAATTTACAGCTGGACAAATAGCTCAATATATAGGAGGCGAAGTTGACGGCGATGCCGACGTGGCCGTATCCTCATTTGCCAAAATCGAAGAGGGTACGCCCGGTACTTTGACCTTCCTTGCCAATCCTAAATACACCCATTTTATCTATGGCACGCAGGCGTCTATTGTGCTTGTGCGCAAAGATTTTGTGGCCGAACAGCCCGTGGCGGCAACGCTGATAAGAGTCGGTGACCCTTATTCGGCTCTTGCCCGTCTTCTCGAAGTGGCCTCGCAGGCTATGCGTCCGCAGCTTTCGGGTATCGAACAGCCCTCCTACATAGCGGAAGACGCCGAGTTGGGCGAGGGTTGCTATGTAGGTGCGTTTGCCTACATAGGACACGGAGCGAAAATCGGCAAAAATGTGAAGATATATCCTCAGGCTTATGTCGGAGCAGGTGTGAGCATAGGTGATGACACTGTGCTGTATGCCGGCGTGAAGGTGTACCACGGCTGCAATATCGGTGCCCGATGCGTGATACACAGCGGTGCTGTGATAGGGGCCGACGGCTTCGGATTCGCTCCCGACGCGCAAGGCGTGTATCACAAAATAGAGCAGATAGGGATAGTGGAGATTGACGACGATGTGGAAATCGGAGCCAATACCACGGTAGACCGTGCCACGATGGGCCGCACCCATATATGCCGGGGAGTGAAGCTCGACAATCTTATCCAAGTGGCTCACAATGTTGAGATAGGCCACGACACTGTTATGGCGTCGCAGGTAGGCATAGCAGGTTCCACCAAGATCGGCTCGGGGTGCATGGTCGGAGGCCAGGTGGGCTTTGCCGGCCATATCGATGTGGCCGACGGCACATTTATCGGTGCGCAGAGCGGCCTTGCCAAGGGCACTGATGCCGGAGCGCGCATCATGGGTTCGCCGGCAATGCCTATGGGCGAATATGCCCGTATGCTGGCATATCAGAAAAAACTCGGAGCGCTCTTTGCCCGTGTCGACGAGCTTGAACGCCGGATAAATTCACAAAAATACGAATAACTCGAGCGCAAAAGCAAATTAATTTGATTTTGCCGAGCGTGAGTATTTAAGACGAATGTCAAAAATAGCAATAAACCATACCACATACATCGCAATGAAGCAAGTAACACTCAAAGGAGAGTTCACCGTAGAAGGCAAGGGCCTTCATACAGGAGCAAGCCTTAAGGCTACATTTTGCCCCGCACCCGATAACCACGGATATAAGATTCAGCGTGTCGACCTCGAAGGAGCGCCGACTGTCGATGCCCTTGCAGAAAACATAGTGGCTACCCAGCGTGGCACGGTGATTGGCAAAGGCGATATAACAATAAGCACCATAGAGCATGCCATGGCCGCTCTCTACGCGCTTGGAGTGGATAACTGCCTGATACGTGTTGACGGCCCCGAGATTCCGATTCTTGACGGAAGCGCCAAGCCTTTCGTCGACGGCATAAACAGCGTGGGTCTTGTGGAGCAGACTGCCGACAAGGACTTCTACTATGTGCGCCACAAAGTGGAAGTGGTAGACCCTGAAACAGGCTCTAAACTGATGCTCCTGCCCGACGACGAGTTCAGCATCGATGTGAAAGTGAATTTCGACTCTGACATCCTTGACAATCAGTATGCCACCCTCGACCATCTTGCCGATTTCACCGAAGAAGTTGCCTCGGCGCGCACTTTCGTGTTCGTTCGCGATGTAGAACCGCTGTTGCAGGCCGGACTGATTCGCGGAGGCGACCTTGATAACGCCATTGTGATATATGAAAGCCCGAAGACCCAGGAAGAACTCGACCATATTGCCGATATGATGGGCGTGCCTCATCACGACGCGGAGGTTTTCGGCTACATCAACGAAAAACCGCTGTTCCACACCAACGAGCCGGCGCGCCACAAACTGATGGACCTTATCGGCGACATGGCGCTGATAGGACGTCCGCTCAAAGGCCGTATAATAGCCACAAAGCCCGGACATACAATCAATTCGCAGCTCACCAAGACGCTACGTTCCGATATCAAGCGTCAGGAAGTGCAGCCCCCGCTGTGCAACCCGAATGCTGAGCCTCTGATGGATAACAACGCTATCCGCCACTACCTGCCTCACCGCTATCCCTTCCTGCTGGTCGACAAGGTTATCGACAAGAGCGATAACTACATAGTCGGAGTCAAGAACGTTACCACCAACGAGCCTTTCTTCCAAGGCCACTTCCCGCAGGAACCCGTTATGCCCGGCGTGCTTCTGGTGGAGGCTATGGCTCAGACCGGCGGTCTGCTCGTGCTCAGCGTGGTTGAGGAGCCGGAACGCTACTCCACATACTTCATGAAGATCGACAATGTGAAGTTCCGCCAGAAAGTGGTGCCCGGCGACACGCTTCTGTTCCATGTGTCGTTTATGACGCCGCTCCGCCGAGGCATGGCCGTGATGAAGGGCCGCGCGTTCGTGGGCGAGAAAGTGGTGTGCGAGTGCGAGTTTATGGCACAGATTATAAAAAACAAATAATAAACCAAATTCAAGAAAAATGATTCATAAGATGTCTTGCGTGCACCCCGATGCCCGGCTGGGTTCGGACGTGCTTGTAGGGCCTTTCACCACTATTGACAAGAATGTGGAGATAGGCGACGGTTGCCGTATCGGCAGTAACGTTACCATTCTCGAAGGAGCGAGAATAGGCCGCAACGTTACCATATTTCCCGGTGCGGTGATAAGCGCTATTCCGCAGGATTTGAAATTTCACGGAGAGGAAACCACCGCTCATATAGGCGACAACTGCACCTTGCGCGAGTGTGTGACCGTAAACCGTGGAACAGCCAGCAAAGGCCGTACCGTGGTAGGCAGCAACACCCTGCTGATGGCCTATACCCATGTGGCCCATGACTGTGTGATAGGCAACAACGTGATAGTGAGCAACGCAACGCAGTTTGCCGGCGAAGTGGTGGTCGACGATTTCGCCGTGATAGGCGGCGGCAGCCTTATCCACCAGTTCTGCCATATCGGCTCCCATGTGATGCTTCAAGGCGGAGCATTGGTGAACAAGGACATACCGCCGTACATACGCGCGGCGCGCGAGCCTATATCCTACGCCGGCATCAACATCGTAGGCCTGAAACGCCGCAGATTTACTGCCGAAGCGATCAACGAAATAGAAGAAATATACCGCCTGCTGTACAACAGTGGTATGAACGTAAGCGAGGCGGTGGCCCACATAGAGGCCGAAGTGGCTCAGAACGAAGTTCGCGATACTATTCTCGAATTTGTTCGTAATTCCGAGCGCGGGATTATCCGAGGCTACTAAAAAACTGACATAAGGCATGGCCGGAGGGTTCGTCGCGCGTTCTTCCTGTAAAGGACGTGAGGAAAGTCCGGGCAACGCAGAGCGCCATATTTCCTAACGGGAAGCTATCGGCAACGGTAGAGTAATGTGACAGAAAATTACCGCCTCCACTTGTGGAGGTAAGGGTGAAAAGGTGAGGTAAGAGCTCACCGGGCGCAATGGCAACATTGCGTGCCGCACATCTTATGGGTTGCAAGGTCAAGTATACCGGCATCTAAGGGCTGCTCGTCCACTGCCGGGGGGTAGACTGCTCAAGGCTTTTCGGAGCCAGATAAATGACGGACGGCATGGCGCAACTCCCTTCGGGAAAGTACGCAGGCCACATAACCCGGCTTATACTCCGACCATGCCCTTTTTTTATAATATATGCCTGCTCTCAGGCATATATTTTTTTACCCCCGTTCCTAATTTCTAATTCCTCCTTCCTAATTAATAAAAATGTCTTCAAAAAACGAATGGTTTACGTGTCCGGCCAGTAGCGAGGACGGCCGTACAATAATAGTTACCGGGCGGCTTGACGTGGAGTCCTACCGTGCCCGCGAGCGCAACAATATACGGGTCGAGGTGACTCTGCCTTATGAAGCCGAGGGCGAATTCGGATTTCCGTCAGAAGCCGATGCCGAGCTTATGGAAAAAATTACCGACGCTTTCAATGCGGCGCTAAAAGGCAAGAACACGGCGCTCCTTACCGGCATATACACCGGCGGAGGCGAACGCAACTGGGTTTTCTATACTTTCAGCACCGAATCGTTCGGAGGCTTTCTCAACAGGGCGCTGGCAGCATTCCCGCAACTGCCGCTTAAGATATACGCCGAGAACGACCCCGAATGGGCCGAATACGACGAGATGCGCGCCATATGTGCTACCGCAGCCGATGCGGCAGCAATGGGCGATGACGCCGACGAAGATTTTTAGCAGATATTGTTAAACACCTTTTATCGCAGGGTTGCGGCAAGTGCGCGGGCTGTCATAATGCCGTCGATTGCCGCCGACACTATGCCTCCTGCATATCCGGCACCTTCTCCGCAGGGGTAGAGGCCGGAAAATTCTGTGTGCACCAGCGATACAGGGTCGCGGGGTATGCGCACCGGCGACGATGTGCGCGTTTCATCACCTATCAGCACAGCCTCGTTGGAGAGGAATCCGCGTTGCTTGGCTCCGAACACCTTGAAACCTTCGCGCAGGCGGTAGGCTATGCCGTGAGGCAGCAGGTGGTCTATGCGGCGGCTTAACAGTCCGGGAGGGTAGGACGACTTGGGGAGGTCGTCCGAAAGGCGCCCTTCCACAAAATCGGCCATACGCTGAGCCGGAGCCTGCTGGGTTTTCCCGGCGGCTTCAAAGAATGACTGTTCTATTTTTTCTTGGAAACGCATCATTTTGAGAGCGTTTTCTTTGTCGTTGCCCTCGCGGTCGGGAATGTCTTCGGGAAGTATTTCTACAACCATTCCCGAATTGGCCCAGCGGGTGCCTCGGTTTGCCGGCGACATGCCGTTGACAACGAGTTGTCCCGGTGCGCTTGCGGCTGGTATGATATATCCGCCGGGACACATGCAGAAAGAGTATACGGCGCGGTCGTCGATGCGGGTGAGCATGCTGTACTCGGCGGCAGGCAGATACTTGCCTCGCCCTTGTGGTGAATGGTACTGCAGTTGGTCGATAAGATGCTGTGGGTGTTCGAGTCGCACACCTATGGCTATGCCTTTGGCTTCGAGGCGCACGCCGTCGTCGGCAAGGGAGTGGTATACGTCGCGGGCAGAGTGGCCTGTGGCGAGTATCACCGGGCCTCGCCATTGCCTGCCGTCGGCCGACATTACTCCGGCAACATTGCCGTTTTCGATAATGAGGCGAGTGACGCGTGTGGAAAAATGAACTTCGCCTCCGGCGCCGATTATGGTTTCGCGCATAGCCTTGATGACAGACGGCAGCCTGTCGGTGCCTATGTGCGGGTGGGCGTCGACGAGTATGTCGTGCTGCGCGCCGTGCTGGTGGAATATTCTCAGCACCTTTTCTACCGGGCCGCGCTTCTTGCTGCGGGTGTACAGCTTGCCGTCGGAGTATGCCCCGGCGCCACCCTCGCCGAAACAGTAATTGGAATCCGGGTCCACCTTTCCCTCGCGGCTTATGGCCACCATATCGCGCCGGCGGCTGTCGACGTCTTTGCCGCGTTCAAGCACTATGGGGCGTATGCCCGACTCTATCAGCTCGAGAGCGGCAAACAGTCCGGCAGGCCCTGCGCCCACTATAATGGCTTCGGGAGCTCTTTCCACACAGGGATAAACAATTTGTTCGGGTGTTACGGCGCTTTCATCAACGGTATCGATGTGCACGGCTACGGTTAGATTCACCATCACACGGCGCTGTCGGGCGTCGATGGAGCGTCGGGTGATGTCGGCACGTGCGATTCGTCCGGCGGGTATTCGCAGCTCTTTGGCGCAAAGGGCGGTGAGCAGGGCAGGGGTGGCGGCGGTGCGCGGGTCGGTGCGCAGTGTTATGGTTTCAGTCATGGTGCTGTCGGGAAAGTCGGCGTGAAAGCCTGCGGTTCATAATCAGAACAGTTACGAGGGCGAGGTTGAATGCGATGAAGTCGCTCGAGCACATTGCTATCCACACGCCGTTGACTCCGAGCCTCGGAGGCAGCAGCCATAGCAGCGGCAGCAGGAATATGAGCTGGCGGGTGAGGGACAGGAATATGGAGAGGCGAGGCATGCCGATAGATTGAAAATAATTTTGAATCACTATTTGCGCGCCTACGAGAGGGAAGAACATAAAGAATATGCGGAACCCGCCACGGGCTATGTCGACCATACCCTTGTCGGTGGTGAACATGCTGCTTATAATGTCGGGTATGAGTTCGGTCAAAGCCCAGCCTATTCCGGAAATTATGGTGGCTATTATGATGCCCTTGCGCAGGGTGAGGCTTATGCGGGGCCAGTTGGCGGCACCGTAGTTATAGCCCAGAATCGGCTGCATTCCCTGAGTGATGCCGAACACTATCATTACGAAGAACATCGTGGTGCGGTTTATTATGCCGTAGGCTCCCACGGCGAGGTTGCCGTCGGCTCCCGCTGTGTCGAGCAGCGCTTTGTTTATGAATACCACCACCAGGCAGGCGCAGCAGTTCATCAGGAATGGTGAAAGGCCGATGGCGTATATGCGCTTTATAAGTCCCGGCGACAGCCTCCAGCACCGTTTGGTGAAGTGTATGAAGCTCTTGTGCGATATGAAGTGTGACAGTACCCATATGAAGGCTCCCGTCTGGCCTAAGATGGTGGCGAGGGCTGCTCCGGCAATTCCCCATTCAAATACGAAAATCATAAGGGGTGCCGCCACTATGTTGATGGCCACTGACAGCAGTGCCGACACCATGGCTTTGCGAGGATAGCCCGTCGCGCGCATCAGGTTGTTGAGGCCGAGGAATACATAGGAAATAGGAGTGCCCAGAAGTATGATGAACATAAACTCGCGGGCGTATTCTATGGTTTCGGCCGTGGCGCCGAAGAAATACAGTATCGGATCGAGGAAGATAATGCCTATGCTCATTATGAAAATGGCATGTATGACGCACATTATTGTCACGTTGCCGACAACTGCCGCAGCCTTTTCCGTGTTCTTCTGCCCGAGGAATATCGAGGATATGGTGGCGCCGCCTACCGCCACGAGTACGCAGAATGCCACAACGAGGTTCATAAGCGGGAAGGTGATTGCCAAGCCCGTTATGGCCATAGAGCCTACGCCCCTGCCTATGAATATGCTGTCGACTATATTATAGAGAGAGGTGGCCAGACTCGCAATGATTGCGGGCAGCGAGTACTGCCATAGGAGTTGCCCTATGGTTTTTGTGCCGAGGTCGTTTGGTGTGTTTGGACTTTGTGTATGGGAATCCACAGGAATAGGTGAAATAGTTTGGGTATTAAAAAAAGCCGGTCGAATAATTTCGAACGGCTTTTCTGTCTTAGTGGCGGGGGCAGGACTCGAACCTACGACCTTTGGGTTATGAGCCCAACGAGCTACCACTGCTCCACCCCGCGATGTTTTGATAGTGCAAAGGTAGGCACTATTTTTTGAATGTGCAAATCTGTTAACGTTGTTTAACTATCGCTCTGCGTAATTTTAGATGGCATGCACAGCTTCGCAGGCCTCCAATAGTGCCGTTTCTTTGTCGGAAAGTATTTTAAAACACGGCATTACGCTTGCCGTGACGCCTGATTTGCCGCAATCGGATCCAAGACCTGTATAAAGACGTTTTTTCGCCCGTGAGTATGCCACATATAGCACGCGGGCATAGTCGTCGTGTTTTCCGAAAGTGGCGCTTGAGTCAAGAACTATCACATTGTCCATCTCCAGACCCTTGGCTTTGTGTATGGTCATAATGGAAAGGCGCTCCTTCACGATGCCGTTGGCAAAGAGGTCGGACTCGCTGTATGTAAGCAGGTCGGTGAGATGTTCCTGCAGCTGTTCCCTCAGGTTGCGTTCGCGTATGCTGTCGACTATATGCTCATTGATAAGCTTCAGCATATAGTTCTTGTGCCTTATGCCGTTGATGTATCCGCGTTCGGTAAAAATGTTGGAAACACGGTCAATTTCAGAGGCGATAGAGCCGGAATCGTTATATAACGCGTCCACACCTTCTTTATAGATATCGCTGTAGGCGGCCTCGATGCGTGTTGCCGCACGGCGCACGTTGGTATTGGAGCGCACCGCCTGCTGCCGTTTCAGCATTTTATTACCCTCGGCGGCGAGGTGGCTCAGCAGATTGGCTGTGGCTTCCACGTCGTCGCAGGCATTATGGCTGTTGATGCCTTCTATGCCGAGTGTGTCGAGGAGGAATCCGAGGCGGTGGCTCCACAGCTTCGGGTGCAGCAGCCTTGCAATCAGCAGGGTGTCGACGGGCTGTGCGTCGTGGCCGAGCAATCGCGGCATGGGGCAGGACGAACGCCGCGTGTAGTTGTTTCGGAGTATTGCCGTGTCGAACCCTATGTTATGGCCGGCCACATAGTCGGCATCGGCGAGGTACTCGGCAAATGAGGCGAGGGCTTTTTCCGGGTCGTGCTTTTCGGCATCGCCGTAAACGGCTTTCATCGGATTGTCAACGCCGTTCGAGAGGAATCGGGGAATATGCCTGTCTGTCCTTATGAATATCGAAAACTCGCTGCCTTCGACTTTCCTGCCTCCTCTGATTTTTATGGCCGCAATCTGTATCACATCGTCCATAAATATATCCAGCCCTGTCGTTTCGGTGTCGATTACGGCGATAGTGGCGTCGGGGTTGCCATAGGCTGTCGCGAGGCGTTCTATGGCGGTAGGACTGTCGAGCGACAGTAGGTCGGCTCCGCACATTGCCGCACTGCGCAACACTGACACGAGGCTGCGCGCGCCGCCGAGAGTGCGTACCGCACGAAACTGGTACAATAAGCGCGCCCACTCGTGCGAGCGGGTAGGCTGGAGAATTACAGCTAAATGCGACCATACGGTTTTGAACGCGGCCTGATGGAAGATGTCCTGCTGCGACACATGGAAGAATTTGAAACCGTGCGACTGCAGCAGTTCGGCCATTATCTCGCCGTCCTTGTTCGTTCGGACGAGTATGGCCACGTCTTCGCCCGGATTTTCGGCGAGAAGTCTGCGGGCCTGGGCTGCGGCTATGGCCGGGAGCCGCGATGGGTGTGCTTTCCACGCAATCAGCGAGTCGGCTATAGCCGGTCTTGAGTCGGTATAGGGGAGAAAGCACGGGTCTATGCCCAGCCATTGTGCCGCAATGGTGTTGCAGAGCCTCACGAGGTAGTCGGGCGAGCGGTAATTGCGCTGAAGCCTGAGGATATGCCCCGAGCACAGCTTCTTTACCGAGTCGAGAGCGCGGCCACCGGCGCCGAGGAAGCTGAATATTGCCTGCTGCTCGTCGCCGAGATAGAGAGCGCAGCCCGCGCCGCGTGTGCTGACGCGTCGCACTATTTCGAGCTGTATAGGCGTCATATCCTGAACTTCGTCGACCTGTATCCAGCGGTATCCCGTCATTGCATAGTCCTTGCTTTTGGGACTGAGCAGGGCGGTGTAGGTCATAAGCAGTATGGAGTCGAAATCTATGAGGCGGTTCTCTTCCTTGAAGGCTGTGAACTGTTCGTAAATCTCATAGTCACGGTCGGTCGGCGGGATTGCAAGCCTGCGCACCACGCGGTCGGGGTGGTCGTTCTCGCGCTGGTATATGTATGCCATCTTGTCGGAAAAGACCTTGGCGCTCGTGGCATTGTCTATTCCGAAGGTCGAACTGATATATTCCTGAAGGTCTTCGGCATCGAATACCGATGTGTCGGGACTTATTATGCCGTTGACATGGAGGAAGCGCAGACAGAAGCGGTGTATGTTGCCGATAAACAGTCCTGAAGGTTTCTCGCCGAGATAGCTGTGGACTCTCGATGCCATTTCGCGGGCCGCGCGGTTGGTGAATGTGAGGCACAGCATGTCGGCAAACGGTATGCCGCATACCGTGTTGGCATGAAAGACACGACGGGCCAGGATATGCGTTTTACCGCACCCCGGCCCGGCCAGCAAAAGCGCCGAGCCGTTTTGCAGCTCGACGATTTTACGCTGGTGTTCGTCAATCATTATTCTGTGACATACGGTTTTATTATATCTCGCCAGATTATATACCCGGGTCCGAGGAGGTGAAGGCCGTCGTTGGTAAGTTCGGCTCGCAGGTTGCCTTCGGAATCGGTGAAGAGGGGATAGAGGTTTATCCACGTTGCATCGACGCGCTCGGCGTTCGCGGCCAGAATAGTGTTGATGTCGCGAATCACCTGTTCTTTGCCGAATACACGCTTATAACGTCCGAAACTGTTGTTGATGGGAAGCAGCGACTGCAGGTACACTTTCGTGGACGGGCTTTCGGCATGTATGCGCTCGATGAGTGCAAGCACGGATTGGGCTACTGAGTCGGCAGGAATGTCATGGCTTACGTCGTTGACACCGGCCATAAGGAAAATTTTGGCCGGTTTGCCACGGGTGATGCTCCCGAGGCGGTCGGCAATACCCTCGGTGGTATCGCCGCTTATGCCGCGGTTCACGGCATTGGGCATACCGAGGAGTTCGTCCCACTCGCCGCCGTTGGTGAGGCTGTTGCCAAGGAAAACTATGTCGGCAGAATCCACTCCGAGGCTGTCGAAAAGCGCCGCGCGCTGGTAGTAGAACTCAGTGTATTTCTTTTCCGGCTGTTGCGCCGTCGCAGCGAAGGCGCATATGAGCGCCGCCACTGCTAAAATAGTGCGTATCATTCTGCGTTCTCAATGCCGTTGTATGCGTCGACTGCCTTTTTCACAGAGCCGTGCATAAGCAACAGGCGTTTCGCCTCGTCGTAGGGCAGGGCGAGTTCTTCGACAATCATGCGTGTGCCACGGTCTACGAGCTTGGCGTTCGACAGCTGCATGTTCACCATCTTGTTGCCTTTCACACGGCCCATCTTAATCATTACCGAGGTGGTAATCATATTGCATATCATCTTCTGGCCTGTTCCGCTCTTCATACGCGAGCTGCCGGTAACGTATTCCGGACCTACCACCATTTCGATGGCGATATCGGCGGCCTGCGACACCGGTGCGTCGGGATTGGAGGTTATGGCAGCGGTGAGTATGCCGTGCTTGCGGCATTCTTCAATTGCTCCGATAACATAGGGCGTGGTGCCGGAAGCTGCGATGCCTATTACGGTGTCTTTGTCGTTGATTTCAAATTTCTGGAGGTCTTTCCAGCCCTGCAGGGTGTCGTCTTCGGCGTTTTCAACGGGGTTGCGCAGCGCCGTGTCGCCGCCGGCGATGAGTCCTATCACCCATGTCGGCTCCATACCGAATGTTGGAGGTATCTCGGAGGCGTCGAGCACGCCGAGGCGGCCGGAAGTGCCGGCACCCATATAGAAAATGCGTCCTCCGCGCTTCATGCGGGGCACGATTTCGCTTACAAGCTTTTCGATGGCGGGAATGGCCTTTTCAACGGCAAGGGCTACCTTCTTGTCCTCGTTGTTGATGTCGTGGAGTATCTCGCCTACAGATTTTTTCTCAAGGTCGTTGTACAGCGATGACTGTTCGCTTATTTTTACAAATGCCATTGTTGTCTATATTGTATTGTATATTAGTTTTCGGAGTGGAATGCGAGCAGGCCTTCCATAGGGCTTTTGAGTATGCGGCCTATGGTGCAGCCACATTCTTTGGCTGCTTCTTCAAGCACGGGGCGGAAGTACACCGCTATGGAGCCGATGAAGTTCACCTTATGCTCGCTGTATCCTTCGTACTGCATTATGTTGCGGCGGAAGAAGGCCTTGAACGAGCCGAGCACCATGTCGTGAATCTGAGGCACGTCGATGTGCTTGCTTATGAAAGGTGTGACGGAAGCCATGAAGCGGTTTCCCAGAGGCTCGCGGTACACGCGGCGTATAATTGTGAGGAGGTCGAGGTTGTATTCTTCGAGGAACTTGGCTGCCACATCGGCGGGGAGCTGGTTTTTGAGCACGTCGCCGAGGAACAGTTTGCCGAGCACGGCGCCGCTGCCTTCGTCGCCGAGCACGTAGCCAAGGGGCGACACATTGTGGGCTATGCCGCGTCCGTCGTAGAGGCAGGAGTTGGAGCCTGTGCCCATTATGCAGGCAATGCCGGGTTCGCGGCCGCAAAGCGCGCGCGCGGCCGCAAGGAGGTCGGAGTATACTTCCACCTTCGTGGCTGACGGTATGTTTGCCTTGATGGCGCTGGCAACATTGCCGCACACTTCGGCAGAGATGCAGCCTGCACCATAGAAATATACGGAGTCGATTTTGGCGGACAGACCGCCAAGTTCAGGCATTAGTTCGTTGCTGATACGGCCGCGCATTTCCTCCTCTGTGAGCATGACGGCGTTCATGCCCAGAGTAAATACTTGTTTTTCTACTTTTTTGTCGGCGAGCACGCACCAGTCAATTTTGGTGCTGCCACAGTCTGCGATTAGTATCATATCTTAATGTATATTTTCTTTTTGTAAAGTATGTAGCCCACACACCAGTTGAGCATTACGAACAATATGGCGAACACGAGAGATGCGAGAGTGGCGTCGTCGCCGCACACGGGCATCAGGAGGGCTTTGTATATCCATGTTTTGATAGCGATCATACCCGATTCAGCGGCTGCATAGGGTATTTTGACGCTTCCGATGATTATGCTCAGAACCGCGCCGAGGCAGTACATAAAGAGAGGATTGATGCCGAAAGCCTCGAAGAAGCGGCACCAGCGCTTGTGGCCGCGTATGTCGATTATCCATATTAGCAGGCCGAGGAACGATGCCGCAAGGCCGCAGGTGGTAAGCACGAAGGTGGGCGACCATATTTTTTTGTTGACGGGTATTCCGTAGTCGAGCAGGAAGCCGGCGAAAGTAAGAATCGTGCCTACGATGAAAAGGCTGTTGATGCGTTTTTCGTTGTCCTTGGTGCGCATTATCAGGCCGCCGCAGATGAAGCCTATCAGCATGTGCGCTATGGAGGGCAGGGTGCTGAGCAGGCCTTCGGGGTCGAATTTCAGACGGACGCCGCCCACTGTGTCGGCATACATATGGTCGGGGCCGAGTATCTTGTGGTCGATTATGGATATGATGTTGGTGTCGGAGAATGCAAAGCCGTTGCCGAAAATCAGCAGGGCAGAGTATAGCACGAGCATTCCGGCCACAACCCACGGCAGGAGTGTATGCCGCACCAGCAGGGCTATCGTGGCTCCTATGCCGTAGCAGAGAGCCAGACGGGGCATCACGCCGAGTATGCGTATGCGGTCGAAGTTGAACACGGCCTCTGAGAATGTGGCGTCGTTGAGTATGCCGCGCAGGAACAGGCCGAACCACGCTATGCCGATGCCGATGGCGAAGATAACGATGGTGCGGCGTATAATTTTTACAAAAGAAGGCCACGAGAATGTGAAATCGTACTTTCTGAGCGAGAAATATGTCGATATGCCCATTATGAACATAAAGAACGGGAATACGAGGTCGGTAGGGGTAAGGCCGTTCCACTCGGCGTGGCGGAGGGGAGCATAGATTTTGCCCCAAGAACCGGGATTGTTCACAAGAATCATACCCGCGATAGTGATGCCTCGCAGTATGTCGAGAGCCAAGAGGCGCCCTTTCGGTTGTTTGGATAATTGCTTGGATTCGGTGTGCATTCGGTAGATTGGTTTAAGGTTGCGGGCTGCTTATTCTTTTAAAGGTTCGGTGCAGTCGTTTACGAGGTATGCGATTGATTTGTACGGTATTCCACTGTTTGCAGTAAGGCCGATTTCGCAGGTTCGCGAGTTGGAGTAGCCGAATAATGCACCGGCGGCATCAAGTTCGGGCTTAAGCTTTCGGAGCCCCCATACGTTCAGCTCGGGGAATGTGAAGCCTTTGTCGCCGGCAAATCCGCAGCAGCCTACTTCGGCGGGAACTGTGACATTCGACGAGCATTTCGATGCAAGCTCGATTATTTTGCCTGCAAGACCCATGCGCCTGCTCGAACAGGTGATGTGGACTGCGATAGGCGTGTCGATGCGGTTGAATTTGAGATGCGGGGCAAGGAAGTCGAGTATGAACTCGGCCGGCTCGTATAGAGGCATGCTCTTTATGTGGTCGCGCATACGGTGGAGGCAGGGGCTTTGGTCGCATACCACGGGGATTGTGCCACCTTCTGAAGCCACGGCAAGCGCGGCCTCGAGTTCGGCAGTCTTGCCGTCGGCAATGTCGGGCATACCCTTGCTTTCCCATATCATTCCGCAGCACAGGCCGTCCATATTCTTGGGGAATATCACTTGGAAGCCTGCTTTTTTGCAGAGATTCACGAATACTTCGGCGAGGGGCTGAAGCTTGCGACCTGCTTCTTCCGACACGCCCATTGTGCGGTTTATGCAGGAAGGGAAATATACCACTCGCTTCGGCGCAGGCTCGCTGTCGGCAAGTTTGGCGCCATTGAACGGTTTTGGCAGGGCGGAGTTCCACAGCGGAAGACCTGCTTTGTGAAGCACGGCGCCTATCCTGTCGACACCGTGGTTGCCGAGGAGGGTGTGGGCGGTATCGGCAGCGCCGAGCATCAGGCGAAGCCCGTCGCTCACTCCGCCGAGGTGTTCTGCAGCCCATTTGCCGAGCTTTTTGCCGGTTTTTGACAGTTGGCGCTCGCGCACGTCGTGTATGAGGTCGGCAGTGTTGATTTTCATCGGGCACGAAGTGCTGCACAGGCCGTCGCCGGCGCACGTTTCGCGTCCATAATATACAAATCCTTTTTCAAGGGCTTTGAGGCGGTCAGGGTCCGAGCCGTCGCGGCGCAGGCGCGATATTTCGCGCTGGGTCACTATGCGCTGGCGGGCGGAGAGGGTGAGGCCGCAGCTCACGCAGTTTACTTCGCAGAAGCCGCATTCGATACATTTGTCTACCTTGGGGTCGGTAAGCGGCAGCGGTTTCATAGAGCTTACGAAGCAGTCGGGATCGTCGTTGAATATTGTGCCGGGGTTGAGAAGTCCGGTCGGGTCAAAGGCGTTTTTGAGGCGCTTCATAAGATTCCAAGCCTTTGTCCCCCATTCGGCTTCCACGAAAGGCGCCATGTTGCGTCCTGTTCCGTGTTCGGCTTTTAGAGAGCCGTTGTAGCGTCCGACCACGAGAGCTTCTATCTCGTTCATCAGGCGGCGGTATTTGTCGACATCGGCTTGCGTTTCAAAGCTTTGGGCTATTACGAAGTGGAAGTTGCCTTCGAGTGCGTGGCCGTAGATGCAGGCATCGTCATAGCCGCAGTCTTCGAGGAGTCCGGCAAGCTCGACGGTTGCCTTTGGCAGGTCCTCGATATGGAATGCCACGTCTTCGATCAGCGACGTGGTGCCGAGCGGTCTGGTGCCACCCACAGCGGGGAACACTCCCGAACGCATCTGCCACCATGCAGCCACTTCTGCCGGGTCGGTGGAGAAATGCGCGGGGCAGAAGAGCTTGAACTGTCCGAGAACGGCCATCGTCTTTTCGATACGGGCATTGAGGGCTTCCTCTGTTTCTGCTTCTGTTTCAAGCAGCAGGGCGGTAAGACCTTCGCCGGTAGTGTCGTTTACAGCCGAGAGCGATTTTTTGTCGAGAAGTTCGCAGCTCTGTATCGGGGCGTCCTTGCGCATTGCCACGACGGCACGCGCGGCCTCAGCCATATCGTCGAAGTATACCATGGCGGAGGCAGAGTAGGGCATTTCGGGCGCTGTGTTTATTGTCACTTCGCTTATAAAGGCGAGTGTGCCCTCACTTCCCACCATGCAGTGGGCTATTATGTCGAAGGGGTCTTCGTATTCGATAAACGGCAGCAGGTTCAGTCCTGTTACGTTCTTGATAGAGTATTTGTGCTCGATGTGCGAGCGAAGCTCGGTGTCGGCAAATATGCTGTGCCGTATATCTTCTATCTCGGAAATGAGCGATGCGTGTGTGCGGCGGAAGTCTTCGCGCGACACGCTGTCGGCTGTGTCGAGTACCGTTCCGTCGGCGAGCACTATGCGTATGGAGCGGAGCACGCGGTCGCTGTTGGCGTGGGTGCCGCATTTCATGCCGGAGGCATTGTTGGCCACGATGCCACCCACCATGGCCGACTTTTTCGATGCCGGGTCGGGAGTGAACACTCTTCCGTAAGGCTTGAGTATCTCGCCGACACGGGCACCGATTATGCCGGGCTGCAATGCTATGGCAGTGGCCTTGTCGTCGAGGATTCTATAACGTTCCCACGACTTTCCGGCCACGAGGAGTACTGAATCCGAAATAGCCTGTCCCGAAAGGCTCGTGCCGGCGGCGCGGAACGTGACGGGCACGCCGAGTTCCGACGCTTTCTGGAGCACCAGTGACACTTCGGTTTCGTTGGTGGCGCGGATTACCACCTTAGGCAGCAATCGGTAGAAGCCGGCATCTGTGCCCCATGCGAGTGTGCGCAGCGGGTCGGTATAGATGCGTCTGCGTTCTACAAAGCGCGAAACCTCTGCAACGAATTGTCTGTATTTGGGATTCAGTTTCTCCATTTGGCGTTATCTTTATTTGTAGAGATGGTATTTGGCCGAGGCGGCACGGAAGTTTTCGGCGTCTTTGTTCCAATACTCTTCGATGTCGGCTGCTTTGTAGCGTTCGGTGAAGCGTTTGCGTATTTCTTTGCTTCCGCAAACCTTGTCGAACATGCTGTATCGCTTCTTGTCGGCTATGTCGAAGAGTTTGTGATCGGGGTACATGTCGGCAAGTTCTTCCATCACATAGAACTGTACCATCGACAGAGGCGCTGCTTCGGGGTCGAACACATACGCTTCCACGCCTTGGTAGTTTTTGCCTTGGCCGGTAGAGTAGAACGGCTTGATGTAGATGGGGCGGAACTTGACGCCGGGTATGTTACGGTCGTTGAGGCGTTTGGTGAGTTCGGGTGCCTTGATCCATTCTGCTGCAAAAAGTTTGAAAGGCTCGGTGTAGCCCACGCCGATCGACATGGCATACAGCTCGCCGAGAATACCCGACACGGGATAGTATATCACCGACTCAGGAGTGGGCATATGGGGCGAGGGAAGCACCCAGGGCATGCCTGTGGCGCGGAAGTCCATATCGCGTGTATATCCTTCCATCGGTATTACCGACAGTTTCACCTTCTTGCCCTTGCCGATGAGTCCTTCCTCGTTGAGGTAGTTGGCGAGCTCGCCGGGGGTGAGGCCGTAGAGGTAGGGTATGGGGAACTGGCTTACGAAGGATATGCAGTCAGGCTCGGTGAGGTTGCCCTCGATTTTGTTGCCGCTGATGGGGTTGGGGCGGTCGAGAACCATAAACTCCTTGCCTTCCTCGGCGCAGGCTTCCATAGCCAGACCCATTGTGGATATGAATGTGAATGAGCGGCAGCCGTTGTCCTGAATGTCGTATAAAAGAACATCCACGTTTTTCAGCATTTCAGGGGTGGGTTTGCGCGTCTTGCCGTATATGGAGTGAACGGGGACCCCTGTGGCTGCGTCGACCATATGGCTTACAGTGTCGCCGGCGTACACGTCGCCGCGCACTCCGTGTTCGGGAGAGAAAAGGGCTACAAGTTCTACCCCGGGAGCTTCGGCGAGTATGTCGACAGTTGACTTCAGGTTGTTGTCGATGCCTGTGGGGTTGGTGATGAGTCCGACGCGCTTGCCGCGGAGGCTTTCAAAATTATTGTCGCGTAGAACTTCGATGCCCGGCTTCACCTGCGCCGTGGCGGCGCAGGCGAAGAGGGCTATTGAGGCTGCTATTATAGCTTTTAGTTTCATTAATTTACTTTTTGCGTCCGAAGTTGGGATCAATCTTGAGGAATGCGCACACTCCGATGGTGGCGGCGCAGCAAATCATTGTCCAGATAAAGAAGTGGCGGTAGCCGATAGTTTCCTGCAACCAGCCTGCTGCCATACCGGGCAGCATCATGCCGAGAGCCATGAATCCGGTGCAGATGGCATAGTGGGCTGTCTTGTGCTTGCCTTCCGAGAAGTAGATGAGGTAGAGCATATATGCCGTGAAGCCGAAGCCGTAGCCGAACTGCTCTACGAACACGCAGATGTTAACGGTGAGCAGCGACGGGTCTGTGGCATAGCTCAGGTATACGAAAGTGAGGCAGGTGAGCGACATAGACCAGGCCATGGGCCATAACCATTTCTTAAGGCCGCCTTTGGCAGCCACGATGCCGCCGATGATGCCGCCGATGGTAAGGCCGATAATGCCTACAGTGCCGTACACGATGCCTACCTGGCCGGTGGTGAGGCCTAGGCCGCCTTTATCAATGGGGTCGAGCAGGAAGGGGTTGATGAGCTTGACGAGCTGGGCCTCCGGCAGGCGGTACAGGAGCATGAATGCTATGGCCACCCAAGCCTGAGGTTTCTGGAAGAATGATTTGAATGTTTCAAAAAATTCTTGGAAGATGCTTGATGCCGTTGTTCCGGCTTCATTCTGGCCGTCGGCAGTGGGGCGTGGGAGTGCCCAGCTGTGGTATGTGGCCATTACGAAGAAGAATGCCGACAGAACGGCGAATACCACGAGCCACGCCATAGGAATGTTGCCTGAAGCACCCTCGAATGAGGCCGATGCTGCCTGACTGAGTTTGTGGTCTACCTCGTAGTACAGCCATGCGGTTTTATCCCAGTTGGTATCGTTGAATACGAATCGTGTGGAGAGGGCTGCCTGCTCGAGTTTGACGCTTTGGTCGCCGCTCTTATGGGTGACATTGAGTATCACGTCTTCGCCCGGAGCCGGTTTTTTGTTCAGACGAAGGCCGACCACGGTGAAGTTGTTGTTCACCTCTGTGTACGGTTCGCGCTTTTCTCCGAATGTTTCCTTAACCCATGTGGTAAAGGCTCCTGGGCCTTCCGCAGGTGCTGCCGTGGTGTTTTCCACTGCTGCTTTCGGAGTTTCGGCTGCTACGAAGCCGTTGCGTTCGTTCATATGTTTCACAGAGTCGCGCATCATTGCGGCATATGCCTTGAAGGGCATCTCCGTGGCAACGCCGTTGACCTCAGTGGTCACCGTGGCGGGAGCCTTGGTGGCAACTGCAACGTCGGCGGCGGGAGTGAAGAACTGCAATTCGCCCTGCAGGTCTGCCTCGGTAGAGGCAATGGCTGTCATATCGGGTGCGGACCATTCCACTGCGGGGTCGGCGTTGACGTTGATTCGGAGTGGCTCGAGGCCGGAGTTTGTTTCGATAAGTCCGGCCACTATCACAAGAAGGCCTTGCCCTGCGACTGTGGCCACGCGGTAGAATGTGGAGCGAATACCTACGTACAGCGATTGCTCATGCTCCGTGAGCGCGAGCATGTAGAAACCGTCGGCAGCGATATCGTGCGTGGCCGATGTGAATCCTACAAGCCAGAAGAAGGCCAGGGTGAGCTGGAAGAAGAACGATGTCGGTATGGAGAAGGCTATGCCTGCAAGTGCAAAGGCTATGATCCACTGCATCGATACTGTCCACCAGCGTTTGGTGCGGATAATGTCGACGAAGGGGCTCCAGAAAGGTTTGATTACCCACGGCAGGTACAGCCAGCCGGTATATAGTGCTATGTCGGTGTTGGATATGCCAAGACGCTTGTACATAATGACCGATATAGTCATTACGGCAACGTAAGGCAGACCCTGTGCGAAATACAGGGTAGGAATCCAAGCCCACGGACTGCGTTTTTTAGTTGTTTTCATCTATATGGTTTAGTATAAGGTTGTAAGGTCTGCTCCGGGGAAGTAATGGGACAGTATGTCGGTATAGGGATAGCCTTTCGCACCCATTACGGCGGCACCTATCTGGCAAAGGCCGACGCCGTGGCCCCAGCCGGCTCCACGCAGGGTGAAGGACACGGGAGCGCCGTCGGCTCCGGCCTCGCCTGCTTCAACCACAAATGCGGAGCTGAAGAGATGGCTTGTGGAGAGTGTGCGGCGTATCTCGAGTTCCTTGCCAATGACAAGGGTCTTTTTGCTGCCTACTATGCGCATGCGGATAAGGCGACCTGAGGTTCCGCGCTCTACGGGTTCGAGGGCGAGAATCGCGCCGAAATCTATTCCTGAACGGTTTTTGATAAGTTCGGCTATCTCGTTTTGGCTGTATTCTACTGTCCAGCGGTAGAAATCGTTGGTTTCCTGGTCGTAGTTATTGAGAACTTGTCCGAGTATAACGCTGTCGGTGGTGTTGCAGAATGCTTCGGGAGCCGACAAAATCCATTGGCGGGCGTTTTCTTCCTTGGTAAGGTCGGGATAGTCGTTGGGAGCGGGGCTGTCGCGGCGCACTTCGAGGTAGTGGTGGTGGACAGGCTCCCAGCAGTTCTCAAATTCTTCAAACACGCCTCCGCAGCATTTGGAGAAGCGTGCGTCGCAGAGGCCGCCGTCTTTGTTTGTAAGCACGAGTCCGCGTGTTGCCTCCACGGCCTGGTCGACTGTCGGTGTTGTCTGGCGGGTTATGCCCTGGTAGCGCTGGCAGTGGTCGTCGGCGCATACATCGAACTGGTCGTGGTTGTCGCGGTCGTACCATACGATGCGTTCGGTGTCTGTTTCCATTTTGGACGGAGCTGCCTTGGCGCCGCGTTTGTCGAGCTGGGCAAGAAGCCAGCTTCGGGAAATGACGGCGTGCGCCTTGAGAAGTTCGAGAGAGGCCGTGGCGCTCATTTCAGACGAAATAACGCTTGCAAGGTAATCTTCTACCGGAACAATGTCGATGGCGGTCACTGTTTTGCCGCCAATCAGTTTGAGATCGCCTTTGAAACGCTGGTTTTCTTTGCGTTCCCAGTGGAAATTCACGCCGATTACAACGTCTTCGAGCTCGAAGACGCATTCGGGCGATGTGGCTTCAAATATTATTTCTGCATATTTGTCGCCGTTCCACACTACGGAGCCGTCGGGGGCTACGGTGGCAGTCTGCTGTCCTTCGACGAGGCTGTCCTGCAAGCGGAATTGTCCGAAAAGGGTGAAACGAAGTTCTTTCGTTTCCATTATGCCCACATGGACGGACGGTTCTTTTGAAAACTTATTCGACATTGGTTGCAATATTGTTTATTTCGGTTTCGGACAGACATAATTCATTGAGCACGCGGAGCACAGTTGCCGCATCGAGGCGGGCAAAGTCCTGCGGGCGGGGTGTAATGAACACGCCGCCCATATCTACCGATGCCGGGCTGAGCAGCATGCAGTCGTCGCCTTCGGTGCCGTAGAACGACGGGCGGTGACGTTTGCGCGGTATGACCACGAGCCGCACTCCGGCCGGAGTGGCGAATGCGAGAATGTTCATCATCGGCTCAGCCTCGCCTTCGGGCACGGGTAGTGCCTTGTAGAGGCGGCTGAACAGGCTCTGGCCTTCTTCGGGATTGGCCGCGTCTATTACGAACACCCTTATCGGCAGTTTGTCTGCAAGCGACAGTGTGCTTTCTCCGTCGGTGGCTATCTCTTTCAGCTCGGTATGCTCCAGCGCCTCGCTTATAGTGAGGAAGTCGCTGTTACCGGCTTGGAAGTGCATGTGGTCGGGAGCCGATGCGCCGCATCGGGGGCCGTTGTAGAACACCGTGTACTCGTCGAGTTCGCCTGCAAGCTTTATCATGTCGGCGATGCGGCCGTTTATCAGTTGCAGGGTATGGCTTGTGTCGGGTATGGTGAGGTGTCGGGGGAAGATGGGGAACGGGTTAAGCAACACCGTGTAGTGGCCGTTCCATTCAATGCCGCGTTGCTCTGCCGGACGGTTTTCGTCGCAGAGGAAGCATTTTCGGGCCTTGATGGCGGCAGCGTCGACCTTGGCGCCGGACGACACGATGCGTGCCGGGTTGAACTGCACTTTGAAGTGCATTCCGTCGAGGTCGAACTCCTTGACTTCCACGTTTGCCAAGGCCGCAAAATTGCCGGCGGCCATAGGCCACTCGGCAATTTGCGCTGTTATGAAGCTGTTTACTTCTGTCGATGTAAGAGCCATTACTTCGATTTGTTGAGATCGATGCGTGCCTGAAGTTCCCAGGTACGGATACGGTCTTTATAGAGGTTGTTGGCGTTCATTTTGTTGATGTCGAGGGCGGCGTCGGAGTTGTCGTCCCAACGACGGCAGAAATATACCACGTCGTATACTCGGCCTATCTGGTGGTGGCGCGAGAAGTTGAGTCCGAGGGCATAGTCTTCGCCGTAGGAGGTGTTGGGCACGTGGATTTCGCGCAGCATGGGAGTGTAGAACGCGCGGGGAGCGCCAAGGCCGTTGATGCGGAGGGCGTTGTTGCGTCCGTTTTCGGGAGTCCACTCCTTGTGGTCGATTACGCCCGGCGGTATCATGTTCATATCGATGTCGGTGAGCATGTATGTGCCTACCACCATTCCGGCGTTGTTGTCGTAGAATGCCTTCACCATCTTGGTAAGGGTGTTTTCATCGGCATAAACGTCGTCGGAGTCGAGCTGCACGCAGAATTTGCCTGCTTCGGGGTGATTGGCGCCCATATTCCAGCAGCCTCCGATACCGAGGTCGTCACGTTCGGGCACGATGTGAATCACGCGCGGGTCGGAAGTAAATTCTTCGATGGCTTCCGATGTGCCGTCGGTAGAGTGGTTGTCGATGATAATCAGGTTGAAGGGGAAATCTGTCTTTTGGGAAAGCACGCTGCGAATGGCGTCGCGAATGGTGCGAACCCGGTTGCGGACAGGTATGATTACTGATGCCTCGTTGGCAAATTCGCCACGATTGAACTCGATGGGTTCAAATACCGGCTCGAGATAACCTCCGATAGCCTTCAGGTGCGCTGTGCAGGCTTCTTCCATCTCGATCTGCACGCCACGGTTTTTCGGGTCTACATAGTCGAATATCTTTTCGCCCGACTTGCGGTTGTCCACGGTGACGTCGCTGTAGAGGTATTCGTTGATGTGTACCAGAGGAGCTATGCGGCTGAGGCGCAGGCGCAGGTCGTAAAGACCGGCGGCGCTGTAACGTTTGTCTATTCCGGCGGCTGCTTTCTTGAAGTCGGCGGTGTTGAAGAACATTACAGAGCCGAAGTTGAAGTCATCGCGGAGCGAGCCGAACTGGTAGTCAATCACAGGGGCGTTGGCCTTCTTGCCTTCTACCACGGTATAATAGTCTGAATATGCCATGCCTGCTTTGGAATCGCGGGCGAGCTGCACGAAGCGATCCATTGCGAGGTAGCCCATTACGAGGGTGTTCTGCTTGGTGTAAAGGAGCAGATAGTCGGAGTCGCAGTGCTCGGCTATGGCCAGCATTGTTGCCGAAGAGTTGAGGCTGTCGATGTGTAGCAGGTCGCAGCCGAGGCAAGCCTTTGCTTCCGGATCTGTTGCAAGAAGTGTGATTTTGCTTACTAAGCTGCTTTCCTTAAGCCCTTCGACTGTGGCCTTTACCTGCTGCTCGTCTACGTAGGGCAGGAAACACTGGATAGTTGTTCTCATAGAGGATATTGTTATGTATTATTATTTCGATTTATTGCGGAGAGGGGAGGGGTCGGCGAAGAAGTCGAGTACTTGTTTCATAAGGCTCTGGCGACCGCCAAGGCCCTTGATGGTTTCAAAGGGGAAGCCGATAACCACTGCGCGGTGCTCGCCGGAATCATAGACTGTTCCGGCTATGAGGTTGTTCTCGGAGTAGCGCATGAATGTGGCGCACTTGGAGTTGTCGGCAGGATAGAAGGAGTCGGGCGATTCCACTGCGTAAAAATCAGGGTTAAGCTCGTTGTGGAATTTGTATTCTCCCTTGGTGAAGTCTTTGAAGCGTGTAGCTACCTGATATGCTTCGCCTGTTACGGAAGCCTGACCCACACGCCAGTTGAAGCCGAGTACCTCGCGGGCAAATTCTTTGTCGGCCTTGGCTGTTTCCTGGTCGGAGTTGGGGTTGTCCCATATGTCGGTTGCCACGTATGAGCCGCTTACGAAGAATGATGCCCCTTTGCCGGCAAGTGCGGCCATGCGGGTCTGCAATTCCGAGGGGAATGCTTTGAATCGAGGCCCGTATGCTCCGCGGCCTTGCAGAATTTCTTTTTGTTTTCCGAGTATGAGGTCTACGATGCGTGGCGTGTCGGTCGCGGCGGAGAATGCTTCGGCGCTGCTTGACACGAACGAGTATCCTGCGGCACGCACGGCCTCGCCGTGGGTATACACATAGTCGAATGTGTTTCCGGCCACCACCTTGTCTTCGTAGTTGGCGCGCGAGGCACCGAACCCGGCAGCATCGTCGTCCATCCACGGTATGTCGCGGCGGAATTCAAACTGGCTTCCGATGAATGAAATGTCGTAGAGGTAGGGCACGCCGTGGTCGCGGGTGTCGTAGAATCCTGCTATTTCGCCGGAGTTAAAGCGGTCGGGAGCGCTTACGCGGGTGAATCCGTTCACGATAGTCACGGTAGCCTTGCTGCCCGGCATATCGCACAGGGCGAGTATTTCGGAGGGGAATGCCGTACCGCCGTCGTTAGCGGCTATGATTCGGTAGGAGTGAATCTTGTTGTCCGATACTTTCACGGTGTATTCCGGGTTTTCGGTGCGGGCTATGTTGCGGAAGGCGCCGTCGGCCACGCGTTCCTGTACGATGTAGTACGACGGTTTGGCGCTTGGCTCGCTCGAATCGGGGCGCTCGGCCCAGGACAGGCGGTATTTGCCGGCTTCAGAGTCCGCTGTTATGGCGAATGCCCGGACAGGGAGCGGCTGCACCACGTAGGGGCGTCCGTCGCGCTGCGCTATGTATTTGAGCATTCCTTTGTATATGGCGCGCGATACAAGGAAGCGGAAAGCCGGGTCGAGCCCGTAGGTCATGTCGGCAAAATTCTGGTGCGAGAGGAACTCGAGAAGCATTGCGGGTACTTCCGGGGAGCGGGCTTCAAAGTAGCTCTTGTCCCACATTCCGCGACGTGTCCAGTTCGGCTCGAAGTTGGCGCGAACATCGTTCACGATGTTTGTCATAATGAGGTCGGTAAGGTCGCGGGAGGCCATACGGTCCGAACCGTTGCCAAGGGTCTTTCCGGCAGTGGAGTAGATGCCGAGGGTTCCTATGATGGAGTCGTTCATCGTTGTGCCGGCATCGGTGTGGAAGGCGAAGCTGAGGTCAACGGGTATGCCGAGGCCTTCGCGGTCGGGAAGCATCGAGGAGCCGCCTGTTATCCAGTTCACCCACAAGCCGCGCGAGCGGTAGTCGTCGGAATAGTCGTTTACATTGTCGGTGGGGGTGTACACGCTGTCGGGAGCGCCGGCCCATTGCAGGAAGTACTTTGCTGCTTCGGTAAAGCGGGGGTATCCGCTGAGCACGTACTGATAGTCGATGCTGTCGAGCGGTTCCTTGACTATGCGGGCCACGTTGCCCATGCCGCCGCCTATCTTCACGGCGTCGGCTGTTACTACGCTGCCTTTCTTGCCTTTTGCCGCCAGTTCTACTATAGAGGCGTTTTTGTCGGAAGCCTTGAAGGGGAAGTGTCCGAGGTATATCCATGTGCCGCCGCCCATTTTCTGGTTGACGGTGAACTTATGCGTGCCGTCGGAGGCGTTTACCTTGTACTCTGCCTTGTCGGTGCTGTTGGGAAGGCTCTTGTAGCTGATGTACACGGCATAGTTGCCGTCTTTTGGTATTGCCGCTTTCCAGCTGAATTTTTCTGAATTGTCGGGGGTCGCTTTCAGTACCGCTGCCGTTCCGTCGGCGAATGGGTTGTCGCCGTTATGCAGCTCTGCTTTTTTGTAGCCGAAACCCGCCACGCTTGTACAGTTGGCCGGGGCTTCAAAAGAGCCTTTGGTGTTGTCCGATGCGTCGTTGTCGATTATTATCTCGCAGGTGTTGATGTCGCGTTCGCGCGGGCTCATCACATATGCTCCCGCGTTTTCAAGCATAGGCATCAGGAACGGTACGACGTACGACTGCGTGTAGAGATCCTCCACGGTCTGGAATATTCGGGCGCGCTGCCATTCCCAGCGGTTCAGCTTAGGCTCGAAGTACCAGCCGTGGCTCTGCCACATGGCGATATTGGCGCCGTCAAGACCTTGCGGCGCTTCCGGGGCGTCGTTGCGGGTTATAAATGATGCCTTTTCCTTTGGAGCAAGGTTCTTTTTTGCTGCAAAGAGGGCAAGCTGGTCGAGGGTGTGTCCGTCGGATTTAAGCGAAATCTTGTATTTCGTGTACTGCGAACCGAGTGCTGCAAGGCATTCGGCTTTGAGCGCTTCGAGCTTTTGAGCTGTAAGAGGTATGTAGGAGGCATTGCCGTTCAGCTCTATTGTGATGGCTTTCCGGGCTTTGTCGATGACTACCTTTTCGGCCTTTACTGGGCCGAAGCCGGTGGTGCCGGGGCGATAATTGCATATTACAGCCGTTACGGCTTCTTCAGGCGTTCCTGCATATGCAGCGGGAGCCGAAGTTGACATTGCCGCGAGAGCCAGCGATAACGAAATTGCATGAAATGCTTTCATTGGACATTGAATAGTTTTTAAGGCGGACGTACAAATAATCCTATTTGCACAAAATTAGAATAAATCAATGGCCCGACCAAATAATGTGGGTCAAGAATCGCTATATTAAACAATATTTAATATTTGAGTACATATTTTAGGTTTGAATAATGCTGCTGTGACGGGGTTTTTGTGTGAAAAATAGTGAAAAGATTAATTTTGCGTCTGAAAAGTGTTAAATTTGCCCAAAAGAAATTGAGCTGACAGGCCTTCTTCGGTCTGGCTGAGTTAAAACCTATAATGCCAATGAAAAAATTATGTATTGCCGCCGCGCTCGCAATTGCCACGGCTCTTTGTGCGCGTGCCTCCGGTCCCAAAGCGTCGCCTGATGCGGTGGTTCAAGATGGCTGCGCCCGTTTCACGGTGCTGCGTCCTGAAATGATAAGGATAGAATACAGCCCGAAGGGCGTGTTTGAGGACAATGCCACGTTTACTGTGGTAAACAGGCAGCTTCCCGTGCCGAAATATTCTAAGGCGGACGACGGCGAGTATGTGACAATCACCACCGACGCGCTGAGCCTGCGCTACCGCAAGGGCAGCAATCCGCTCTCAGAACCGGCCTCGCCTGCCAATCTGAGTGTCACGATGTCGGTTGACGGCAATCCTGTGGTGTGGTATCCCGGACTGAAGGATCCTCAAAACCTTAAAGGCACCTACCGCACGCTCGACGGCAACAACGGCGACGATTATCGCTCGCGGCTAGAGGACGGCCTGATATCCCGTTCGGGCTGGGCTGTCATTAATGACTCTCCGTCGTTCGAGCGTGCCGACGGTAGCCGTTCGCTGGCTCTCGTGCCTGATTCGGGCGGCATCGACTGGGCGGCACCGCGTGCAGACGCCGATGCTCTTGACCTCTATTTTCTCGGCTATGGTCACAATTATAAAAAAGCCCTTTACGACTTTACTCTGATAGCGGGCAAGATTCCCTTGCCGCCGGATTATGTGCTGGGATATTGGTACAGCAAGTACGACAATTATTCGGCAGATGATTTCCGCAACATCGTGAAATCGATGCGCGACAACGATATAAACGCAGATGTGCTTATACTCGACATGGACTGGCATTGGAACGGCGAGAAGGAAGTGTCGGGCGGTCGCGGAGGTTGGACCGGCTGGAGCTGGAACACAAATCTAATTCCCGACCCGGAAGGCCTGCTGGCTGATATTCATAAAGGCGGCCTGCGCGCGGCACTCAACCTTCACCCGGCCGACGGCGTGGCAGCACACGAGGATCAATACAAGGCTGTGGCCGAGGCTATGGGGCTTGACGCCGGCTCTGCCGAAACCATACCGTGGATGCTTGAAGACCGTAAGTTTGCCAAGGCGTTCTTC
Source organism: uncultured Muribaculaceae bacterium (assembly GCA_910579035.1). Classification (GTDB taxonomy): domain Bacteria; phylum Bacteroidota; class Bacteroidia; order Bacteroidales; family Muribaculaceae; genus CAG-873. Next base: position 52,062 of record CAJTSR010000004.1, on the reverse strand, counting down.
GACCATATCATACGCCCTCTTGAAAAGCAGGGCGTCGACTTCTGGTGGCTCGACTGGCAGCAGCATCTCACCAATCCCCGCTTGGCGGGACTCGGAGAAACCATGTGGTGCAACCACGTGTTCTTCAATGATATGAAAAAGAACCGACCTGACCGCCGTCCGGTGATATTCCATCGTTGGGGCGGTCTTGGCAGCCATCGCTACCAGATAGGTTTTTCGGGCGATACATATATCAATTTCCCCACGCTCGCCTTCGAGCCTTACTTCACCGCCACGGCCTCTAACGTGGGCTACGGATACTGGGGGCACGACCTTGGCGGGCATATGATAAACTACTACGAGCCGAACGACCCCGAGCTGCTGCTGAGGTGGATGCAATTCGGCGTGTTCACGCCCATATTCCGCACGCACGCCACCAAAGGAGGGCATATCGAGCGCCGCATATGGACATACGACAACTTCCCGATGATAAATCAGACCGTGAAGCTTCGATACGCGTTGTTCCCGTATCTTTACACGATGGCACGCAAGGCATACGACACAGGAGTGGGGCTATGCCGCCCTATGTACTACGAGTATCCCGAAACGGCAGAGGCGTATGAACGCGAAGGACAGTATTTCTTTGGCGACGACATACTTGTGGCCCCTGTGGTAGAGCCGTCGGTCGACGGCGTGAGCAAAAAAGAAATATGGTTCCCCGAGGGCAAATGGTGGTCGGTGGCTCACGGCAAGCTTATAGACGGAGGGACTGTGCGTTCATTGGATTACACGCTCGATCAGATACCGTACTTCTATCGCCAGGGCGCTGTGATTGTCAAAAATCCGCCGGAGGTAAAACATGTGACAGAGCGGCCCGACGCCCTTGTGCTTGACATAGTTGCGGGAGCCGACGGCGCCTGCGAGTTCTACGAGGACGCCGGCGACAATGCTGATTACGCCACAAAGTATGCCACTACCTCAATCAGCCACAAGCAGCGCGGGCGCAAGGCTGAGTACACCATAGCGCCGCGCAAAGGCGCGTATGAGGGGATGCCGCTGAGCCGCTCGTACAAGATGCGGATCTTCAACACGCCTCGCCCGGTGAAGGCAAAGGAAGGAGGCCGCTCGTTGCAGCCGTCGTATGATGCTTCTTCGCGTTGCACCATTGTCGATGTTCCGTCCTCGCCTTGCGACAAGGGCGTGAAAGTGACCGTGGAGTACGCTGATTAGAGTCAGAGGGTGTTTCATAATATCTGTAAAAGCACAGGTTGGTGTATTTTTGTTTAAACTGTTCATTAAGAAGAGGGAGCATAGCGGTTGCTATGTGACCGATGAGTAATGGGCAGGTTAACAAAAAGACGCCAAGACGGCACCATTGTTAAATTTGCCCTACATCGAATCATCAAACAATATCTGTCAGGGCGGTATCAAAGGCTTCGCCTCCAAAAATTTTGAGTGTCTTTATCCCTTCCTCTCAGTCATATAGCCACCGCTATGCTCCTTCGGCTCAGGTATAAATCCATCTCTAACTTTTTGGCCTGTGTTTTAACAGATATTATGAAACACCCTCTTATAAGGGCGGCGCCTCTTCCGTGTTGAATCGGAACAGGCGCCGCTCGTCGTCTTTTTACGCGCGCCCGAATCTTAAATTGACAAAAAAAGCTCCTTCGAGGAGTAATAAATGACGAAAAAGCGCTAAATTTGTAAATTGATAGGTTGTCTTTGAGGCAGCCATATGACAAGCAACAAAATAATAATCGCCATACCGATATGAAATTCAACATTTCGAGCAAAGCCTTCTATAACGCAGCATCTGCTGTAAGCAAGGTTATCAACTCTAAAAACGCCCTCGCAATCCTCGACAATTTCTTGCTCAGCCTCGACGGAAATATGTTTACCATCACAGGCTCTGACCAGGAAAACGCCCTTACGGCACGCCTCGAAGTGGCCGGAGCCAAGGGTAGCGGCAGCCTGTGCCTTGGCGCGCGCCGCCTTGTGGAGCTGTTGAAGGAGCTTCCGGACCAGGGCGTGGAAGTGAATATCGATGAAGATACTCTGGAGGTGCAGCTTTCCTATGCTTCGGGCCATTATTCCTTTGTGGGACTCCCGGCAGAGCAGTATCCGGCCTTTGTGGCTGATAACAACGGCGAGCCGGTAAGCTTCAGCGTGGCCACCGAGCAGCTCATTACCGGCCTTGACAACACTATGTTTGCCGTCAGCACCGACGAATACCGCCAGATAATGCAGGGCGTGCTGTTCGATGTGGCTCCCGACAGCATCACATATGTGGCTACCGATACCCGCAAGCTCGTGCGCTACATAGACCGCCGCACCGCTCCCGGCGTTACCGGAAGCTGCGTGATACCTGCCAAACCTGCCAACATACTTAAAAACGTCTTTGCCAAGGAAGAGGTGCTGAACATAACGATGAGCTCGCGCAGCGCCGTTATCGAGAGCGACAACTTCTTGTTCCAGTGCACATTCCTCAACGGCAACTATCCGGACTACAACCGTGTGATACCCCGCAACAACTCGCTGGTTCTTACCGTGGACCGTGTGGCGCTGCTTAACGCCGTGCGCCGTGTGGGCATCTTCGTGGAAGTGGACGGCGGTCTTGAGAAATTCCGTATCACCCCCGAGGCAATTCTGCTGAAAGCCAACGACAACAACCTGTGCACAAGCGCACGCGAGCAGGTGCCCTGTTCATTCACGGGCAGCGAGCTTACCATAGGTTTCAGCTCTAACTTCCTGACTGAGATCCTTACTACCATCAAGGGCGAGGAAGTGGTGGTTAACCTTGGCGACGCCGGCCGTCCCGGAGTGTTCCGCCCCGCTGTGGAGCCGGACAATACCGAGCTTGTGATGCTCCTTATGCCAATGACTGTAGGTGAATTCTGATGAAGCTTAAACTGAACCGTCCGATAGTGTTCTTTGACTTGGAAACTACCGGAACAAACATATCCTCCGACCGAATAGTCGAGATTTCGCTTATCAAGCTGCACCCCGACGGGCGTGTGCTTGAAAAAACACGTCGTGTCAATCCTGAGATGCACATACCTGAAAGCGCCACGGCCATACACCACATCACCGACGAAGATGTGGCGTCCGAGCCTACTTTCAGGCAGATTGCGTCGTCGCTGGCACAGCTTATAAGCGGCTGCGATATCGCGGGGTTCAACTCCAACCGGTTCGACATTCCGCTGCTTGACGCGGAGTTTGAGCGTGCCGGTGTGGACTTCGACCTTACCAAATCCCGCTTTATCGACGTGCAGACAATTTACCATAAGAAAGAGCCCCGCACACTCGTTGCCGCATACAGGTACTATTGCGACAAGAACCTCGAGGAGGCTCATAGCGCGCTTGCCGACACAAGGGCTACAATGGAAGTCCTTATGGCTCAGCTTGAACGCTACGACGACCTACCCGTCGAAATAGGCGCATTGTCGGAGTATGCCTGCGCAAACCGCAATGTCGACATCATGGGGCGCCTGATATATGACGACCAGAATCGCGAGGTAATCAACTTCGGCAAATACAAAGGGCGTCTGGCCGAAGAAGTGCTTCAGAACGACCCCGGTTATTACAGCTGGATAATGCAGGGCGATTTTGCCCGGAACACCAAACAGGCTTTTACGAGAGTTCGCCTGCGCATAAAGAAGTGAGATGCTCAAAGGTAAGAATATAATACTTGGCATAAGCGGTGGTATTGCCGCATATAAGAGCGTGACCCTGCTGAGGCTTCTGGTAAAGGCAGGGGCGGAGGTTCAGGTGGTGATAACGCCCAACGGCAAAGAATTTATCACGCCTGTAACCTTGTCGTCGCTTTCGGGACGCCCGGTGGTGAGCGAGTTCTTTTCGGCCAATACCGGCGAATGGCATTCGCACGTGTCGCTCGGTGTATGGGCTGATGCTATGATAGTGGCGCCAGCCACGGCGAGCACGCTTGCCAAGATGGCTTCGGGCGTGGCCGACAACATGCTTGTCACCACGTATCTGTCGGCACGATGCCCGGTGTTTGTCGCTCCGGCCATGGACCTCGACATGATGGCGCACCCCACCACCGCGCGCAACCTTGCCACGCTCCGTGCCGACGGTGTTCACGTGATAGAGCCGGAGGTCGGCGAGCTTGCAAGTCATCTGGTGGGTCGCGGACGTATGGAAGAACCTGAAAAGATAGCCGCCGTGCTCGACGACTTCTTCTCGGAGAAGCAGACGCTTGCCGGCAAGAAAGTGCTTATCAGCGCCGGGCCTACCTATGAGCGCATCGACCCTGTGCGTTTTATCGGTAATTTCTCCACCGGGAAGATGGGCTACGCCATAGCCGAAGAAGCTGCCTCTCGCGGAGCCGAAGTGACGCTCGTGAGCGGGCCTACAGCATTGAAGACAAGCCATGCCGGTATCAGGGTGGTAGATGTGGAAAGTGCCGCTGAGATGCTTGCAGCCTGTCGCGCTGCCTTTGATACCGCCGACATTGCCATTATGGCCGCAGCCGTGGCCGATTACGCGCCCGCGCACCCCTTCGACCACAAGATAAAGCGCGAAACAGACGGTATCGACACTATAGAGCTTGTCAAAAATCCTGATATTGCAGCCACGCTCGGTGCTATGAAGCGCTCTAATCAGCGATTGGTGGGATTCGCGCTCGAAACAGATGATGCCGTTGCACACGGACGCGACAAGATGGCGCGTAAAAACCTCGATATGATTGTTGTCAACAGCCTTGCCGACGCCGGCGCAGGCTTTGGCACGGACACCAACAAAATTACCATTCTTACCAATGGCGGCGGCGAATATGTGTTCCCGCTTAAACCTAAGAGGGAGGTCGCAGTCGATATTATGGACCATATAGAGCGCATATGAAATCGGTTCTCTCTCCTATATATAAATATGTGCTTCTTCTGTCGGCTCTTGCGATGGGAGGAACAGCCACCGCGCAGGAACTCAACTGCGAGGTGACTGTGAACACCGATCAGATTTCCGGCAACAAACAGGTGTTTGAAACCTTGCAGCAGGCTGTCAGCGAGTATCTTAATACGACTGTATTCACAAACGCCCAGTTTGCTGTCAACGAAAAGATAGAGTGCCGCCTTTTCCTTACCGTCAAGGAATATGCCGACGATATGGTAAAGGGCGACTTGCAGGTGCAGTCGCTGCGGCCGGTGTACAACAGTTCGTACACCACCACGCTTATCAACTTCAAGGATACCAAGATAGAATTTCTCTATCGTGAAAACGAGCCGTTGGTTTACTCTCTGAATAATATGGAGAGTCAGCTTACGGCCATACTTAATTTTTACGCTTTTCTGATTCTTGCGGTGGATTTCGATTCTTTCTCGCCGCAAGGCGGAGAGCCGTATTACGAGCGCCTGAAGCAGATAGTGCAGATGGCGCAATCGTCGGGCGAAACCGGCTGGAAAGCTTTTGAAGACACCAAAAACCGCAATTCGGTGCTGAGCGCGTACATAGAGCAGCCCGGCGCGGCGATGCGCGACATGCTGTATCGCTACCACCGCCAAGGTCTTGATATGATGGCCACAAGCCCTGATAAGGGCCGGGCTGCGATAACGGAGTCGCTTGGGGCTGTCGAGGCTGTCTACAAGGCAGCTCCGATGTCGGTGGCCTTGTCGATGTTCAAAGACGCCAAGCTCGACGAACTCGTAAACGTGTACTCCAAAGCGCCTGCCGACGAGCGCGGCAAGGTATACAATCTCCTCGAACCGATTTATCCAACAGAGCAGGAAAAGCTCGAACGCATCAGGAAAGGAGCCGAACAGCAATGATAAAAAGTTTACATATAGCAAATTATGCGCTCATAAGCGAACTTGACATAGAGTTTTCGCCCGGATTTAACATAATTACCGGCGAAACCGGTGCGGGCAAGTCGATAATCCTCGGGGCTTTGTCGCTTTTGCTCGGAGGCAGGGCTGACATGAAGGTGGTGCGCGATGCGAGCCGTAAGTCGGTGATTGAAGCCGTGTTCGGCATCGATGGCGCCACCGGCGTCGACCAGCTCTTGCGCGAGCATCTTCTTGAAGGCGGTGATTCCGACTGCATATTGCGCAGGGAGTTGCTGCCGGGGGGGCGTTCGCGTGCCTTTGTCAACGATTCGCCGGTGACGCTCCCCGTGCTTAGGGAGATAGCGGTGCGGCTTGTGGACATACATTCGCAGCATCAGAACCAATTGTTGGCCGAACCGTCCTACCAACTTACCATAATCGACAGTCTTGCCGAAACCGAGGCAGCGCTTGCCGATTACCGCAAGGCATATGTGGAATATCGCAAGAGGCTGAAAAAATATACAGAAACCCGCGAGCTGATACGTCGCAACCGGCTCGATGCCGATTTCATAGCGTTCCAGTATGAAGAGCTGATGAATATGGAGCTGAGTCCGGGTGAGCACGAGAGCCTTGAGCGCGAGCGCGACATACTTGCAAATCTCGGAGAGGTGCAGGAACGGCTCGATGCCGCCCTTGCGCCGCTCAGCGAGGAGCCTTATGATGCTTTGAGCGCTCTCAGCAACGCCGTTGACGCCCTTGAGAGCCTTGCTATGACCATAGGCGACGATGACGACGGACAGACCGATTTCCACGCTCTCTCTGAGCGCCTTGAGTCGGCAAGGATAGAGATTGCCGATATTGCCGACACGCTTTTTGACTACAAAGAGTCGCTTAACATGGAGCCGGGGCGTCTTGAAGAGGTAGAGGAACGCCTGAACCGTCTTTATTCTCTCGAAACAAAGCACCATGCCGCCAATTCCGACGAGCTGATAGCTCTTCGCGACCGTCTTGGCGAGCAACTAGGCGCCCTCACCGACAGCGACAATGTGCTTGCCACACTCGAAACAGAGGCGAAGCGTGCCAAGAAGCATGCCGTGGCGCTTGCCACCGCGCTGTCTGAGAAAAGAGCCTCGGCAGGAGCCGAATTTTCGGCAGAGTTGCGCCGGCAGGCTTCGACCCTCGGAATGCCGAATCTCCGGTGCGAAATATCCCTTACCCGGGGCAAGCTCGGTCCCGACGGTTTCGACCAGGTGCAGTTCCTTTTCGCCTTTAACAAGAACCAGGCCCTTATGCCACTCGGCGGAGCTGCTTCCGGCGGCGAGGTGTCGCGACTGATGCTCACTGTACGCACCATACTTACGGAGCGCATGCACCTGCCCTCGATAATATTCGACGAGGTGGATACCGGCGTGTCGGGCGATGTTGCCGGGCGTATGGCGCGTATGATGGCTGCGATGAGCCGGCGCATACAGGTGATTACAATCACGCACCTGCCCGGTGTGGCGGCTATGGGAAAAGACCACTTCAAGGTGTATAAAGAAGATGACGAACACAGCACCACTACCCGCATCAAGCGTCTTGTCGGGGAGGAGAGGGAGGCCGAGCTTGCCCTGATGATAAGCGGCAACCCTTCCGATATCACGGCTCTTGCCAATGCCAAGGCTCTGCTTGCCAAGGGTGCCGGTTCTCTTGAAACATTTGATATATAGATTTATGGAAAACAGCGATTATATTTTTGGAATACATTCTGCCATCGAGGCCATCGAGGCCGGGCGGACTGTCGACAAGTTATTGATAAAGAAAGATCTCAACGGCGAACTTGCAATCAGGCTCATACATCTTGCCAAGGATTACGGAATACCCGTGCAGCGAGTCCCTGTGGAGAAACTCAACCGCATAACCCGCAAGAACCATCAGGGTGTGATCGGCTTTATGTCGGCAGTGGCCTACTATTCGCTCGAAGACATACTGCCCGCCATGTTTGAGGACGGCGTGCTGCCCTTTCTGCTTGTGCTCGACGGTATTACCGATGTACGTAACTTCGGAGCGATAGCCCGCACGGCGGAGTGCTGCGGCGTTAACGCCATCGTCATACCGCAGCGCGGCAGTGTGACGGTCGGAGCTGATGCCGTCAAGACCTCGGCGGGTGCCTTGCTTCATATTCCCGTGTGCCGGGTCGCTTCTCTGCCGCAGGCCGTGCAGTATATCAAAGACAGCGGTTGCCAGATAGTGTGCGCTACAGAAAAGGCATCGGAGAATTACACCCTCGGCGACTATACCACGCCTCTCGCCCTTGTTATGGGAGCGGAGGACACCGGCATCTCGCCCGAGGTTCTGCGCAAGGCAGATACCCGCAGCGCCATACCGATGTTCGGCAAGATAGGGTCGCTCAACGTCGGCGTTGCCGCAGGCGTGATGATGTACGAGGTCGTGCGTCAGCGCCTTGACGGCAATCTCGAGATAATTTAACGCCACTGCCGGGCGATAGACGGCACACCGTATTGTAATAAACCAATCGCATATGCTTCATCTAATAGCCGACAGCGGCTTGCAGTTCCATACCACCGAAGTAGAGTTCGACCCCGGACAGCAATTGATACTTCCCGGCGGAAGGCCGCTTAAATACTGCTTTTGCAACCTGCGCAATGAGTTGACAGGCGAGCAGGTGTTCGACCTGCTGTCGTACCACCCCGGTATAGGGCGGTACATTCCTGTCAATGAGATTGTGAGTAAGAACACAATGGAGTTGCTTGCCGACGGACGCGCGCGTCTTGATGACTGCGGTGTGGAAATGATGCGGTCCGATGTATCGCCGACACTGTATACGCAGCTTGAGCCGGGAAATCAGGAGCAGATGTTCGCTTTCAACACGCTGCTGTCCTATGTGACTCCCAATCCGGCCAATGTGCACGAGCGCGTCCCTGCTTTCGAGCTTGTGCTTGGCAAATGGCTGCCAATGCCTATGTTCGAGATGCAGCACGGAGTGTCGGGCGATGTGCCTTACGCGTGGTGCAGGGTGCGTGTAGACCGCGTGGGCGAACCCGCTCCAGATGGACGTGCCCGCTACCGCTTCACGTGGGCTTTCGACACCCAGACAAGCGACGACGAGATGTCGATGTTCCGTCCGGCATTCCCGGCCGAGGGCATCGACACCATGGAGTTCGGCTTGTGCAACAAGGTGTCGAATATGATACTGTTTATGTCGCCGACGGGCAGTTTCAATGTGTTCAGCCAGTATGTTGCCCAGCTTTTAGGACTTGACCCCACCCGGACAACATACCGCTACATAGGGTTCTACATATACTTGGTAAACTTTATACGGCTCGTGGGAGCGTCGCCCGAAGTGACCTTGCACCGCTGTCCGCCTCAGGCCGAGATTCCTGTGGATATGGTGCTTGACATCGGTAACTCGCGCACCTGCGGCCTGCTTTTTGAAGACGGTGATTTCACCAAGGCCGCCATGCTCAGCCTCCGCGATCTTACCGACCCTGCGCACACCTACGAGCATCCGTTCGATATGCGCCTTGTGTTCAGGCAGGCCGATTTTGCCAACGACATAGTGATAGAGGAAGAAGACATGTTCCGCTACCCGTCGATGGTGCGCATCGGCGACGAAGCCCGGCGCCTCGTGTACCGTTCGCTTGAGTCGGAAGGGCTGTGGGCGGGAACAAGCAACTATTCAAGCCCCAAGCGCTATCTGTGGGACGAGGCTCCGTTCAAGCAGAAATGGGAGTATCTAACCGCTGAAACCGACCCGCTGTATATCCGCGAGTCTGAAAATATATACGTGCCCGGACTTTCCGACCTCTTCAACAGCAAGGGCGAGTTTATACGCGACCCTTTCGCCGAGGAGGAGCCTACCGACGGGCATACGCATTATTCGCGCGCCTCGCTTATGACTTTCGTTCTGGTGGAGATATTGCAGCAGGCATTTATGCAGATCAACAGCAGCGAGTTCCGCCGCCGTCACGGCGAGATAAACTGCAAGCGTGTGCTCAGGAATCTGATTGTGACATGCCCCACGGCGATGCCGCGCGCCGAGCAGATAAAGCTGCGCCAGTGTGCCGTTGACGCTTACGATGCCCTTGCTATGGTATATCCGCAGGGTCGTTTCCCCAAGATCGAGGTTATACCCTCTGTCGAGAAACTTGCCGCCAAGGGCATTGATGCCGCCGCCGGCGAGCCTAAGGGTGTGTGGAGTTTCGACGAGGCCACATGCTGCCAGTTAGTGTATCTGTATGCAGAGATAGCCGAGCGCTACAAGGGGCGTGCGCGCGAGTTCTTCGAGCTGAAGGGGCATGTGCGCCCCGAACTCGCAGCCGAGGGCTATGACGGCAAGTCGGTGACCGTGGCCTCGGTAGATATCGGAGCAGGAACAACCGACGTGATGGTATGCACCTATATGTGTACCGGCAACGACGAGGGCACGCTCACTCCGAGGCCTGTGTTCTGGGACAGCTTCTATGTTGCCGGCGACGACATATTGCGGAATATCATACAGAATGTCGTTATAGAGGACCGGGGACACGATTATCCCGATATGGGCAGTATATATTGCGCGCTTGCCAACCGCCTGATGCTCTCCGATGCCGATGCCATTGCCGCGATACCGTCGATGGGGCGCCACGTGTACTACCGCACGCTTGTGGGAGATTTGCGGTCGGCGCCTTCCGAGGCTGCCGCCAAAGCCGTCAAGGAGCGTATGGCTGTATCGTTGCTTCGCGACTTCTTTGGCGCCGACAGCACTATGATGGAGGATCGCGACAGGCGCTGCCGGGTGGACTTCAACACGCAGGTGTCGCACCCGATGGCCCAGTTCTTTATGGAGCAGTTAAGGCTGCATCGTCCGTCGCGAGTGTTTACTTTCGACGAGATTTTCCCGGACATCAAACCGTCGGCATACCTTCTCGATTATTTTGCCGAGCATTTCGGTTTCCGCTTCGAGGAGCTTAAATGGCGATTCGACCCCGAGCGTGTGGCCGACATCGTTAAATCCACTATGGAGAAGCTGCTCAAGCAGATTTCTGTGATGCTGTATGCTCATCATTGCGATATCATAGTGCTTGCCGGTCGTCCGACATCGATTGACGCCATTACGGAACTGTTTGTGAAATATCTGCCAGTGACGCCCGACCGCCTTGTGCGGCTCAATGAATACAGGGTGGGGCAGTGGTATCCGCTCGCCGACCCGCAGGGCTACTTCTACGACCAGAAGGCAGTGGTGGCAGTCGGCGCCATGGTGGGCTATCTCGCCTCTACGCAGGGATTCAACGGCATGGTGATGCAGTTCGACGACATGGTGGAGCATTTTACCTCCACGGCCAACTATATAGGAATCTACAAAGGCGACCGTCTTGCCGACACACTGATGACGCCGAAACGCAATTCGCAGACAGTGAGCCTGTCGGTGTTCCCTGCATTTTTCGGCGCGAAACAGTTCGACACCCCGCACTATGAGGGACGGCCCGTGTACGCTCTGTACAATAACAGCGGTCGCCGCTCGCTGCGGGTGACTCTTGTCCGCGACTTTGTTGACGACCCCGAAAAACTCGCAATCGACGATATAAGCGACGCCAACGGCGACCCGCTGCCTCTGTCGGCAGTTGATTTTGTATGCCAGTCGATTATCAACGACGGGCAGCACTGGCTCGACAAGGGCGAATTTGAATTAAGCATCAAATAGAAAGCTACTATGCAACTCGACAACGACATAAGAATCATAAACGAAGGTCTTGCGTGGCTGCAGGCCAACAAGCCGGAGCAGTACGAGCAGTCGTTTTTCCAAATGGTGGACGGCCGCCGGCGTCTTCGCCGCCAGCTCGAAGCGTTGAAAGAGAATCCCGCCATAGGCGCTTTCGGCGAGAGCCAGACCGGCAAGTCCTATCAGATCAACACCCTGCTGAACCGAACGGACAAGCCTTTCGTGATAAAATCGACCGACTACCCCGAAGGTGTGGGCTTTGTCGACAAGATTAACCCTATCGGCGACGACCGCGAGGCCACAGGCGTTGTGACGCGCCTTACGAGCTTTCGCAACGCGCCCGAACGATACAGGCGCGATTACCCTGTGATAGTCAAGCTGCTTAGCGTGGGTCAGATTGCCACTATTCTCGCATCGGGCTACTACAGCAATATTCGTGACTATACCACATACTCCGATCAGGAGTTACGCGAGGTTTCGAGCCGCATAATGGAGCGCTACGGCAACAGGCCGGAACTGGAGTCACCCGTACTTACCGACGACGATATTCTCGACATCAAGAGCTATCTTGCCACATATGTTGAGGCTCCGACGCAGGCTATGCTCCGCTCCAAGTATTTTGAAACCCTCACGATGGTGATACGGCGCGTACCTCCGGCAGAGTGGGCGTCGGTGCTCAACTTCCTGTGGCACGGCAACGAGGTGATAACCCGCCTGTTCGAGCGCCTTTGTGCAGACCTCGAGCGGCTGTCGTATGCCCGCGAGGTGTATGTGCCGTTGCAGGCCGTTATCCACGGAGGCGAAAACCGCCGTACCATAATGTCGGTGGCCTGCCTTAACGGACTCGACGAAACAGACTGGCCGGTGCATACCAATGTGTACGTGCCCGTGGCAGGGGCTTCCTCGCTGCGCGAGGTTTCCGATTTCCCGTCGTGCGACCTTTGCGCCGTAAGTGCCGAAGTAGTGTTCAAGATTGAAGAGGAATACCTCGACGAGAAATTACGATACAGCTACGACGAAAACCGCAGCGGGCTTCCCGGCTATCTGTCGAGGGCATCCCGTTCCAAACTCGCCGACGAGGTGGGCAAGAACCTGATGGCAGATACCGACTTGCTCGATTTTCCCGGAGCGCGCAGCCCGGAGCAGCAGGACGAGGCATTCTGCACCGAAGGGTCGCGCGACAAGTCGGGACAGTCCGTGCTCGTCAAGCTGTTCCTGCGTGGCAAAATCGCCTACCTGTTCAACCACTACAGCGAGTCGCATATGATGAAGGTGCTTCTTTTCTGCCACCACCAGAAGCAGTCGGAAGTAAAGAATCTTCACATACTGCTCGACCAGTGGGTGCGCCGCAATGTCGGGGCAACAGTTGCGGAGCGTTCAGCCACACTTGCCCGTACAGGCGGTATCTCCCCCTTGCTGCTTGTGGCAACGAAGATAAACATCGACATGACTCACCGTGCCTTCGATTCGCACAACACGGAAACGGCGGTAAACAACCGTTGGGAAGACCGCTTCCGCACGGTGCTGCTCGATGCCGTTCTGAACTGGGACAATGTGGACTGGTTCAAGAACTGGAGCGCGCCCGGCGTGTCGTTCAAGGACACATACCTTCTACGAAGCTATGAATTCAGCTCCTGCACGCCGCAGGGCAACCAGATGTTCTCGGGCTATGATGTGGCTACGTCGTCGCCGGAAACAGCTCTTGAGATGGACGCTGATTACTATCGCTTGCTTCGACGCACCTTTGTGTCGAATTCGAGCGTGCGCGAGCTTTTCTTTGACCCGGAACTGGCATGGGACGTGGTTTCGACGCTCAACAACGACGGCTCGCTTTATATCATAGAGCGTATGACCAAAGTGGCACGCGCCGCTTCCGAAATACGCCGCGAGCATATGCAGCGCGAGCGCGACCAGATAATGGCAAACATACGTGATATCCTGGACAAGGAGTATGATTCCGAAAACGAGGCCGAGAAACTGATGCACAGCATCAATACGGCGCTTGCCCTTCGCTGGGAGTTCGATATAAGCTGCACGCACGACAACTATTATTTCGGGCATCTCCTGCAGGCGTTTCAGGTAAGCGAGGCCGAATGTCTGCAGGCCGTGCACAAGCTCGTGCACGGCACTGCTATCAACAACGACCTCAACAATCTCAAGGAGTACGAGTTGATAAGGCGCAGATGTAATGACTTCGAGGGTTGCGCGACCGACGACGAGCGTTGGGAACGGCTGATGCAGTCGTACCGCTACTGGCGTTCGCGCGAACAGGCTGCAACGGAGCTTGCCCGTCGCAACATCGATGTGGAGATACTCTTTCAGGAGAAACTGCGACCGAAAACCAATCAGGTGTTTATCGCCGACCATATAATGCAGTTATGGAGCGACAAGGTGAAATCGGAAGAACTGATGAACACCTTCACAGCCTCCGACGGTTTCAACCCCGTGTTGATGAAAGACCTCACACAGACCCTTCTTGACTCAGCCCGGCGTCTGAACCTTGCCGATGTGATTGCGGAGAAAATACGGACAGAGGTAAGTGTGGCCAACACAGCCCAGATTCGCGAGAGCCTGGTGGCTGACATGATGGCGTCGACACTCAATTCGTTTGTCGATGATTTCGGCTACTCAATGCTATCGTCCGAGCAGAGGGAGAAAGCACGGCTGATAGTGGCAGACAACGGACTGCCGGTATATGACTATATCGACCGCGAACGACGCTCGTCCTATAACCACGACGAACTCGCGGGTCTGTTTGAAGATATGTTCGAGAGCGGTGCGACGCTTACCGATTCGTTCGACCGCCATTATAACGAGTGGCTCGAGTATATGACGATAGCGTATATCGTGCATCTTAAACGCTCCACGATGCGGCCTGAGGTAAACCGTGCCCTTGGCGATTTAATAAAGCAAATCTCATAGCTATGAAGAGAATCCATTTCGATAGAAAAGGCCCTGTAAACCATCATTATTTCTTTTGGGAGTCTTGGGGATTCGGTGGCTGCCTGCTGCGGGGAATCCTGTTTATGGTGCTTCTGTTCGTCCTGCTTTATCTGCTGGCACAGTTCCGTTCGTGCAGCAGAGCGGAGTCGCGTGGAGCGACAGAAACTGTTCCCGATGAGATTGTGGAAGTTGTGGAACCGGGGCAGGGCGGTGGTGTGCCGCCCATACGCGAGGAGGACATAATCGAGGACGAAGGCCGCCGTATCGTGTCGAACCGCCTCAATGTGCTTTTCGGAGCGGAAACGGGTCAAAGCGATATGGAGCGCTGGGCTGAAAGATTCAAGGAACTATATCCTGAAGATGGCTACGAGGTGCTGTTTTCCGACCCTAATACCAAGCTGATGGCCATACAGGTGCCGTCGGAGCGTCGCGTGGAGCTGATAACGGAGCTTCCGCTGCAGATTCCCGACATACCGTTCATGGTGTTCGACGAAACTGTGATGGACGTGAGTGCATCGTCCGACGACCCTTTTCTGGCAGACCGCGGTAAGGCCTGGTACTTCGGTCCTGTAGATGCTTTCCGGGCCTGGGACAAGACGCGCGGCTCTACCGACGTGGTGGTTGCCGTGGTCGACAGCTATTTTGATTTGAATAATCCTGAATTTGCGAATACCAACATAGTGTCGCCTTATAATGTGCAGACAGGCACCGACGATGTGGGTGTTCCTGAGGATTTTAATCCCAATCAGCCGGATCTTGTGCTTAGCCACGGCACTATGGTGGGATCTATTGCTGTTGGCGCTGCCGACAATGCCCACGGGTCGGCCGGAATAGCGTCGGCCTGTAGCTTTATGCCTGTGAGCCTTGGCCGGCGTTTTGGCTGTTTTGCCATGTTGCAGGGATTGCTGTATGCCATAAACCACGGCGCTCAGGTTGTCAATATATCGGCAGGTATGAGTTTTACCGATGCTATGGCCAATATGAGCGTGGAGCAGCAGATAGAGATAGCCCGTCGTGAATTTCGCGACCAGGAGGCTGTGTGGAAGTATGTTTTCGATATGGCTGATAAGTTCTATGTTACGATAGTCTGGGCCGCAGGCAACGAGAATGTCTTTACGGCGCTCGATGCTTCAAAGCGCGGCGACAATACCATAAAGGTTTCTGCCGTGGACAAGTCGATGAGCAAGGCTATGTTCAGCAACTTTGGCAATTTCCCGGAGCGCCGGATTTATGAGTCGACAGTTTCCGCTCCCGGTGTGGGAATATACGGAGAAGTTCCGCTCGGAGGTACGGCGCAGCTTGTTGACGGCACGAGCTTTTCCGCGCCTATAGTAAGCGGTGCTGTAGGCTTGGTTAAATCGCTTGACCCGACGCTTACCACGCAGTCGATAGCTTCTATTTTCAAGGCTACGGGGCAGCCTGTGCGCCAAGATCGCACTATCGGGCCGGTGGTGCGCATCGGTGCGGCTCTTGATTCGGTAATTGGCGGATTCATGCCCTTTTATGACTTTATGTGGTATTATAGCGGCACGGCGACTGTTCCTGCCGTGCTGCCTACCACTTTTCTCAGGGCGCTTGAGGCGGACAACGAAGATCCGACCCGGCTGCCGCCTTTGATAACCATCAATTTCGAGTTTACCGACAGGGCTACCGGAAAGGTACGTTATGTGTCGAATCTTTCCCCAGACAATCCTTGGGTAGCCGATTTTGTAATGAGCCACAATAACGGGCGAGTGCTTATAAGCCAGCCCGATAAGGCTTTTTGTAATGATTCCACGGTAGCTCCGTTCGGCTCGGCTGTGTTCACTGTAAGCGCGGGCAGCTATGGCGAGGCTGAGATTATAAATGTGGAATCAGAATCGATAGTGAATAATGTATATAGAATAAAACGACCTGTGTGATATGGCGAAACAGAAAGGAAGTGGAATGTTTATGTCGGTGGCATTTATGATGTCGGCCATCGGCTTGCTCGCCATCTGTACATTGTCTTTTTATGGATTTGAAATTTACGGAATGACGCGGATTGGCGCCGCTTTGGCAAGCGGAGGCTTGTTTTGTGTTGGCTTAGAGGGTATGGCGTATGCTATAAAGGCCAAAGGTACCACTAATGATTTCAAGAAATGGAAGGTTGTCGAGATAGTGGCAGTGGTGGCCATGCTTGTTGTCATTGTCGGGTCTGCGCCGTTCGTAATAGCCGGATATAATTATTTGAGCGGTTCGCAGAAGGCATTGGGCAAGCGGGCTGTTTTAAGTGTTGATGCTATGGTGGGCCGGTATGTGGAGGTACAGAACGACCGTTTGGACGCTACTGTAGCCGGGTTGTCGAATTTTGCGGCACACCAGGTAAAATATGCCGGAAACATCGTGCAGCGCTATATATCGCGAGAGGTTCTTGGCGGATCGCCTGCCACGATGCTGAATAATCGCCGTATCGAGGATTTTTATTTCAGAACAAAGGAATACATAGAAAACGGGAGCCACGAAGTGAACCGTATAGCATACAAGCGTGGACTTATAAATGGATTTAAACGGCGCGTAAACCGCTGGAGGGCATATGATATCAAACCACTCGCTGATAATATGAGGGACTTTGCCGACACGCTTGCCGTTGAACTTGGCGATATGGCTCAATCTGTGCGTCTTCCGCTGATACAGGCCTCAGGCAGCAGTTACGAGCTTGTTGAAACGGAGCCGCCGTTTTTTTCGACGCCCGCTGATATAATACAGTTGCAACTGGAGATAGCCGGTATAAAAGATATCGACGGGCGCAGCCTGCTGGCCGTGCTGCTGCTGGCCGCGTTGTTTTTATTCAATTATTTTATGTCGATGCGTTCTCTTGCCGCGCCGGTAGGACGTGGGCCGAAGATTTCCGACAAGTACGGTTTCCCCCTATGATTTAGATTGTATGGAACTTTCATTACCACAGAAATTATGGCTTAACAGAGCCCCTGCCGATGCGATACTGGAAAAGCTGAGGCAGCAGACATTCTCTGTAGAGGATCTTCGGGCGTATGCCTCCGTGCAGCCGCAGTTTGCGGCCAAGCTGGCCTATGTGGAGAATTTGTTGAACAATATGCCCGACCCGGCGGAGAATGCTGATTTCGAGTCTGCCGTGGCAGCTGCTGACAAAGCACCGTTTGCCGAAGAAACAGGACGCTTGCTTGAGGCGTATTTGGCTAAGTGGGGCAGTCTGCCATCGGCCACGCCTCATGTGACAGAGGTGCAGGGAGCTATGAGCCGTTTCAACGAGTACAAGCAGTACGAGCGTCTTCGCAGTCGTGCGGAATCTGCGATAATGGATTATGATACACGGCAGATTCCCCCGGCGGGCGAACTGATAGGCGCGCTCGGTTCTTTTGTCACTGCTTGGAAAGAAGTTGCGTTTGCCTCGCAGCATGTGGCCGAATGCCAAGAAATGAAAGAACAGCTGTCGGGAATGGTTGCCGGCAATGCGGAGCAGGCATGGGAGGCAATCTTAGATTCGGACGGCCGACTTGCAAGCATAGAGGCCGCCAAAGAGTTTTTAGCACGTTACGGCGACATTGGCGATTACAGAACCACTGTCGATAACAAGATATGGGAATGGGCATTGGGACAAGCTGATGTCGAGGCCGGAGTCAGGGTTTATGATGATTTTTACCGAGGCATAGGGCGTCACTCCCACAAAGTGAACAGTGTGAGAAGAGCGTCGGCGGAATGGGCCTCTGTTGATGGCAGCGACATATACAGCGTGCTTGAATTTATAGGCCGTAATCCCGAGCATATTTTCGCCGCGCAGGCCGCCCGCGTAGTGGAGAAACTCAAGGGCGTGGAGCTTGAACGCCTGCGCTGTTCGCCACTGAAGTACGATAATCTTACTTTCTGCACCTTGTACGATAAGAAGGTGTGTACCAAGGAGGAACTTTGCGAAGCTTCAGGTGCGGACGAGGAAACATTCCAAAGAATACTGGACGATGAGCGCATAAGAAAGGATTTGCCGCCGTCGCCGAATGAGAACAGCCGTTATGCGTCGGGGGTGGGCGAGAAAGGCCTCACAGACGTGGTATTCTTCGGCATAGCTTCAAGCGGCAAGACCTGCGTGCTGTCGGGACTGCTGAGCCACGATGATATTGATATAGACGAGGCCAACTGGAGCGGCGAGTATGCCAGTCTTCTGAAAAAATACGGCAAGGCAGGCATCGCGATTTCGGGTACGCCGGAGAATTTTGTGGCAATGATCAAGGCTACGGCCCGACGCCCCGAAGGCGTCAAGCATCATTTCAACCTTGTGGAGATGGCCGGCGAAACTTTCGTTAATAAGATTGTGAACGCCATGGGGCGCGACGGCAAGCTTGTAACCTCTTTCGCCGACATGGGCACTCAGGCTCCCGAGATATTGAATAACGGAAACCGCAAATTGTTTTTCATACTCATTGACCCTACCAGCGAGGGGCGTGAGCAGGCTTTGCAGGCCGAGGCCGTCAACCGATTGAAGAGCCTTATGTTCGGCAAGGTCGACGGGCGCAATCCTAACGAGGCCATAATGCGCCGTGTCGAAGGTTTGCATTTTATTGTAACCAAGGCCGACACTCTTGCCGGAGGGCCTTCGCAAGCACGCGAGGTGGTGCACGGCATTCTAAACCGTGGCGCCCGCGAAAGCCTTGTGGAGAGCTGCCGCGAATACGGTATAAACGCATCGGACGAAAGCGAGCTCGACGGACGTCCGCGTATATTTCCATTCAGCCTCGGACGCTTCAATGTGGGCAACATATACACATACAATCCGGCAGACTCCGATGTTCTGCTCAATGTTATCTGCGACTATACGGCGTATGAGCGCAAGGGTTCGTTTTTGCGCAAGCTACGCCAATTTATGACTACTCCCATATTTTGACAACAATGGCAAATTTGATAGGACTTCAGATAGCGGGGCGCGACCCCGGTTATACCACTTTCCTGAGTATTGACTGGAGCGGGGAGCGTCTGGCGGATTCGTCGGACAGAGCGCTGTCGACGGGCGATGTGTACCATACCGTCAAATTTGAGAGAGAGTATTGGACATATGAATCCGTGGTTTGTAATTTCCTTGGGTCGGACAACAGGGAGGCTTTTATAAAAATAGGGCTGAGGCTGCCTGCGCGCACGGTTCTGGCTGATGCCGCCGGGCGGGAGGTGTCCCCTGTCGACATTCTTGCAAAAATACGCTCGGTACTTGCCGACAACAACCTTAAGCGCAGAGCCGACCGCTATGTGCTCGATAGTGCCAAGACATTCGACAGCGCCGTATATAAATCGCTGATAACGGGGCTTACCATAAGGCCTTTCTGGGGGCCGGCTCTGTGTATGGACGGCGACCGCAGCCCGGCATACATATTGGCAGAGAACGGCACGGCGGCGTCAATCATAGGGCGCCTGCCTATGTGTATGCGCCTCGGCGAGGCTTCGGCTGTGAATGTGGGACAGTTCCGCCCTGAAGTGCCATTGTTCGCAATGACATCGGCAGAGCTTGACGCTGCTCCAAGAATCACTGTTGTCGCCGCTTGCAAAGACGGCAGCGACAAGGAGGTTGAATTGGCATCGGCAGTAGTGCTGAACTCGTCGGATTATGGCTATGCTTCTGATGCCTATAAGAATGTGGCAGTAGAACTGTCGCGTGGAGAGGTGCTTGAAGCATATGCGTCGGGTCGTGCCATAGAGCGCAGGGGAGCCACGGTAAAATTCGACGGCAATTCCGGCGAGGTATTGGTGGCCTTCTCTCCGGAGCTGTGTCGTAAAAATATAATGGTGGAGCTTGAAGGTATTGCTGCGAGCGATAACAAGGCCGCTGTGATGTGCGAGCTTTCGCTTGGTGACATTTCGTTATCTCCCGGAACGTTCCAGCTTGAAGGTGAGAGGATAACGCAATTTGAGAGTGCTGTAAACTCCGACCGAAAATGGCTTTTGAAGCATTTGCGGCTTAAGCCCGCATCGGCTTACCGCATAGTAGATGCCGCACTTTCGGGCGATACTTTGAGGATTGTCCTTGCGCCGCTTTCCGTGGCTGTTCCCAATGGTGGCAAAATGGCTGAATCCGGCACTGCCGTACTCAGCATACTGGTGCCTCTTTCTTCCAAGTGGGCTGAAAAGCCCTGCCCGGTGGAGATACGGCAGACGCCTGCCGGGCATAACCCGGAATGTGTGCGTGTATGCTCCGATTACTATCCTGAGGTGGTGTTTGAGCAGAATGACGATGTGCGGGTGGCGCGGCTGAGCTTTGTGCCGTCGCTGTCGAGCAGGGTGGAAGTCTTTGTAGGCGCTCCGTGCCGGGTAAGCACAGAGGCGTTGCAGGAAGCATCGAGTGCCGGAGCCGAAAGGTATACGGCTGATTTCGGTGGCAGGAGCGTGGTAAAAAATTCGGCCTTTGCCCGTTTTTGCGGAGTGTTCGCGTTCCGCGACGGCGAGCGCCTGCCTGTTTCGTGGTTTGCCCTGCGTATTTTTGTTATTACGCTGATTGCGGTAATAATTCTGTTGGGTGGCATGCTTGCAGGCTGGTACTATAGCGATGGCATAGACGCTGCCATCGGTACGACAAGCGAGGTCGTGCAGCCCGAGGCTGCTGATTGTGGAAAACAGGCACCGGTGTTGGAGCTGAAATCGAATGCTGAGAGCGATGAGAGTGCTTAAGTTTGCCTTATTCATATTGGTAGCCGGCGCATTGCTTGTCGTCGTGGCCCTTCAGATTGTGGCAGATGACAGTGCCGACTTGGTTGAGATACACGAAGTCGACAATTTGGACGAACATAAGGCGAGGATAGGCTCTTACGCCTCTGCTTTTTCGGACGGTTGGTGCGACACGGCCTTTCTCAACGCACGCTTGTACATAGAAAGTTGTCATCTTAGGGCGTCTGATTCCATAATGCTGTCAAATCTCTTTGCGAGCCATAGCATCGAGGCTCTGCATGGCTTTGTAAGGCTGCAGTATGGCCGCGCAAGAAGCCGTATGCCGCTTTCTGGAATATACGGCCTGGCAGCAGTGTATGAAGGGCTGGACAACGATATGCGGCCACAGTATGCTTCGGTAGAAAGTAGCGAGCATTACCGAAAGATAATGAACGACCGCGCTTTCTTCCTCAGCGTGTATTCGTACACTCGTCCTTTTACCGGCGGGTGGGATAATTTCTCCTGCGAGTATGCCGACGGCCGTGTGGTGCACAATCTGAATCATTACGACATAAACCGCGAACTGGAACTGCACAGGGCCAAGGCGCGTGAGATAGAACGCCGTGCTGCGGATTGCGACAGCGAGCTTGTCGGCTTGCAGTGGGTGAGGGACGGTATTTCCGCCGAGGCTGTCGATGGCCGGTGCGAGCGTCTAAGGCGCGATTATGACAACGCGCGCAGGCAAGCGTTGCAGGCATTTCTTGGCTCTGTGCCAACTCATCAGTTGCGTAACGGCGATTTATACGATTTTGACGCCCATCTGAGATTGGCTCAGGCTATCACGGAATTTGAAAAAGAATGCACGGACATCAGGCTCGGAGCCGATTTCGACCTTGCCCGCAACAGAATAGCAAAGTCGGCACGTTCTTTCAACCGAAATTAAAAAGGAACTCATATATGCCAAAGATAAAGGAAGTATTAAGTTCGGAAGTTCACTGGCAGGTTGCCGGCTGGAACACCAAGGACCAGGCCAATATACGCATACGCCAGCTCCTTGGCAGTGAGGCTGAGATATTTGCCCCGGTATATGTGACCCACGGGGGATATTACTGGTCTGATGCTGAGGCGTCGGGCTGGACCACTCTTACCGATGCTTCGGAGGCCGACAGGGCGGAAGCCATGGCTGTCATAGAAGGGCTGCGCTCGCGCACGGTCGCGCGTTTTCCGCAACAGAAAGCGAGGATAGAGCAGATTTTTAATTGGCCTAACGATGATTTTGTGTTTCTGCGCCGAGGCGAGGCCGGGCTTGTGGTACGACTTACCGGCTGGGGCTTCGCGAACTATAACCGGGTGCGTGGCGGAAGCATCATAGAGGCTCCGGCCGAGGACAATATACACGATGTGAAGCTCGCGTTTCTTATCGATGGCATAAGGGTGCCGTCGCGCAGTTTTGAAATAATGCAGGGCTTGAACTGGGCGCCAAAGGTGACAGATTCGGACGGATTGTACGACCTTGGGCGTGTTGCTCCGGGCGAGGTGGTGCATGTTCGTGACAGTGTTACCGGGCGAGAACACAGCGAGAGTATAGGCAAGGACACGGAGTTGGTTGAAGTTGACGTGACCGAGTTTGTGACCGTGCGGCTTAACGCCACATACGACGGCGAACCGATTGGGGCAGAGGAGGCCTCGATAAATTACGGACACCGTTCGCAGAAGCTTGTGCTTGCCGACGGTGTGGCCGAGTGCCGTATGCCGTGGCTTGAAGGCATGCAGTGCGAGGTGATGCTGCGGGATGCCCGGCAGAGGCGTGAGCTTGTGCGCGAATCGGCTAATGTTTTCGATTTTCGCTTTGTGTCGCCCAAGCGCTTGCAGATGCAGCTTGTGGTGCGGGTCAGCGCTGATGGCGTGCCTGTGCTGAACGAGCCTGTCGATTTTGAGTTTAACGGTACGGCACGGCAGATGCTTACCGACGAATCAGGCTGTGTCAAGGCCGTGTTCGAGCAGCCTGAAACAGAAGGTGGAGCCGTAACCGTGTCGGTGCGTGACCGCTCGGTGGTCGAGCCGGTGCGTGACGGAGAGCATACCGTGGAATTTGCTTTCGATACCGATCCCGGAGAGATATTTAACGGAATGGTGCGCACTGTCAACCTTGACGGCGACGTGGTTAAATTCTATCCCATAACGATAGACTCAGGCAAAGGCCCGCTGAATTATATTACAGACGAGCTTGGCCGCGTGACGCTGCAAGACCTTGTTTCGGGCACGACTATGACGGTGGCCGATGCTACCGACGCCAGAACGAGGCAGGACTTCGTGCTTGACTCCGCGCGGGCCGTGTATGATTTCGTGCTGCCATATCGAAGCACAAAAAATGAGGGCGATTGCACCTTGCGCGTGATAGAGGCCAACAAAAGGCCGTCGTCGGGTACCACCGCCGTGCTTGTTCAAGATGATAAGAAGATAATAGCGCATCTTGACAAGAATGGCGAAATGCGGTTCGGCAGCGATGACTTCTCTGTTGAAAAACCGGTAACGGTGTGCCTTTCAAGCCTTCGCAGGCCTTTCCCCGAGCTTAAACTCCAACTCGAAAAAGACGAGAAGGAATATGAGATCAAAGAGGTTGTAGGGACTCCGCCGTGGTGGGCGATTCTGCTTGAAATCGGCCTCGCTCTGTTTATGTGCTTCGCCCTATATTTTCTGTACTATATGTACCGGGCCTTGATTTATAGTCTGCCTAATATATTCTCGTAATAATACAGTAAGATGCGTAATTATATATTCTTCGACTATCTGATGCCCTTGTTGTACACGATGAACGTGATATCGTTCGTGCTGTTTGCATACGACAAGCATTGCGCCCTTATGGGCAAGCGCCGCATACCTGAGTTTGTGCTGTGGCTTGCCGGCGTGGCCATGGGGGCTTTCGGCGCTTTGTGCTCAATGGTGATATTCAATCATAAGACCCGTAAAAAGAGTTTTGCCATAGGCGTGCCCGTCCTTCTATTTCTGGAATTGGCGGTATGCGTGGTTCTTTTGCTAACCCAGCCAGGCTACAATATAATATGAACGGAAGATTAAGAGGTGTCATAATATGAACGGAAGATTAAGAGGTGTCCTTGTGGGAGTGTACGTGCTGCTTATCGCGCTGTTGCTCCTCTTCAATTGCGACGGCAACCGGCATACGCCGCACGATATAGGCAATGACCGCGATGCCGTGGAGGCCGCGGAGGAGATAGGCGGCGACGGAGATATAAAGATTACCTTGCTGTGGGATTTTCCCGGAGATGTCGACCTGCATGTGATGCAGCCGAACGGCAGGGAGCTTTGTTATCGCAATATGGAAGATTCCCGCACCGGCGGCAAGCTCGATGTAGACAACCGCGAGGGCGGACGCGGGTCGGCAGAAAATATTTTTTGGACGCGTCCTGCCAGAGGGCGCTACGTGGTGTCGGTAGATATGTACCGTATCGACTCGGCAGCGCCAAACGGTGGCCGCGCCAAGGTGGTGGTAAAGGTCAACGGGCGATCTCAGACCTATAACGTTACTCTGATGCGCGAGGGACAGCGTGTGAACGTCACAGCGTTTGATTATGACCCAAATGCCATGTCCGGCCATGAGGAGCGGGACACGGTGGCAGTATGACGCATTTTTTTCGTAAATTTGCGGTTTGGTAGCAATACTTAACGATGATTTCAGTCAATAACCTTTCAGTAGAATTCAGCTCGCAGCTGCTTTTCGATAATATAAACTACGTAATAAACCCCAAGGACAAGATAGCCCTTGTGGGCAAGAACGGTGCTGGTAAAAGCACCATGCTCAAGATCATAGCAGGGCTGCAAAAGCCTACTGGCGGCAACGTTGTGGTTCCCGACGGTGTAACCGTAGGCTATCTGCCTCAGCAGATGGTGCTTGAAGACACTCTCACGGTGGCCGAAGAGGTGCGCAAGGTGTTTTCGCACGTACGGCAGATGCATCGCGACCTTGATGCGCTGTCGGAGGAGGCTTCGGAACGTACCGATTATGAATCTGCGGAATATCAGAAACTTATAGAGCGAATATCGTCGCTTACCGATATGCTCGCAATGGAAGGAACGGAGAATTATGAGGCCGAGATGGAAAAAACTCTTATAGGCCTCGGATTCGAGCGTTCCGACTTCGGACGACCCACGGCGGAGTTCAGCGGCGGTTGGCGTATGCGCATAGAGCTTGCCAAGCTTTTGCTCAGGCGTCCCGACGTGCTTTTGCTTGACGAACCTACCAACCACCTTGATATCGAGTCAATACAGTGGCTTGAGGGTTTCCTTGTGAGCAAGGCCAAAGCGGTGGTGCTTGTGAGCCACGACCGCGCCTTCCTTGATAATGTCACGTCGCGCACCATTGAAATCAATCTTGGCAAAATCTACGACTATGCCGTGAATTACAGCAAATTCGTTGTATTGCGAGATGAGCGCATAGAGCAGCAGATGCGTGCCTACCGAAACCAGCAGAAACAGATTGCCGACACCGAGGAGTTTATAGAGCGCTTCCGCTACAAGGCCACCAAGTCGGTGCAGGTTCAGAGCCGTATCAAGCAGCTGGCCAAAATCGAGCGCATAGAGGTTGACGAAATCGACAACTCCCGGATAAACCTGCGTTTTCCGCCGGCTCCGCGCTCGGGCGACTTTCCTCTTATAGTGGAAGGCGTGGGCAAGGCTTATGGCGACCATCAGGTATTTGACGGCGCCACTTTCACCCTCAAGCGAGGCGAAAAGGTGGCATTTGTGGGCAAAAACGGCCAGGGCAAGTCTACTTTGGTGAAGTGCATCATGGGCGAGATACCGTTTACGGGCAGCCTGCGCCTCGGTCATAATGTGAAAATAGGGTATTTTGCCCAGAACCAGGCCCAGATGCTTGATGGCGAATATACGGTGTTCGATACTATCGACAGGGTGGCCGTGGGCGATATACGAACTAAGATTCGCGATATTCTCGGGGCGTTTATGTTTGGCGGAGAAGCTTCCGACAAGAAAGTGAAAGTGCTTTCTGGTGGCGAGAAAACACGTCTTGCCATGATAAAACTGCTGCTTGAGCCTGTCAACCTCCTGATTCTTGACGAGCCTACCAACCATCTCGACATGAGGACCAAGGATATACTCAAGCAGGCCATAGCCGATTTCGACGGCACGGTAATCGTAGTGAGCCACGACCGTGAATTCCTCGACGGGCTTGTCGAAAAAGTATATGAGTTCGGTGGCGGCGAGGTGAAGGAATGCCTTGGCGGCATATATGAGTTTCTTGAGAAAAAACGTATGGCGTCGCTTGCCGAGCTGGAGCTGTCGAAGTCGCCTGCCGCGGAGGCCAAGAGCGCGCCCTCGAAAGCACAGCCGACCCCGGCACCCGATTCACGCACGGAGCGCAAGCTCAGCTACGCCGAGCAGCGCGAGCGCGAGAAAACTCTCCGAAAGGCCACAAAGAGGGTGGAAGAGGCCGAGGCCGCAGTGGGAGCGCGCGAGGAGGCAATAAACGCCATCGAGGCGCGCATATCTTCGGGCGAGGCCATTTACGACGAACACGCTGCAGCTATCAAAGAGCTTGAAAATGCCATGAGCGTATGGGAAATGGCGCAGATGGAGCTCGACCAATTAAAAGAACAATATTCACAATCATAATCAGATTGATATGTTAAATAAAAACCACATCCTTATCAGCGCGCTGCTTGCTGCAGGAGCCCTCGCAGGGGCTTGCAGCCAGAAAACCGCGCCCAAGGGAATCGACGCGGCCAATCTTGATACAACAGTCCAGCCGGGAGCCGATTTCTATGACTATGCCTGCGGAGGCTGGATGAAAGCCAATCCGCTCAAGGCAGAGTATTCGCGTTTCGGAACTTTCGACCAGTTGGCCGAAAACAATCGTTCGCAGGTTCGCGAACTTGTAATGGGTCTTGAAAACGCTGAAGCCGAGCCCGGTTCGAATGCTCAGAAAATAGGCGATTTGTTCGCGATGGGTATGGACAGCGTGCGCCTTAACGCCGAGGGCATCAAGCCTCTTGAGGCCGACCTTCAGCTTATAGCAAACGCTCCACGCGAAAAGGTTATCGAGATGATGGCCACCTTGCCCGGACTCGACGTGTTCTTCGGCACCGGGGTAATGGCCGACCTTAAAGACTCGAATGTCAATACGATGTACTGGGCTCAGGGCGGCCTCGGTCTTGGCGACCGCGATTACTACACCGACAATACCGAGCGTGCCGAAAGCGTGCGTCAGGCATACCGCACGTATCTTACCACACTTGCAACTCTTGCCGGATATAGCGAGGCAGACGCCAAGCGTCTTACCGACAATGTGATGGCAATCGAAACAGAACTTGCCAAAAACCAGATGACACGTACCGAGCTTCGCAATATCGAAGCTCAGTATAATCCGACCACTGTTGCCGAGCTTGACAAGAAATACCCCAATGTCAGCCTCAAGCGTTATTTCGAGCTTCAGGATCTCGATGTTGACAAAATCATAGTGGAGCAGCCCGCATACTATGCCGTGGTAGCAAAAGAACTTGCCTCGCAGCCCGAACAAGTGCTTCGCGACTATATGACCGCTTCATATCTCGGTTCGGCAGCTTCTTATCTGAGCGACGATTTCATTAATGCCTCCTTTGCCCTCCAGCAGGCAATATCTGGCGTGGAGGAACAGCAGCCCAGATGGAAGCGTGCTCTTTCCGTTCCCAACGGAATACTCGGCGAAGCTCTCGGACAGCTTTACGTGGAAAAATATTTCCCTGCAAGCTCCAAGGAGAAGATGCTTACCCTGGTAGGCAACTTGCAGAAGGCTCTCGGACAGCATATCGACAAGCTCACATGGATGAGCGATACCACCAAGGCCCGCGCCAAGGAAAAACTCGATGCGTTTACCGTGAAAATCGGTTATCCCGACAAGTGGCGCGATTATTCGGGGCTTACTGTCGATCCCTCGCTGTCGTACTGGAAGAATATACAGAATGCCATACTCTTCAATAACGACTATAATAACTCGGACTACGGCAAGCCCGTCGACCGTGACCGCTGGCATATGTCGCCCCAGACAGTCAACGCATACTACAATCCGACAACGAACGAGATATGCTTCCCCGCCGGCATTCTGCAGGCTCCTTTCTTCGATCCTGAAGCCGACGATGCCGTAAACTATGGCGCCATAGGCGTGGTGATAGGCCACGAAATGACTCACGGATTCGACGACCAGGGTCGCCAGTTCGATAAGGACGGCAACTTCTCCAACTGGTGGACCGACGGTGACGCAAAGGCTTTCAACGCCCTTGCCGACAAGCTCGTGGCTCAGTTCGACAGCATTGAGGTTGCTCCCGGCACCCGTGCAAACGGCCGTCTTACCCTCGGCGAGAATATTGCCGACCAGGGTGGTCTGCGCGTTGCGCACACAGCATACCTCAACTCTCTCGGAGATAAGGAAGGCGAAGTAATCGAAGGCTTTACTCCCGACCAGCGTTTCTATCTGGCATATGCCAATGTATGGGCTGCCAATATCCGTGACGCCGAGATACTCTCGCGCACCACAAACGACCCCCATTCGCTTGGCCGCTGGCGCGTGAATGCCACCCTCCGCAACATTGCTCCCTTCTATACCGCATTCGACATCAAGGAAAGCGACCCGATGTTCCTTCCCGAGGAAGAACGCGTGATAATCTGGTAAGCGATACCTACCTCCACAAAAAAATCCTTGCAGCACCAGCGGCAAGGATTTTTTTGTGGTTTGGGGGATTAGAGAGTGGGGGTTACCGGCTTGATTGAGCCGTCGGGGTTGAATTCCATTTTATCGATGCATACTTCGCGGTGTATGCCTGGTGATTTGGACGGGTCGATATGGTCTTTGTTGATACGGTGGTATACTATGCGCCATTGGTCTGTTCCGGGAATGTTCAGCACGGAGTTGTGCGCGGGACCGTATATCTGCTTGGAAGGGTCTTGTATCAGAATTGTGCACGGGTCGGCTACCTTGATGGGACCGGTAGGAGAGTCGGAGGTGCCGTAGGCCACGTGGTAGTTGGGCGAGCCGGTATCGTCGACAGACCATAGGAAATAGTATGTTCCGTTGCGGAAGAACACGTAGGGAGCCTCGCGGAAGGCATATGTTTCGAGTGTCCCGCCTTCAGGGGTTATCACTTTTACTGTTTCTTCTTTGATAGACAGCAGGTCGTCGTTCAGTTCGGCCACGGCCATATATCCGTTGCCCCAGTATAGGTAATGTTTGCCTGATACGGGGTCGGCGAAAACATCGACATCGATTTGCTGCCCGTGTCCTGCCGGCGATTTGGTGACGATGGGGTGTCCGAGGTCGCGGAAGGGGCCTGCTGGATTGTCGGCAACTGCCACGCCTATCTGTTTGGTATCGGCTTCCTTGGAGTGGCCGCTGTAGTAGAAATAATATTTGTATCCGTCGGCTTCCTTGCGCTCTATAATGGCGGGAGCCCACGCGTTGCCGGTGGCCCAAGGCACTTGGTCGCTTTTAAGGTCGAGCATTATTCCTTCGTCTGTCCAGCTCTTCAAGTCGGGAGATGAGAATACGTGGAAGTAGTATCCGCCCCAGCCTGGTGTGCCGTCGGTGGTGGAATAGATGTAGTATTTGCCGGTTTGCTCGGCGTACAGCACTTCGGGGTCGGCATGGAAGCCGGGTAGCACAGGGTTGTTTTTCACGGAGCAGCAGCCCTGCCCGGAGCAGGGTTCCACAGCGTATGACGCCGGTACGGCTAAAGAAAAAGCTGTGATTACAGTTAGTATGATTGCCTTCATGGTGATGTAAATATTGGTTATTTGCGTGTGTAAAGTTACGCAAAAAATATGTCGGGACAAAAAGTGCAGGAAGAATGCAAATAGCTAACTTTGCAAAATGGTTATTAGAAAATGTGATGAGTCGGACTATCATCAGCTTGCGGTGATATGGGAGCGTTCGGTGCGTTGTTCCATATGTCGCTTGCCGATAGATAACACAGAGCCGACTGTTAAAGCCGACTCTGGTCACGTTTCAACTATTTATTTATGAGAGCCTTCTTCCCAGTATCACTACTCGGAGAGAAGGACGAGGGATGCCAAATTCCTTCTATCTTTATTCGTTTATAGATAAACGCCTTTGGAACGTTAATTCCCTCGCTGATATGTATAAAAGAATATAAAGAGTGCAAACCGATTCGGTCTGCACTCTTTATATTCGTATGATAGGGCGATCAGGATTACTTCAACGCGTGGTAGTCGCGGCCGTAGCGCAGCATCTGGTCGGCGTATCCTTCGGTGTAATCAACTTTTATGTCGGTGATTCGGCCTTCGTTGTCGCGAACAGGTGTGTACACGGGGTTGACAAAACCTTTGTATGGGGCGATGTCGAGGGTCGCATATCGGTCGAGCACTTCTTTGTGGAGCGCGGGGTCGATTTTAACGGCATATTTCTCAATCATTGCGCGTCCGGCTTCGTAGTCGCCTGTGGAGCGTATGCGCTGTATTTCGGCCAAGAGTTCGCCGAAGAGTCCGCGGAGGGCTTCGTAGTCGTTGATTTTGATGAATGTCTTGCCGTCGCGGTTCACGAGTTCGATAACGTTGTTGTCCTTACCGTGCTCGTATGCCCATTCGGCGATGAGCTTGCGGTTGCGCATATGGGCTTCTTCAACTTCCTTGCCCGGCTCGATGCGTTGCAGCTGGGTGAGCATGCCGTTGAGGATATATTTGTAGTATTCGGCCTTGTATGCGTCGGGATTGTCGAGCAGCCCTATTTCGAGCATTTTGGGGTCTGCGAGGTAGTAGAGCGCGAAGAGGTCGGCGCGTGCTTCCTCGATAGCGGAACCGTGCTCCTTGAGGGCGTCTTCCTTGCCGGGCATCAGGCGTCCTGAGCCGTGGCCGAGGCACTCGTGGAGGTCGGTGTGGAGGTTGTCGGTTACGAAGAGGTATTTGTTGAGAAGTTCGCGGGTAGGTTCGTCGATTACAAATTCTTCGTTGAAGCCGTTGCCGTGGCTTGCCTCGTCGTATGCCTGGGTGATGTTCTCTATGGTTACCGACTTGGAGCCGTGGGCTGCGCGTATCCAGTTGGCGTTAGGCAGGTTGATGCCGATGGGTGTTGCGGGGTATGCGTCGCCGGCGAGTATTGCGGCTGTGATAACCTTTGCCGAAACACCTTTCACTTTTTCTTTCTTGAACTGCTTGTCGACAGGAGAGTTGTCTTCAAACCACTGTGCGTCGGCGCTGAGGGTTTCGGTGCGCTTGCTGGCGGGTATGTTCTTGAAGTTGACGATTGATTCCCATGTTCCGGTCATACCCAGGGGGTCGCCGTAGGTTTCGATAAAGCCGTTTATGAAGTCAACCTGCGAGAGGGTGTCTTCGGCCCACTCGATGGAGTATTTATCGAATGTGGCAAGGTCGCCTGTGCGGTAATAGTCGATTAGCGAGTTGATAATCTGGCGCTGTGCATCGTTTTCGGCATAGTGCGACGCGCTGTCGAGGTTTTCCACTATTTTCTCGATGGCCTTGCTGTAGAGGCCGCCGATTTTGTAGGTGGTTTCGCGGATTTTGCCGTCGGGGCCGCGGTCGATGCGTGTGTTGAGGCCGTACGAGATAGGCGTGCTGTCGTTGGGCTTGCGGATTGAGGCGAAGTAGGCTTCAACCTCTTCCTGAGTCACGCCGGGGGCGTACATATTGTTTGCCGAGGTGGCTACGAGGTCCTGACCTGCGGCCTGATTCACGCGCTTGGCTTCGAGCGCCGGGTTGAATATCACGTCGACGAGCTCTGCTGCGTTGGCCGGGGCAGCGTTGGCGGGCAGGGCTGCGATGCGCTCTTCGAGGAAGCTGCGGCTGAAAGCGGGTGTGAATTTATCGGTAGAGTAGTGATGGTGTATGCCGTTGCCGAACCACACCTGCTTCATATATGTGTCGAAAGCCTTGAAGTCGGCGCTTTCTTTGTCGCCGTCGTAGTTTGTGTATACGGCTTCCAGAAGCTGGCGCATATCAAGGTTGTGGCGGTTGTTCTGATCCCAGAGAATGTCGCGACCCCACAGAGCTGCCTCCGTCAGGTAGTACACCAGTATTTTCTGGTTGAGCGACAGGCTGTCGAACTCCGGCACTTTGTAGCGGAGCACTTGGATATCGGCGAATCGGTCGACATTGTAGTCGAAGGCCTGCGGTTCGGCCGTTGCCTCGCCTTTGCCGGTACACGACGGTGCCATAAGCATAGATGCCATAGCTGTTGCGATAATGATTTTTTTCATGTTTATTTTTCTTCGGTGTTTTGTTTCTCTTCTTTGTCGGAGGATTTGACCTCGGTAGCCTCCACGTCGTCGATGGGCGGAGGCACGGGGCTGTTGTCCTTTTGTCCGAACAATTCGTCTGTGCGCGAGGTCCATTGGCGAGGTCCGAATATGCGTTCCACGTCGTCGGTGAATATTACTTCGCGGCTTATCAGTGTTTCGGCAAGGCTGTTGTGGCCTTCGGAATGTTCGCGCAGTATGCTCTTGGCGCGTTCGTACTGCTCGGCTATGATACGGCTCACTTCCTGGTCGATGATAGTGGCGCGCTCGTCGCTGTAGGGGTTGGTGAACATGCTGTTCTGTCCAGTCGAGTCGTAGTAGCTGAGGTTGGGCAGGCGTTCGCTCATGCCGTAGTATACCACCATTGCGTATGCTTGCTTGGTGACGCGTTCGAGGTCGTTGGCGGCTCCTGTTGAGATATGGCCGAGGAATATTTCTTCAGCGGCGCGTCCGCCGAGTAGCGAGCATATGTCGTCGAGCAATACCTGCGAGGGCACTATCTGCCTTTCTTCGGGCAGGTACCATGCGGCGCCGAGGGCCTTGCCGCGCGGCACGATGGTTACCTTCACCAGCGGGTTGCCGTAGCGCAGATGCCATGACACTGTAGCATGGCCTGCTTCGTGGACGGCTATGGAGCGTTTCTCTTCGTCGGTGAGTATCTTGGAGCGTTTTTCAAGTCCGCCGATTATGCGGTCGACAGCGGCATTGAAGTCGTCTTTGTCGACCGACTCCTTGTTGTGGCGAGCGGCGATGAGCGCGGCCTCGTTGCACACATTGGCGATATCGGCGCCGGAGAAGCCCGGTGTCTGGCGGGCGAGCATGTCGATGTCAAGTCCCGGAGCTGTCTTTACCTTGCGCAGGTGTACTTTGAATATTTCCACACGGTCGGGCAGGTCGGGCAGGTCGACGTAAATCTGTCGGTCGAATCGTCCTGCACGCATAAGCGCTTTGTCGAGAATGTCTGCACGGTTGGTGGCGGCGAGTATTATGACACCGCTGTTGCTTCCGAAACCGTCCATCTCGGTGAGCAGCTGGTTCAGGGTGTTTTCGCGTTCGTCGTTGCCGCCCATGTTGGCGTTTTTGCCACGGGCACGGCCTACGGCGTCGATTTCGTCGATAAACACTATGCAGGGCGCTTTTTCCTTAGCCTGACGGAAGAGGTCGCGGACGCGGGATGCGCCTACGCCGACGAACATTTCCACAAAGTCGCTGCCAGACATAGAGAAGAAAGGCACGTCGGCCTCGCCTGCCACTGCCTTGGCAAGCAGTGTCTTACCTGTTCCGGGAGGGCCTACGAGGAGGGCGCCCTTGGGAATTTTGCCGCCAAGGTTGGTGTATCGTTTGGGATTTTTGAGAAATTCGACGATTTCTTCGATTTCGGTCTTGGCTTCGCTAAGGCCGGCAACATCGCGGAACGTGACTTTCTCGGCGTTGTTCTTGTCGAAAAGCATCGCTTTTGACTTGCCCACGCTGAATATGCCGCCACCGCCGCCGGCACCGCCGGCGCCGCCCGACATTTTGCGCATCATATAGAACCATACGCCGATAAACAGAGCGAACGGCAGTATCGACCACAGGAAGCTGCTGTAGGGGCTGCTTTTCTCGTAGTCAACGGTGCCGGTGAAGGCTCCTGTGCTGCGCCACTGGTCGATTTTCTCAGAGAGCTTGTCGGCCGACGATATGTTGGATTTCACTTTCGCCACCACATTCTGTCCGTCGGCTATGTTGTGTCCTTTGAATATGACGCGGGCGAGGCTGTCGGTAAGGAAGCCTTCCACTTCGCGCTTGTCGGTGAGCACTACTATCTTTTTTA
This sequence comes from uncultured Muribaculaceae bacterium, assembly GCA_910579035.1. Taxonomy (GTDB): domain Bacteria; phylum Bacteroidota; class Bacteroidia; order Bacteroidales; family Muribaculaceae; genus CAG-873. The sequence continues at coordinate 17,958 of CAJTSR010000004.1, read as the reverse complement.
TACCGTGGTCTTGCTCCACGTATCTTTCAAATTCGCTGTAGCTCACTTCCTTGGTCACTGTGTTGGTGTCGAAGTAGAGTATTCCGGCGATGAAAAGCAGCACTATGGCGTACATCCACCATAGGCTGAATTTGAACGGCCCTTTTTTCTGGCCGTTGGGATTATTTAGAGGGGGTAAGGGCATAATGCTTTATGAAAAAAGAGGAAAGAAATTTTATAACGTTATGTCGGCGTCTGTGCGGATTTAATTCAAGCACACTCTTAATCAAGATCGGGAATCTCGCTTATCTTGGCGTCGCTCCACAGTTCTTCGAGGTTGTAGTGCTGTCGGGTTTCTGGCAGGAATATGTGAACCCATATGTCGCCGTAGTCGATTACCACCCACTCGGCATTTGCCATTCCTGCTTCGTTGTAGGGCTTTCCGCCGCCGTTTTCGCGAACATAGTCTTCGACGCATTCGGCGATGGAGCCTACCTGTGTGGTCGAGTTTCCCTGCGCTATGATGAATTTTTGTGCTGCCGCAGATTCTATGTGGCTCATATCCACTATGGTTATCGCGTGGCCTTTACGTTCCTGTATTCCTTCTATTATGAGTTGCTGGAGTTCCTTATTGGATGTCATTAATTAAATTAACTTTAAATTTCAGGCAAAGATAATGAATAAATGGCGAACTCATTTAAACTTATTGAAACTTAACATTTGAGGAGTGTCAACAAGTGTGAAATGGCTCTCGGCAGTAACGCCGTATTTCTTTAACAATTGAAGAGTCTGTTTGGATTAATCATATGGTGTCACTCGTAGCTTGCGGTCTTGGCCGGGTCGATTCCCGAGGCGAGCCGCGCCGGCAATATAAGTATCAGCCACGCTGCTGCCGCAACGCCGATATTCAGCGCCACCATGGCCCACGGTTTGATTTCTACCGGGACAGAGGCAAGATAATACATTTCAGGGTCGAGGGGTATGGCGCCCGTGTGCTTCTGCACCAGCAGCAGGCCGATTCCGAGTATGTTGCCGATTACCATGCCGAGGCCTACGATTCTGAGGCCGAGGTCGATAAATATGCGCCTCACAATTCCTTTTGTGGCGCCTAAGGAGCGAAGCACCCCTATCATGCTCACGCGTTCCAGTATGAGAATAAACAGGCTCGACACAAGCGTGAATCCGGCCACGCATAGCATCAGAACGAATATTACAGCCACATTGGTGTCGAGCAGCGATAGCCAGCTGAAGTATATGGCGCCGCTTTCGGCAATGGTTTCGACAGGGTAGTACTCGTCAAGCTCGCCTGTGCCGACGGCATCGACAAGGGCTTGCTGAAGGGCTGCTCCCGCTTCCGATATTTTTTCAGGAGCGAGGCCCCGGATGTCTATGCGGGATCCTGAGATGCTGTCGATGCCGCACACGCTTTGCAGCCCGGCGAGCGACGCGTAGGCCACGGTGCGGTCGTATTCTCCGAAATTGCTTCGGTACAGTGCCGCCACGGTGTTGCGCCTCATTTTCACGTTGCCGTCTATTATGAATGTGGAATATACCTTGTCGCCCACGTCGAGGCCGAGGGCTGAAGCCGTGGCCTCGGATATGACTATGCTGTTGCGGCAGCTGTCGGAGGCGTAGTCAGGCCACGAGCCAGCGATGATATTCGACTTCTCGAAGTCAAAATTGCTGCCCGGAGCCTGACCGATAAACATTATGCCTTCAAAATCATTGTCGGTTTTAATGATTCCCGGCTGGCGTACGGCAAGGCGCCGTTCTGTGTCGGGAAGGGCATCTGCCAGCACTTTTTCTAACTGCGGGGTGGCGCTTACATATGGCTGCCGGCTGCCGGTATACGGGTCGTAGGCTCCGTATACGCTTATCTGGGCGTCGAACCCGGCTAATTTTGCCTGAATCTGGTCTTTGAAACCTACCACTATTGCCAGAGTAAACTCCATAACCATAACAGCCAATGCGACGCCCGCAACGGCGATGACAACACCCGCCGAGCTGCCCTTGCCTCCGAGGCGGAGCCGGCGCGATATCCAGTATGATACATTCATATGGCACAAAATTACGAATCTTTTGCGGATTGGGAAGCCTTGTTATATTAAAAATACCGGGAACAGGGTATGCGCCGTCCTTGTTTATAATAGGAATTATTCGCAAATTTGCATATTGAAAAAGAGATTGATATAGAATGAAATTGTCGCAATTACGCACCGGCGAAACCGGGATTGTTGTTAAGGTGCTGGGACACGGTGCGTTCCGCAAGCGTGTTATAGAGATGGGCTTTGTGCGAGGCCATGCTGTGAAAGTTCTGCTCCACGCGCCGCTGCACGACCCCATCAAATACAGCATAATGGGCTACGAGGTGTCGCTACGCGCGTCTGAGGCCGATTTGGTAGAAGTGGTGAAGGTCAGCCCGGAAGAAGCCGTGTCGCTCGGGTCGATGGCTGTGGCGTCGTCCGGAGTTTCGGAGGCGGATATTGCCGCACGCACGGCTTATCATCATGAGCGGCATATAATAAATGTGGCTCTGATAGGGAATCCGAATTGCGGCAAGACTTCGCTGTTCAATATGGCATCCGGCGCCAAGGAGCATGTGGGGAACTATAGCGGCGTGACTGTCGATGCCAAAGAAGGATATTTTATCCACGGTGACTACCGCATAAACATTGTCGACCTCCCCGGCACATATTCGCTTACCTGCTACTCGCCCGAAGAGCTTTATGTGCGGCAATATCTGAGCGACAACACGCCCGATGTGATAATAAACGTTGTAGACAGCTCTAACCTTGAGCGCAATCTCTTTCTTACCACCGAGCTGATAGACATGGACCGCAGCATGGTGATAGCCCTCAATATGTACGACGAGGTGCGCGCCCGGGGCGGTAGTCTTGACTACGACAGCCTTGGCGCGATGATAGGTGTGCCTATGATTCCCATCGTGGCTAAGACCGGCGAAGGCATAAAGGCGTTGTTCGACAAGGTTGTGGCAGTGTTCGAGGGGCACGATGACACCGTGCGCCATATCCATGTGAATCTTGGCAATGATATAGAGGGGGCCATAAGGCAGCTCGTGGATATGATAAAGGCATCTCCGGCAATGAACAAGCAGTTCTCGCCTCGCTATCTTGCCATTAAGCTGCTCGAAGGCGACCACCGCATAGAGGACGAGATACCGGCAGGGGAAAAGACGGCAGAAGATAAGTCGTCGGCCTGCCGCCCCGGCAAGCGAGGGTTTTGGTCGCGCATGTTTCGGCGGGATTGCTGCGGAGAGTCGTCCTGTGGCCGCCACGACTGGCGCGAGCATGTGCGTGCCGGAGCAGACAGCCCGATTGTGCTGATGCGTGACAAACTGCGCGGGCATATAGAGTCGCTGCACGACGAGGATATATCGTCGATGGTGGCTGCGGCCAAGTACGGTTTCATAGCCGGCGCGCTCGCTGAAACATATGTGCCGGGAAAGCGTGCCGGGGGCAGAACCACAAGGGTGCTCGACTCTTTGGCCACCAACAAGCTGCTCGGATTTCCCATATTCATTCTCATAATGTTCTTCATATTCTGGGCCACATTTGTGCTCGGGCAGTACCCTATGGAATGGATAGAGGGCGCGGTAGGGTGGCTCAGCGATGTTGTCGACAAGCTTATGCACGACGGGCCTCTTAAGGATATGGTGGCCGACGGCATTATCGGCGGAGTCGGCGGGGTGATAGTGTTTTTGCCGAACATACTCATCCTGTATTTCTGCATTTCGTTTATGGAGGATACGGGCTATATGGCGCGTGCCGCCTTCATTATGGACAAGCTGATGCACCGTATCGGCCTCCATGGCAAGTCTTTTATTCCGCTGATTATGGGCTTCGGCTGCAACGTGCCCGCCATTATGGCCTCTCGTGCGATCGAAAGCCGTTCAAGCAGGCTGATAACGATACTTATAAACCCGTTTATGTCCTGTTCGGCGCGTCTGCCGCTGTATGTTCTGATGGTTGGCACTTTCTTCGACGGGCGCGGCGCGCTCGTGCTTTTGGGTATGTACCTCGGAGGCATTGCCGTGGGCGTGATTACGGCACGTCTGTTGCGTCGCTTCCTGTTCCATAAAGATGAAACGCCTTTCGTAATGGAGCTGCCGCCGTACCGTATGCCCACCCTGAGGGCATCGGTAAGCCACACATGGGCCAAAGGCGTGCAATATGTAAAGAAGATGGGCGGCATCATATTGTTTGCAAGCATTATAGTGTGGGCGCTCAATTACTTCCCGCTGCGAGATGATGCTGCCGCAATGCCGTCGGCCTCGGTCGACGATACCCGCATTGACCCGTCGCGCGACTCATATCTCGAAATGGCCGGAAAAGCCATAAATCCAGTGATGGAACCTCTCGGATTTCACTGGCGCGCCTCTGTGGCCGCTCTTGCCGGTGTTCCGGCCAAGGAAATAGTTGTGTCGACCCTCGGTGTGCTTTATACAAATGACGAAACTGTGAGCGATGCGCGCCTTGGCGAACGGCTGACGGCGCCGAACCCGTCGACGGGGCTTCCTGATTTCACACCTGCGGCGGCATTGGCTTTTTTGGTGTTCATATTGCTGTATTGCCCGTGTATTGCCACTGTCGCAGCCATATGCCGCGAAACAGGCTCGTGGAAATACGGCGCGTTCAGCGTGGCGTACAATACCGTGATAGCCTGGCTCATCGCCTGGGGCGTGTACAGGCTCGCGCTGCTGTTCTAAGATAGCTGCCGTTCTAAGATATAAGCGTCCCCTTGGAAGATTCCTTTATTTCCAAGGGGGCGCTTTTGGGTCTGTTTGCTATTTTTTATCGGCGGAAAGATTGCGCTTGTCCCATTTGGGGTGCGCCGGGTCTTCTGCCACGAGCGCCTCGTCAAGGCTTATGCCGAGCGCTTTGGCCAATTTGACGCCATAGCCGGGGTCGGCATTGTGGCAGGCTCTTACGTGGCGCTGCTTTATAAACAAGGGCACGCCTTCCATCGCCCTTGCTGTGTTTTCGCAGGTCTGGGTCTGTTCTTCCGGCGGCATAAGGCGCCACAGCTTGCCGGGCTGGGTGTAATAATCGTCGTCGTATTCCCGTTCGTCGTAGTTGTATGCGGCGCCGTGTAATTCGAGCGGGGGCTCTTTCAGGGCGGGGGAGTCCTGCCATTCTCCGAAGCTGTTTGGCTCGTAAGCCAAGGTTCGGCCCAGGTTGTCGTCGGTGCGCATCTGTCCGTCGCGGTGATAGGAGTGGAAGGGGCACTTCGGACGGTTCACGGGAATGAGATTGTGGTTTACGCCGAGCCTGTAACGCTGTGCGTCGCCGTATGAGAACAGACGCCCTTGCAGCATCTTGTCGGGAGAGAATCCTATTCCTTCAACTATGTTCATAGGATTGAACGCCGCTTGCTCGATTTCTGCGAAGAAGTTCTCCGGGTTGCGGTTCAGTTCGAGAATGCCCACATCGCGAAGCGGGAAATCTTTGTGATACCATACCTTTGTTAGGTCGAATGGATTGATATGGTATCTTTTGGCCTCCTCTTCGGTCATCAGCTGCACCTGCAGCAGCCAGCGGGGATAGTCGCCGCGCTCTATGGCCTCGAAGAGGTCGCGCTGGTTCGACTCGCGGTCTTTGGCTATTACTTCCTCGGCTTCTTTGTCGGTAAGGTTCTTGATGCCTTGCAGTGTCCTGAAGTGGAATTTGACCCATATGCGTTTGTTTTCGTGGTTGTAGAAACTGTATGTATGGCTTCCGAAGCCGTGCATATGGCGGAATGATGCCGGGATTCCCCGGGGCGACATAGAGATTGTCACCTGATGCAGGGCTTCTGGAATCAGAGTCCAGAAGTCCCAGTTGTTCGTGGGGTTGCGCATACCGGTTCTCGGATCGCGCTTTATGGCGTGGTTGAGGTCGGGAAACTTCAATGGGTCGCGCAGGAAGAACACGGGCGTGTTGTTGCCCACAAGATCCCAGTTGCCTTCGTCGGTATAGAATTTTATTGCGAATCCTCTGATATCTCTTTCGGCATCGGCTGCGCCTCGCTCTCCGGCCACAGTTGAGAAACGCACAAGGCATTCAGTCTTTTTGCCGACGGCGGAGAATATGGACGCGCGGGTAAATTCGGTGATGTCGTTTGTGACAGTGAAGGTGCCGAATGCTCCCGAACCTTTGGCGTGCATGCGTCTTTCGGGTATTACCTCGCGGTCGAAGTGAGCAATCTTTTCGGTGTACCACGGGTCCTGAAGCAGTACCGGGCCACGTTCGCCGGCAGTTTGTATGTTTTGATTGTCGGCAATGGGCCTGCCGTTTTCTGCGGTAAGTTTTCGTTTATCCATATAGAGATATTAAATGGTTATGCTCTACTTAAACGTATCTGAAAAATGATTTGTTCAGGCACGGCAATATGGCAGGCAACGCCGCGACTCCGATAAAGCCGCGGCGTTGCCTGCTGCGCGTCGTTGTTGACGCTTACTTGAGAAGTTCTTTCACCTTGTCGGCGCCTTTCTGTGCGGCGTCGGCAGTGGCTTCCTTGGCTTCCTGCACTTTTTCAGCTGCGGCGTCCTTTACTTCCGAGGCTTTTTGGCTTACGGCGTCAGCGGCCTGAGAGGCGGCTGACCCCACGCTGTCGACTGCGGCAGATGCTGCATCTTTGGCATCTTCGGCTTTGTCGGAAGCGGAGGCTTCAGCTTTGTCGAGCGCGCCGTTTACGGCGTCGAAAGTGCCGGCAAGAGCTGGAATCTTACTCTTGACCACGGGTTCGATCTGATCGAGATATTTCTTGGCTTCTTCCACCTTTCCTTCTTTAACAAGTTTCTGGGCATAAGCCTGAGCCTCTGCCACGTAAACTTTCAGGCTGTCGGGGTTGGTGCAATTCTCAATTTTAGTCTTTAGGTCGGAGGTTGATTCTGCCTGAGCTGATTTGGTGCCGCATGAGGTAGAGGCGAAAGCTACTACAGCGCTTGCGACGAATAGTGTTGCTAACTTTTTCATTTTGTATCCATATTGTAGTTGAACATAAGTCTAACATTTAGCCTTTCCGAAATGTTCAATTATCAAGAACGCCATAGGCTAAACAGCCCTCAAATTATGGCGAAACCTCAGAAAAATGTGGAACTTCCCCAAATGAACCCTCTGGGAAATGTGTTTTGCACAAAATCAGATAATTACGCGATATGTGTAGAAAATAAAAGCTCCGGGCGGTTGTGGCGCCCGGAGCTTGTGGTGTGTGTCGGATTTTGGCGGTTAGAAGTAGAAGTTCATCGATTTGGGGTAGAAGAGCATGGCTGAGCCTACCTGCTGGGCGGCGCTGTCGCCGAGGGAGTTGGCTACGATAGCCAGAGCAAAACGCAGTGCGGCGCTCGGGCCGTTTGCTGTAATAATATCGGGAAGCACCATTACGGGTACATCGCGCATCTTGGCGCCGCCTGCTTTGCATTCGGCTTCAAAGCCTGGATAGCATGTGGCTTCTTTGCCCTGAAGTATGCCAAGGGGGGCTAAAACCACAGCCGGAGCGGCACAGATGGCTGCAATCTTGCCTTTGTGTACTTTGAGCAAGTCGCCGAGAGCTGTAAATTCGTGGAGGTTGGTGGCGCCGGGCATTCCGCCGGGGAGTATGAGCCATTCTGAATGGTCGAAGTCCGCTTCTTTAAAGAGGAGGTCGGCTTCAACGGTTATTCCGTGGGCGCCGGCAACTTTGCGGTCGGCGCCTATTGATACAGTCTTGATATCCATGCCTGCGCGACGCATTACATCGACTACGGTCAGGGCTTCAATTTCTTCAAATCCTTCTGCAAGGAAAATAAACGAGCGTTGCATAATTCTGCGTTTTCGGTTCCGGTATGGCGGAGGTTAGTAATATATTCTTGATTAGAGGAGTTGGTTGCGAGTAATAAACAATCTTTCACCAAAGAATGTTCGCGAGCTTGTGGATTTTTCTTAATTTTGGAGGTCTGTTAATTTTACGGAATGAAACGAATTTTTATAAGTCTGCCGCTAATATCGGCATTATATTTGACATTTGCAAGCTGTGGTGGTGATTTTTTATCGTGTGATGGCGAAACGTGGGGCACGACCTACCACATTGTGTATGCCTCGGAGCGACCACTCGATGATTCGGTGCTTGCGTCTATGCGCCTTGTAGATGAAACGTTATCTATGTTCAATAACGGTTCTACGGTGTCTAAAATCAACCGTGGAGAGCTTGATGTGGCAGATGCTCATTTTAGAACTGTTTTTGAGATCTCGCGCCGTGTGTGGGAGTTGTCGGACGGCCGTTATGACCCGACGGTGGCCCCGCTATGCGATTTATGGGGGTTCGGAACAGCGGAGCCTGAGTCGCAGCCTTCGGAGGCAGATGTAGAGGCTGCGTTAGGGGCTGTTGGGCTTGGCGAATGCTCCGTTGGTTCCGACGGCAAAGTAGTTCGTAAAAGTGCGGATACGCGTTTTGATTTTTCATCAGTGGCCAAAGGCTACGGGGTGGATTGTATTGCCGAGATGTTCGACCGCAACGGGGTGGACCGTTATATGATAGAGATTGGCGGAGAGATACGGGTAAAGGGGCTCAGCCCGCGCGGGCGTCAGTGGCGGATTCAGGTCGATGCGCCGGTCGGTGGAATTGCTCACCGCCGTTTCGGAATATTGCAGCTTGGCCCTGAAAATATGGCAGTGGCAACGTCGGGCAACTACCGTAATTTCAGGTATGATGCCAAGGGTAAGCCCTACGGACACACTTTGTCGCCATTGACGGGTTATCCGGCTATTTCCGAGGTGCTGTCTGCCACGGTGCTTGCTACTGATTGCGCACTTGCAGATGCGCTTGCCACAGCGTGTATGACTATGGGCAAAGGCGAAGCGCTAGATATGCTGTCTGAGTCCGGTGCCGAAGGCCTTCTGATAGTGGCGGCGCCAGACTCGGGCTTTGTAAGCGTGCAGACAGGCGGATTTGATGCGTTTATGGTAAAATAAAAAATCGGCTGTCTCACGACAACCGAAAATCTTTAACCTTAAATCTAATACCATGAAAAACACAGTGCAATTAGTAATTGTACTTATATAACAATATTCTTGCAGTGCGGTTCGAGGTATACGGTCTGATTAACTTATTTTAACTCGGTTTTACGCTAAAAATTAGTAATTTCGGGCTTGTAAAGTTGTTCAGGGAGCGCCTGGCGGCGCTTCGCATGTGGAATTATTTTATACCGAAAGATATATAATACATATGAGAGCCAGAATATTAGTAATTGACGATGAAGAAGCATTATGCGAAATCCTTAAGTTTAATCTTGAAAAAGAAGGCTACGAGGTAGATTGTGCTTATAGCGCAGAAGAGGCCCTCGATATGGATTTGTCGGTATATTCGCTCTTTCTCGTAGATATAATGATGGACAAGCTGAGCGGCTTTGATTTTGCAAAGCGTGTCCGGAATGTCACAGAAACGGAAGAAACCCCGATGCTGTTCTGCTCGGCATTGTCGGGCGAGGACTTCGTGGTAAAGGGACTAAACATAGGTGCCGACGACTATGTTACGAAGCCGTTTGTGATAGGCGAGGTGCTTGCCCGTGTGCGCGCAGTTCTGAGGCGTGCCGGGGCTACAGCCAAGCGTTCGGCGTCCGATATTATCGAGCAGGAGTCTATCTATGAGTCGGACGTCACTTTCCGCGACCTCAGAATCGACCGCAACTACAAGGAGTGCTATCTCGAGGGCGAAAAACTGCCGCTTACACGCACCGAGTTCGACATTCTGCTCTTCTTCCTCACGCACCGCAACCGCATATATTCCCGCGAAGAAATAATCCACAATGTGTGGGGCGACGAAGTTGTTGTCACAGAGCGCACTATCGACACCAATATCACCCGTCTTCGTAAGAAGCTCGGCGGCTACGACAAATATATAGTCACCCGCCAGGGTTTCGGCTATGGATTTAAGGAGAAAAATTAGCTATCAGTGGCGAATGTTCCTGCCTTTGGTTCTCACCCTGTGGGTGGTAATCATCGGCATGGGCTTTCTCCAGTTTCACAATGAAGCCCAGCTTCGTGAAGAAAAAATACGCGAACAGCTCGACCTTATCAACTCTCGCGTAATATCGTACTACGTGCAGAATGTTAACCCTGAGAGCTTCCTCGACTTCGTGGCGCGCTATTACAGGGCAAGCGAGCTGTATGAGAAAATACGAATATCGGTATATATCGACGGGCAGCTGAAAAAATCGTACGGCCGCCCTATAACACTTACGCCGGAAGAACTTGCCGGCACGGTGTCGGTGGGAGATAAGAAGCGCGGGCGCGATGCCGACGGCAATGATTACTTTTATGCCGAGCCTAAGCGCAGCCCCGACGGCAGGGTAGTGGTGTGCACGATTCTGCCTCGTGACAGCGCCGTGAAGGTGGCTACGGCGCCGTCCGCGCGCATTCTGTACATAGTGGTGGCTGTCGGACTCGTGGTGACGATACTTTCGTATTTTTCCACACGTTATTTCGGCCGCAATATAATCATTCTGCGCACTATTGCGGAGCGTGCCGCCACAGACCCCAACTTTATACCGGCGATGGATTATCCCAACGACGAACTCGGCGACATAAGCCGTCAGATAATCCATATGTACAACGAGCGCTCGCAGGCTATGCAGCGCCAGAAGCGTGAGCACTCAGTGGCCTTGCACGCCATAGAGGAAAAGGCCAGAAGCAAGCGCCAGCTTACCAATAATATCAACCACGAGCTCCGCACTCCCATCGGTGTGATAAAGGGGTATCTCGACACCATACTCGACAACCCCGATATGGACGAGGATTCGCAGCGCCATTTCCTGCAGAAGGCACGCGAGCATGTGAACAGACTGGTCAACCTTATAGCCGATGTGTCAGCTATAACCCGCCTTGAAGAGGGCGGAGAGATGATAAGCACCGAGGAACTTGATTTTCACGACGTGGTTTATACCATAGCGAGCGATATCGAGGAATCAGGCTCGCTCGGAGATATGACATTCTCTTTCGACGTGCCTCTCGACTGCAAGGTGAACGGCAACTACAACCTGCTTACGGGCATGGTGATAAATCTTGCCAAAAATGCTGCTGCATACTCCAAAGGAACTATGTGCGAGTTGAATATGACCGGGCAGGACGACAAGTTCTATTATTTCATATTCCGCGACAACGGAACCGGGGTGGGCGCCGAGCATCTGCCACATCTGTTCGAGCGTTTTTACAGGATTGATTCGGGCCGCTCCCGAAAGGCCGGCGGCACCGGCCTCGGGCTTCCGATTGTTCAGAACACAGTGCTTGCCCACGGAGGCACGATACACCCTGAAAACTGTGCCGACGGCGGCCTCGCATTCATATTCAGCCTGCCGAAGTATAAGAGCGGGCCGTTGAGGTAGGGCGGTTGAACAAAAGAGGGGCGTAAAGCGTTTGTATTGTAATTGAAAAACATCGCATTATGAAAAAACGCTGTGTCCTTGTCTTTGTTGCCACGCTGCCGCTTGCCATGCAGGCGGCAGGACTTGTTTCGCTGGGTGATATAGCCCGGCGTCTTTCGTCTTATGACTCGTATGCCGATTCGTGTTCCTACGAAGTGTATCTTCCGTCGCTGTCCGACCCTGTGTGCTATGGTGTCAGGTTGTATGGCGCTTCCAGTCAGGGCGCTGACACGCTCGCGCCGTGCCGTTATCTTATAGAGTGGGCGCTTAGCGCGCCCGATGGTGTGGTTGAAGGATTTTCGGCGTATGCCGATGGCGCCCATTATCGTTTCAGAGATAAACGGCTACAGGAATACCATGCCGAGTGGGACTCTGTTCCTTTTGCACCCGGAGGCCGGGTGCGTTCCGGAGTGCAGAATCAGGTACAGTTTGCCGAGCTGCTTCCCCAGTATATGGGCATGAAGTTCTCTGATATGGTGTCGGATAGCACGTATGTGTCCAAGGTGACTACAGACACTGTGGTAGGGGGGCGCAAGTCGTTGGTGGTTAGCGGGCGGCGCAGGGTCAACGGCTATGATGCCGCTGAATATGTATACGTTCTTGACCCCGATTCGTTCTTGCCTCGGCTTGTGGAACTTGAAAACAATCCCGGACAGCTTGGCGAGCAGAGCATAAGCGTGCGCTATATGTGCGGGTCGGAGAGGCCTTGCGACATTAATGCCGAAACATTGGCCGCGCGTTATCCCGACGCCTTCGGCAAATACCGGGAAAGCTCGTTCTCGCTTGAGAATCTTCCGGGCAAGCCTATGCCGAGAGTTGTGGCTCCGACCACCACCGGGGAGCGCTATCTGCATGAGAAAGGCGAGCCGTTTGCAGTCCCTGCCGTGTTCGTGTTTATGGAAAGTGCCGTGGGCTCGTGTGGAGATGTTGTCCGCTCGGTTCGGGAAGCCGTTGACTATCTTCCGATGAGTGTCGACGTGATATGGGCTTTTTTCGACCATAGGGTTGACGACATAGAGGCCGTGGTGCCGTCTATTCGCCCCGGCGAACATCTGCTTATGAATGCCCGTGGAGCCGCTTCCGACTGCGGAGTGGGATCCGACACACCTGTGCTGGTATTTGTCGGAGCCGACGGGGTGGTGCGCGATTTCGTGCAAGGCTACAACCAAGACCTCAAGTCTATTGTTATACAGAAAGCAAGTTTAAGTAACTAAGGGTGTGTCTGTCGAAATATATTCGACAAGTCTTGCCTTAACAACAAGTATATATTTATAAAAATGGAAACAATTTTTTTCAAAGGTACCCCGTGCCATACCTATGGCAATATTCCTGCCGTGGGAACCAAGGCTCCCGCCTTTAACCTCGTCACTAAGTCGCTCGAAGAAATCCAGCTTTCGGACTATGACGGCAAGAGAGTGATTCTCAATATCTTCCCGAGCCTCGATACTCCAGTTTGCGCCGCTTCCGTGCGTCGCTTCAACGAGGAGGCTGTCCGTCTTGAAAACACAGCTGTGATATGCGTGTCGATGGACCTACCTTTCGCGCAGTCGCGATTCTGCACGGCAGAAGGCATCGACAAACTCGAAGTGGCTTCCGCTTTCCGCTCGCCTGTGTTCGCGCAGAACTACGGGCTTAAGATTGTCGACGGTCCTCTTGCAGGGCTGCTTGCGCGGGCCGTGATAGTGCTCGACGAAAAGCACGACATCATATTCTCCGACCTTGTGGAGGAGATAACCAATGAACCGGACTACAAAGGCGCACTCTCAGTGCTCAAGTAAGCTGGCACAGCATATAGAATTAGGGCGCGGGCAGTCTGTCCGCGCCCTAACTACCTGACAAACGTCAACGGGCGCGTCGACAGCGACGCGCCCGTTGGCGTTTGAGTGGATATCGGAGATTATCTTCCGGCCTCGGCTTCAGGAGCTATAAGCTTGTAGCCTTTGCCGTGGATATTGATAATTTCGATGGTGGGGTCGTCCTTAAGGTGTTTGCGCAGCTTGGTGATATATACGTCCATCGAGCGGGCGTTGAAGTAGTTATCGTCAATCCAGATGGTCTTGAGCGCGTAGTTGCGTTCGAGAATCTCGTTGACGTGGGCGCACAGCAGGCTGAGCAGTTCCGACTCCTTGGTGGTGAGCTTCGTTATCTTGTCGCCGATAAGAAGCACCTGCTTCTGGGTGTCGAAAGTAAACTTTCCGATTTTGTACATCGTGATTTCCTTGCCCTTCTTGCCCTTTACGCGGCGAAGAATGGCCTCGATTCTGAACACGAGTTCTTCCATCGAGAACGGCTTCGTGATATAATCGTCTGCGCCGATTTTGAACCCTTCGAGGATATCGTCCTTAAGCGATTTTGCCGTAAGGAATATGATGGGTATCTCGGAGTTGACAGTGCGTATTTCCTGAGCGAGGGTGAGGCCGTCTTTTTTAGGCATCATCACGTCGAGTATGCAGATGTCGTATTTGCCCTTGAGGAAAGCTTTGTAGCCGGCCTCGCCGTCGACGAACAGGTCAGCATAACATCCTTTGGCCTGAAGGTACTCGCGGAGGAGCATGCCCAGGTTCTCGTCGTCTTCGCATAGAAGAACTTTGATTCTTTCTTCCATATTCGCTAATTTTTAGATAGTGGTAGTATGATTATAAATTTTGTTCCTGTGTTAAATTCGCTTTCCACGCGGATATCCCCGCCCAGTTCGCTTACCATTTTGCGCACATACGCGAGGCCGAGTCCGAAGCCCTTCACATCGTGGCGGTTGCCGGTCGACACGCGGTAGAACTTGTCGAAAATCTTCTTGAGGTCGTCGCGCCGTATGCCTATGCCGTTGTCGGCGATGCTTATTTCGAGCCGTTCGTCCGGAAGGTCGCGCGAGGACACTGTGAGCTTGAGCGGGCGTTCCTCGCTGCGGTACTTCACGGCGTTGTCAAGCAGGTTGAATATCACGTTGGTGAAGTGCATCTCGTCGACAGTCACTATGGCGTCCATCGCGTCGAGGTTGGCGGCTATGGAGCCTCCGTATTTTTCGACTTTCAGCTTGAAGGTGTTTACGATATTGAAAATGGCCGCATTGGCGTCGATTTCCTGTAGCTTGAGTGTGGCTTTCTGCCTGTCGAACATCGACATTTGCAGCACTTTCTCTACCTGGAATCGCAACCTCTTTGTTTCGTCGGTTATTACTGTTGATATTTGCTGGAGCATGGTGGGCGATTTGCGCACACTCTGGTCGTTAAGCATTTGAGCCGCGAGCGATATCGACGATATCGGGGTCTTGAACTCGTGGGTCATATTGTTTATGAAGTCGTTTTTCATCTCGGTGAGCTTCTTTTGTCGGAAGGCCACTATGATGGTATAAACGAATATTATCAGCAGTATCAGGGTGAATGCAAATGCAGGCACCATGAAAGAAATTGACGAGAAGATATAATCGGACTTGGTAGGGAAATATACCTTCAGGTAATTGTGCGGGCCGGCGCCGTCGTTGGGGAACAGCGTCTGTATGAACATGTTGTCGCGGTCGGTGGCGGCAGTTTGGAATCCGGGCGATTTGTAGAGCAATGTGCCGGCATAGTTGGCCACCGCAAATTCAAAAGGCACTCGGAGTCCGAGGGTGTCAAGCTCCTCCCGAAGGTATGTGCGCACTCTTGCCGAGTCCGCGCGTTCTGTCACAGGGCGTGTGGAGGCCTTGGTCATGATATTCAGTATCACGTCGTCGAGCACGCCCTGCTGATATAGATAGCGGTTGCGGTAGTTGTCCTGCAAAGTGCGGTAGTGCGCGCCGACGCCTCCGCCGCTTCCCTGTAGCTTGGATATCTCGGTGATGTCGCCCTTTATAGTGAGGTCGGCCTCAAGCCCGGTCTTGGTGGTGAAAGAATATTTTATGCCGTCCAGACGGGGTACGGGGTCGCCGAAATACTGGGTCATAAGGGCCGAGGTTTCCACCTGACGCACGTCTTCCTCTAAGAAATGGCGCGTTTCGTCCTGCTCCAGATGCACGGCAACGGCCACAAGGCTCTGTCGAACACCTTGCGAGAATTGCTCGTAGCGTATCTGCACGATATTCTTCATATAGAATATCTGTATGCAGAGAAGCCCGAGAAAACAAAGAGCCATCACTATGGTGAGTATCCAGATTGTATGTTTCTTCATATCTTTTTGGAGGCGTGCTGTGACGCCGGGTGGAAATCTTGTTTGGTGTATGGAGGTATTTGGAAATATCGCACTTGCAATGTTTTGCAAAGATAATGTTTTGTTAAAACACTTCCTATACTTAACCTATGTTTTGTTAACAATTGAACTTTGTTAATGTTTGCGAATCTTTCGCACTTGTGTGCGCTTCAGACGCCGCGTTAACATTTCGCGTCAAAATTAACAAATAAATGTGAATATCCAATATCTCCCTCGCATAAAGAATGTTAATCCTCGTCTGCATCGGGTGCCACGCCCTTGGGCATTGTGATATGGAGCCATATGAACGCCGCAGTACCTGCTATGAGCGAACCGGCCACGATGCCGAGCTTGGAGTGCGCCAGAAGCGCGGCCTGTGCGGCGTCTGAACCGCTGAATGTAAGCGTGGCAATGAAAAGCGAAACGGTGAATCCGATGCCGCCCAGCATGGACACTGACGCCATCATATGCCAGTTGGAGTGCGCGGGCATCGGGGCGAGTCCGAGCTTTACGGCAAGCCACGAGAATGAAAGTATGCCAAGGAACTTGCCTGCAACGAGAGCCGTGATTATTGCCAGCGATATGCCTTCGAATATGCTTGAAGGCTCCATGTCGAGCAGGAAGATTCCGGCATTGGCGAATGCGAAAAGAGGCACGATAAAGAAGTTGACTATCGGGTGCAGGGAGTCCTCGAGGTCCTGGAGCGGTGAAATCACTTTGTCGGACGCGCTTTCTACTTCCTTGAGCCAGTTCATCTGCTCTTTGTCGAGGATTGTGCGTTTTTCAAGCTCGGTATCGTCGTCATCGCCTTTGAAGTGCGATATGGACCGGCGTATGATCTTTATATATTTCTTCGGAGCGAACACCGGAGTGGCCGGCACGCTGAATGCCACCAGCACTCCTGCAATTGTGGGGTGTATGCCCGAGTTGAGGAACAGGAACCAGATTATTCCGCCTATGCCGAGATAAAAAATCTTGCTCTTGATTCTGAATACCGAGCCGAGAAGGAGCAAACCGAACAGAAGTGCCGCGTATATCAGAAGACTCAGCTCTATATGGGTGGAGTAGAAGGCCGCTATCACGATGATGCCGCCTATGTCGTCGACTACAGCGAGGGTGGTGAGGAATATTTTGAGGGAGAGCGGCACGCGCTTGCCAAGCATGGCGAGAACGCCAAGAGAGAAAGCGATGTCGGTAGCCATGGGTATCGCCGCTCCGTCGGCATAGTCCGTGCCCTTGGCGAGGAGGTAGTAGAGCAGCACGGGAACCACCATGCCGCCTATGGCGCCGACGATGGGAAGCAAGGCCTGTTTGAACGATGAGAGTTCGCCCACAAGTATCTCGCGTTTGATTTCAAGGCCTATCGTGAAGAAGAATATGGCCATAAGGGCGTCGTTGATAAACGCAAGCAGGGACATTGGGTGTCCGTTATGACTGAAAAAATTGAAATCGCCGAGCTGTAGCCGCACTTCCTGATTCCAAAACTCAAAATAGTGGCTGTTGATTCCCGGAATATTGGCTGCGACCAAGGCGAGGACAGTTGCCGCAATAAGCACGTTGCCGCCTGTTGCATGGCGTCTTATCGCTTGACGGGCAGAAAAGAATATGCCGCTCGAAAACACAGATTTTTCTTCCGAGTCCCAGCTCGGGTGCGGTTTGATTTGTGATGAATTAGTTGTCATAGTTTACACGTGTTTTATATGAATAAACTCATTCTCAGTCTATTGGAAAGTGCTTGTCTGCTATTGGAAAAAGTTAATGTACCTGAGTGCGTTTAACAAGCATTGTTAAATACCTTCTTAACATAACGAAGATTTGAGCGTCTTAGTTTGTGGACGGGCAAAAATTTATGTTTTGTTTCTTAAAAAACATTAAATAATTGCCTGTTGTCTGAATATTGCCTACCTTTGCACCCGATTGAGCGTTCAAGCTCATACTTTTATATTAACCACTTAATTTTCAAGGAATGCACCTAAATTCTGAAGAAAAAGTTCAGATCTTCGAGAAGTACGGTAAGGGCAAGACTGACACTGGCTCGCCTGAAGCACAGATTGCATTATTCTCGGTCCGTATCGCTCATTTGACTCAGCACCTTAAGTCAAATCACAAAGATCATACAACTGAACGCGCTCTTAAGATGCTGGTCGGTAAGCGTCGTCGTCTTCTCGACTACCTGATGCGTAAAGACATCAACCGCTACCGCGCTATCATAGCACAGAAAGAGCTGGGTATCCGCAAGTAAGCGATACTCCAAAACGTCTTTAAGAGGCTTGGCCGTAAAATCTTGCGGTTTAGCCTCTTTTCTTTTTCGCTTCCGTCTATCTATTTATGAAAAAAAAGGCTTAATATGCAAAAAGTAGGCTGAAAACGCTGGAAAAAGTCCTAATATGCAAAAAGCAGGCTACTGATAGTAGAAGAATTTA
>CAJTSR010000003.1 GCA_910579035.1 uncultured Muribaculaceae bacterium | reverse complement strand
AAGCCGGAGAGGAGCGGCAGCGTGTGCTCCTGTACTACTCTTAGTCTATTGTAATCGTTTTCAATGTCCTCTTGTCGGCGACCGGGCTTGTTTCCCGATTGCGGGTGCAAAGTTACATCCTTTGCCCCGCCCGCGCCAAATAAATTTCCGTTTTTAACATTTATTTAACACTTGGCCCGTGAACAAAACCACGCCCCCGCTTGTCTAAACCCCTACAGCCCCGACCCTTAATCCAAATCCGAGGGAATTGAGCAGAAAACCGAGAAAACCGCACAACAAGCCGAAATTAATTGCAAAAAATTTTCTCAGTCAAAAAAAATAAAGAGCCAACCTCCCCGCATATGCCATAACAAGCTTCAAAAGCTCTATTGGGGATAGATACGCATACATACGCGTACACTATAATATATAAAAAGACAAACATTCCGGGCGTCCATATGGGCAGGAGTGGAATATTTTTTGTAATTTTGGGGTGTTTTTGGCAAGCTACTGCCTGTATTTAGATATCTCCTCATAAAAATTTATGCCCGGTTTCGTACATCTCCACGTCCACTCCCATTATTCACTGCTCGACGGCTTGTCGAGCTTGTCCGGCCTTATAAAAAAGGCCGTTGCCGACGGTATGCCTGCGATAGCACTCACAGACCACGGCAATATGTTCGGAATCAAGGAGTTTACGAACAGCATCAAGAAGCACAACAAAAAGGTAAAGGAAGATGTTGCCAAGGCCAAGGCCACACTGGAAGCGGCAGAAGCCACCGGCGACAACGACGCAATACTCGAGGCGAAAGCGGCTTTGGAGTCTGCCAAGCGCCGCCATCTCAAACCTATAATAGGCTGCGAGATGTATGTGGCCAACAAATCGCTCGCCGACCGTGGCGACAAGACAGACAAAGGCCGTCACCTGATAGTGCTCGCGAAAAACCTCAAAGGGTACAAAAACCTGATAAAGCTCGTGTCGCAGGCATGGACAGAGGGTTTTTACCACCACCCGCGTACCGATAAGGAGCAGCTTGCAGCACATCGCGAGGGCCTGATAATCTGCTCGGCATGCCTCGGTGGCGAGATACCCCGCCTGCTAAGCAACGGAATGGACGAAGAGGCCGACAAAAGCGTGGCATGGTGGAAAGAAACATTCGGCGAAGATTACTATCTTGAGATACAGCGCCATAAAGCGACCGTTCCGCGTGCGAACCACGAAACTTACGAGCTACAGCGCGCCATCGAGCCAAAAATCATAGCTCTCGCTCGCAAATACGACATAAAGATAATAGCCACCAACGACGCTCACTTCGTCAACGAGGAGGACGCCGAAGCTCACGACCGTCTTATCTGCCTCGCCACCAACCACTACCTGTCGGACGACGACCGTATGTTCTACTCCAAGCAGGAATGGCTGAAAACAGGTGCCGAAATGGAGAATCTCTTCTCCGACCTTCCCGAGGCGATAACGAACACCCTCGAAATTGCCGACAAGGTAGAAGAATACGACATCGACCACTCTGCCATAATGCCGACATTCGCCATTCCCGAAGATTTCGGCACCGAGGAAGAATACCGCAGCCGCATCACCGAGCAGGAGCTTTACGAGGAATTCACCCGCGACGAACACGGAAACGAGATAATGGATGCGGAAGCGGGGCGCAAACAGATAGAGCGCCTCGGAGGCTACGACAAGCTTTACCGAATAAAGTTCGAAGCCGACTACCTCAAGAAAATAACCTACGAGGGCGCAGCCCGGAGATACGGCACCCCGCTGAGCGAGGAAGTGGAAAACCGCATCACCTTCGAGCTGCACATAATGAAGACGATGGGTTTCCCGGGTTACTTCCTTATCGTGGAGGACTTTATCCGCGTAGGTCGCACATTGGGCGTAAGCATCGGGCCAGGTCGAGGCTCGGCCGCAGGCTCTGTGGTGGCATACTGCCTCGGCATAACGCAGATCGACCCTCTGAAATACGACCTGCTGTTTGAACGCTTTCTCAACCCGGACCGTATATCGCTGCCTGATATCGACGTCGACTTCGACGACGACGGGCGCGAACTCGTGCTCAACTATGTGACAAACCGTTACGGCGCTGCCAACGTGGCCCATATCATAACATACGGCACCATGGCGGCCAAGCTCGCCA
The DNA here is from genome assembly GCA_910579035.1 of uncultured Muribaculaceae bacterium. Taxonomy (GTDB): domain Bacteria; phylum Bacteroidota; class Bacteroidia; order Bacteroidales; family Muribaculaceae; genus CAG-873. The sequence goes on along the minus strand of CAJTSR010000003.1, from coordinate 143,456 downwards.
TCAAGGACGTGGCGCGCGTGATGAAATATCCGGTATCGACGGCAAACATGCTCACCAAAATGATACCGGCCCACATGCCCATCGACCCCAACGACCCGAACAAGGAAAAAGAACTCAAGCAGACAGTGGCCAACTGCATTCGCTACCTGCCTGAGTTCAAGACCGAGATGGATCGCGACAGCGGCGTAAAGGAGATTCTCACCTATGCCGACAAGCTCGAAGGCACGGTGCGCAACACCGGCGTGCATGCCTGCGGCGTAATCATATGCCGCGACGACGTGACCGACTGGGTACCCGTGAGCACGGCGACCGACAAGAACGGCGACCGAATCCTCGTGACACAGTACGAAGGAAGCGTAATCGAGGATACCGGGCTTATAAAGATGGACTTCCTCGGGCTTAAGACCCTCTCGATTATCCGCGACGCCGTTGCCAACATCAAGCGGTCGCGCGGCATCGAAGTAGACATCGACAACATACCCATCGACGACAAAAAGACCTACGAGCTATACAGCCGCGGCGCCACGGTAGGCACGTTCCAGTTTGAATCAGCCGGTATGCAGCGCTACCTGCGCGAGCTTCAGCCGACGGTGTTCGAGGACCTCATCGCCATGAACGCGCTGTACCGCCCCGGCCCGATGGAGAACATTCCCGATTTCATTGCCCGCAAGCACGGACGCTCGCCCATAGTGTACGACATACCCGAGATGGAAACGTACCTCAAGGACACATACGGCATCACGGTATATCAGGAACAGGTCATGCTCCTGTCGCGCCTCCTCGCAGGATTCACGCGCGGCCAGAGCGACACCCTCCGCAAGGCCATGGGTAAAAAGCTCATAGCAAAGATGAACGAGCTTAAGGACAAATTCCTTGAAGGCGGCCAGAAAAACGGGCACAAGGCCGACGTACTCCAAAAGATATGGTCGGAATGGGAAAAATTCGCCTCCTACGCCTTCAACAAGAGCCACGCCACATGCTATAGCTGGGTAGCATTCCAGACAGGCTACCTCAAAGCCAACTACCCTGCCGAATATATGGCCGCTGTGCTGAGCCGAAACCTCGCCGACATATCGAAGCTCACATTCTATATGGACGAATGCAAGGCCATGGGCATAAGCGTGAAGGGCCCGGACATCAACGAATCGGTGGCCACATTCGGCGTTTCGGGCGAGGACGTCATCCGCTTCGGCTTGTCCGCAATCAAGGGCATAGGCAACGACGTGGTGCGCGCCATCACCGAGGAGCGCGACAAAAACGGCCCGTTCAAAGACATATACGACTTCGTGGAGCGCGTGCCGGCAGGCTCTATCAACAGGCGCGTATTCGACAACCTCGTAATAGCCGGCGCTTTCGACTGTTTCGACGGCATAAAGCGCGAAGACCTCATAGCCGAGGCCGGCAAGAGAGGGGAAACCGTGAGCGAGCAACTGCTCCGCTACGGCTCCCAGAGGCAGAACGAGGCAAAGATGCAGTCGACGTCGCTCTTCGGGTTCGACGACGAGGACATCGTTGCCCAAAGCCGTCCCGCGATAGCGAGCGTGCCGTCGTGGGACACCCTCACGCGCCTCAACAAAGAGCGCGAATTGGTAGGCATGTACCTCTCGGCCCACCCCCTCGACCCATACTGGCTCGACGTGAACTACGGCGTGGAGCACACCACTGTTGAAAAAAACGACATCACAGTGCCCACCACAAGCCCCGTGATATTCGCCGGAATGGTAGTCGGGCTTGAAGAAAAACAAACTTTTGGCGGCTCTTCGATGTTGATTGTAAAGGTCGAGGATTACTCGGGCGTGACCGACTTCGCCCTCTTCCAGAAACAGAGAGCGGAATTCGGCCACCTGTGCATACCCGGCTCCGCCATATACGTCACAGGGTCTTTCCGCTCGTACCGCAACAAGAACACCGGCGCGAACACCGTGCGCTTCGGCGTCGAGAAGATACTGCCGCTCGACAGCCTCCACGGAAAGCTCGTGACAGAAATGACAATCATCAGCAGTCCCGGGCAGCTCCGGCAGCTCGAAGAACTGCTTGACGACACCGCAAAAAAGAACGAGGAGGAGGGCTCGATACCGCTCAATCTGGCAATCTTCGACCCCGAGCTCGGCCGCAAACTGCATTTCAGCACAAACCTGAGGCTGAAACCGGACAAAAACCTGCTTGAAACCCTCGAGGCTCTTGACTTTGAATACAAGCTAAACCGAAAATCATTCGCATAATCAACCATTAAACATACTACAATGACATTTACCGACGAAAACGTACGTGAAATCATCGCATCAGGCCAGCCCGTAGTAATCGACTTCTGGGCAACATGGTGCGGCCCGTGCATGGCAATGGCTCCCGTAATCGACGAACTCGCAAAAGAATACGAAGGACGCGTGGTGATAGGCAAATACAACACCGAGGACAACACCGAATTCTGCACCGAGAACCGTGTGATGGGCATTCCCCTGCTCCTGTTCTTCAAGGACGGCAAGAAGGCTCCATTCCGCCTCGCAGGCGCTCAGAAGGCCGATGCCATCCGCCAGAAAATCGAAGAACTCCTCGCGCTTTAATCCGTACGGCAACAACAATCTCTGAATGAAAAACGTCTACACCCCGGCAGAAATAGAGCGCATACTCGAAGCCACGCTCGGCCCTTCCACGCCACCGGCCGATACCGGCGAGCTGCGGGTGTGGAGCCGGCGCCGTGCCGATTTCATAAGCCTTGTGGGACGCCAGGCTGCCGCCGAGGTGCTCGCCATGCGTGGCGACACCGACAGCCCCGTGCTGGTATTCGCCGGCGACGACATCTGCGGGGCATACGCCCTTGCCACTGCCATAGAGCTGCACCAGTTCGGCTGTCGCGCGCGCGTGTGCCTTTTTAATATCGGCGGCGACATGCTCAGCATCGACACCCGCCTGCGCCGCGACGAACTGCGCGCGCAAGGATACGGCGACTGGCTCGACGAGGTTGTGAATCCCGGACCAAACTTCGTGATGCCCGAAATGGGACCGTCGACCATCGTGGTCGACGGCCTCTTCGGCACAGACTACCAGAAGCCGCTCCGAGGCGGCTACCAGGCCGTGGCCCGGCACATCAACGAAGCCGCACCCCGCGTGATATCCATCGACATACCGTCGGGCATGACGCTCGACCTGTCGGTGGGCATGATAAACCGCAACATCATACACGCCGACCTCACCCTTGCCATAGTAGGCCCCACGCTGGCCTTCTTCATGCCGGAGAACGCCCAGCTCATAGGCCGGTGGAAAACGCTGAAGCTCCCGCTTGACAAATCGGTGGTGAAGCGTCCGAGCTGCCGCATAGTCGACTCAAAGGCCATACGGACGGCACTCCCCGTGCGCGACCCCATGGCCGACAAAAACGAGCTCGGCTCCGCCCTTATCTTCGCAGGCTCGTACGGAATGCTCGGCGCCGCAGTATTAGCCACACGCGCCGCAAGCCGCTCGGGCTGCGGCAGAGTGACCTGCCACGGCCCACGCTGCGCATTCTACGTGATGCAGACATCGGTGCCATCGGCCATGTTTGAAACCGACGGCGCCGACTTCGACATACAGCGCTTCGAGAGCCAGCACGACGCCGACGCCACAGCCATAGGCCCGGGCCTCGGTCGCTCCGACGCCACCATCTACGGGCTTGAACGACTGCTGAAGAGCAGCTATGCCGCCTCGCGACCGCTGATTCTCGACGCCGACGCGCTCAACTGCATAGCCCTGCGCCAGACCCTGCTCGACTTCATACCGCCACGCTCTATCCTGACACCTCACGCCCGCGAGTTCGACCGCCTTTTCGGCACCCAGAACAGCCACTCCACCCGCGTGATGAAAGCCGTAGAGATGGCAGCCCGATACAAAATAATAATAGTACTTAAAGGACATTACACCCTTACCATATGGCCCAACGGCGAGATTCTGGTGAACTCGTCGGGGACGGAAGCACTGGCCACAGCCGGAAGCGGCGACGTGCTTACCGGGCTGGTCACCGGGCTGGCGGCGCAGAACATGGCGCCCGAAATCGCCGCCGTCGCCGCTGTCTATATCCACGGCATAGCCGGGAAGATAGCCTCGCGCAGATACGGCGTAAGGGGTACCACCGCCGAGGACATTGCAGACGCAATCGGACAGGCAATCGAATCTATAACGAATCCGCAATCTTGAAAATGAATCGACTAAGTATATCAGCACTTATTATGGCCACCGCCCTCCCCTGGCTCCCGGCCGGTGCTCAGACATCTCAGAAAATAACTGCGGGAAAAGCCAGCGAGTACGGACTGGTATATTCGCTACCCGTTACCGCCCTCGACATATACCTTGTAGCCGAGCTTGAAGAAGCCCACCCGGGAGAATTTCAGAACTACGCCCGCCGCCATCTCGGCGCCGCCGACGCCGTTACCGCCGACAGCCGGAGCGCACGCCTTACCGACGTGGTGGTAGTGCCACGAGGAACAGCCGACCCCGACCAGCGCTGGCTGGCACAGTTCAAGGCAGGGTCGACACCTTTCATGATTCTAAACTCCGACAACATACCGCTCGCTGTCAACACCGAGAATGTCGCAGAAAGCACCGCACCGGCAATCCCCGCCCCCAAGGCAGCCGCCCCATCGCCGCTTGAAGGCGAGGCTGCCCGACAGGCCGTGACGCAGGAGATGGCGCGCAGCTCCTCGACATCGAAGCGTGCCGAACTCGCAGCGCAGCGCATATTCGAGCTTCGCGAAACACGCTCCGACATACTTTCGGGACAGGCCGACAACCCTCCGGCCGACGGAAAAGCCATGCAACTGGTGCTCGACAACCTCGCAGCACAGGAAGCGGCACTGACCGCGATGTTCACCGGCGTCAAAAGCGCGTCGACCATCGTTGAAAAAGTTACCGTGACTCCCGACAGCGCCGGTGTGAACGACAAAATCATAGCACGCCTCTCTGCCGTCGACGGGTTCGTAGCCCCCGACAATCTGGCCGGCGCCCCCGTAAGGCTCACCGTGAAACTCCTCGAAAGCGGCGCGATACCGGCCATGGAGAACGGTTCGCCCAAGGCTTTCCCCAAGGGAGGAGTCGCCTACCGCATACCAGGCCGCGTCCTTGTGAGCGTGGAATACGCCGGCCGCACCATCGCGGAGCAGGAAGTGGCCATAGCCCAGTCGGGAGCCGTGTTCGGACTCGATCCAAAGTTATTTACCGACAAGAAAGAACCTTCGCAAGTACAATTCGACCCGGCCACAGGAGCCATAATAGAACTCGGCCCGGTAAAATAGCCAATGGAACAGGAATTTGCATCTGTCCTGCTCGAAAACGCCGTGACATCGCTGTCGCGGCTTCCCGGAGTAGGACGTAAGACAGCCTTGCGCTTCGCCCTCCATCTGCTACGGCGCGACGAAGAAGAGGTGACCGGCATAGGCGAAGCAATAATCAATCTACGTAAAGGCATACGCTATTGCCGTGTATGCCACAATATCAGCGAAGAGGAAATATGCCCGCTGTGCGCTTCCGAAGAGCGCCGCAGCAGCGGCGTGGTATGCGTGGTTGAAAACGTGCGCGACGTGATGAGCATCGAGAACACCGGGCGGTACAACGGCCTGTACCACGTGCTCGGCGGGCTCATTTCGCCAATCGACGGCATAGGGCCGGACAGCCTCGAAATATCCTCGCTCGCACTCCGCGTGGCCGAAGAGCCTATATCTGAAGTGATACTCGCCACGGGGGCGACGGTCGAAGCCGACACAACGAATTTCTACATCTACCGCCTACTTGCCAAGAGCCCGAGGCCTGTTAAAATAACGCAACTTGCCCGAGGCGTCGCCGTGGGCAACGAGCTTGAATACACCGACGAAGCCACGCTTGCCCGCTCACTGCTCGACCGCACCCCCTTTGAAATGTAAGGATTAAATTTAAACAATCCCCAATTCCTCATTCCTCATTCCTCATTTCTAATTCCTCATTCCTCATTCCTAACTCCTAATTAAACAAACCTTGCTATCAAACGAAACCGTAAGCCTGAGAGCCGTAGAGCCGTCCGACCTCGACATGCTCTACATGCTTGAAAACGACACCGACGCGGCAGAATGCTCTTTCGGCACGGCTCCGCTGAGCAGGCATATGCTTTGGCAATATATCGAGAACTACAGTGCCGACATACACGCCGGCGGCGAAATCCGCTTCATCATCGTCGAGAATGCCTCAGGGCAGAGCGTCGGCACTATCGACATAAGCGACTATAACACCCGCGACCGCCACGGATTTGTAGGAATCGCCATATTGCCCGAATCGCGCAGACGCGGATTAGGCTACGCCGCTCTGAAACTGCTGTGCAGCTACGCCTCGGAAACCATTGGCGCCCATAGCCTTGCGGCTCAGGTATCTGCCGACAACGAAGCTTCCCGCCGTATGTTCGCCAAAGCAGGATTCCATACCTGCGGCTCGCTCCGCTCGTGGATTCGACGCGGCAAGCACTATGCCGACGTGCTGCTTTACCAGATATTATTCCAATGAAAGTACTCAAATACTGGCTCGAGGCCATGCGCCTGCGCACATTGCCCGTATCGGTGGCAGGTGTGATAATGGCCTGCGGATTCAGCGTGGCCGATGGCACGTTCAAGCCCGCCGTGGCTGCCATATGCCTCGTTTTTGCCGTGCTATGCCAGATTGCATCTAATTTCGCAAACGAATACTACGACTTCAAGGCCGCCCGCGACCGCCGGGGCCGCCAAGGCCCACGGCGCGGCGTGACCGAAGGCGAAATAACGCCTGCAGCCATGAAGCGTGCCACATACGGCACACTATGCGCGGCCGCCCTCCTCGGCCTCTCGCTGGCATGGCTTGCCGGCTGGTGGCTCATAGGCATCGGCGCGCTCATAGGCATCGGCGCGCTCGCCTACAGCGCGGGTCCCTACCCGCTGTCCACCCACAGGCTCGGCGAGGTAGCCGTGATAATCTTTTTCGGCATAGTGCCTGTGAACCTCACATACTACGTGCAGGCATTGTCGTGGAGCAGCCAGGTATTCGCCGCCTCTTGCGCCATAGGGCTTATGGGCGCCAACGTATTGATAATAAACAATTATCGCGATATTCCCGACGATATCGCCGCCGGCAAGCACACCCTTGCCACCACTTTCGGGCGGCGCGCCATGACCGGACTTTACATCATCAACAGCCTCGCAGCCGTGTCGCTGACTCTTGGCGCATGGACCGCCGCGCCCCCGGCGTGGCTTTGCGTTCCGTGCATATACATATGGAGCATTCCCGCCATAGCCATAGCGATGGGAAAACGCAGCGGAGCCTCTCTCACTCCCCTGCTCGGCGCTACAGCCATGTCGATGTTTCTGTACTCACTGCTCTTCCTGCTGTCGCGAGCCATTTAGCTTGCGTGCAGGGGAAATTTTTTGTACTTTTGCGGTTAATTGCGATCGTATACCAACAAGTAATAACAAAATGGACACAAAATACATATTCGTAACCGGCGGCGTGGTATCATCACTGGGCAAGGGCATAATATCATCTTCAATTGCATGCCTACTGAAAGCCCGAGGCTTCAGAGTGACAATACAGAAGTTTGACCCTTACATAAATATTGATCCGGGCACGCTCAATCCGTATGAGCATGGAGAATGCTATGTCACAGAAGACGGACACGAAGCGGACCTCGACCTCGGCCACTACGAACGATTTACAAACGTCCGCACGTCGCGCGCAAACAATGTAACCACAGGAAAGATATACCAGAGCGTTATCGAGAAAGAACGCCGAGGCGACTATTTGGGAAAAACCGTCCAGATTATACCACATATCACCGACGAAATAAAACACAGGATAAAATTCTTGGGAAACACAGGCAATTATGATTTCATAATTACCGAAATAGGCGGAACAGTAGGCGATATAGAGTCACTCCCGTTCCTTGAGGCCGTCCGACAGCTTCGATGGGAACTTGGTAACAGAAGTCTTTGCATCCACCTTACATACGTGCCCTTTATTGCTGCGGCCAAAGAACTGAAAACCAAACCCACACAGCACTCGGTCAAAGCCCTGCAGGAGCTTGGCATACAACCCGACATCCTTGTATTGCGCACCGAAAAAGATATACCGGGCGACACCCTGCGAAAGATAGCTCTTTTCTGCAATGTCGCTCCCGACTCCGTAGTCCAGTCAAAAGATGTAAGTTCGATATACAAGGTTCCCTTGTGTATGCATGCCCAGCACCTCGACGAAATAGTACTCCGCAAGACTGAAACGCAAGCGTCCGCAGAACCCTCAATGGAACCCTGGCTGAATTTCATTCACAAAATAGACACAGCGACAGACACCGTCTCCATCGGACTGGTAGGCAAATATGTCGAGCTGCAGGACGCCTATAAATCAATCAACGAAGCCCTGTTTCACGCGGCCACTTACTCTTCGCAGAAACTCAACATAGTATACATCCATTCTGAAAAAGTATCTGACAACAATGTTGACGAACTATTATCCGGTCTTGACGGAGTAATAGTGGCTCCCGGATTCGGACAGCGAGGCATCGAAGGAAAATTTGCAGCCTTAAAATGGTGTCGCGAACACGACATTCCTACCTTTGGAATATGCCTTGGCATGCAGTGCATGGTGATAGAGTTCGCACGCAACGTGCTCGGCCTTTCCGAGGCCAACTCCACGGAAATGGCACCTCGAACTCCCGACAATGTAATCGACCTAATGGAGGAACAAAAAAGCATTTCCCACCTCGGAGGCACGATGCGCCTCGGGGCATTTGAATGTGTGTTGCGCGAAGGATCCAAAGCTGCAAATGCCTACAAGTCAACTTACATAAAAGAAAGACACCGGCATCGTTTTGAATTTAACAACGCTTACCGCGAACAATACGAACAGGCCGGCATGGCTTGTACCGGTGAAAATCCGGCCTTACATCTTGTAGAAGTAGTAGAAATTCCCTCAAAACGCTGGTATATCGGCACTCAGTACCATCCTGAATACTCAAGCACGGTATTATCGCCAAGCCCAATCTTCGCTTCCTTCATAGACGCAGCCATAGAATTCCGAAATCAAAAAACTAAATAAAACAACCATATCTCAAAAGATAAAATGGATAAAAATACACTCTGGGGCCTCGTGCTGATGGGCGCAATAATGTTCGGCTTCCTCTACCTGAGCAAACCGAGCGAGGCCGAGATAGCGGCCGAACGCGAACGCAGCGAACAGGCCCGCGCACAGACCGAATCGAAGAACACCCCCACTGTCGTGCCCTTTACCGCCGCCGACAGCTCGGCTCTCGCAGGCGCCGTACGCGCGATGGGAAAAACAGCCGACAATGCCATCTCTTTCTCCGACAATAATCTCGACCTCAGCCTCGACAACGAGAACGGACTTAGCGGCACCGTCAGCGCAGGAGGTGCCAAAGCCGACATTCGCGACGTCCTCGCCAACAAAGCCTCACTCACGGCAGCACAGAGCGCCAAGGCAGCGCAGGCAATACGCGCATTTATCGACAATGCCGTAAAATACGAAGGTTTCGCCCGCTATCTTGGCGGCGAAAGCACTGCCACGACTCTCGAAAACGAAGTAGTGAAACTCACCGTCGACAGCCGTGGGGCGCTGATTTCGTCGGTAGAACTGAAAAAATACCAGACCGAAGTAGGCCCGGAACCGGCCAACATAATACTCTTCGGCGGTGACACCGACTCCTACTCGTTTCGCTTCAACACCAAAGACCAGCGCCTCGACACCCGCGACTTCAACTTCGATGTAACGGCAGAAGGCGACAGCGCCGTGCTGCTGTCAATGTCGCCTGCCGACGGCGCCATGTGGGGCATACGCTACACACTGTCCGACACATACACCGTCCGTATGGAAGTGGTGCAGAAAGGAATGGACGCCATCCTGCCTGCCAACACCGTGAATATGGAAATGGACTGGCACCAGAAAATGGCACGCAACGAGCTTGGCCGCACATTCGAAGAACGCAACAGCGCCATCGCGTACAAATATGTCGGCGAAGGCGTTGACGAAATGAGCGCCAGCGGCGACGACAACAAGAGCCTTAACGGCCGCCTGCGCTGGGTGGCATTCAAGAACCAGTTCTTCTCCAGCGTGCTCATCGCAAAAGAGCCGCTGACATCAGCCGAGCTCAGCTCCGTAGACATCAAAAACGACAAGTACCTCAAGGATATGACCATGGCGGCAACAGTGCCCTACACTCCCGCCGACGGTACTGCAGCAAGCTTCGACTTCTACTTCGGGCCCAACGACTATCCCTTGCTCAGCAAGCTCGACGACACCCTCAACCACGACGAAGACCTCTCGCTCACACGCCTCATTCCGCTGGGCTGGGGCATATTCCGCTGGGTCAACACCCTCATCGTGATACCCACCTTCACATTCCTTGGCTCGTTCATAAGCAATTACGGCATTATCATATTGCTGCTTACAATCTTTATCAAGATTATAATCTTCCCCTTCACTTTCAAGAGCTTCAAGAGTCAGGCCAAAATGCGCGTTCTCGCTCCTGAAATCAAGGAAATCAACGACAAATATCCCGGACAGGAGAATGCAATGAAGCGCCAGCAGGAAACGATGTCGCTCTACAGCCGCGCCGGGGCAAGTCCTTTCTCGGGCTGCCTTCCGATGCTGCTCCAGATGCCCGTGCTGATTGCCATGTTCTCCTTCTTCCCCTCGGCCATCGAGCTGCGCGGCCAGTCCTTCCTTTGGGCTCACGACCTGTCGGCTCCCGATGCCATATTCACCCTGCCCTTCTCAATTCCCTTCTACGGCAACCACGTAAGCCTCTTCTGCCTGCTTATGACAATAGTCAACATCGTGTATATGCACGTAAGCATGCAGTCGCAGCCCGGCGGCCAGAATATGCCCGGAATGAAGATGATGCAGTACATCATGCCCGTGATGTTCCTCTTCATATTCAACGATTACGCATCGGGCCTGAGCTACTACTACCTCGTGTCGCTGCTCATAACGATAATCCAGACATGGGCATTCCGCCACTTCACCGACGAGAACAAGGTGCGCGAGCAGATGCTTGCCAACCAGAAGAAGCCCCGCAAGAAAAGCGGCTGGATGGCTCGCCTCGAAGAAGCACAGCGCCAGGCACAGGCCGCACAGCGCCAGCAGAACCGCCGCCGATAAATATAATCAACACCTTCTAAATAAAATAGCCTGAATAAAATGGCAATTTCACCGCGCGTCAAAGCACTTGCAGTATCGCAGACCCTGGCGATGTCGCAAAAAAGCGCAGAACTCAAGGCTCAGGGCATCGACATAATCAACCTCTCCGTTGGCGAACCCGACTTCAACACCCCGGACCACATCAAGCAGGCCGGCATCAAAGCCATCGAGGAAAATTACAGCTTCTACAGCCCCGTTCCGGGCTATATGAGCCTCCGCAAGGCCATTGCCGACAAACTGAGCCGCGAAAACGGTCTTTCGTTCGAGCCGACCCAGATTGTGGTAGGCAACGGAGCAAAGCACTCTCTGTGCAATGTCATAATGGCGACGGTGGCACCCGGCGACGAAGTTATAATCCCCACTCCGGCATGGGTAAGCTATGTGGAGATGGTGAAACTCGCCGAGGGCAAAAGCGTGCTCGTGCCCACAGGACTTGAACAGAACTTCAAGATTACCCCGGCACAGCTCGAAGCTGCCATCACACCGCGCACCACTGCGATAATACTCTGCTCGCCGTCGAATCCAACCGGCAGCGTGTACACCCGCGAAGAACTTCAGAGCCTCGTCGACGTCCTTGCCCGCTATCCGCAGGTACTCGTAATCGCCGATGAGATATACGAGCATATCAACTATACCGGCGGCGACTTCGTGTCCCTGGCATCTTTCCCCGAGATAGCCGACCGCACAGTGGTAATCAACGGCGTGTCCAAGGCTTACGCCATGACCGGCTGGCGCATCGGCTATTGCGCCGCTCCTCTCGAAATTGCCAAGGCTGTGACCAAGCTTCAGGGGCAGTTCACATCGGGCGCCTCCTCGATTGCCCAAAAGGCGGCAGAGGCTGCCTACACCGGCCCGCAGGACTGTGTTGAAGAAATGCGTCGCGCATTTGAGCGCCGCCGCGACCTCGTGGTGCGCCTCGCCCGCGAAATACCCGGACTCGGCGTCAACGAACCGCAAGGCGCATTCTACCTCTTCCCCGAAGTGAGCGCGTACATCGGACGAAGCTTCGGCGACCGTGTGATAAAAGACTCCGGCGACCTTGCCATGTACCTCCTCGACGAAGCCCATGTGGCCACTGTCGACGGCGCTGCATTCTGCGCTCCCGGATACATTCGCCTCAGCTATGCCACAAGCGATGAAAACATCGTGGAGGCAATGCGCCGAATAGCCGCAGCTCTGGCGAAACTGTCATAAAAAAGACGCGTAGTTCCTACGGAGGCATGCCGCGTTTTCTTGCGAAAAACGATTCCGTCAAACAGATTTTTAAAAGCAATTACCCCTGCTTCAGACAACTGAGGCAGGGGTAAATCTTTTACAGGGTGTGTTCTCAGAAGAGCACGCCGATGCGAATCGACGCATAGTGTATATCCTTGAAGTCGTGTATCATTTCATCGCCCACCACTGTGCGGCGCTGCCTGAATGTATAGCCGGCCACTATGTGCGAGCTGAAACTGCGGCCACGCGCAAGATTCACGCCCAGACCCGTGAAGCCGAAAAGACCTGTCTGCTGGTGGTTATGCTCCAAATAATTTAGCGACGCGCCTAACTTCAAGTCCCAGAAAAGAATCGACGGGCTATTCCTGAAATTTGTGCGGAACTCCGCATACAGCGGGAACGACCGGCAGGAATTACTCACCATGATATCGGCCTGCGCACCTATGCCGAGAAACTTTATCCAGCCACGACGCATGCCGAACATCACATCGAAGTCTATGCAGGTCATCTCGTCGCCGCCCAAGTCAATCGAGGCTCCGAAGTCGGCACCCCACGCAAAATGCGTCTTCACCTTGCCGCCTTTCTCTGCTGCAGAGGCGAATATAGGCACGAACAAGGCCACAAGAGCCAACGCTATAAACCGCCTCGCCGTCATCGCTTCACGAACTGCATCGACGACCAGCCGTCGAACTCATCAACCCCGTCGGCATCGAACCCGGCTCTGGCCGCTGCTTCGGCCACTATCTCTCGGTCTGCCACATAAAAGCCGCTCACCACGAGGCGCCCGCCCTTCTTCAATGCGGCCGCGTATGCTTCGATATCGGCGGTGATAACATTCCTGTTGATATTGGCAAGGAAAACATCGGCCTTGAACTCGATATTACCAAGAGCCGACTCATCGCCCTCCAACACCTCCACCTCATAACCATTGCCGAGGTTGAGCGCCACATTGTCGGCTGCATTGGCAGCGGCAAAAGGATCTATCTCCACAGCGGCCACTTCTGCCGCGCCGAGCATTGATGCCAGAATGGCGAGTATGCCAGTGCCCGTTCCCATGTCTATCACAGAGGCTCCGGCTATGTTGCCCGAAAGCAAGGCTTTCATCATAAGCGTGGTAGTGGCGTGGTGGCCGGTGCCGAACGCCATTTTGGGATCGATAACTATATCGAACTCAGCAGGCGGCACATCGGTGTGGAAACTGCTGTGTACCGCCACGCGTCCTGCCACAAGAATGGGCTTGAAGTAATTTTTCTCCCACTCCGAATTCCAGTCGCGCCCTTTCACGAACACGGCCTCGAAATCAGCCACGGCCAAAGGCTCTATTTCTGCAAGAGCCTCCCGTGCCGCTTCCGCATCGAATAGCGGAGCCGGCACATACGCCGTCATAGAGGCCCCGCCTGCTTCCTCAGGTTGTTCAAAACTCTCGAAGCCTATGGCTGCGAGCGAATCGGCAGCAAGGTCGCAGGCATCTGTACTGGCAGGCTTGATGCTTATGTCAAGTCTGTAATAGTCATTCATCGTCGGGGTATCGGAAGTGTTCATAATAATGTCGGCCTTAATGATAGTATTGCAAAGTTACTGTTTTTTATCAGAGAACGGAAAATTATTCGTAAATTTGCCCACGTCAACAACCACGTCCCGGGTGCTAATGAACGTCGAATCCCACAAGAACAGCGGCGCCTCGCAAATACTGAGCGAGTACTTGGAGCGTACACACCGCCGGCGCACGCCGGAACGGTTTACAATCCTGTCGGCGGCCGAAAGCCTCAGAGGGCATTTTTCGGTCGAGCGGCTTTGTCGTGTTCTTGAGAAAGACGGCGAACGCATAGCGCGCGCCACGGTATACAACACCGTGGAGATGTTTCTCGAAGCCGGCATACTCGCAAGCCGCTGCTTCGACGGCGCCACTACGGTCTACGAACTGGCCGGAGAGGCTCACCACCACCTCGTGTGCAGCAAATGCGGGCGTGTCAAAGACGTGCGCGATCCCGCGCTCGACGAGTATCTGCGCACCCGGCGCTACTCGGCGTTCACCCCGGCGCAATTCTCGCTCACCGTCCACGGCGTGTGTTCGGCATGCGCGCGCAGGGCGAAAGCCGGAACTAAAAAAGTAAATTCATCATCAAAAAAACATACACTTAAATGAAAGCCGATATTCTTCTTGGCCTGCAATGGGGCGACGAAGGCAAAGGCAAGATTGTCGATGTCCTCGCCCCCAAATACGATATAGTGGCTCGTTTCCAAGGCGGGCCCAACGCCGGACATACCCTTGAGTTCGACGGCCACAAACACGTGCTACGCTCCATTCCGTCGGGCGTGTTCGCCGGAGGATCGAGGGTGAACGTGATAGGCAACGGCGTGGTGCTCGACCCCGTGCTGTTCCGCGCAGAAGCCGAGCAGCTCGAAGCCGATGGCGTAGACCTGCACTCTATCCTCAAAATATCCAAAAAGGCACACCTGATAATGCCCACCCACCGCCTGCTCGACGCCGCAGGAGAGCGCGCCAAAGGCGCTTCCAAAATCGGCACCACGGGCAAAGGCATCGGCCCGACATATACCGACAAGGTATCGCGCCGCGGCCTCCGCATCGGCGACACCGTGCAGCCCGACTTCGACGCCCGCTACCAGTCGGCCCGCGACGCCCATATCGAAACCCTCGAGGCTTTCGGGGCATCGCCTGCCGGAACTCCCGAGTTCGCGGCCATGGAGAAGGAATGGCTCGACGCCATCGAGTACCTGCGCGGCTACGACCTCATCGACTCGGAGCACTTCGTAAACAAGGAGCTTGACGGCGGCCGCAGCATACTCTGCGAAGGCGCGCAGGGCACCATGCTCGACGTAGACTTCGGCTCATATCCCTTCGTGACCTCGAGCAACACCGTTGCCGCAGGAGCCTGCACCGGACTCGGCCTCGCTCCCGGCCGCATAGGCCGCGTGTACGGCATCTTCAAGGCATACTGCACCCGTGTGGGCAGCGGCCCCTTCCCCACCGAGCTTTTCGACGAAACGGGCGCCACGATCCGCAACATCGGCCATGAGTACGGCGCTGTGACAGGCCGCGAACGCCGTTGCGGCTGGCTCGACCTCGTTGCGCTGCGCTACGCCGTGATGATAAACGGCGCCACCCATCTGATTATGATGAAGAGCGACGTCCTCGACGGCTTCGACACCATAAAGGTATGCACCGCCTACCGCATGCCCGACGGAAGCATCACCACCGACTTCCCCTTCAGCGTCGGCAACAACGCCGAAGGCGCCGGCATAGCCGAGCCTATCTACGAAGAGCTGCCCGGCTGGCGCACAGTACTGTCGTCGGCCCGCTCCGAAGAAGAGCTTCCCGAAGCGTTCC
The DNA here is from genome assembly GCA_910579035.1 of uncultured Muribaculaceae bacterium. GTDB lineage: Bacteria > Bacteroidota > Bacteroidia > Bacteroidales > Muribaculaceae > CAG-873. The sequence continues at coordinate 127,723 of CAJTSR010000003.1, read as the reverse complement.
GCAACTACGTGGCCTACATCGAGCAGAAGCTCGGAGTTCCCGTAGCCGTGATATCGGTAGGCCCCGACCGCGAAGAAACCATAATCCGCCATTAACAAACACACGTTCCGCCTGCTTGCCGGCAGGCGGAACATATACAAACCAAGAATCTAAATCAAGAAAAATGGCCAAAGTCAAACCCTTCAGAGGCATCCGCCCCCCGCGCCAGATGGTGACAGAAGTCGCATCGCGCCCCTACGACGTGCTCAACAGCGAAGAAGCCCGCGCAGAAGCCGAAGGCAACCCCAAATCGCTTTACCATATCATAAAGCCTGAAATAGACTTCGCCCCGGGTACCGACGAACACGCCCCCGAGGTCTACGACAAAGCCGTGGAGAACTTCGCCGCATTCCGCCGCAACGGCTGGCTGGTGCAGGACGAGCAGGAACACTACTACATCTACGCCCAGACCATGGACGGCCGCACACAGTACGGCATCGTGGTAGCAGCGTTCGTTGACGACTATATGGAAGGCCGCATCAAAAAGCACGAGCTTACCCGCCGCGACAAGGAAGAAGACCGCATGAAGCACGTCCGCATCAACAACGCCAACATCGAGCCGGTGTTCTTCGCCTTCCCCGACAACGAGGCACTCGAAGAAGTGATACGCACCGTGGCCGCCGGCGAGCCTGAATACGACTTCACCGCCCCCGACGGCTTCGGCCACCACTTCTGGGTGGTCAAAGACCCGGCAATAACCGCAAAGATAACCGAAGAATTTGCCAAAATACCTTACCTGTACATAGCCGACGGCCATCACCGCTCCGCAGCGGCGGCCCTGGTTGGCAACGAGAAAGCGCGCCTCAACCCCGACCACAAGGGCGACGAGGAGTACAACTACTTCCTTGCCGTGGCATTCCCCGCCTCGCACCTCAAAATAATCGATTACAACCGCGTGGTGCGCGACCTCAACGGCCTGTCGCCCGAGGAATTCCTCGAAAGACTCGAGCACAAGTTTGTGGTAGTGGACAAAGGCACCGAAACATACACCCCTGAAGCCCTCCACAATTTCGCGCTATACCTCGAAGGACACTGGTACTCGCTGACAGCGCGCCCCGGCACGTACAACGACTCCGACCCCATCGGCGTGCTCGACGTTACAATATCGTCCGACCTGATACTTCGCGACATCATAGGCATAACCGACCTCCGCTCCGACAAGCGGATCGACTTCGTGGGAGGCATACGCGGCCTCGGCGAGCTCAAGCAGCGCGTCGACAGCGGCGAAATGGCGTTTGCCCTCGCCCTTTACCCCGTGAGCATGGAGCAGCTTATGAACATTGCCGACACCGGCAACATAATGCCGCCCAAGACCACATGGTTCGAGCCGAAACTGCGTTCCGGCCTCGTAATCCACTCCCTCGAATAAGCTCTTAGCAACTTCTTTACCAAAATCTTGCGCTAATCCTGCCAAATATTTGCGGGAACGCGCAAGATTTTGTACTTTTGTGGGCTGAATTTCCGCAATAGGCGTCCAAAAGTGAGGAAATGCTGCTGCATACGCCTCCGCCTCAGCGGGTTAACTTATTTTCAATAAATAAATGTACGTAATCGTAGAAATCCAGGGCCAGCAGTTCAAGGCCGAAAAAGACCGCTTTCTGTATGTGCACTACCTGGGCGACAATGTAAAGGAAGGCGACAGCGTAGAATTTGACCGCGTTCTCCTTGCCGACGCCGACGGCGAAGTAAAAGTAGGCGCCCCCACCGTGGAAGGTGCCAAAGTGGTATGCGAAATCGCTACCCCCCTCGTAAAAGGCGACAAGGTAATCGTGTTCAAGAAAAAACGTCGCAAAGGCTACCGCCGCAAAAACGGCCATCGCCAGTACTTCACCAAAATTGTCATCAAAGACATCATTGCATAACCCCAGCTTAAGAACCAGAACCAACTATGGCACACAAAAAAGGCGTCGGCAGTTCTAAGAACGGCCGCGAATCAGAAAGCAAACGACTGGGCGTTAAGATTTTTGGCGGCCAGTTTGCCAAAGCCGGCAACATCATCAAGCGCCAGCGCGGCACCGTGCACCACCCCGGCCTCAACGTAGGCATCGGCAAGGACCACACCCTGTACGCTCTCGTGAACGGTACGGTGCAGTTCACCGAAGGACGCAACGGTCGCAAATTCATCAACGTGCAGCCCGTAGCCGAAGCATAAGCATCGACCTACCCCATAAGCACTCCCATACAGCGAACTGCAAACCCGGCGATATCGCCCGGAACGCGGTTCGCTGTTCTTTTTCACAAAACCCGCAATGAAAAAAACAATAGTATTGCTCGCCGCAGCAATGAGCGCCGTCGCCGCCTTTGGCTGGAGCCAGAAAGGACACGACACCGTGGCGTACATAGCCGAGAAACACCTCTCCGAAGCCGCCGCCGATTCCGTGGCCTCGCTGCTCGACGGCAAATCGCCCGTATACTGGGCCAACTGGCTCGACAACGCAAGCCACACCCCCGACTACGCCTACACCAAGACTTGGCACTACAAGAACATAGATGCAGGCACGCCGTACGACGAAGCGCCAACCATCAAAAGCGGCGACGTTGTGTCTGCCGCCCGCGAGCAGATAGCCATACTCGCCGACAGTGTGTCGACAAGAAGCCAGAAGCAGCTCGCGCTCAAAATACTCATACACCTTATCGGCGACATGCACCAGCCGATGCACATGGGGCATTTCACCGACCGCGGAGGCAACAACGTCAAGGTGCGTTTCTTCGACCGCGACTCCAACCTGCATTCCATCTGGGACGGCTCGATTATGAACAGCGGCCACGCATGGTCCTACACCGAATGGCAGCAACAGCTCGACAGGCTGTCGCCGGAGGTAGAACGCGCCACCGCTGCCGGAAACATCGACGACTGGGGCCGCGAAACCTACGAGATCGCCACTCGCGTGTACGACTACTTCCCCTCCGGCTCGCGGGTGTCCTACAACCAGATTGCCGCATGGACGCCCGTAATCGAGCAGCAGCTTCTGCGCGGAGGCCTCAGGCTCGCCCGGGTGCTCAACGCCATATTCGAGCCTGATAATGCCGACTCCCCGGCATCATTCTGACACCCTCCGAGGCACTTTTTAAGTGTTTTTAATGCTCCTCATCACAATTGCCAAAGCATTATTGCTTAATTTTGTGGCTTAAAACAAGAAAGTCTATATAACACCAACCAACACGACATCAATATGGCTCAGCAAGAAGACGTTTTCAAGAAAATCGTGTCCCATGCCAAGGAGTACGGTTTCGTCTTTCCTTCAAGCGAAATATACGACGGCCTTTCTGCCGTTTACGACTACGGCCAGAACGGCGTAGAACTCAAAAACAACATCAAGCGTTACTGGTGGGACGCCATGACGCTGCTCCACGAGAACATCGTCGGCATCGACTCGGCCATATTCATGCACCCCACCATATGGAAGGCTTCAGGCCACGTCGACGCGTTCAACGACCCCCTGATTGACAACCGCGACTCCAAAAAGCGCTATCGCGCCGACGTGCTCATCGAGGACCATCTTGCAAAAATCGACGACAAAATCGCCAAAGAGATAGCCAAGGCTGCAAAACGCTTCGGCGAAAGCTTCGACGAGGCACAGTTCCGCGCCACCAACGGACGCGTGCTCGAGCTTCAGGCCAAGCGCGACGCCCTGCACGAACGCTTCGCGCAGGCTATGAACGACAACAACCTCGAAGAACTCCGCCAGATTATAGTCGACGAAGAAATCGTCTGCCCCATATCCGGCACCAAGAACTGGACCGAGGTACGCCAGTTCAACCTCATGTTCAAAACCGAAATGGGCTCTACCGCCGACGGCTCCATGTCGGTGTACCTGCGTCCCGAAACGGCTCAGGGCATATTCGTGAACTACCTCAACGTGCAGAAGACCGGCCGCATGCGCATTCCCTTCGGCATAGCGCAGATAGGCAAGGCTTTCCGCAACGAAATCGTGGCACGCCAGTTCATCTTCCGAATGCGCGAGTTCGAGCAGATGGAAATGCAGTTCTTCGTGCGCCCGGGCGAGGAACTCACATGGTTCAGCCAGTGGAAGGAATGGCGCCTCAAGTGGCACAAGGCTCTCGGCCTCGGCGATGAAAAATACCGCTACCACGACCACGACAAACTCGCCCACTACGCCAACGCCGCCACCGACATCGAGTTCCAGATGCCTTTCGGTTTCAAGGAAGTGGAAGGCATACACAGCCGCACCAACTTCGACCTCTCGCAGCACGAGAAATTCTCCGGAAAGAAGATCCAGTATTTCGACCCCGAAATAAACGAAAGCTACACCCCATATGTTATTGAAACATCGATAGGTGTTGACCGCATGTTCCTCAGCGTGCTCTGCTCGAGCTACGAGGAAGAGCAGCTGCCCGGAGGCGACACCCGCGTTGTGCTCCACCTGCCGGCACCCTTGGCGCCCGTAAAATGCGCCGTGCTGCCCTTGGTGCGCAAGGACGGACTTCCCGAAAAAGCCCGCGAAATCGTCGACGAACTCAAGTTTGACTTCGCCACACACTACGAGGAGAAAGACGCCATCGGCAAGCGCTACCGCCGTCAGGACGCAATAGGCACTCCCTACTGTATCACTGTCGACCACCAGACGCTCGAGGACAACACCGTGACCCTCCGCGAACGCGACTCCATGGAGCAGACACGCGTGGCCATCGACGACCTCCACCGTCTTATCCACGACCGCGTGAGCCTCGCATCACTGCTGCGCAAACTTAAATAACACTCATAAACACTCTCCCCGCAACAATGAAAAAATCGTACATAGTAATCGGCGTAATAGTAGTACTCGTACTTATCGCTTTCTTTACCGGCAAGTCGGCATATAACAATATGACGACTCTCGAGCAGGAAGTGGAAGAAGTATGGGGCAAGGTGCAGGTTCAGTATCAGCGCCGCATGGACCTCATACCCAACATGGTCGAAACCGTCAAAGGGTATGCCGCCCACGAAAGCAAGACCTACGAGAACGTGACCCGCGCCCGCGCAGGACTCTCCGACGCCTACAACGACGCCCGCGCCAACGACAACGTAGACCCTGCCAACGAGCAGAGTTTCAACAATTTCGCAGCTTCTCAGGAAAAGCTCAACAAAGCGCTCAGCATATACGTCAACGCTGTCCGCGAAGCCTATCCCGACCTCAAGGCCGACACGCAGTTCACAAACCTGCAGACCGTGCTCGAAGGCACCGAGAACCGCATAGCGACCGAACGCGGACGCTATACAGAAATTGTCAAAAAATACAACGTGGCCGTGAAGCGCTTCCCCGCCAACATCTGGGCCGGCATATTCGGCTTTAGCGCCAAGCCTCAGTTCCAGGCCGACCCGCAGGCCGCCAACGCGCCCACCGTACAATTCTGACCGCAATGAGATACATAATCGGAATAATAGCCATACTGGCAGTTGCACTCGGAACATCATCGTGCGACAACGACGAAAAGACCACATGGGAAGAATACGCCCAGTGGCGAGAAAGCAACGAAGCCTGGCTCAAAGAGCAGCAGGCTCTCAAGAACCCCGACGGCACGCCTTACTACAAAGTGATAGTGCCCGACTGGAACCCCGGCTCCTTCGTGCTGATACACTATTTCAACGACCGCAGCGAAACCGAAGGCAACCTCAGCCCGCTCTACACAAGCACCATCGACACCCGCTACACCCTCTACCTGTACAATGACACCCGCGTGGACTCGTCGGCCTACAACACCGACCCGGCGCCCGGAATCTTCCGCACACGCCTCAACAACACCGTTCAGGGCTGGGCCATGGCGCTTACCGACATGCGGTGCGGCGACACGGCGCAGGTAGTACTCCCCTACGGCGTGGCATACGGCTCACAGAACCTCGGCGACATACCGCCATACTCCAATCTACGGTTCAACATACGCCTGGTCGACATTCCATATTACGAAAAACCGCCATACGGAAAATAATCAGAAATTCCACAAGCGCTCCGAGCGGTTCAGAAACCTGCCCGGAGCGCTTTTTAATTATAGAGAATATAAAACTTCTTTCTTTAATAAATTTTCGCTATCTTTGCATCACGTTAGGCTATCCCTCATGACATTAAACCGTAAAGCTTTACATACACTATGAAAAAGAAAATCATCAAAGCGCTGGCGAATTCGGGTATAATACGTTCGTTTATTGCCAAACCTTCGCCAAAATGGATGGTTTTGCTTGCCGATTTGATACTGATAGCTGTCAGCTGTTCGCTGACCTTGGCTTTCGGGTATCACTACACGTATGGGGATTCTTTTATCTTCACACCCCTTTGTCGTGCAATTATAGAATTTGGCACCTACTCTATCCTCGCGCTCGTCCTCGGCACAAGCCGCTACATTATCCGCTTGTCCGTTATCGAGGACACCTACAAACTCGTGCTGCTCGTGCTTACCGCGTCGGGAATACTCGCAGCCACATCGCTGCTCACATACTTTGTGGCAGGCTTCTTCTACTTTAGCTTCTGGAACATCTTCATAATCGCTATGATGGCATTCACCATGATGCTGCTCATGCGACTTGCCATAAAGTATCTCTACATCAGCGTGGCAGGCGTGGCCCAGTATAAAAAGCGCATCATAGTGCTCGGCTCCGCCATCAACTCCTTCTTCCTCGCCTCGGCTCTCAAAAGCGAGTTTGAAGGCCAGTTCGACCCCGTAGCCCTGCTGTCGCTGTCCTCACGCCATATCGACAGCACAGTCAACGGCATACCAATCATACCCTTCGACCCCGACACCGTTGCCGAGCTTTTTGAATTCTACAAGTGCGACACACTGGTGTTCCTGTCGACGCAGCTCGAGCTTATGCGGAGCGGAACAGCCGACGTGTTCCTGCGCAACCACATAAAGCTGCTAATGCTCAACCAGATTGAGGAATTCGACCTCAATGCCAAAACTATGCCGGCGCTATCGACGCACATACACAATATCCGCATCGAAGACCTACTTGGCCGCGAACCCATACAGACCGAGAATCCTCTTATCCGCAGCGTCATAAAAGGACAGGTGGTGATGATTACCGGCGCTGCCGGCTCTATCGGCAGCGAGATAGTGCGCCAGGTGGCATCGATGGAGGCATCTGAAATCGTGCTGCTCGACCAGGCCGAAACCCCGATGCACGACATGCAGCTCGAACTCGAATCGACATTCCCCCACATCAAAATACACCTGTTCATAGGCGACGTGGCGAACCGCGACAGAATCGAGAGAGCGTTTGTCAAGTACAAGCCCCGCTACGTATTCCATGCCGCCGCCTACAAGCACGTGCCTATGATGGAGCGCAACCCGTCGGAAGCCGTTCTCACCAACGTGTTCGGCACCAAGAACGTGGCCGACCTCGCTGTCAAATACGGCGTTGAGAAGTTCGTTATGATATCGACCGACAAGGCCGTGAACCCGACCAACGTAATGGGTGCTTCCAAACGAATAGCCGAGATATATGTGCAATCGCTCTTCTTCCACCTGCGAGGCAGCAGCGAAACGCCTACCACCAGCTTCATCACCACACGCTTCGGCAATGTGCTCGGCTCCAACGGCTCGGTAATCCCGCTCTTCCGCAAACAGATCGAGCAGGGCGGCCCCATCACTATCACCCACCGCGACATTATACGCTACTTTATGACCATACCCGAGGCTTGCTCGCTCGTTCTCGAAGCCGGCTGTATGGGCAAAGGTGGTGAAATATTCATATTCGACATGGGGCAGCCCGTAAAGATATGGGATCTCGCAACACGAATGATAAACCTCTCGGGACTGCGCCCCGGCGAGGATATAGAGATTGTCGAAACCGGCCTGCGCCCCGGCGAGAAGCTCTATGAAGAATTACTCAACAAAAAAGAGCACACAATAGCCACGCACCATAAGAAGATTATGATAGCACGCGTGCGCACATACGACTACAACGATGTATGCCAGCATCTTGAACACCTTCTCGGCTGCCTTCACAAAGGCCCCAGCCACGACATTGTAGCCGAAATGAAGCATATGGTGCCTGAATTTAAGTCGAACAATTCCGTATATCAGGAAATCGACAGCGAACTTTCCACCAACGGCGACGAAGGAAATATGACCGAAATCGACGTAGAAACACGCAAAAAATGAGAATAATAAAGATAGCTCTCGCGGCAGCAGCAATAGCCGTGGCACAGCCGGCCTCGGCATTCGACCCCAAGGATCTGCTCAACGGCCTCAAAGGTCTGGGCGGCAACGACACCACCACTACCGGCGGCTCGTCGTCCGGCTCGGGAGCACTCGGCGCTCTCGGCAGCCTTATCGGCAATGCCGTGGCAAACAATAAGTTCAGCGTCGACGACCTCGTGGGTACATGGAGCTACACATCTCCGGCTGTATCGTTCCAAAGCGACAACGCACTTAAAAAGATAGGGGGAGCCGGAACCGCGACAGCTGTTGAAAACAAGCTCGCGCCATACTATCAGAAAATCGGACTCCACAAGACCACTCTGACAGTAGACGCCCAGCATAATTTCACGATGAAACTGGGCGTGGCAACGCTTAAAGGCACAATAGAGAAGAACGACAACGGCGACCTCGTGTTCTCTTTCGCAGCATTCGGCAAGATAAGCCTCGGCAAGGTCAACGCGCACGCGACCAAGGCCGGAAGCACCCTCAACCTTACTTTCGACGCCACCCGCCTGATTCAGATTATCACCAAGGTGGCAGGCGCCCTCAACAACTCCTCGCTCAACGCACTGACAACACTCATCAACTCCTACGACGGCATATACATGGGCTTCAAGCTCAAAGCTGCAACAAACTAAGGACTCGGCCCGGGTGTTTATATTGGAAATATGTATCCAATTTTTCAATATAAACAATATGCCAAGTTACAGCAGATGCCTGTCCTCCATACCCTCCCCTTCATCATCGTACTGCCCGCTTCGTTTCCGACCGGTAGACGCTGACGCAATTCCCGTAATAAACAGATTCCTGCAACTATATAAAAGCCGCTCATGCGATTTCTCGCTGGGCGGCATATATATGTGGGCCGACTATTTCGGCTATGAATACTGTGTGGCACGCGACACTCTGTTTATCAAAGGTATTTCGGCAGACGGCAGCCGAAATCCTTTCTTCGCTCTGCCCGTAGGCCCACACAACCTTGCCGACTCCGTAAACGCAATAAAAGCGTACTGCCGCAAGAAAGGAATCGGCATTCTCTTTTCAGCAATCACCGAAGAAGTCCTCGAAAAGATCAGCCCGCTCGGTGCCACGGAAGTGACAGAACTTGCCGACTGGGCCGACTACATATACCGGGCCGAAGACTTGGCAACGCTCAGCGGAAAGGCTTACAACAAGAAGCGAAACCACGTAAACCGCTTCATGACCGACAACCCTGAATGGGTGCTCGAGCCGCTGAAAGGAAAAGCGCTGGACGACGCCCGCGAATTTTTTGCCGGTATGGACAGCGGCTCATACAGCCTGATGGCCGAGTACGAACGCAAACAATGTGCCAACATCTTGCGCCACTACTCCCTCTATCCCTTTGAAGGCGCGGTGCTGCGCGGAAACGGCGGCAAGGTTGTGGCATTCACGGTTGCTGAAATCATAGGCGACACACTCATAGTGCATATCGAGAAGATGAACCACGACGTATCCGGCGCGGGCGAAAGCATCAACAAGCTGTTCGCCGCCGAAATGCTGATGCGCTACCCCGATTTGAAGTACATCAACCGGGAGGACGATGCAGGCGACCCCGGTCTGCGCAAAGCCAAGCAATCGTACCACCCCGCAACAATGCTGCGAAAATTCAACGTCACCTTCTAACAACGCGCCGCGTCCCCTTTGAAAGGAAACGCGGCGCATACGTATATTTGAACAGTTATCAGGGCAGCACGTCGCCGTCAGGGTCGGTGTACCACTTGGAGTACATCAGGTAGTTTCGGGCTATCTTGATGTTCATTTCACGAGCCTGCTCCGGATCGACCATCTTTATGAACTTGGCGGGAGCGCCGCCCCACAGTTCGTTGGGGCCTATCTTGGTACGCGACAGCACCACGGCTCCGGCAGCCACGATGGCACCCTCTCCCACTTCGGCGTCGTCCATCACCACAGAGCCCATACCGATAAGCGCAAAGTTGCGAATCTTGGCCCCGTGGATAGTCACGTTATGCCCTATCGACACATCATCGCCTATATCTATTGTCGATTTCTGATAGAGGGTGTGAAGCACGGAACCGTCCTGTATGTTCACCCTGTTGCCTATCGTTATGGTATTGACGTCGCCACGAAGCACGGTGTTGAACCAAATGCTGCATTCGTCGCCCATAGTCACATCGCCTATGACAGATGCGTTTTCAGCGAGGAAACAATCGCGGCCTATCACTGGAGTGTATCCGCGCAGAGGTATTATCAAAGCCATTCTATTTTAATTAGGAATGAGGAATTAGATGGTGGCAAGCGAGGCTGTGTGAACATCGAGCCATGCTCGCTGGGCGGCATTCTCAAGAGCCGGCCACAGACGCTCGCGCACAAGGGCGTGGTAGTTGTCGACCCAGGCCACTTCTTCTTCTGTCATAATCGACGTATCGAAGAGCGAGCGGTCGAAGGGGAAGAGCGTAAGTGTTTCAAAGCCAAGGAATGTGCCGAACTCTGTTTCCATAAGCTCGCGGCATAGCACAAGGTTTTCGCAGCGTATGCCGTGCACTCCCTCGCGGTAAAGACCCGGCTCGTTCGACGTGATGCTGCCCGGAAGCAGTGGTGCTTCCACATTGTTGAGGCGTATGCTGTGGGGGCCTTCGTGAACGCTGAGGAAATGACCCACGCCGTGGCCTGTTCCATGGAGGTAGCTCAGCCCGTTCTTCCAAAGGAACTGGCGGGCAATGGCATCGAGCTGCGCCCCTCGCGTACCGGCGGGGAACACTGTGTTTGCAAGCGCTATATGCCCTTTCATAACCAAGGTGAAGTCGCGTTTTTCCTCTGCGGTAGGCTCGCCTAACGCTATTGTGCGCGTTATATCGGTAGTGCCGTCGAGATACTGCGCGCCGGAGTCGACAAGCAGCAGTCCACGGGGCTGCAGCTGCGCGTTCGATGCCGCGTCGGCCTCGTAGTGCACAATGGCGCCATGGTCGGCATATCCGGCGATGGTGCCGAAGCTCTCGTCGAAATACAAATCTCCCTGCGAACGATATTCGTGGAGCAAGGCGGCCACGTCAAGCTCCGTGGTAGCCTCTCCATCTGCCATACGGCGTTCTATCTCCATAAAAGCCTTTACCAAGGCCACACCGTCGCGCACCATGGCGTCGCGCACTCCGGCAATCTGTACATCGTTCTTCACCGACTTCATCACAGCCGCCGGCGACACAGCCGTGGCCACAGCCCGGCTGCCAAGAATATCCATCACCGCGCCCGATGTGCGAGCCGGATCGACAAGCACGCGCACACTTTCGGGGAGCGCTGCCAGAAACGCGGTCACTGCGCCGTAATCCTGCGTCCGCACGCCTTCCGATGCAAGGTAAGCGCGGGTTTCGTCGGTAAGCTTGGCTTCGGCGATAAACAGCACTTTGTCGGCCTCCGACAGATACAGATAGGAGGTGGCAACAGGCGTGTGGCGAACATCATTGCAACGTATGTTCAGAATCCACGCTATCTCGTCGAGAGCCGACACGAAAACGGCCGCAGCACCTTCGCCTTTAACGGCGCCGAGAACATCTTCGATCTTCCGGCGGGCGCTCTGTCCGGCATATTTACTGTCGTGGACAAATATCTTGCCGTCGGGAAGCGCCGGACGGTCGCTCCAAAGGCGGCCAACCGGGTCGAAATGGCAATCGAGATCGATACCGGCCGATTCGAGGCGCGACGCAAGAGCCTCCAACGCAGGAGCGCTGAACAGCATTCCGTCAACACCGACACGCGAACCTGCCGGCAGGGCGGAACACAGGAATGCCGCTATCGACGGCGTTTCAGCAAGACCGTCCTTCATCAGCTCTATGCCCGAGCCGTCGAGCTGCGCGGCCGCCTGAATGAAATATCTCGAATCAGTCCACAGCAGGGCACGGTCGAGCGTCACAACAAGGTCGCCCGCCGAGCCTGTAAAGCCCGACAGCCAACGGCGAACCTGCCAGTGTGCCGCCAGATATTCACCCAAGTGCGGATCGGCCTGCGGCACCACCACAGCGGCAATCCCCGCCTCCCTCATCACATTTCTCAGCGCGTCCAAACGCGCAACATACACATTATCCATATATCTCAGTATTAATTAATTATTCAAATAAAATGCAAAATCCGTTGTGGCAGTTGGCCGTTTTTCATTGTGGCAGTTGGCAAGTTCTGAGCCGCGTTACCTATAGGTTTTAAGGGGTGGCTCGAAGGCGTCGGGGATATGTTCTATTTCGTAGCAGGCATGGGTACCGCGAATAGCGAAGAGGTCGAAACGAGCCTGATGCGGCATATCGTGCGTCCTGATATAGCAATCTGCGGCCCGCACCATGTTCGTTATCTTACGGCGGTCGATGGCTTCGAGCGGATCCTCGTCCATATTCGCTCGCGTCTTTACCTCGACAAAAGCAAGCACATCGCCTTTCATCGCGATTATATCCACCTCCAGATGGTTCATACGCCAGTTGCGCTCCACTATCGCCCAGCCGTCTGCCACAAGCATGTCGCAGGCAAGGTCTTCGCCCCATCGGCCGGTATCGTTGTGCTTAGCCATGTGTCAACGCCTCCAGAATGCGGGTGTGAACAGCACCAGGACTGTGAAAATCTCCAGACGCCCAATCAGCATCTGGAACGACAATATCCATTTGGCGCCATCGGGCAGAATGTCGTATGAATTGCCATATCCGGTAACACCCGCTCCCAAGCCGGTGTTCGACAGGCAGGAAAAAGACGAAAAGAAGGAATCGACCAAAGGCACGCCGCACGCCGTCAACGCAAGGCCGCCGCCCACTATCAGCAGCATATATATGCAGAGAAAGGCTATAACCTTGCTCACAAGGTCGGGATTGACAACCCTGTCGTTGATTTTGACAGACAGTATCGAATTGGGATAGAGGCAACGGTGCAGCTCGTTGTGTGCGTTTTTGAAAAGATAAAGTATACGGTCGATCTTCGCGCCGCCGCTCGTAGAGCCGGCACACGCCCCGAAAAACATCATAACGAATGTAAGCGACAGCACAAAAGGCCCCCACGCCTCATAGTTTGTAGTGGTGAAGCCTGTCGATGTTATTGTCGACACTATCTGGAACAAGGGGTCTATGGTGCAGTCAACCCACGTGCGCGCCTGGCCGCGGGCGATAATGGTGGCTGAAAACAAAACGAGCATTATCAATATCAAGCCCACATAGGTGCGGAACACGTCGTTGTAGCGCAACGAGCGCCAGTTGCCGCGAAGACACTTGTATATAAGCCCGAAGTTGACGCCTCCAAGAAACATAAATATAATCAGCACCACCTTTATGTACACCGAATCGCTCCACGCCCCTATGCCGAGAGAGTGCGAGGTATACCCTCCTGTCGACACTGCTCCGAAAGCCTGACACACACTGTCGAAAAGGCTCATTGGCCCGGCCCATAGCAACAACACGAGAATCACGGTAAGCCCGAAGTATATCAGCCACAAGCTCTTGGCCGTCTGGCTAATTCGCGGCTGTATCTTATCGTGCGTTATACCCGTTACCTCGGCGTTGAACATCTGCATGCCGCCAGAGTGATTGAGCATCGGTATCACCGCAAGAGTGAACAGTATGATACCCATACCCCCTATCCACTGCATCATGGCACGCCACAGATGTATGCCGTGGCTCATGCCGTCGACCGACTCGAGCACCGAGGCACCCGTGGTGGTGAAGCCAGACATAGCCTCGAAAAAAGAGTCGGTTATGCCTATCGGACGCGAGCAGAACAAAAACGGCACCATGCCGAACAAGGAGAATACCACCCACACCATGGCTGTAAGCAGGTAGCCGTCGCGCTTGCCCATATGCGAGCTTTGCGGCTTGCTGAAGCGGGCCAGAAGAAGGCCGACCAATGCCGTGGCAAAAGCCGTGACACCGAACACCACACTGTCGCTTTCGCCATAGCCAAGCGATGTAAGGGCCGGAAACACCATAAAGAAGCCTTCTATCAGCAGCAGCCAGCCGGCTATGCGGCAGAGCATACGTAAGTTGACACGGTGTCGGCGAATTATATTAAGCATCAGCTAAAGAGTTTTTCTACTTTGTGGAGCGCTCCGGCCAGACAGAACACCAGCACGTGGTCGCCCGGCTCTATAAGCGTGTTACCGTTGATAAGCATGCCTTCGCCGTTGCGTATAAGTCCTGCGAGAGTCATCTCGCGGGCAAGCTTGAGGTCTTTCACCGGCGCCCGCGTAATCTTGGAGCCCGGACGCACCTCGAGTTCGGCAACCTCGGCATCGGCAAGTGCAAGGCACTTCGATGTGGAGGAGTCGGCATCGAGAAGCAACTGGAATATTGTACTCGAAGCCAACAGCTTTTTATTCACCACAGTACCTATGTTGAGATTCTCGGCCTGCGATATGAACTGTATGTTCTCGACATCGGCTACTGTCTTGCGTATACCTATATCCTTAGCCGTCAAACAGGTGAATATATTCGTTTCGGAGCTGTCGGTAAGAGCCACGAAAGCGTCCATATCGGAAGCACCGATATCGGCAAGGAGATCGGTGTCACGTGCGTCGCCGTGGATAATCTCGCAATCGGGGCATTTCTGCGGAAGCTTGCGACATATTTCGAGATTGCTTTCCACAATCTTGAATTTGAACTGCTCGCGCCCGAGGTTCACCAGACGCACAGCAATCTTGGAGCCGCCCATTATCAGCACACGCTTGATTTTATGCTCGGTCTTGCCCGTGAGCGTCAGCAGGTCGTTGATATGGTCGCGCGTGGTGGTAAAATACAGAATGTCGCCGTCGTTGAGCAGGTCGTCGCCTCGAGGTATGATAGTTTCGTGGTTACGCTTGATGGCCGACACGTGGAAATGGCGGTTCGTAAAAGCGAAATCCTTGAGCTTCATACCCACGATGGGCGCCCCCTGCCGTAACTTAACTCCGGCAAGTATTATCTGCCCGTTATGAAGCTCAAACCAATTCCGTATCCACGAGCGCCTGAGAGCCGTTATTATTTCTTCGGCAGCTACCTGTTCGGGATAAATCACGCGGTCCACTCCCATATGACGCACATGGTCGGCATTGGCCGGGTTCATAAAGTCATACGAGTCGATACGCGCCACAGTGGTCTGCGCTCCAAGATTCTTTGCTATGGAGCATGCCACTATATTGTTCGACTCATAGGGTGTGACGGCGATAAAGAGGTCGCAGGAGCCTACCCGCGCCTCGCGCAAAGTGGCGAAAGACGTCGGGTTGCCCTCCACCGTCATCAGATTATAATTGGCATCAAGAGTTGCCAGACGCTCGGCATTGCTGTCGATCAGCATTATATCCTGCTCCTCTGCCGACAGCAGCTTGGCCAGATGCGAGCCTACCTCACCGGCCCCGGCTATAACAATCTTCATCGGCGTGCCAACTCTACTATTTTCTTATATATCGACTCGCTGTCGAAGCCGCACATTGCCCTTAGCTGTGCCGGCGTGCCTTGCGGTATAAAACGGTCGGGAATGCCCATGCGGTGTACCGTGGCTGTATGCCCCATCTCGGCAAGACGGTCGGCAACGGCACTGCCCATGCCGCCGTCGACAGTTCCGTCCTCAACGGTAATAACCGGGCAGCCCAAGGCCGCGACCTCCGATATTATTTCTTCGTCGAGAGGCTTGGCGAATATCATGTCATAATGCGCCACGGACATACCCTGCCCTTTAGCTTTCTCTATAGCGGCGGCAGCCTCTGCGGCAACAGGGCCTATGGTCAGCACCGCCACATCGCGCCCTCGGGAAAGACACTCGCCTTTGCCTATCGGCAGCTCGCGCATATCATTGCGCCAGTCGGCCAGCGAACCGCCTCCGCGCGGATAGCGTATGGCGAAAGGCCCGTGGTCGGCTGCCTGAGCAGTGAACAGCAGGTTGCGGAGCGAATGCTCGTCGCGCCCGGAGGCGACTATCATACCGGGCACCGTGCGCAGATACGCTATATCGTATGCGCCGTGGTGCGTGGCACCGTCCTCGCCGACGAGTCCTGCACGGTCAACACAGAATGTCACCGGCAGGTGCTGAAGAGCCACATCGTGTATTATATGGTCGTAACCGCGCTGCAGGAAGCTCGAATATATGCCCACGAACGGACGCATGCCGTCCTTGGCAAGGCCTCCGGCAAAAGTGACGGCATGTCCTTCCGAAATACCGACATCGAACACACGCCCCGGCATCTCGGCCTGCATGGTCGATATCGACGTACCCGACGGCATAGCGGCTGTTATAGCCACTATCCTGTCGTTCTTGCGTGCCAGTTCGAGCAAAGTGTTGCCAAACACGTCCTGATATTTAAGCGGCTTGCCCGGCTTGGGGTCGCTTTCGGCACGATGGCCGGTAGCGACATCGAAACGCCCCGGAGCATGCCACGAAGCCGGGTCGGCCTCGGCGGGCGCGTAGCCCTTGCCCTTCACGGTGCGCAGGTGCAGTATGCGCGGCCCTTCCATATCCCGGATATCGTTGAGCACCTTCACGATGGTGCCTATGTCGTGGCCGTCGAAGGGCCCGAAATAGCGTATGTTCAGCCCCTCGAAGATATTCTGCTGCTTCGACAGCAGCGACTTCAGGCTGTTGTTGAAACGCAACAGCGCGCCGCGACGCCTGTCGCTCACAAGGTGGAGCTTCTTCAGACACTTGAATGCCTTGTACCGCACATCGTTGTATATTCTGGAAGTGTTGATATGCGCGAGTTGCGAATTGAGGGCGCCGACATTGCGGTCGATGCTCATATCGTTGTCGTTCAACACTATCAGCAGATTGTTCGGAGTGTTCGCGGCATTGTTGATACCCTCGAAGGCAAGGCCGCCGCTTATCGAGGCGTCGCCGACAACGGCCACCACGTTGCGCCGGGGCGACTCGCCCTTAAGCCGCGAGGCCACGGCCATACCGAGCGCCGCCGATATGGAATTGGAGGCGTGGCCCGCCGAGAAAGTGTCATAATCGCTTTCCGCAGGATTGGGGAAGCCGCTCAGGCCTCCGAGCGTCCTGTTTGTCGAAAACGAATCGCGACGCCCGGTGAGCAGCTTGTGGCCGTAAGCCTGATGCCCCACGTCCCACACAATGCGGTCGTACGGTGTGTTGAACACATAATGCAGAGCCACCGTAAGCTCCACTGCGCCCATGCTTGACGCGAAATGACCGGGATTGACCGACAAGGACCTTATAAGGAACTCGCGTATCTCGCCGCACAGCTGCGGCAGCGAGCCAAGAGGCAATTTACGCAGATCCGCCGGAGAATCTATCTGTTCAAGAAGAGTCTTGCTTTCTTCCGCCATCATTTGCGAATATATTTTTTATACATCGGCACAAACACTATAATGGCCGATGCCACTATCACAAATGCGATATAGAGAGTCATCTTCACATGGGTGACCAAATAGCCAACCAGACCGAGCCACAACAGCCCAAGCACGACAAAACGCACTATAACCGATGTTTTCATTGTTTGTTCATATTTGCTTAACGTGCAAAGATACGAATAAGTCGAGTGCAAAAGCAAATATTCTTTTGATTTTGCCGAGCGAAAGTATCTAAGGCGAAGCCAAAGATACGAATATCTCCGGCGCAAAAGCAAATTTGCAGACTGATATTTTATTGCCTGCGATTCGCAAAAAAGTGCTAACTTTGCAAAAATAAACTTATCGAAGATGAAACAAGTCACTTACGAGGGCCTTACCTTCGAGCCCTACATCACCCAAGCAGAGATCGCAGCCCGTGTAAAGGAACTGGGCAAAGACATAGTACGCGACTGCGCCGGTAAAACACCCTTGTTCGTGTGTGTGCTCAACGGGGCGTTTCCTTTTGCAAGCGACCTTTTCCGCGCCGTGGAAGACATCGATGCCGAAATAACGTTCATACGCCTCAAAAGCTATGAGGGAACATCGTCGGCAGGCTCGGTGAAGCAAGTGCTCGGCCTGCACGAAAACCTCAAAGGACGCACAGTGATAGTGGTGGAAGACATCGTTGACACCGGCAACACTATCCACAGGCTTATAAAAGACCTCGAGCAGCAGGAACCCGCCGAGATAAAGGTGGCCACGCTGCTGTTCAAGCCGGAGGCTCTCGTGCGCCCCGTAAAGCCCGACTATGTAGGTTTCAACATACCAACGAAATTTATTATCGGATACGGACTCGACCTCAACGAAAAAGCCCGCAACCTAAACGACATTTACATTCTCAAAGAGGAGTAAGCAACATACAGCCCCCTCGGGGTGTTTATTATTTGTAATGTGCGCTCCTTTCAGGAACAAGCATAACAGACATAAGATGAACATAGTGATATTCGGTGCCCCCGGCAGCGGCAAGGGCACACAGAGCGAACGACTTATTGATCAATACGGACTTCACCACATATCGACCGGAGAGCTCCTCCGCGACCACATATCGCGAGGCACGGAACTTGGCAAAGTTGCCGACCGATACATCTCCAAAGGGCTTCTGATACCCGACGACCTGATGATTGACGTGCTGTCCGACCTGTTTGAAAGCAAACCAGAGATACGCGAAAAAGGTGTGATTTTCGACGGATTCCCCCGCACTATCCCGCAGGCCGAAGCTCTCGCCAAAATGCTCGAAGGCTATGGCACAGCGGTTCACGCCGTAGTAGGGCTGGAAGTGGAGGAAGAAGAGCTTGTACGCCGCATGCTCGAACGCGGAAAAACCAGCGGACGCGCCGACGACAACCTCGAAACCATCAAAAAGCGCCTCGACGTGTACCATAATCAGACATCGCCTCTGCGTGACTACTACATGGCCTGCGGCACATATCACGCCATAAACGGCAACGGAACCGTCGATGCCATTTTCGGCGATATCCGAGCCTCTCTCGACCCCCACAAGGATAAAAAATGAACTATCGATTCGAAGAACCATACAACGAGGCCCCGTACAACGACCTGCTGAAGATATACAGCACATCTTTCGCCGATAACTTTTCGCTGCCCGCGCTCACCGACTATGTGACAGGCAAGACGATAAGTTACGGCGATATGGCTCGCCGAATAGCCCGCCTCCACCTGTTCTTCGAATTGGCCGGAATACAGCAAGGCGACAAAATAGCTCTGCTCGGACGCAACACCCCCAACTGGGTGATAGCGTTTATGGCAACTGTGACATACGGTGCCGTGATAGTGCCGGTGCTGAACGATTTCAGCCCCGCCGACGCGCAAAACATCATAAACCACTCCGACGCGGTTATGCTTTTTGCCGCCGACGGGCTCTTCAAGTTCCTCAACTTCGACGAGCTGCCCGCCCTGCGCGCGGTGGTGTCGCTCGACTCCCGCACCGTGGTGGCCGAGCGACAGCCTGTGGCAACAAATGGCAACAAAGCCCCGCTGTCGCACAAATCGATAGTGGCAAGCCTCACCCGCCGCTTCCGCAAGCGCTACCCCGACGGTTTCCGCGCCGACCATATATCATACCCTGAGCTGCCGGGCGACTCCACCGCCATAATAAACTACACATCGGGGACGACGGGATTCTCGAAAGGCGTTATGCTGTCGCTCGACAACCTGCGCGGCAACGTTGTTTTCGGCATACGCTCCAACCTGCACTACCAAGGCTCGCGCGCACTGTCGTTCCTGCCGCTGGCCCACGCCTACGGCTGCGCTTTCGACATGCTCGTGCCGCTGGCCGTGGGCACGCATGTGACACTGCTCGGCAAGCTCCCCACCCCGGCCCTGCTCACCAAGGCCATGAAGCAGGTACGTCCATCTCTGATTGTATGCGTGCCGCTTATCCTCGAAAAGATATACCGCAAGCTCATCGTGCCGATGATTACCAAAAACCCGGTACGGTGGGTGCTTGCGGTTCCGATGCTCGACAAAGCCGTATACAGCCTTATTCGGGCAAAACTGGTAGACGCTTTCGGCGGAGCTTTCGAAGAAGTGATTGTGGGAGGCGCGCCGCTCAACCGCGAGGTAGAGGAGTTTCTGCACCGCATAAAATTTCCTTTCACGGTCGGCTACGGAATGACCGAATGCGGGCCGCTCATCAGCTACTCGCCGTGGCGTCGCTTCAAGCCGGGTTCGGCCGGCCGAACCCTCAGCGGCATCATGGAAGCCCGCATACTGGCCGACGACACTCTGCCCGCAGAGGCAGGAGAGCCTCAGCAGGGCGAGATACTCGTGCGCGGACTCAACGTGATGAAAGGGTATTATAAGAATCCCGAAGCGACCGAAGCCGCACTTGAGGAAGACGGCTGGCTGCACACCGGCGACATGGGACGCATCGGCGAGCCCAACAACCGCACAATCTATATCCGTGGCCGCTACAAGACCATGATTCTCACAGCCAACGGACAAAATATCTATCCTGAGGAAATAGAATCAAAGCTCAGCAATATGCCCTATATCAATGAATGCCTCGTGGTAGAACGCAGCGGGCATTTAGTGGCTCTGTGCCACCCTGACATGGAGCAGGTGGAGCGCGACGGACTCGACGAAGAAGGCCTCAAGGCAGCAATGGAGGCAAACCGCGACGGATTGAACCGCCTCGTAGGCCCATACGAGCAGATACAGCACATAGAGATTATGCCCGAGGAGTTCGAGAAAACGCCAAAACGTTCTATCAGGCGCTTCCTTTATAAGTAAAATCCGCGGCGCTATTGCTCCCAAATCACGGAGCGGGATTCGGAATCGTCTTCGGCAGCGCTGTTAAGCAGGGCTATGGCAAATTCAAGCATAGTGTCCTCGCCTCGGGCTTCCGCTTCGGGATCCATCTCCACCTCGGCGCCCTTGGTCGGCTCCACACCGTGCTCAGTGAGATTCATCTCGGCATCATACACCGGGCATGACGAAAAACGCACGCTCCAGCCACACGGTATTTCCGACGAGAACGGCATGCCGCAGCCGCCACCCGTAGTAGCCCCGGCTATGACCACATGCGGCAGATACTTCATAACCGACACAAATGTATTGGCGGCACTGAAGGTGCTTCGGTTCGTAAGTACGACAACAGGCTTCAACCAGCGCACATGCTTCACAGCAGGCTCGTAGGTAAACGGATACGGCTCAGAAAAATCATTGTGGCCCGGCCCCGTCTTGTGCGATATATAACCAGCAAGCACAGGCTCGTTTATGAAATGAGCCACCAGCTTTTCAACATTGGTCATATCCCCGCCGCCATTGTCGCGCACATCTATCACAAGGCCGTCGGCCTCGCGCATCGAGTACAGCATGTCGTCGACGAAGCTCTCGCCGAACCCGGCAGCGAAACTTGAATAGCGCATATACCCCACCTTTCTGTCTTCGAGCAGCTTGTATATCATGCCGCCGCCCGAATGATAGTCGAAGCCGAGATAGTTTTCCTGTATTATCCTGAGGTTGAAGTTCTGCGGATAATCGCTCCACCATTTGCGATAATAGGACACATCGAACCACGACACCAGATTAGTGTGGCCGTCTTTCAGCTCGGCCAACATAGCCGAGCAATGGTCGAAGAACTGATGGTAGTCCCATTCGGGGTCGATGCCCGCGCGATAGCGGCGCCCTGTTTCCTCCCAGTCAACATCCTTGCTTTCAAAGAAGCAATAATGCTCGTCGAGGGCTGTCCACAAGGCATCGAAATTGCCGTACATGTCATTATCCCACGATTCGACGGAGTGGCAGCCACCCACGCCCATACATACGGAGGCAGCCAGCAAGGCCGCGAGTATCTTCTGTGTGCTCATATCAATACAAGGCATTGATTATCCTCGTCTTTTCCGAAAGAGTATTGCGGGCGCCGAGCGATATCCATTCATTGGCGATGCCGAATACAAAGTAATGGCCTATACGCCGCGTAACTATCCGGGAAGCCTTCGTGGATAGGACGTCGAAACGGTAGCCCACGCGGAGGTTGGTGCGCCCAAGCCGCAGGTCGCATGTCAGCAGGTTGTTAAGCCTGAAATAATTGCCGGGCCACGCTCCTCGGAGCAAGCCTTTGTGGTTGCCGAGATATATTTCATAGTAAAGTTCCCCGTACTCCGGCGAAAAGAACATACCGGCAAGCGGAAGCTCGGCCTGATAGCGCAGGCACAGAGGCAAACGGCCCACACGCCCGTTCCACACGGCGGCTCCGAGCGCGCGCACTGTCCACGCGGCCTTGGCGGCCGCCGGATTATTGCTGTTACGGGCATTATAGAACACTCCCGCATCAACGCCGGTGGAGCCTCCGGCCATAATGGTGAATCCTTCAGGAAGCCTGAAACGGCGCATCATACCCCACGCGAGTTCGAGATCGACGTCCCACATAGTGGCATTACGCGCCGGATTGCGCGTGCCCTGCAAGCCGAGGCGGCCACGAAGCTGCATCGTCCACCGGTCGGGGTCGAAACGCATTGCCTGCATTCGTTCATAGCCAAGCGCCGTACCCCAGCCGGAATATTTGAGAGGCGACAGGTAGGTTTCCACAAGATGTGCCGAGCCGGCCTCTACCGTGTACGACGACAGCACCGGGCGTTCCACTGTCTGCGCCCCGAGTGTGAGAGCAAGCGCGGCCGCAAGCGAGCAAAGGATTCTACGCATTTTCATCTTCTTCGTCCTGGAAGAGCCTTTCCTGCCCGTAAAATTCGTCGCGCACCTGTTCGTCCGACACATCGTCCTCAATCTCGGTAAGCACTGCTTTCGGAGCTTCGGCTTCGTTTTCGTCAGCCACGGTGTCGGGGCGCTTGGGTTCGAGCTCTACAATCTCGGCAAGCTCGAAGGTGGTAAGGCGCTTGCCTCTTGCCTTAAACGACTTGACGCCGATGAAATCCTCGCCATCGACTATGAGGGCCGGACGCGAGGCGTCGGCACCGCCGAAACGCAGCTCAAACATTGGTGCCTCCTTGTCGGAAAGCACAAACAGTGTGGAAGCCTCGTTGTCGCCGAGATAGCGCTGATGCTTACCCGAATCCTCGAAGGTGAACCGCTTGAGGTAGGGATAGCCTTGCTCGGCGTCGAACAACGCGGCGGTCCATACCACCTTGGGACGGAACTTCTCGATAAGAAGCACCTTGTCCTCATAGTGGTTGGTGGCCTCGAAGCCCGTGGTATAAAATTCGCCCGACGGCAGAACCACGAGCACGCGGTCACTGCCGGCAAACTCTCCGAGATACTTGCCGCGCCCGTCATAGTTGAGGCGCATCACATCAAAGTCGAACCACACCTTAAGGCCCCCGAGAGTCGACACTCCGCGTTCTTTCAGAGAGAAACGCTGCACTTCGTTCTTAGTAACGAGGTTGCCCATTGCCGAGCGGCCCTTGATGCTCAGTTTGCCGAAATCAACATCGAACGACAGGTTCTTAAGCCTCAGCTTGGGCTTAAGGGTCACCTTCACCACCTCGGCCTCGCCGTTGGGATTGGCCGAGAACCATACCACGCGCGAACCGGGTTCGCCCGGCGTAAGGTTGTACTCCTTGTCGCGGGTGAGTCCTGTGGCAGCAAAGCGCTTCATATAGTACACGCCGCCCTTGCCGTTCTGGTATATCACATTGTAGATAGTGCGCTCGTCCTTGCGCTTGTATACGTTGATATACAGCACATTCTTGTCGACGAACAGTTTTTCCTGAACACGTACTATCTTGTAGCGGCCATCGCGATAGAATATAATCACATCGTCGATCGACGAGCAGTTGCACACAAACTCGTCTTTTTTCAGCGAAGTGCCTATGAAGCCTTCCTCGCGATTGATATATAGCTTTTCGTTGGCTTCGGCCACTGTCGCCGCCTGTATGTTGTCGAAACTGCGCAGCATGGTGCGGCGCGGAAACGCCTCGCCATATTTATCTTTAAGATAGGTGTACCATTCAACGGTAACATCGTCAATGTGGTCGAGCTTGTCGAGCGTGCGCGCTATCCTCGCGCGCAAGTCGAGTATGGCAGCCTCGGCCTCCTCGGAGTTGAACCGCAGTATTCGCTTCATCTTTATCTCGAAGAGGCGAAGAATGTCGTCGCGCGTCACCTCGCGGGTGAGCGACGGCTTGTAAGGCTCCAGCCGCGAATCCACATGCTCCACAGCTGCGTCGATATTGGCGGCTTCTTCGTACTGGCGATCCTTGTATATGCGTTCCTCTATAAATATCTTTTCGAGCGAGGCGTTTAGCAGCTTCTCGCGTGTTTCGGCAAGTTCTACCTCGAGTTCGGAGGTTATTATTCGCCGGGTGGTATCGACACTGTGGCGAAGCACGTCGCTCACCCCGACAAAGCAAGGCTTCTTGTCGCTGATCACGCAGCAGTTTGGCGAAATGTTCACCTCGCAGTCGGTAAAGGCATAAAGCGCGTCGATGGTCTTGTCGCTCGACGTTCCGGGAATAAGATGCACCAGCACCGAGGCCTCGGCGGCGGTATTGTCCTCCACCTTCCTTATCTTTATCTGGCCTTTCTCGAATGCCTTCAGAATCGACTCAATAAGCGCTCCCGAGGTTTTGCCGAAAGGCAGCTCGGTGACATTGAGCGTCTTGGCATCGAGTTTCTCTATTTTGGCACGTACCTTGACCGAACCGCCGCGACGGCCGTCGTTGTAGCGGCCAACGTCAATCATGCCGCCGGTGGCAAAATCGGGGTATAGCTCGAACTCGCGCCCCTGCACACAGGCAATGGCGGCGTCGAGTATCTCGTTGAAGTTATGCGGCAGTATTTTCGACGACAAGCCCACAGCGATACCCTCGGCACCCTGGGCGAGCAAAAGCGGGAACTTCGCAGGCAAGGCCACCGGCTCGCGCTTGCGGCCGTCGTAGCTCAGCGTCCACTCCGTCACCTTCGGGTTGAAGAGAACGTCAGAGGCAAACATGCTCAGGCGCGCCTCTATGTATCGGGCGGCAGCGGCGGCTGTGCCGGTAAGTATATTGCCCCAGTTACCCTGCGTTTCAACGAGCAGATCCTTCTGGCCGAGCTGCACAAGCGCGTCCTTTATCGACGCGTCACCATGCGGGTGGTACTGCATGGTGGTGCCGACAATGTTGGCGACCTTGTTGAAGCGGCCGTCGTCGATGGTCTTCATGGCATGCAGTATGCGGCGCTGCACAGGCTTGAGGCCGTCCTCGATGTTGGGCACCGCACGCTCCAGTATCACATACGACGCGTACTCAAGAAACCAGCTCTGGTACATTCCGCGCAGATGATGGCGCACGAGTTCGTCAGGCGAGGTGTACGGCGCCCTTTTCGCAGGGGCTTCCTCGACCGGTTCTTCTTCAAATTCCATATCCTGCGGAATCTGTTCTTCAGGGTATATGTCGTCCGGATCTTGGCTCATTGCATATTGTGATTGGCAGTTTCCCACAAAGTTACTGAAAAAAAAGCGAAAAAGCTCCTCCTTATGTCAAAAAAGGCCTCGCAGCGGGTGCCAAGCGCAAAAAAAGAGCAGAAAAGAGTGTGATTATTTGGCTGTTTGCGAAAAAAGTAGTTACTTTGCACTCTGATTTGCGGCGCATCCTAATTAAAGGCGTCGGGAAAGATGCACCCGGCGCTGATATGAGAATTGCGATGCCGGCCGCAAACTCCTGATGCTTAAAAAGAAACAAAAGAACGATAAACCATTAACAGCCATGTCAAAGATTTGTCAGATTACCGGCAAAAAAGCGATTGTGGGAAATAACGTTTCGCACTCGAAGCGTCGCACCAAGCGCAAATTCAATGTCAACCTCTTCACCAAAAAGTTCTATTGGGTAGAACAGGGTGTATGGATTAGCCTTACCATCTCTGCCGCCGGCCTCCGCACCATCAACAAGCTGGGCCTCGACGCAGCTATGATTCAGGCATACGAAAAAGGCTTCCTCAAGGATTCCGACATCAAATTTATCATCTAAGCCCCCACAATTAATTATCGAATTAACGCACCATGGCAAAGAAAGCAAAAGGCAATCGCGTACAGGTGATACTCGAATGCACCGAACATAAAGCCAGCGGAATGCCCGGCACCTCCCGCTACATCACCACCAAAAACCGCAAGAACACCACCGAACGTCTTGAACTTAAGAAATACAACCCCATTCTTAAGCGCATGACAATCCATAAAGAAATCAAATAACACACTCTAAGATATGGCAAAGAAAACCGTCGCATCGCTCCAGAAAGGCGAAGGCCGTACCTATAGCAAGGTAATCAAAATGGTTAAGTCGCCCAAGACCGGTGCTTACATCTTCAAAGAGGAAATGGTGCCCAACGACGCCGTTAAAGACGCTCTTAAATAAGAAAATAACTCCCCCTCCTCCCCAACACAAGGCGTGTGCCCTATGCGGCGCGCGCCTTTCTTGTATTCCGGCGCAACGGCATAAAAAGGCGAGCCTGCTCCGCGCTTTCACGCAGGCAGGCTCGCAAACAAATCTTTTCGGAGCGTTAGCACAGTCAGGCTTCAGCCGTGTCGAGGGCGTTCAGCGCAAACACATATGCGCCTATCGATATGGCCTTCGACGCACCAAGCTTCGACACAATCACGCCGGTGCGCTTCATCGGGTCGTACACAGCCTTGCTTTCCGTTCCGTAGACGGTAATCGGGTGCGGGTCGCCGACAACGAATTTGGCAAATTCAAGCTCGTCGTCGAGGTCGAACACACGCATCTGCACGCGCTGCACGGTTTCGTCGCTCATCGTTTTGAGTGTCGACCGCATCTCGGCAAGCAAAGCAGGCTTGATGTACTTCACCGCGCCCGTAAGACCGCCACCTACCACAACGATGGAGTCTGTAAGCGTCACTGCTGTGGCAAAGGCATCGCCCGCCACCTCGCCGAACATCTCGAACGCCTTCACTGCAGCCTCGCGGTTACCATCTTTACGGCCTTCGGCAATAAGGAATATGTCGTAGGGAGTGAGATCGTGGTCAGGGTCACCGGCAAGCACGCCATAGTCGCGTTTTATAGAGCGAATGGACGCGCCCTCCTCGGCTATCACACCTGGCAAGCGCTTATGGCGCAGACAGAATGTTTCTATGCATGAGTTATTGCCGAGATTGAGCCGGCCGTTTATCACGGAGCCTATGCCGAGTCCTGTTCCGAATGTATAGCCCAAGAGATTCGCATACTGGCGCGAACCGCCAAGCTCCTTTATACGCCTGTTGACTTCAGGAAGCGCGCCGCCTGTAGCCTCGCCGTATGTGAAAAGGTCGCCGTCGTTATTTATAAAGACAGGCAGTCCGAATTTGGCAGACAGGAAGGGTCCGAGTGCCACACCGTCGCGGAAGCAAGGGAAGTTCGGCAGATAGCCGCCGATAATGCCCGCGCGGTAGTCGGCAGGGCCGGGAAAAGCGAAACTGATTGCCACCGGCTTTTCCTTAAGCTGCGATATTACCTCGGTAAAGCCTTTCACCATAGTGGCGAGGCATAGATCGAGGTCGTGGGCGTTCGACGGATATGTGATAGGCTCGATTATGAACTCGTAGCCCCGCATCGCGCTGAACACGAAGTTTGTGCCCCCGGCATCGAGGGTTATCACTGTGCGTTGGTCGTTTTTATACATAGTTTAGAGGCTATTTAATATAGGTGGAAACCACGGCACCCTTGCCGCATATTTCAAGACGAGCCACGCTCGCGGGCACAAGTGCCGTTTCGCCTTGGCGCAGACCCACGCTGCCGCCTTCGGAGCGCAGCTCGAGCTCGCCTTCGGTAACCACAAGTATAGTGAACGAATCGCGATTGGAGAGGTCGAACACAGTGCAGCCGTCAATGCCGCTAACCTCAGTGGTGAAATAAGCGCAATCGGCAAGCATTGACGTGCGTCCGGCCTCAGGCCGCACATTGGGTACGGGCACGTCGGCAGTATCGTCGAAATCGATAGCGTCGACAGATTCCTCCACATGGAGCTGCCGGGGATTGCCCTCGGCATCGCGGCGGTCGTAATCGTAGATACGGTATGTTATATCGGATGCCTCCTGTATTTCAAGCACAAAGTTTCCACGGCCTATGCTGTGGACACGTCCTGCCGGAAGAAAAAACACATCGGCAGGCTTGGTAAAATACTTGCGGAGCGACGGTATGATTTCGTTTTCAGCCACTTGGCGTCGGTACTCGGCCACATCGAGCTTGCGGGAAAAACCGGCGTATAGATACGCGCCTTCCGCCGGAGCTACAGAGTACCACATCTCGGTTTTGCCAAGAGAGTTATGGCGCTTCGCTCCGAGAGCGTCGTCGGGATGCACCTGCACCGACAAATCGTCGGCAGAGTCTATAAGCTTCACCAACAAGGGAAACTTGCCTCCGAAACGGTTATACAGGCGTTCGCCCATTATATCGGCTCCGTGAGCGGCGATGGCGGCAGGGAGTGTTTCGCCCTTGAGGCTTCCCTGCGATATTACTGATTCATGGCCGGGCATGGGCGATAGCTCCCAGCTTTCGCCTATATGGTCGCCCTGCGGCGGCATTCCCTTAAACTCGGCAATGCGGCGTCCGCCCCATATCACAGACTTGAATATCGGTTCAAATTTAAGTATCTCGTTCATTTATATGATATTTTCAAAGGATTTTTTCTGGCATTGTCAACACTGCGGAGATAGGCCGCCCACGCCTGTATGTCGGGGTACTTGCCTTCGCGATCCCACGCGAAGCCCCACTCGTATGCAAGCGCGCCGTCGGGTGATATGGAGGTCTTTACCAAACGGTGATTGTCTATCACAGGAGCCATTTCGGCCTCTGCCGGAAATACTATTCCGAGAAGAGCCTTGCCGTTATCGTCACCCTGGGTAGGATCAGCGACGGCAAGAATGTTGTCGCCCTGCACAAAGGCGGGATTATCGCGCAGAGGGAAGCCGGCCACGATGTCGATATCCGAGCCAAGACCGTCGTACCACACAAGTGTGCGGTTAAGCTGCGCGCCTTTGTCGAGGCTGATACGGCGATGCTCCACCACGGCGCTGTCGCCTTCCACGGCTCTCGGAGCGAAATCGAGCTGCACGGTGTAGCGCAGCGGGCCGTTGTCAAGCACCTCTGCCTTGTCGTAGCACCACGAGTAGGACAGCGAGTCGCCTTCAAGCAGCGGCACAGCTACTCCGGCTCCGAGCGTAGGTCCCACGGCGTAGCAGTCCATACCCAGCCCGTGGTCGATATGGTAAGAGAACGTCTTAATGAAATCTTCGGCAAGCACGGGGTCTATAGCCCTCAGAGAGTCCACCTTGGCCCATACTGCCGGAGAGGTTTCCGGCTCGTAGAGGCGTTCGAGCACAGGCTCTGCCGAATAATGCTTCATAAATATGTCGTAGCCGAAAGCACGCTCGCCTTTAGCCTGTGTGGCAGGGCCGTAGGCACGGAATCCTACCAAGTCATTCTCCCACGCGAGGTCGTCGGCACGCTCAGGGTAAAGGCGCCCCACAGCCACCGGCGCATACGTCGGCATAGTGTCCGACGCCGCCACGTAGTAGGTAGCCTTCGCTCCGGGAGCCACTGCAGCCTCGAAAATTATCAAAGAATCGTGCGTGAGCTGCGAGCATAGCTCGCGGCCTTCCGAGTCGGTAACCACGAAGCAATCGCTACCAAGGCGTCCGAGAATGTCGGAGGCAGGCAGCTCCACAATAGCTGTTTCGGGCGAGGCTGTGGCAGGATTCTCCACCGTGACTTCGACCTGCCCGGTATTAACGGCACAAGCGCCCATAAGAGGCGCCAGTGCTATAAGGAGGTGAGTTTTTTTCATACGTGCTGAAATGATGATGCAAAGATACGAATAAGTCGAGCGCAAAAACAAATCCGAGCCAACGTATCTAAGAATCATCGATGATTATAAGTTGGCAAGTACTGCCGAATTGGTTTCAAGCTTCTTTAATCTGAGCAGGGCTTCGATATAGTAGTAGTCGGCATACACTATGGCGGCATCTATCTCCGAGCCTGCGGGCTTATGCCCGGTGGAATGGTCGAGGAACGAATGGCGCTTGTCGCCGGAGCGGTACTCGTCGCTGCTGAGCGATGCGAGCATCTTCACTGCCGCGTCGCGGTACTCGTCGCGTTTTTCGGGGGTGACATATGCCTGAAGCTCGAGCAGGGCCGAGGCTACCACGCCTGCCGCCGAAGCGTCGCGCGGCGCGTCAGGAATGGCGGGGTCGTCGAAATCCCAGTACGGCACATAGTCCTCGGGGAGTCGCTTGAGGTAAGCGTCGGTAACCTTGCAGGCCAAATCGAGGAAACGGCGATCCTGCGTTTCGCGGAAAACCATCGTGTAGCCGTACACGGCCCAGGCCTGCCCGCGCGCCCATGTAGAGCTGTCGGAATACCCTTGGTGGGTCATACCCTTTATGAATTTTCCGCTCTCAGGGTCGTATACCGCCACATGGTAGCAGGTGCCGTCCGGCCTGAAATGATATTCCATCGTGGTTTCGGCGTGCTTGAGCGCGATGTCGTAGAGGCGCTTGTCGCCGCCGTTCTTCGATGCCCAGAAAAGCATCTCGAGGTTTATCATATTGTCCATTATGGTGTTGTGGCCACCGAGCATTTCCACATTTCGCGGCCACGAAAGAATGGTGCCTACCTTGGGGTTGAAAAGTGTGGCGAGAGTGTCGGCACTGGCAAGTATTATATCGCGGAACTTGGGACAGCCCGTAAGACGGTAGGCATTGCCGTAGCTGCAGAACATCAGGAATCCGAGGTCGTGGTCGAATGCCGGACGCTGCGACAGATACTCGAGGGCCTCGGTATATCGCTCGGCCTCCTCGCGCACAATCTCGTCGCGGGACGACTCGAAGTCGTACCACAATATGCCCGGCCAGAAACCCGAGCACCACTCGTCGGGCGAAGCCTTGCGGCAGGCCCACGCAGAGTCGGTGCCCTGGATATTGCGGGGCATCATAGTGTAGTCGGTAGAATCAGCACCAAGCGCGGCAAGGCTGCGGTGAACCTGCGTGTTGCAGTATTCAAGAGCCTGATCGACATTGAAGCTCTCTGTCGAGGCTGTCGAGGCGCATGATGCGAGAAGAATAGAAAATGGAAGAATAGCTGTCAGACGCATGGCTATTTTATATCGAAATCTATAATATCCATCCACCCGCGGTCGGCGGTAGTGAAAGGTGTAATGCTGTAAAATCCTATCTTGGCGCCAATCCACTTTCCGGCACGGGCCTTGAAAGGCTCTCCGGCTGCGGCATAGCGTTTTCCGTCAAGGCTGTAGTAGAAGCGGCACATACCGTCGCGTCCTACTTTGACACGGAGCCACAAATCACGCTCCATATTGGGGTAAAGCCCTGCGCCGTACACGCGCGACGGCTCTATCCGGGCGATTTCGGCAACAGATTCGGGCGAACCCTGCTCAGCGTCGGTGCAACGCGCCATCTGAAGCACGAAATCATCGCCTTCTTTGGCAAGGCCGAGGCGGCAGTAGTCCCATCCCATCACTATGATACCGGAAGACACGCCTTCCGACACCGACTTGGCCGACACCTGCACCTTGGCTGTTGCCGTAAATTCCTCGGCGGGGAATTTCTGCAACCACAGATTGGGCACTTCCCAAAGATTGACAAAGTTTTCAGACAGTTTGTGGCCGTAGAGGCGCATCATGGCACCGGGTGCCGGGAATCCGAAGAAATCGTTGTAATTGGCGTGCCACTGGAAGAGCTCGCTGCCTCGCACACCGCCCTCGGAGGGCTGCAATCCGGCAGGCTTGCGATGCTTCACCACGGGCTGGCCGCAGCCGTCGCCGTCGGCGTCCTCGCCTATCACCGGCCAGCCGTCGACCCAACGGAGAGGATTGAGATGGAGCACTCGGCCATAGGCGGCCTTGTCCTGAAAGTTTATAAACCAGTCCTCGCCTGCGGCAGTAGTTACCCAGCCTCCTTGGTGAGGGCCGTTGAATGGCGCGGAGCCTTGCGCCATAACTATTTTTTTCTCGTAAGGCCCGTATATGTTTTTCGAGCGCAGGGCAAGCTGCCAGCCATCGACCACGCCTCCTGCAGGGGCGAGAATATAATAGTACTCTCCACGACGGTACAATTTCGGTCCTTCGATGGTGTGGTTGATGCCGTCGTTGCCGTCGAAAACTATAACCGGCGAGCCAAGCACGCGGGTGCCGTCGGCACTCATCTCGCTTATAGTGACTATGCTGTTGAAACCGGCACGCGAAGCCGCCCAGGCATTGGCAAGATATGCCTTGCCGTCCTCGTCCCACAAAGGCGTGGGGTCGATAAGTCCTTTTCCGGCCTTGACAAGCACAGGCTCGCTCCACTGCCCCTCGGGGTCGGAAGCCTTCACCATGTAGATACCGAAGTCAGGGTCGCCCCAGTAGATGTAGTACTCGCCGCCGTGATAGCGAATGCAGGGCGCCCACACTCCCTTGCCGTGGCGGGGCGCGGCACTGTAGAACTCTGCCGGAGGAACGTCTTTGATGGCGTGGTTGACGAGAGTCCAGTTAACGAGGTCGGTCGATTTCAGAATCGGCAGGCCCGGGGTACACTGGAAGCTCGACGCGGTCATATAGAAAGTCTTGCCGTCGGGAGCGGCAACAGGATCGGGATCGGAGTAATCGGCATGGATAATGGGGTTAACATAGATGTCGCCACCGGCATTCGCCGGGTTAGACAAGATTTGCTTCCCGCCCGCTGTCGCAGCGAACGAGATGCAAATCATTATCATCAGGAATTTCAATTTGTCCATTAACCTTAATAAATCATTATCCAACCTTAAAAAACTGCGTCCTAACACAGTCTTTTTTACCTTGTTTGTACCTTAGTTACGCATATAATACGATGCAGAACGGCATCACACTCAAATGCGGGTTATTTTTAACGCCACGCCGCCACGGGGTTTGAGATCGAAACGAAGCGTGTCGGAACTCTTCACCTTCTTGGTGCTGATGGCCACCTGCGTGCGTGTGCCGGCCTTTTCATCGTCGGTGTATATCTCTGCCACATATTTGGCACCGGGCTCGAGGAAGTCGAGCTTGATTTCCTGCCGGCCACCTTCGTTGTTAGCGAGCGCGGCCACCCACCAGTCCGAGCCCTTGCGACGCGCCACGGCGATGCTCTCGCCGGGATAGCCGGACAGCACCTTGGTGTCGTCAAACACTGTTTCGAGGTCCTCAAACCACTTTATTTCAGGCTCGCCGCCATACATTGTGGGATTATCGTACCAGTAGATAGTCTGCAGAGGGCTGTAGAACACGAGCGAGGCAGCAAGCTGATGCGCGTGGGTGTTCTTAAGTCGCTTGTCGTAGTAGCAAATGGTGTAATCAGCCGCGCCGTTCAGCATGCGGGTAAACGGCAGAATTGTATTGTGGGTGGCATCGGGAAATTCCTCGTTGCCGCAGATTCCTTCCTGCGTGAGCAGGTTGGGATAGGTGCGCGAGAAGCCCGACGGACGGTATTCGTCGTGTATATTCATCATAATGCCGTACTCCGATGCCTTGCGCACCATATCGTGCAGCCAAGTGGCCCAACGGTGACTCGCGTACTGCACGAAGCCCGATTTCATACCTGCCACGCCCCAGTCTTTGAGCTGGGCGAACACATCGTCCATCTGCTTCATAAGGGCATGTTGGTTGACATACAGCCATACCCCGACTCCTTTTTCCTTTGCGTGGTCGAGCACACGCTTCATATCGAGCGACTCCACCACCTTTGTGGCATCGCCGTCGTGGCTGGCGCAAGGCATGTACCACTGCCAGTCGTAGAGCATATAGGGTATGTTGTGCTCGGCACAGAAGTCGATGGTTTTCAATCCCATTTCAGTAGATATGGGCGAACGCATAATCTTGCCGGGCTTCACCCACGAGAAATCGCCTTCGCTATGCGGATTGAGATTGAGCACTATGTCGTTGTTCTCTATCAGGCGGCCGGGAGTGTCGGCTGTCATTATCACCTTCCACGGAGTGGCATAGTAGGTAACGATGTCGACAGGCGAGTACATCACCGATTCGAGAGTGCCGGGCTTGCCGTCGCGCGCGCGCAGCTTGGTAAGGCACCAGTCGTCGACGTCGGCATCAAGAAGGGCCACCCACTTGCCGGAGGGCGTCTTAAGCGTGAGTGCGCGCTCTACCGGCCTCTTTATGGAGTCGACCGGCGAATAATCGAATGTCGACTGCGCCCACTTCTCGCTCCATGCCATAGTCCCTTCAGGGAACGTATAGTCTGTAAGGTCGGCAACAACCTTGTGGAAGATTGCGGCCGGGTGCTCGGGGAAGAAATAACGGAAGGCAAGCCCCTCGTCGTATGCGCGCACTTCCACATCGAGGCGGTAGTCGCTCTTGTCCTTGCGGCTCATGTGGAGGGTGGCGCTGTTGTAGTTATCCTTTACCAGCGAACGCTCGCCGTACAGCGGCGTCCATGCGGAGCGCACAGGGTCGGCATAGCTCACACTGTCGACAGTGAGCATGTCCATCCAGCACTGAGGCTGCTCGAGGTCGCGCTTGCCGAGAGCCATTTCCCAGACCCAGTTATCCAAGTCGAGTCCTGCACGCGACGGCAGCACCACCTGCTCGCCGTCGACAGCCACCGAATAGGTAAGCTGGCGCCCGTCTTTTGCAAATTCTATCGTGTTGCGCCCGTCGGGCGATTTAAGGTTGAGATGCTGCGCCCCGGCGGGAAGCGCCAGAGCCATAGCTACAATCAGGGAAACGGTATTCTTCATAAAAACGGATTATTCTCTTTCTAAGCGGGTAGTCATATTGACTTCACTATCTGAAAATACGCACAACGCGGCTCTTTCACTCAACAGCATCGGAAAGGGTGGTGAGAGTATGGGGCTTAAGCTTGATGTTGAGGTACTTCGAACCTATCGGGGCAGAAACCACGGCTTTTTTGTCGCCGAGATTGGCTGCTACGACCACGTACGTTCCCGACGGCGTTACCGCGACAAGCACCGGGGTATCACCGCCCGAACGGGCAACGATACGGCTGCCCGAAGGTATAAATTCGGCATAGTGGCGCACGGCATAATATTCCGGAGTATACGTGCAGGCACCCTTGGCCGAATCGACCCGTATCAGGGCGTTCTGCTTCCAGCCCCAGCCGCTCTCGCCGTCATCTGCAAGAATGAAATTCCAAAAAGTATAATCCTGCGCGCCGTTTCCGAGGTAATGGTTTATCCTTTCAAATGTATGCTCGGCGGCGTTCCAGTCGAAAGACCCCCAGCCGCATTCGCCCTCGGTCTGCACATAACGCAGATGAGGATATTTGTCGCGCAGGCGCGACAGTATCTGGCCGCCTTCC
Organism: uncultured Muribaculaceae bacterium; assembly: GCA_910579035.1. GTDB lineage: Bacteria > Bacteroidota > Bacteroidia > Bacteroidales > Muribaculaceae > CAG-873. Next base: position 92,506 of record CAJTSR010000003.1, on the reverse strand, counting down.
CATTGAAGGCCGACGCCCTTGACCGAGGCCGACATAAGGCTGTCGGACAGCACCTTGTCTATCACATCGAAACGATTGGTGTTGATAGTGCCGAAATACACCTCCACCCCGGGGTGGGTGCGGGCGAGAGTTGGCACAAGATATTCGGCATTGAACCGAACTATGCCCTCGGGAGTCCACGCGCAGCCGGGATATGGCGTGTAACTCCACGCCTCGTTCTGGTACATCACCATATCTATCGGTATCTGCTCCGCGGCATAGGCATCGATGAAGCGTCCGAAATAATCGGCATATGCCTGAAGATAACGAGAATCCATTATGAAATAGTCGGTTTCGGACAATCTCGGCGGGAAAATACCTTTTGGCGCCTTATAGTCGTCGCGGTTGCCGTCCGGCGTGCCGGCAAACAGCAAGGCGTCCTTGCGCGGATCCATAGTGTTGGTACGGTCGCTGCGCACTGGATAGTCGGCATTTATCTTCATCCACGACGGCGGGCACCACGGCGACGCCCAGAACGTCATACCGGGGCATAAGGCCTGCGCTCTCTTTATAAAGGGGATAATGGCCTCGCGGTCACGGTCGATGTTGAAATGTTCGAGCGCAAAATCACCGGCCACCTCGTCGCAGCTGTACCAGTCGCGGGCATAGTCGTTGGCATTCATAGGTATGCGACCCATGTTTATGCGCAGTTCACCGTCCGGGGCAAACACGCGCCGCATCACAGACGCCTGCGCGCTGTCGGGCAGCATCGAGATGGCATCGTAGCCTCGCTCGTTGAAGCAGGTGCCCCAACGGCCAAATTCAAGGCTGTCGGCAAGCGTTTCTACTACCGTCCCTTTGGCTTTGTTCGACAAACTTACTACGGCTCCCGGCTTCCATACGGCAGACTCCGTAGTTGTTACCGAGGTAAACGACCGGGCCGCGGCACCCAAAGCCGCAGACACAAGGATAAGAGAAAGTGCATGTTTCATATCCCAAGATACGAAAACACGCACTCTTGCACTCAACAGCAGGCTCCCGCCCAATAGCAAACACACGCTATTCTGCGAACATTATCAACAAACTGACAGTTACATATCTGAAAGATGTGTATATCAGCAGAAACGACAAGGAGCGTGCTAATAATTATGAAACGACCGGAAGGCAATTACGCCAACATATTCAGAATGGTTTCTATATCAGGGACTATCATAGGAGCCATATGCCTGTCAATCGGCAATAATATCGGATACATATTAGGCCTTTTCTTTGTATTGGCGATGTTTGTCGCGCTTACCATAATTGCCTATATCTCCGATTGCAAAAAGCTCGCAGGTCTATGCGCCATAGCCGCATTGGCCATCATAGTGTTAGCATGCTATTACATGCCAAAACTATTTTAACAGACATTATTAAATACCCTCTAAGCGCACTTCTATTTCCTGAACCGTTTCCTTGTGGGTATCGTCGCCGGGCCATTCGGCTACAAGGGTGATGCTGCCGAGGCGCCTCGGGTTGCGCCATGTCGGATGGCTGCGGTCAACCCGAAAAACACCGTTACCCAGAGCCACCGCCGGACCGCAGACATAGCGTATCTCCGCCCCCTTTGCCTGCCCAAGCCGAATGCTGCGGGTACTGTCGCACTCGAACACGCCGACGGTAAAGCAGTCATCGGCATCGGGCGTCACCTCGACAACGTTCTTGCAATGTCCCTTGGCGTTAAATGTCACCGGCGTGCCATTGTACTCAAAAGCGAGGTAGCGGGGCGACTTGCCGTCGGTTTCGGCATAGCGCTGTTCGGCCATGCGCGCCATCTCGCCGTCGATATACCAGAACGCCTCGTGGCGGCAACCGTCGTACTCAGCAGCCGGTGCCGGCTTGCAGCGCGAGCTGTAGCGCTGCCCCGGGCTCCAAGTCTGCGCAAGCCAGCCGTCGGCAGGATCGAGCCTGCGAAGCTCCTTGCCACGCGAAGCCATCGCTTTTTCAACAAACAAGGCTATATAATCGGCTGTACGGTCCGAAACATCGAAGTGCCCGCGCCCCGCATCTCCTAAAAACGATATGCAGGAACCTGGATACATCATACGGAACGCGAGAGCCGGACGCAGCCGAGCTTCCCACCACTCGTACTCGCCCATAACCATAAGGCCGGGTATGCCGTCGATATTGCGTGTGCGCCCCCACTCCACGTTAGAGCGTCCGTAGCCGCACAGATTGGTGCGCGGAGCATCGCCGTGGTAGGATATGAGGCACAGCGTGCGCGAGGGATTCCACGCGGCGAAATTCCACGGCATAGTTGCCTGCGCCGAATGCCCGAAAGGAATCAGTGGCACTTCGGTAAGCTCGGCGTGGCCGCTTGTTTCGGCGATATTGCGCAAAAGACCGTCGAAAGCGTCCTGCACACCCTGATTGACGTCCCACTCCTGTCCGAAGCCCGGAGCTATCCAAAGCAAGGCCACACCGGCCGCGCCCATACGCTCGCGGAATGCCGGCATCGAGAAGAGCGTTTCCTCATTCATATTCTGAAAGGCGAACATCAGGGCTTCGACACGCTCAGTGCCGGGTGCTATCCAGAGAAAGCCTTCGTGTGGCTGTCCGTTCTCCGTCGACACGATGCCGGGAGCCTCTGCCACATAGTTATACGGGGCGTGCTGAGCGGCTCCTGCCAATGCGAGCCACGCAAACAAGGAAAGTAACAGCGTTCTCATTCTACCTTGAGGATTAGGTTGCTGTCATTGCCACGGCGCTCTATGTAAAGACCTGTCTTAAGATTATCGCCGTCCACCTTATAGCCTGCCACATTGTAGTACTCCGGCGCCGAGGCTTTATCCGGCTCCACGGTGCCTATCGAGGTTGTGCCGCTGTCCGAATTTTCGGGAATGCGCTTGGTGAGTGTGCCCCACCCTTTCCACTCATAGTGATGGCCTGAAGCGCCCCAGTCCTCGATGCCGTCGCCGATGTATTGGTCGACAGCCTTCTGAAGCCATTCGTAGCGCGAAGGGTCAAGCGATTCCGACCGGCTGTCCCTGCCTCGGTGCTTATAGTGGGCAAGAGCCTGCGAGAGATAGCGCACACAACTGAACGCCTTGTAGCGGTCTTCGGCATAAGGTTTGATAGCCTCCCAGCGCGGCGAGCGTGATTTGGCCTGATAGAAAACGCCGTTATCGAAGGTACAGTCGGCCTCAGTCTTGGAATAGCCCGACGGCTCCCACGGCTCGGGCCAGTCGTGAGTCATATTGTATCTGATGGAATACTCCAGTCCGAGCAGTATGCGACAGTCGAGATCGCCGTAAAGGTCGTCACCCTGACTCGCGGCCATCTCGGCAAGATCGGTATACAGCCCAACTCCCACCATGGCGTGGCCTTGGTCGCGGCATGTTTCCTGACACTGGCCGTTGGCATAGATATAGTACTGGAGCGCCTCGTCGGATATGAACTGCCTGTCGGAGGGTTTCCACGAGCCGTTATACGATATGTGGGTACGGTTGGTGTCGGCGGCATTGTTCTCGCTGCCGCTCACAGGCGTCTGGCAGGGATATGGAATATCGTCCTCGCGGGCGTCCATACTGCGCAGGTAGCGCAGTGCGCGGTCATAAATCTTCTCGTTATCAAGAAATATGCCCATAGCCATCATAGCACGGGCGGCAAACAGGCCCTGATTGCCCCATCGGCCTTGGTCGAACTGGTAGATATTCCAGTAGAATGTGACGTCGTTCTTGGCATCGTCCAGATTGTAGCTGCCCGACGGGAACTCGGTGTCGCTGTAGCCGGGGTGTACCAGCATATCGGCGAAGGCACGGCGGTCGGCTTCGGCCCAGCCGTCGTAATCGCGCAACAGCTCGGCACCTTCAATCATAAGATACACCTTGCCGTTGTCGAGAGGGCCGGTGCCACGGGCGCTGCAGTTTGTCAAGCCGTTGTAGCGGTTAAGGCGCTTCACAGCCTCGTCGGCATAAGCGCGGTCGCCCGTGAGTCTGTACATCAAGGCCAGATCGTGGACACGGCGTCCGTCCTCGCCCACAGTGGCGTTGAAGCGCCCTTCGGGAATACTCGTTATAGGGGTGATTTCAGCACCGACAGTTGAATATTTGCTGTTTTTCAGCGCATCGAATGTAGCGCAATAAGGTTCGGCGCCATCAGCGATAAGCTGCTGCATACGCTCGATATCCCGGTCGGTATACGACAGGCCGGGATGCACGAACTCTCTCGCCGTGGCCGAGGCTGCGACAAGGAGTAGTGCCGATAATGTGCTTGCTAATTTCATTATGAATATCATTTGTTTAGATTCCAGTATACCACGTAGCGACGGTGGTGGATATCGTACAACGGCTCTATGCGGCGACCGTCGGCTGTTTCAAACCTCAGTCCCTCCACGCGGCGGACAGACGCCGGGTCAAGAGTCGTGTTCAGCCCCGCAGGGATTTTGTAGTCGTACGCATAGTAATCATTCCGGACCGTGGGGTCGGAAAACGGCGCCGGAGCGACCATACCCTCTGTGCCCAGATCTCCGGCCAGCACCACGGGGCCGTACATAAGCGCTCCGCGAGAGGCATCGTCGGGAGCAGTTTCCACACGCAGGCTCATCGGATATTCCACCTCGATTCTGTCGCCGGCTTTCCAACGGCGGTTCAGAGTGATATACGACGACGGAGCAGCCTTGACGGCAACCTTGCGCCCGTTGACCTTAACCACAGGCTTGCCGCTCCACTCAGGATAGCGCAGCGATATGGCGAGTTTCGACGACGGTGCTTCGTTGACTGTGAGCACGGTAGTCTGTTCCTCAGGGAAGCGCGTGCGCTGGGTAAGCCTTAGACCCTTATCCCGCCAGTTCAGTTCCGACGGCATAAACATATTTACGAACAACTCATTGTCGCCGTGATAATATATCGCCTCGGCATATTTGGCGTGGCTCTCGAAGCCACTGCCCACGCAGCACCAAAACGAATGCTCCGGCGTGCTGTAAACCTTGTATGCGCCGCTGAGCATAGGCAGGAAGTAGCACACCATGCCGCTCTCGGTGTCCTGCTGCGCGAGGATATGATTGTATAGCGCCCGCTCATAATAATCGGCAACCGCCGCCGAGGCGTCCCAACAGAAAAGATGACGCGCGAGCTTGAGCATATTGTATGTGCAGCAGCTTTCGCCGGTATAACCGTTGAGGAATTTCGAGAACTTGGAAGTATCGAAAAAATGCTCTTTCTGGCTCACAGAGCCTGTAACGAAAGCGTGGCTTCCCGTCACCGTGCCATAGAATAGCTCCGCCATATCACGGCTATGCTCCGCGTCGCACAACTCGTAGTTGCGAGCCTCGCCTATCAATTTGGGAATAAAGGTATTGGTATGCTTTGTGCCCATATCGTCCCTGCCGTGACGCAACGGGTCTATTACATCGTTGTGATAAAAATACTCGGCAAGCTCCTTGTGGCGCTTGTCGGCAGTGATGGAATAGAGGTTATAGAAAGCCTCGTTGACGCCGCCGAACTCGTTGCGCAGCATCAGGCGCCTCGTTTCCTCCGGCCTGCCTATCAGCTTGGCATAGGCCCAGTCGGCCATCTTGTTGGCAACTTCGAGGGCGCGGTCGTTGCCGCAGTACAGATACGAGTCGATAAGCCCGGCCAATATCTTATGGAGCGTGTACCACGGCGCCCACACACTTTTCCCCGCGAGGTTGCGCTCTATCAGCTGCTCCGGGAAAGCGCTGAGATAGCCTGAAGAGCCGAGCGCTGTCTGCACCTCGGCAAGGGCGTCGACAATGCTGTCGCTTTTAAGCTTGAACAGTTCTGCGCCGGTGGCCGCGTACATAAGGCCACAGGCCGACAGGAAATGGCCGGTGGTATGTCCGCGCAGGTCGCAGTCGAGCGATTCCCAGCCTCCGTACTTCGGTATGCTCTCATAGCCGCCCTCCAAGCCGGCAAACACTCCGGCATTATTGCGGAAACTGTGTACCAGTCGGCGCACCTCTACCGAGGCCATCCACGCCGAATCGCGCTCCAAATTATCACGCACACGCCCCGGAAGCAGCCGCACGTCCCTAAGGTCGAAAGCATACGCCTTCACATCACCTTTCATTTCCACAGCCAGCCGCCCTTCGTGCTGTCCCGGATAAACCGACTGCCCGGCAACACCGAACGCGGCAACACCTGCCAACAAACAGGCCAAATATCGTTTAAACTTCATAAACATAGCATTTCTCATTCGCAACATAATACGACAAGCCCCACCCCGCCACTTAACCACAAATGCCCATACAAAAATCAACCTATAAGTTAATTTTATTGTCTTTTTATTTTGTGCTATCCCAAGAAATTCATACCTTTGCACTATAGAATAATTTTTTATATATTAACCCACAAATTAATATTATGAAAAACAACGATGATGATATCTCTATTGTATCAATTTTTGGGAAAAGTCTGCTAAGCATCAAATATGGCGAAGAAGACAATGAATACGACAAATTTTTTGACATGCACAATGACACAACATATGTACGCACTTTCTTTAAAGAAAATGAAAGCTTTTTGGAAAATGAAGTATGGAAAAATATACCAAATATCGAGTCAGCCACACGGCAGGTAATCAAAGAGGCAGAAGAGTTAGAAATATTTTTAGAAGAGCTTGCCCTAAACTCAGAAAATAATGAAATCCCTGATTTAGACTCACATTTTAAATATCTTGATGGCGAATTTAAAAACGTATACGAATATACTCCTGTAAAATCATACGGTCCCGGACGGCCATCTCTGTTAAGGCTTTATGCCATAAAACTTGCGCCAAACAAATATGTTATAACAGGTGGAGGCATAAAGCTCGGAGATAAAATACAGACTTCGCCCGGAATCAAAGATTTTGTACTTAAAGACATACGTCGTGTACGAAAATATTTGATAGACAACTTTTCATAGCAGTCCCCTATATAATCGCAGATTGGTTAACAACTAATTATGGAATTGAACTTAGATAAACTTGACGCCGCGATCAGACCTCGCTCCGAGGCTTCTGCTCGGCGTGCACGCGAACGCAAGGAAAGCCGCGCGTGGCGCTCTATGTCGCAGGACGTGGCACTTGCATTGTACCATTACCTGCGCACAAACGAAATGACACAAAAGGCACTGGCCGAAAAAATGGAAGTATCTCCCGCCTATGTGGCAAAAATACTCAAAGGAGCGGAAAACCTTACTCTCGAAACAATTAGCCGAATACAAAGTGCCATCGGCAAACAGATAGTCCATATCGACCGTCCCTACGAATTTACAGCCACAATCTCATTCCCGGCAAGAATCACCCACAAACAAACAGCAAGCAGCAAGGTATATTCAGCTAAGACAAGCTCGGGAAGCTTCTTCAATATATCAACACCGACAACCTATGCAGTATAAATACAGAAAAATAGATCTTGAGCAGTTTGCCGTCCTCACCGACAAGCCACTGGAAACGGGTCGCGAAATATCATTCAACACCGACATAGAGTTCTCCTACGACGAAGAACAACGTCTTCTTGCAAACAAAATAACCCTCTCGGCATCATCTTCAGGCGAATTTATAATGAAAGCCGTTATGACGAGCTATTTCGAAATTTCGCAAGAATCCGTCGAAGAGCTCCGCAACAACGAAGGACGGGTCGAATTCAACCCCCTTGCTTTGGTGCAATTTGCATCTTTCAACTACGGGGCGCTCCGTGGCGCTCTGTCTATAAAGACGGCCGACACGGCTCTGAACGAAATAGTGATACCTCCTGTTTATTTCCAAAACTTCATAACTTCAGGATTTACAGTATAATTCCTCTAAACATAATTGCCCGCAACCGAGATTCAGGCTGCGGGCAATTATGTTTTGTAATGGCGGGGGTTAGTCGGCGGTGAGGGTGTATTTGCGGAGTTTGCCGTTCTGCTTGAGGGAGAAGCGCATACGGGGTTGGCCTGCCGCCTGCACTTTGCCGTCCTTGGCTATCACATTGAGCTTGGCAAGCGACGAGAAGCGCACATCGTCCCCACGGCGCAGGCTGCTGCCGTGGCCTATGAACAGCTCCTTGGCATCAGCCGAAGAAGTGCCTTCGGGATAAGACACCGCAAACATATAGGCGTCGGTATTCCACCCGTCGGCTTCGATCCACGAGTTGAGGTGCATCAGCCGTCCGTCGGCAAGCTGGTTGATGTATATGTCGGTAACCTTGCCTTTGTAAGTCACGCGCAGACCTATCCAGTCGGCGCCCTGCCTGCGTTCCATCTGCGGAAGCTCTTTCTGGTCGGGGCTGTCCTTGAGTATTACGGCAGTCACCCCCTTTACCTTGCTCACGGTTTCGGGCAGGTGGAAGCTCCAGTATTTCTCGGTGCCACGGAGGTCTTCGGTAGGGCCTTGACGCTCTTCCCAGTACAAATCGTCGGGATAGTCGTGCACAAAGCCGCTGTAAGCCAACAGACGGGGATATAGCGGACGAATTGCCACGGCGGAGTTGCCGTTGGTGACATTGAGGTCGTAGCCGCGCTTGACGGCCTCGCCTCCGGGGTGCCACAGCCATTCGTAGTGCCCCGGCTTATGGCTGCCGAGGTCGTCAATAATGTAGATAACATTGTCTATCCACAGGAAATGGCGGAAGTTACGGTTGAAGGCGTGGCTCATCGGCCCTGTGCCGTCGGCCATCACATACTTGATATTGCCCGCATCGAGAAGACCGCTCACAGAGCCGGGCAGCATAGCGCCGTGGTACTGCTGATAAGCGGGCTGCCCCTCGCCGTCGAACTTCACCACATTGTGTGCGTCGCTCTGGAAGAAGTAGCCGCGATACTCGGGCTTGCCATAGCTACAGTTACCGGCGTCTTTGATAATGTCGACACCTTTGTGGAAAACAATGAACGAATTGGCGTCGGCATGGCTATGATTCCACGTCATACCGCTTTTCACTGCCAGCATCGTGGCGTCCTTATCCCACGAATCGCGCATAGTGGCCCAGCCGAAGTCCTTCCACAGATGCGAGGTGGGAAGCGCGGGACTTGCCGGCGCCTTCTTACCGCGCGGGATATAGAGGAAGCCCATGGGGAAATGGCGCGGGAAGCCCTCGCGATGCTGTCCGGCACGGAGCTGGTCGACATACCATAGCGTTTCGGGCGCCTCAGCCCCCATGGCATAGGCCAACAGCATAGAGGCTTCGCCGGTAACATTCTTATGGCTGTCGCCGAAGTTTATGCTATATAGCTCGCCTGTGCGTGGATAAGCCACATGGCAGAAGAATGGGGCGAGTTTTTCCATCTGGTCTATAGGCTCAAGCTTGGCTCCGGGGTGGCTGTTGAGCCACGCAAGGCGCAGCAGCAGAGCCTCCGTCGTACCGAAGCTCGCGTAGTTGATGCTCTCGTACATACCGCCGTCGCGGTCGAAAGTCTTGGGCTTGCGCTGTATGACATCGCCGGCGAAATCGAACCACTCAGGGAGCGACTCCACGGCTGCCTCCACCTGCGCCTCCATGCCGGGCAGCTCGTTTGCCAAAGCAAGGCCGAGAATACCTCCCATACCCACGCATGAGGTCCACCAGTTGTGGCCCATCGAGTTGAGCGAATGCACCCGCGTAGGCTCGTTGAGCCAGTCGCCGAGCAGCGGCTCAACCGCGAGATTGTAGAGTCCCTGCGCTATCTCGCGGCGGTCGGAGGCACTAAGCTCGTTGTATACAGCATCATAAGCCAGAGCGAGCTGAAATGCACGATGCGCCATCTGCAGCTCCGAGCGCCACGCGGGCTTGCGGGCAAGCATCTCGGAATCGCCCCACGACTTCACCTTGGCCGTTTTGAGCAGCACCTCGCGGATCTTGTCGGCATAGCGCTTGTCGCCGGTCATCTGGAAAGCCAGTGCCGGGTACTCGAGTTTGCGCACATCGCCTTTGACAAGCTGCGCGTCGGCCTCGGCGAGTATCTTATGCCATGCAGAGGCCATGGCGGTATCGGATTTCACAGCATTGCGGGCCGCCTCCACCCTGTCGGGTGTGAAAAGCAGGCTCGGATGCTTTATCTTTGCGTCGGCAAGCATAGCGCCCGCCATCACTGCCGCAAACAGCAGTGCCATTATCTTTTTCATATCACAGTACAGAATTGATTACGGGCACGATGAGCGCTTCCATCACCTCGTAGCCCTCGACAGTGGGATGAACACCGTCATTGCTATATCCCGGCTTGAGCGCGCCGCTGCCGTCATCGGCGGCCATAGCCGAGTAATAATCTACAAAAGGAATGTTTTTATCCGATGCGTAAGCTCGCAGCCGCTTGTTGAGCGCCGCAATCTTGGCGGGAGCATCGGTAATTGTCGGATCCCAACCAAACCCTATGGCCGGCAACGTGGTAGTGAGAATCACCCTGATGCCGTTTGCCTGAGCAAGCTCCACCATCGACACAATGTTTCCGAAAGTGCGTTCTTCGTCATAGACGTGGGTGTTCTCGGCCACATCGTTAGTGGCTGCATTGATTACCACCACGGCAGGACGAAGATTGATAACATCTTCGCGGAAACGCCCCAAAAACTGGTAAGTGGTCTGCCCGGCAATGCCACGGCCCACATAGCCGGGATGCGCGGCGAAAAAGCCGGGACGACGCTCGACCCAAAACTGAGTTATGGAATTGCCGAGAAATACCACGCGGGCACTGTCGACGGCAGCCGATGCAAGCTCGTCGTTCGCTTTCTCGTAGAATCCGAAGTTAATCCAGTCGGGCTTACCGCCCCTTACTTCGCCATTGGCCGGCAACACAGCCGCTCCAAGCGACGCCGTTGCCAAAAGTGTATATATCAGTTTTTTCATATGTCTTTGGTGAAACCCAACCACCTAACCACTTAAACACCTAACTACTTAAACACCACACCATCGACGTGCTCGCCGATAAAGATGCGGGCCATATCGCCGGTCTTGTACCATCTGGGCTTGCCGGGCATATCGTCGGTGATGCGCACTCCGTTGATAACGAGATTATCAAATGTGATGCCCGACAGTTTATGGTCTTCGTCGTAGCCGGCAATTATCGAGAGGTTGCTGTTCGTGCCGTTGTAGCTTATGTTCTTAAACAGCACATTGTCAACACCACGCCCCACCGACACGCAATATTTCTTGTTGAAACCGATGCGGACGTTGAGCAACTGCCCCCTGCGGATATCCTCCACCCGTATATCCTCGAAAACAATATTGCGAACCAACACATTGTCGCCGGGATTGATAGCCATACAGCCTTGATAGTCGAGCTGCTTCTCGGCATGGTCGAGAATATCGATATTGCGGTATGTGACGTTCTCCACGGTGTCGCTTCCGGCCGGGTCGCCATGGCCGCCTACGTTGATGGGGTGTGCAACGTCGGCCCACAGTACGGAGTTTTCCACAAGCACGTTCCTGGAGCTGCCCTTGTAGCCCTGAGTCGAGGCATAAGCCGTGGAGCAGTCGTCGCTGTTGCGGCAGAACACACGGTCGTAGTGCACGTTAGAGCTTGAAAACACATTCATGCCGTCGCCCCAGTTATAACTGCTTATAGCCTTGACATTCGACACCCTTACGGAATCGGAACCGCCCACAGGCAGCTGCGTGGTCACCAAGCCGTCGACCTCCACATTCTTCGACCGGCGTATGTTCACGCCCGATCCACGGCCGGCGGGGTGCACCTCGCCACGACCGTATATCTTTACATCGCGAACACCGTCGGCTATGATAGCGCCGTATACGCGCGCACCGCCGTCGACATACACCGTCGTGCCTGATTCGACCCTCATAGTGTCGCCGGGCAGCTGGTGCACACCGGGAGCAAAATAGACGAACTTCTTGTTTTTCTTAAGCTTTTTCAGCTCCTTGGCTGTTGGACGGTTGGCATCGACCGGATTTGCAAACAGGTGGAGGTTGTGAAAACGATCGCCGTTTATCTCTACCGACAGATTTTCAGACCCGGTCAGCGAAAAGCTGATTGTGTCGCCGCTCAATTCGGGCACTATGCCTCGCGAAAGGGGGCGCACGGCGGCCTTATCGACCGCTCCGAGATGATGGACGAGGCGCACTTCCACCGGCCCATCGAAATCGAAGTAAGCCATCGAGGCACGTTCTACGGCATCTTTGGCCTTATCAACGTTGAAAACGCTCACTGGATAGACCGCCACCGGCTGCCAGTCGCCGCCCTGACGCACTTCCACGGTATAATCCGACGATGTAAGCACACCATCGCCAGCAGGATATGTCACTACCTCTGCTTTGGCGCCAATCGACGCCATTGCCAAAATCGCATATATCAGTTTTTTCATATGTCCTTGGTAAACTTAATCACCTAACCACCTAATCACTTAATCACTTAAACACCACATCATCGACGTGCTCGCCGATAAAGATGCGGGCCATATCGCCGGTCTTGTACCATCTGGGCTTGCCGGGCATATCGTCGGTGATGCGCACTCCGTTGATTACAAGATTATCGAACGTGATGCCGCTCACCTTGCGGCTGTCGTCATACCCGGCTATGATTGACAGCTCGGAGCGGCCGCCGTTGTAGACTATATCCTTGAAAAGGACATTGTGAATGCCGCGACCCGGCGCAAGGCAGTACTTCTTATTGTAGAAAATGCGTATGTCCACCAAGCGGCCGAGGCGGAAATCCTCGACGCGGATATTGTCGAAAACAAGATTGCGGATAAGGTTCTCATCGCCGCAGTTTATGGCAAAGCAACCCTGATAGTCGAGCTGCCGCTCCTGATGGTCGAGAATGTCGATATTGCGGTAAGTTATATTCTCGATAGTGTCCGGCTCTTCGACATTGCCGTGTATGCCTATCATGATAGGGTGTGCCACGTCGGCCCACAGCGTGGAATTTTCCATAAGAATGTTCTTGCAGCTGCCTTTGAAACCCATACGGGTGGCATATATGGTGGAACAGTCGTCGCTGTTGCGGCAGAACACGCTGTCGTAGCGCACATTGCTGCTTGCAAAGGCATTCATACCGTCACCCCAGCCGTAGGAGCTGATGGCCTTGACGTTTGTCACAGCCACCGAATCGCTCTGCCCTACCGGCAGCTGGGTGACAATGATACCCTCTGCCTCGACTTTCTTGGAACGCTTCACATACACGCCGGCTCCACGACCCGCAGGATGCACCTCGCCACGACCATAGATGCGCACATCGCGCTCGCCGTCGACTATGAGAGTGCCCAGCACCCGCGCGCCGCCGTCGACATACACCATGCTACCCGAAGCCACCCGCAGGGTGTCGCCGGGAAGGCGGTGCACACCCGGAGCGAAGTAAACGAGCTTAGAGCCTTTGCGACCCGCGCGCTTTATTTCCTTGGCCGACGGACGGCGGGCATCGAGCGGGTTGGCAAATAGATGGAGATTATGGAAGATATCGCCGTTGACCTCTACCGAGAGATTGGCCGGGTGTGAAAGCGAGAACGTGAGGGTGTCGCCCTGCACCGACGGCTTTATGCCCTGCGACAGGGGGCGCACTCGCGCCGCCTCAACCGCTCCGCGGTTATGCACCACCCGCACCTCAACCGTTCCGCTGAAGTCGAAATAGGCCATAGAGGCGAGTTCCACACAATGCCTGGTGCCACGCACCTCGTCGACCTTGACGGGATAGACAGCCACCGGCTTCCAGCCGGAACCGCCCTGCCGCACCGCCACAGAGTAATCCTCCGTGGTTTCCACGCCCTGTCCCGCCGGATATGTCACCACATCGGCGGCGGCGCCAAGACTTGCTGCAAGAGCTATAGATAACGTGATTTTACGTGTAAGATTCATCTTGTCTACAAAAATAGTGATTTTGTGAAAAACAGGGGCATAAAAACCTGAATCTTGTTTTTATGCCCCTGCCAATCAAAGTAATTGAGCAATATTATTCGCGATGGTGCATCAGGGTGGAGAACCCGAGCTGGTCGAAGCCGCCGGAGTTGCCGCCGTAGTGGCCGCCGCCGCCGTCAGGACGGAAGTGCTCGGCCATCTGCTGTATGTAGGTAGCCTTCACGTTGTGGCTCTTGCAGTAGCCGGCCCAAAGGTCCCAGCAGGGACGGACGTTGCCTCGGCCTGCTGCCGAAATCTTGGTCATGGTGCCGCCATTGTAGCTGTACTCCTTGAAAGGCATCGAGCTTTCGGGATAGCGGAACGATGCGTCGGTAAGATTGCCGCTGTCGTAATCCTTGCCGAGTTCGGGCTTCACGAGGTTGTACTTGGCAATGTACTGTGCGAAAGCGATAGCGCGTCCGTCCTCAAAGGAGAAGAGGTCTTCGCCGATATTGTATGCCATCTGGCAGAAAGCGCCCAGCATGGCGGCACAGAGCACGTTGTGACCCTGGTCACGGCCCGATTCATTGCCCTGCGCAAGCTTCTCGCCTGTGCCGGAGGGGTCGTCGGACACTTCGATAACGCCCTTGCGCATGATGCAGCCCGGGCCAAGACCCATCTTGAAGTGGAGGATAGCCTCGTTCACCTTGTCCATGTCATTGCCAAGAATGGCTATCGACAGCATGGCGGTCATCGACGCGAGGTCCCAGTTCATCCACGAGTGGTCGTTGATGTTGGTGGCTATAAACTTGGAGCAGAAAGGATAGAAATGCTCTGTCATCCAAGTCACAACCTGCTTGAATTCGTCCGACTTGTCCCAGTCGTTGAAGTCGCGAACGAGTTCGGCAGCATTGGCAGCCTGATGTATCTGGAACATAATCAGATACTCGTTGGGGTCAACCGGTTCGTCCTTGAAGCGCGGGCCGCGGCCAAGGAGCAGGCCTTTGTTCACCTTTGCCCATTCCTGAAGAATGTTGATGGCAGCTGCGGCGGCCTGACCGTCGCCGGCGAGTTTCCATTTAAGGCCGAGCTGGTATGCGGCAGCGCAGTCCTGATAGAAATTCACATAGTTGTTGTGGATACCGGGATAGAAGAGGTCGCGGATACCGGCATCGTCCCAGCGGCCGCCGCCGTCGCCCCAGTTTCCGGCGTCAAGACGCGCGAGGTATTCCACAGGGCGCGGCTTATAGTTGGCGTTGCAGAAGTCGCTTGTAAGCAGCTTGTTGTAAGCCTCTGCCCAAGGCTCCTGTCCGAGATGGCTCTTGGTGTAGTCAAGGTCGGAAGCGCTGTGGAGCATGCACGGGTGGTTGAATGTATAGTCCGTGCGGGGCTCGTATTTTTTAGCCGGAGCTGGCCAGCTGTCGATGTCGGTCCATCCGTCCTCAATCTCGCAGCAGCTCTGTGCTGCGAGAATCGAGGCGGCCGACAATATGAATGTCAATATCTTTTTCATTGTCGTTTTAGATGGTTTTGATAGATTATTCACCACGTGCTACCTGAGCTTCGGCAAAAGCCTTGGCTTCATCTTCGCTCTTGAAGGTGCGTGCCCAGTATACATCGTAGTATGCGGTAGCCGGAGTCATATTTGCCCAAGGAATATCGGCAATCTTGAACTGGAACACGCGGAAGAGAGCCTGATCCAGACCTTCGTATGCGGGGCGGGTACCGAGGTTGTAGATAAGCAGCTGGGTTCCGTCGCCGAGGTCGATACCGTTCTTCGGGTTGGGGTTGCCGGCACCGCCCTTGTTGAGTTCCACAATGTCGCCGGTAGCGTTACCGCCGTTGAGCTTGGTCATACGGATAGCGAACACGGGATAGCTCTTAAGGCGCATCTCAAACGTATTATTATTGTTGCAGTCAATCTTGATGTCGCGACGCCACTTGCCTCCTTCGTTGGGAACGGGAATGGTGACACGCCATGTTCCGTTTACACCGTTTGTATTGGGCTTTTCGCCGTCGCTGCATATAAAGCTGCCGTAGTTAGTGGTGGGATCCATCACATAGAAGCCGGGCTCTACGGTAACGGTTACAGATGCGCTTGCGCCGTTTTCAAGACACTTGGCAGTGATGTTGCAGGTACCGAAGCCGGTAGGTGTAACGATACCGCGACGCACTGCGGCGATGCCTTCGTTGTCGGAAGTCCATTCTACAGAACCGACAGTTGCGCCTGTAGGCTCGTAGGTGGCTTCGAGGGCGAAAGCGCCATAGCTGATACATACCGGGCCGTCAAGAGGCTTGATAGAGATGCCGGTGGCGGCGATGTACTTGTTGACAGTGAGCTTGTATGTGCCTACCACGCCGCTGCGGTCGGTCGACGCCGCCGTGATTACAACATCACCCACGCCCACGCACTCAACCTTGCCTGTCTGGTCGACAGTGGCAATCTTCTCGTCGGAGCTCTTCCATATCACGCGGTGGTATGTAGCGTTCTCCGGCAGGATTTCGACTGCGAGCTGCAGTTCGTCAGTAACATATATCATACCGTCCTCGCTCACGGGGGTGGTATTCTTAATGTTGATTTGCTGAATCTTAATCACTTCGGGTATTACCTCCACCACTACGGCGGCCTGTGCTTCGTACACCGGGAATCCGAGCGAGGGCAGCGCGGATATGGTGGCCTGGCCTACTTTGATGGCGTGGATGGTACCGTCCTGGTCGACTGTTGCCACGCTTTCGTCGGAGGAGCTGAACACGATTTCGGGATCGTCGCACTCCTCAGGGCCGAATGTATAAACCAGAGTGGAGTCCATGCCCACAGCAAGAGGCAGAATGTCGCTTACCTCGAACTTGATATTTTCGAGAAGCTTCGTGGGGGGATTATCGAGCGTGAGCTGCTTTTCGTCGTCGCAGCCGGTAATGGCGAGGGCGGCGAGCAGCATTGCTGCTATGCTTGTCTTATTGCTTTTCATTGCTATAAAAGGCTAAGTGGTGGATTAATTTGCCCAGCCGGGGTTCTGGTCCAGATTGGGGTTGAGCTGAAGCTGGTCGACAGGCAGCGGGTAGAGATAGTTTCTCTCGGCCCATGTGCGGTCGGACACTACAATCAGACGACCCTCGGAATCGGTCGGCATTCCGGGATTAGCCCAGCGGTTTTTCCATTCGCCGATGTGGCGTATACCGCAGAAATCCTTGGGCATCTCTATTTCGGCAGTCTTCCAACGCTTGAGGTCGTCGATGCGGAAGCCCTCCTGGAAGAACTCTATGGTACGCTCGCGACGTATTTCCTCACGCATATCAAGGCCGTTTGCCGACGCAAAAGCGTTTGTAAGGGCGGGCATGGTCTTGTTGACGCGCTTGCGGACAAGGTTGAGCGACAGGTTGAGGTCTTCGTCGGAAATAGAGCCGTCGCGTTCGTACACTGCCTCGGCATAGTTCATAAGCACTTCGGCATAGCGGAGTACAGGCCAGTCGTAGCTTTCGTCGCGGTCGTTGCACATACGCTCGGTGGCCCACTTCTGGGGGAAATATCCGCTACCCCAGTTCGGCAGGAAGCCTTTGTACTTGCAGTGTGCTATTTCTTCGGCGCTGCCGCTCCAGTCGATACGACTGTTTGCTGCAGAGTTGTTCCAGAAAGTATCGCCGGGACGCATCAGGGTGTAGCGCATACGGTTGTCGCGGTTCATCCACTCGCCTTTCACGGTTTGATAGCCTTGGAAAAGTTTTGACTTATCGATGGGCAGACCGTCCTGACAGAGGTACATGTCGGCAAACTTCGACGATACCCACTGTGCATTGGCAAGAACCTCGGTGGTGAGGTTGCGACCGGTGGTCTTGAGAGTGGCGTGGAAGCAGCGCTTGATTATATACTCGGTGTTTGCGCCCTTGTTAAGCCCTGCAGGGTTGGAGGGAACATCTTCGAGAATAAACATATATTTCTGCGCGCTGTCGCCGAGGGCGGAGGGAGCGAAAAGCTGGAACTTGCCTGAGTTGATAACGGCGAGAGCCGATTTGGCAGCCTCGTCGAGGAGGACGCGGGCACGGGTTTCGTCGTTGCGGAACTTCTGCCATGTGCCTTCAAAGAGAGCCACACGGCTCAGGAATGCCTGCGCGCCTTCAGCGCTTACACGGCCGTCTTCCACCTCGCTGATGGATTTGAGCAGTTCGGAAGCTTTCTTGAGGTCTTCGATTATGAAGTCTACCACGATGCCGCGGTCGTCGCGCTTGGCGTTCATGCGGGGATCGTTGACATCGATAGGCTCGTCAACGAGAATGCAGTTGCCGAACTTCTGCACGAGGCTGAAGTAGTTCCATGCACGGAAGAAATAAGCCTCGCCGAGGGGCTGGCGTATCTCGGCCTCGTTAGGATACTTTTCAGAGTTCTGTATCAGAAGGTTGCAGCGGCGAATGCGGCTGTAGGCGCCAGAATAGTCACCGTCGCCCTGAGGCACGGTGTTGGTACCGTCGGCATACACGTTGCGGCCACCCTTGTCGCTCACAAGGTCGGAGCGCTTGTCGCAGTGGAAATTGTCGTCGTATATCATGCCGAAATTAGGCATCCAGTCATAGAACTTGTTGGCGAAGCTCTCGAAGTCGCCGGGCTTTCCCCATAGGTCGGGGTCGGAGAGCTGATCTTTCGGGCTCAGCTCGAGGCAGCTCGCCGAGGCGAGGGCGAAAGCGCCTATGGCTATATATTTTATGAACTTTTTCATTGTGGTGTTAGCTCTTTTTTAGAAGGTGACGTTGGCACCGAATGTTACTGTGCGGAGGAAGGGATAGCGCGACATATTCGATACTGTCGATGCTGCTTCGGGGTCCCAGCCGTCGTTGATATGGCTTACTTCCCAGAGGTCGGTACCTGTGATGGAGAAGCGCACGGCGCTAAGCACTTTCTGCTTGTCGAGAACGCTCTTCGGCAGAGAGTAACCGATGGTGATGTTCTTCAGGCGCAGGTAGCTGCCGTCGTTGACAAGCCAGCTGGAGCACTGATAGTTGTAATTGTTGATATCACCTATGCTTGTAAGGGTGGGATAGCGGTTTTCGGGAGTTTCGGGGCTCCAGATATTGCCTACCCAGTGGTTGGAACCGTTCATGTACGGAGTACGCATAGGTATCTGCCATGGGTCGGCGTTGCCGTTGCCTTCGCGGCGGAACACGGTGCGCTTGCCTGCTCCCTGGAAGATAACGTTGATGTCGAATCCTTTCCAGTCGGCGCCGAAGTTGAACGAGAACTGGATTTTGGGGGCGTCCGTGCCGAGGTACACATAGTCTTCGGCATCGAGTTTGCCGTCGCCGTTGATGTCCTGGAACATATTGTCGCCCACGCGGAGCATGCGAATGTTACCTACCGACGAATTGTCCTGATATTTGTCCTTGTACTTTGCGAGCTGTTCTTCGTTCTGAATCTTGCCGCAGTAGCGAAGACCGAACACCGAGCCGAGGGGATAACCTTCGCGGTCGGAACGGATACCGGCTGCGAGTGCGCCGCTACCGCCGTTGTCGATAAGTTCGTTGTCCACGTATGTGAATGTACCGCCTACATGGTAGCCTACATCGCCCACACGGTCGTTCCAGTTGATATTGCCTTCGTAGCCCCAGCCTTTGAATTTACCTTTGTTCGCTGTGGGTGCCTTGTCGCCAAGAATGCCGGGATAGAGCACGTCGATAAGCATGTTGTTGGTTTTCTTCCAGAATGCTTCGACAGTACCGCGGAGTCGGCTGTTGAGGAAGCCGAAGTCGAGAGCAACGTTGTAGTTGTGCACGCGTTCCCATGTGCGGTCGGTGCTGACAAGCTTGCCGTTGGTGTCCATGGTGCTTACAAATTCGCCGCCGATAAGGTTGCCGCCAGAAGCGCTCACGTTGTAGAGCATCACACCCGAGTAACGGTCGATACCGCTCTGGTTGCCCACGTTGCCGTAGGAGGCGCGGAGCTTAAGCTCATTGAGCCAGTGGCGGGTGCCTTCCATAAACGCCTCTTCGGTGATACGCCAGCCGAGCGACGCACCCCAGAAGAATGCCCAGCGGTTGTCTTTCTGGAACTTGGAGCTGCCGTCATAGCGGAACTGGCCTTCTACCATGTACTTGTTCTTGTAGTCATAGTTGGCACGGCCGTAGTACGACATAATGGCTTCTTCCCAGCGACCCACGCTCTGAAGGGTGATTTCGCCGGAGCCGTTGGGAACCTCGAGAGTAGGCTGGATATCAAGCACCTTGACACCGAAGCCGTCGTACTGCTTCATATTGTACTGCACACCGGCCATGAAGGTGGTGTTGTGCGCCTGATTGAAGCTCTTGGTATAGTTGAGGTAGCCCTGAACGGAGTAGAAGTCGGTCTGGTTGCTGGTCTTCTGGTAAGAAGTGTTCTTCTGCAGCGGCGATGTCACCTCGAAGGTGTCGTTATACTGGTAGAAGTCGATGGGAAGGTTCTTTGTGTCGCGCACAGCCTCCGAGTGGTTGTAGCCGAGAACGGCGTTGGCTGTGAATCCGGGCAGAATCTCGTAGCGGAGGGTTTCGCTGATGTTGATCGACGATACCTTGAGGTTGTTGTCGCCACCGAGTTCGCACACCCAGTTGGGAGCAACCCAGTCGCGGCCCCACGCGTAGGGTTTGCCGCTGATTGTGGAGGTGGGGAAGCCCGGCTGCTGGGCGCTTACCTTGAGCGCGCCGCCGATCTGCGAGGGAGCCACCTGATCCTGACGGTTGTAAGAAATCACGCTTTGGAGGGTGAAGTTCTTAGCCAGCTGCATGGTGTTGTTAAGACGGAGGTTGATACGCTGGTTATGGTTCTTACCCCACTTGAGGTTGGAGTCGTCGTACATATAGCCGAGCGAGAAGCGGTATGTGTTCTTTTCAGAACCGCCGCTCACGGAGAGCTCGTGCTGCGTGCTCCAGCTGTCGCCCCACATCACGTCCTGCCAGTCGATATCAAAGAAAGGCATATCGTCGACATTACCCATGTTCAGAGGGTTGCCGTCAATCCAGGAGCCTTTGTACTTCTTGGCGAGAGCGGCATATTTCAGCCATGTGTCTGTCTGGGGGTTCAGTCCGTCGTTCAGACGCGAGGCAATCACGCCGTCGGCCCATTCGTCAAGGCTCATCAGCTCTGCCGACAGACCGGTATGCTTATATGTGTACGAACCGTTGTAGTCCACCTTCACCTTGCCGGCCTTGGCCTGCTTGGTGGTGATAAGCACAACGCCGCCGGCCGCCTTGCTACCGTAGATAGATGCAGCGGCGTCCTTGAGGAAGTTCATGCTCTCGATGTCGGAGGGGTTGATAAGGCGGAGGTCGTTGACGCTTTCGTATTCCACACCGTCAATAATAACGAGCGGAGCCGCGGAGTTTTTCGACACTGCGCCACGGAGGCTCATATTCCAGCTTTCGTCGCCGGGAGCGGTAGAGTTACGTGTGATGATAACACCCGGCACCTGGCCCTGGAGAGCCTGCACAGGGCTTGAAAGGTTACCTTTGTTTTCAAGAGCGGCAGCATCGACCACGGCAACCGAGCCGGTCATAGTGGCCTTCTTCTGCGTACCGTAACCCACGACAACCACTTCGTCGAGCATCGCGGTGTTCTCTTCCATGGTGATTACGAGGTTTGTACCGTCGATTTTCACCTCTTTCTGCTTGAAGCCAACATAGTCGAGCACAAGCGTGGCGCCCATGGGAGCCTTGACTGTGAAGCGGCCGTCGATATCGCTGACTACTGCCTGCTTCGTTTCTTTAACACGGATGGAAGCGCCTATCAGCGGTTCTCCTGCTGCGTCGAGCACCTCGCCGGTAACAGTCTGTGCTGTTCCCTGCGACTTGGCCTGAGGCTCGGGTGCGGCCACTGCGGCAGGTGCCCCTGCAAGCAGCGACACGGCCACTATTCCCATAAGGAATGTGCCGCGCCATGGCAAGATTCTGTGAAATCTGATTCGCATGTGTTTTTTGGGATGATTGGTTATAGGATATTTACTTGTTTCTCATGTTTTATCAGCTTATGGCCGCCGACATATATTGCCTTACGTCGCGCCGGCCAAGGCGGAGATGATTCTCTACAGTCCTGAACGACAGGGACAATTCCGAGGCGATGTCCTCGACGCTCTTCTCCTCGTAGCGACTCATCACGTAAATAATACGGCGCTGGCGCGGCAGACACTCAACGCGGCGCTGCTCGGCCTGCGCCATATCGCGGGCAAGGAGGCGCGATTCCACGCTGTGGTCCGTTTCGTCGGCGCCGCGGCGCAACTCGTCGTCGGCCTTGCGGCTGCGGTAGTAGCGTCGGAGATAGTCGATAATCAGATTGGAGGCTATCGTGTATATAAGGGGAACCATAGTTTCTGCCGTAAGCGGCTTGTCGTATTCGAGCAGTCGCAGCCACACGTCCTGAGCAAGGTTCTCGGCATCGGCGTAGCTGTTAATGCGGGCGGCAATGTAGGCTTGCACGCGGGCCGAATTGTCGGCGTAGCATTTTGCGATAAGATTGCTGTTGGTTGCTTTGGTTTCCATGGCTTGGTGTGATTGGCAGATGAGTCTAAAATCCGGTGTGATTCCGGTTGCTGTCGGAGGCCGGAGCCTTTGTCGACATTGCAAAATTATCCTCACTTTCTGACTCTCCAAAGCAATTGCCCGGCGATGTTGTGTCTGAGAATTATATCAGATATTTCTATGCGTAGCGCGTTGTTTTACTTGTGTTTAAGAAATTGAGATTCTGAGTATCATAAGAATTTGAGATTCGATTATCATAGGTTTTTGCTTGTTTGGAGCCTAAGGGCGGCTCTTCATATATTCAGCCGGGGTCTGCCCGGTGATTGCCTTGAAATGGCGGAAGAACGACGCCCTCGACGAGAAGCCGCAGCGCTGGGCCAGCGCCGAGAGGGTGTAGCGCGACGTATCGGTGCAGGCAACGAGTTCTTTAAATTCGGCCACGCGGTATTCGTTGACATAATCATAGAAACTCTTGTTGAGATACTGGTTGAAAATAAAGCTCAGGTCGTGGCTCGTGCGACCGGCCAGCGCCGCGAGGTCGGAGCTTTTAAGCTCGGTGTTGGTATAGGGCTTGTCCTTTTTCATAATGCCGTCGAGCACCTTGAGTATGCGGCGGCATTCTTCCTCGCTAAGCCTTGTGGTACGATAGCGGTTGCGTTTTTTGGCCTCTTCTGCCGCAGCGGCGCTGCTTGCAGCTTCGGCAGCTTCAGCCTCGAGGCGCATAAGGCGCACGCGGTGCACGCGGTGACGACGGCTGTACCACGACACAGCTCCCACCAGAAGCAGCGTGAGCAGTATCATAGCCCACACCGTCCAGCTAATCTTGAATCCACGGCTGATATGGAGCACCACCTCGGTGTCCGGGTTGCCGGGATAGCGCATATGAAGAGCCGACTCGCCAGTGGGAATGGCGAAGTAGGTTATCGGCTTTCCGCCGGAGGCCGTCTTCCACGTGTCGTCAACACCGTCGAGCCTGTATTGCAGCTGTCCGTACAGCGGGTCGGAATAAGCGAGGTCGGAATAGCCCACGGATATGCCCGTTTCGCCGTCGGAAAGCTCAAGACTTGTCTTGCCGTCGCGCTTGCGCATTCGGTCGGCGGCAGAAACACCGTTGATTTGAATATCTGTTATGCGCGGCGCCCTGTGCATGCCTGCCAAGCTGCTTTTAAGCCGTAATTTGTCAAGTTTGACAAGTCCGTGGGCATTCCCAAGCCACATATTTCCGGCACTGTCGGTAACAGGCGGGCAAAGCGTGAACACGATATCGGGGAGGCCGTCGACATTGTTAAACCAGTGCAGACGCCCCTTGCCGTCCTCCATCAGAAGTCCTTTTTCAGTTCCGAACCACAGATTATGGTCGTCGTCCTGAGTTATGAACGTTGTGGCGGTGCTTCCTGAGGTCGAAAAATCAGGAAGGAAGCTGAAACTCGTGAGAGCCATATTGCTCCTGAACACCGGGCCGCGGTCGGGCGCGAAATAGAGATCGCCATCTGCCGTTTCGCATATATCCCTTATCTTTAACTTATTGGCAAATCCTTCGGGGAAACGGTCGGCCTGAAGGCTGCTGCCGTTCCACACCGCCATGCCGCCCTCGGCGCAGACCCATCCGCGCCCCTCGCTGTCAAAGAATATCTCATAGACGTTGCCTGCGGGGAGCTGAGAGTTTGCCGACGTATAGTGCTCGTCGGGATAAGCGTCACGAAAACGGAACAGGCCGTCCGACGTCCCCACCCACATGCTCTCGTCCGGACCGATAGCGATAGCAAACACCGTACCCCGCACAAAAGGCGCCTTTCCGGGAGCAAAGTCGCGAAGGGAGAGCGTGGCAGGGTCGAGCACGTACATGCCGCCGTTATATGTGCCCACATAGTAATTGCCTTTGTGGGCGGTAATGCAGAATATGATGTTGGACCGTATCTCGGGGGTGTGGAAATAAGCTGTACGGCCATCTTTCTCGTCGATGTAGTACAGGCCCTCGCGCGTGCCTATCACCTTGCGCCCGTCTTCCACGGCAATGGCCCGGACGGCTTTGGAGCGGGTGTCGAGCACGCCGTCGCAGCGATACACCTCGAAAACATTGTTGTAATACGGTGTGTAGTCCACCCCGGACTGGTAATACCCGGCCCACATAAGCCCGCGCTCGTCAACAAGCATGGAATATACCGACTTAGAGCGGAGTCTGTCGTTTTCGGGAATACCCGTCACCTCTCCCCCAAGCTTGTATCGGAAAACGCCCTCGCCGTCGGTCGCCACATATATCGCCCTGGGGTCAACGGGGTCGATGCCAAGCGCCGTCACAAGGTTGTTGCCTATCATAGGAGCCTTGGAAAAAGTGGCAGTGGCTATGTCGAAAATCGCCAAGCCCGACCCGTAGCAGCCGAGAAAGACGCGGTCGCCGAGGTCTATGATGCTGCGTATCACGCCGTCGGCATCTACCGGCCTCGAGATTATGCCATTGTCGGCAAGGCTGAGGTGATGCAGATTGTTATGGGTGGCCAGCCAAAGGCCGTCGCCGCCTGAAAAGGCAAGCGCGGTCACCTCGTTGTCGCTCAACAGCACATCGCGCCTTATCAGGGTCTGCTCGAGCTTGTCGGCAAGCGTGTCGTACACAAACAGGCCCTGCTGCGTGCCGATATAGAGCTTTGACGAGCGGTCGTAGACAAGGGCGTTGACCCGGAAGTTAATCTTGTCGGACAACACCGGCACCAGACGCCCCGAACGAGCCTCGAACAGCCCCCGGTAACTACCCACGAAGATACGGCCGTCGCTACCTTCCGCCACAGAGGTGATACGGCGCGGCTCGCCGCTGGTTTCGCTGAATGTGTAATTGAGAAGATTGTTGCCGTCGAAGCGGTCGAGCCCCATTCCGGTGCCGAACCATACATATCCGCGAGAATCCTTGAAAATGGTATTCACAAGCATGTCGCTAAGCCCTTGCTCGGCCGACAATGCCCTGAAATCCCGTCCCTGAACATTTATAAACGTTAAGACAACAGCAATGAAAAATATGAGTATATACTGACCGTGGTTGTAGGGGCGCATTAGTGCAAGAATGTGTAATACATGGCTATGCAAATATAAAGAATAAGTTTTACTCTACCCCCCCCCATTTGTTAAAACGTGTTAACACACGATAAAACAACGAAGCCGGACCCCATATCGGATCCGGCTTCGCATCGAATATTTCTTGTTTAAATCTGGGTATCGGGGTCGAGATTGGCGGCCTCGATATCCTTGAAGTAACGGTATGTTCCGACCTTAAGCTCGGCACAGGCGGCTTCGTCGGCCACGATTATTGCCTTGGGATGCATCTGCAAGGCGGAGATGGTCCACATCTGCGAGATACCGCCTTCCACGCCGTGGCGTAGCGCGCGCGCCTTGTTGTGGCCGTTGACAAGCAGAAGCACGCTGCGGGCGTCCATCACGGTGCCGACACCGACTGTGAGCGCCGTCTTGGGCACGAGGTCGGTATTGCCTTCAAAGAAGCGGGAGTTGGCAATGATGGTATCCTGAGTGAGCGTTTTCATACGGGTGCGCGAGGTGAGCGACGAGCCCGGCTCGTTGAAAGCTATGTGACCGTCGGGACCCACGCCGCCCATAAACAGGTCGACACCTCCGTAGGAAGCCATTTTTTCTTCAAAACGGCGGCATTCAGCCTCGGGGTCGGCAGCGTTGCCGTCGAGTATGTTTACGTTTTCTGCCGGAATGTCGATATGGCTGAAGAAATTATTCCACATAAAGGAATGATAGCTTTCCTTGTGGTCGCGGGGAAGGCCGACGTATTCGTCCATGTTGAAAGTCACCACATTGGCAAACGACACCTTGCCTGCCTTGTGAAGCTCGATAAGGTGGCGGTACATTCCGAGGGGCGAGCTTCCGGTGGGGCAGCCGAGCACAAAGGGGTGTTCGGGCGTGGGCTTGGCCTCGTTGATACGCGCGGCCACGTAGTTGGCGGCCCAGCGCGAGAGCTCGTCGTAGTTCTTTTCGATTATCAGTCGCATAGTTTCTGGTATAGTTGTTTATAGAATCTTCTTAGAAGAGCCAGGCGGCGGTAACCGTCCAGTAGTTGTTTTTGCCTTCGATGGGGTTGGCGTTCGGATCGAGTCCGATATACTTGACGCTCTTGCCAAGGCCAACGCCGTATGAGGCGCCTATCTGGAGGTGCTGTATGAGTTCGACGCCGACACCGAAATTCCAGGCGCAGTCAAACGACTTGTTCTTGTAAGCGGCATTGATGGCACGCTTCGAGGCGAGGAACGCGAAGCTCGGGCCTGTGAAGAAGTAGGGGCTTATGATTTTGCCTACCACGGGAAGGCCGAGTTTGTACTTGAAGTTGACGGGGATCTCGATATAGTCGCGCTTGCGGAGGCTGGACGAGTTAAGAGCGTTCTGGTCGTCGGCAGGAAGGCTTGTGGCTGTCTTCTGAGCGCTGTTGCTCACACGGTGCACATACATTACCGAAGCGTCAAATCCGAGGTTGATTACAGGCACGGTAAATTCCACCTGCACACCGCCGGTGAATCCGGCACGGTTGTCGTTGTCGAACAGACTGGAGTTCAGACGCATGGAGTTGACTTCGGTACCGATGCGCGGACCGATGCGGAACTGAGCCGCCGCAGGCAGGCAGGCAATAGCAGCAAAGGCTACTGCTGCAAGCATGATTTTAAGTGCTTTCATAAGTAATATCAGAGTTTACGTATTTGTTAGATTAGCCCCGCTCAGGGGTTTTGCAGCCGCAAATTTAGCGTTTTTTATTTTATTTAAAGACGTTTCAGACGTTTTTTTAGTAATTTTGCCAATTATGAGCCCACAGGAACATCTCAACATAGAAGAAAAGGTGGTGGACATGCTCCGCACCGTTTACGACCCCGAAATCCCGGTCGACATCTACAGCCTCGGCCTTGTGTACAAGATCGACGTGGCCGACAGCGGCGACCTCACGGTCGACATGACGCTTACGGCGCCCAACTGCCCGATGGCCGATTTCATAATGGAAGACGTGCGTATGAAGCTCGAATCGATAGAAGGCGTCAAGTCTGTGACTGTCAATATCGTTTTCGAGCCTGAATGGACGCAGGATATGATGAGCGAGGAAGCCAAGCTCGAACTGGGCCTCCTATGAGCGGCCGCACAAAATCGTACTTCCTGAGCGACGCCCATCTCGGTGCCGCGTACATTGCCGACCCCAGGGCGCACGAGGCCGCGTTGGTGGATTTCCTGCGCGGCATAGAGCCTACAGCCAAAGCCGTATACCTTCTCGGCGACATACTGGACTACTGGTTTGAATACCGCACGGTGGTGCCGCGGGGCTATGTTCGCTTCTTCGGGCAGCTTGCCCGTATGGCCGACGCCGGCATCGAAATAGTATGGTTCACAGGCAATCACGACATATGGCTCTTTGACTACCTGCGCGACGAGCTCGGCATCACCATAGCCGATCCCTCCGGCGGCGGCCTGCTGAAAGACATCGACGGCACTCTTTTCTTTATGGGGCACGGCGACGACTTCGGCCAACAGCCGCGCGGCTACCGCGCGCTGCGGGGCATATTCCGCTGCCGCTTCCTGCAGAAACTGTATTCGGGCATACACCCTCGCTGGAGCATACCGTTTGCCCACGGCTGGAGCTCGCACAGCCGCAAGAGCGGCCCGCCGGTGCCGGTGCTGACCCCGCGCGCCAGATGCGCAGTAGAGCTTGCGAGCCGTCGGCTCGCCGTCGAGAATCCGGCTCTGCGCTACATAGTGCTGGGGCATCACCATGTGGCTATCGACGAGCCTGTAAGCAGCACATGCCGGCTTGTGATACTCGGCGAGTGGATCAGCAGCCGCACCTACGCGGTATTCGACGGCAGCTCCCTTCAGCTACTGAAGTACTAAATTACCTGTCACAAAAAAAAATGTCTGCGCCAATCAATCGAAGGCGCAGACATTTTTTTGTATGTATTTGGCTTATTTGAAGGCGTTGAGCAGGTGCTGGAGAGCTTCGGCGAGTCCTTCGGCGTCCTTGCCGCCGGCCTGGGCGAATCCCGGTTGGCCACCGCCGCCGCCCTTAATCTTCTTGGCGGCCTCGCGCACGAGCGCAGAAGCGTTATAGGACGATGTGATGTTTTCGTCGACCATCACGGTAAGCAGAGGCTTGCCAAGGGGATCGGAAGTAGCAGCCACAAACGCCGTATTTTCAGGCGACAGCTCGCGAATACGGAAGGCGACAGATTTCACAACGTCGGGCAGACGAACGCCGTTGAGCTGCGTGAGCTTAACGCCGTCGGAGGTCATAACGGCACTATCGAGAAGCTTGCGGGCAAGCATATCGACACGCTCCGCGAAATAATCCGCCGCCTGACGGCGCAGTTCCTGATTCTCCTCGACCGACTTCTTAAGCGCCGCGAGAATGTCGGGAGCGTTGTTGAACATAGCCGACACGGACTGGAGGGTGCCCTTCAGCTCGTTCATCAAATCCTCGACCGCCGGGCCTGTTATGGCCTCGATGCGCCTTATGCCTGCGGCAATCGACGATTCCGACACTATCTTTATCATACCGATATTGCCGGTGTTCGCCACATGGGTACCGCCGCACAGCTCGATCGAGTCGCCATAGCGAATCACACGCACCTCGTCGCCGTATTTCTCGCCGAAAAGCGCCATAGCGCCCATTTGGCGAGCTTCGGCGATAGGCACACAGCGGTGCTCGTCGAGCGCCGTTGCCATACGCACACGGCTGTTTGCAAGCCGTTCTACCTGCGCTATCTCCTCGGGAGTGAGCTTGCTGAAATGGGAGAAGTCGAAACGAAGCACTTCGGACGACACGAAGGAACCTTTCTGTTCCACATGCGTGCCGAGAACCTCGCGCAGAGCCTGATGCAGCAGGTGCGTGGCCGAGTGGTTGCGCGACACAGCCTGACGCGCCTCCGTGTCGATAGCCGCGCGGAAAGCCGCCTCGGGGTTGGACGGCATCTTCACCATAATGTGGACTCCCGTGCCGTTTTCACGCTTGGTGTCGATAACTTCCACAACCTCGCCCGTGGCCAGGTCGGTAAGCGTGCCTTTGTCGCCCACCTGTCCGCCCATCTCGGCATAGAAAGGTGTCTTGGAAAGTATCACCTGATAATATTCGCGGCCTTTCTGCTTCACGTGGCGGTAACGCAGTATCTTGGCTTCGGCCTCGGAATTGTCGTAGCCTACGAACTCTTCCTCGCCTTCGGAAAGAACCACCCAGTCGCCGGCCTCCACGGCAGCGGCGCTGCGGGCGCGCGCCTTCTGGGCCGCCATCTCGCGGTCGAATCCTTCGCGGTCGACAGTCATTCCGTAGTCCTTGAGGATTAGCATGGTAAGGTCGAGCGGGAATCCGTAGGTGTCATAGAGCGTGAACGCCTCGCTGCCCGAAATCTCCGTGCGGTTCTCGGCCTTGGCGGCTTTGGCTGCATCGTCGAGCAGGCGGATGCCATTCTCAAGAGTGCGCAGGAAGGCGTCTTCCTCTTCCTTGATAACCTTGATAATCAGCTCGCGCTGAGCCTGTATTTCAGGATATGCCTCGCCCATGCTTTCTATGAGGGTGTCGACAAGGCGGTACATAAACGCCTTTTTCTGCTCAAGGAAGGTATAGGCGTAGCGGACCGCGCGGCGCAGAATGCGACGAATCACATAGCCTGCCTTCGCATTGGAGGGAAGCTGGGAATCGGCGATAGAGAAAGCGATGGTACGAACGTGGTCGGCTATCACTCGCATGGCCACGTCGATCTGACGGTCCTCGCCGTATTTCTTGCCGCTGAGGGCGGCTATTTTATCAATCAGTGGAGTGAACACGTCGGTATCGTAGTTCGATGTCTTGCCCTGAAGCGCCATGCAGAGGCGTTCAAAGCCCATGCCGGTGTCGATTACCTTGGCGGGCAGCGGTTCAAGCGAGCCGTCGGTACGGCGGTTGTAATGCATGAACACAAGGTTCCATATTTCGATTACCTGCGGGTGGTCGTGGTTGACGAGCGATGCCCCGGACACCTCGGCGCGCTCGGCATCGGAGCGGAGGTCGATGTGAATCTCCGAGCAGGGGCCGCAAGGACCGGTGTCGCCCATTTCCCAGAAATTGTCGTGCTTGTTGCCGTTGAGTATGTGGTCGGCAGGCAGATGCTTGGCCCATATCGAGGCGGCCTCGTTGTCGCGCTCGAGTCCTTCGTCGGCAGCGCCTTCAAAAACCGTGGCATAGAGCCTCGACGAATCCAGATGCAGAACGTCGACAAGGTATTCCCACGCCATATCAATGGCTTCGGCCTTGAAATAATCGCCGAACGACCAGTTTCCGAGCATCTCGAACATTGTGTGGTGGTAGGTGTCGAGTCCTACCTCCTCGAGGTCGTTGTGCTTGCCGCTGACGCGAAGACACTTCTGAGAGTCGGCAACGCGCCGCGCCTTAGGAACAGCGTTGCCCAAAATTATATCCTTGAACTGGTTCATACCCGCATTGGTAAACATCAACGTGGGGTCGTCTTTGATTACCATCGGTGCGGAGGGGACGATGCGGTGGCCCTTTGATTGGAAGAAGTCTTTGAAAGACTGACGAATTTCTTTGGCGCTTAGCATATTATATATGAAAAATTGATTACAACATAAGTTGCGCTGTGGCGTAATTGGCAAAAATGTGCTATATTTGCGTATCAAAGCGCAATTGTGGCGCAAAATTACTTGAAATTTCGCGCCTAAACAAATTTTACCCATCGCAGTGAGTCAAAAAACATTCTATAGATACAACGCCATCAGCGGCCAGTACGAGCGCGTGTACCCCTCGGCACGGCGCCGCGTAATCATCGTGGCCCGCCAGTTCGGCTGGGTGGCGGCGGTGGTGATAGGCGTTATCGCGATTCTGTTCAGCCTTATGGAATTTCCGCGCGAACGGCGCCTCAGGCAGCAGAACGAACAGCTCACAGCCCGCCTCGAAGTGCTCAACAGGCGCGCCGACGAAGCCCTCGCGGTAATGGAGGACATCGCCGAGCGCGACAATAATTTCTACCGCGTGGTGATGCAGGCAGAGCCTCTGAGCCGCACCCGCCGCCTTGCGGGCATAGAGCGCCAGCGAAATTTCGACCGCCTCGACTCGCTCGACGACTACCGCCTCGTAAACTCGGTAGACAACAAACTCGCCCAGCTCGACGGAATGCTTTATGCCCAGATAAAGTCGTTCGACTTTTTGGCCGGCGAGGTGTCGCAGCAGAAAGACCGCATAGCCCACACCCCCGCCATACAGCCGGTGCCGGAGAAGTTTCTCAGGACTATGGCTTCGGGCTATGGCGTGCGCGTGGACCCTGTGTACGGCACAAGCAAGTTCCACGAAGGAATGGACTTCTCGGCACCGCCGGGAACGCCAGTCTATGCCACCGCCGACGGCACCGTGGCCTCGGCGTCGTGGCAGGGGGCATACGGCAACCTGATAGAGATACGGCACGGCTACAACTACACAACGCGCTACGCGCACCTTTCAAAAATCAACGTGCAGCCGGGGCAGACAGTGCACCGAGGCGACCTCATAGGCGCCGTGGGCAACACCGGCAAATCGACAGGTCCGCACCTGCACTACGAGGTGCGATTCAAGGGCATACCGCAGAATCCCGTCCACTACTACTTCTTCGACCTCAGCCCTGAGCAGTACGACGAGATAATACAAGTGGCGGAAAATGCCGGCCACGTTATGGACTAAAAGTATGGCAGACAGCCTCGACAAACGATATTATAAAATCAGCGACGTGTCCGAAATACTCGGCCTCCCGATACCTACCATACGCTTTTGGGAAGGCCAGTTCTCGGAGCTACGCCCCAAGCGCAGCGACGGCGGCACAAGGCGCTACACCCCTGCCGACATAGAACGCCTGCGGGTTATCCGCTTTCTCGTCAAGGAAAAAGGACTGAAGATAGAGGCCGCCAAAGAGCACCTGCGCAAAAACAGGCACGCGGTAGAGAAGACACACGAAGTGATAGGACGCCTGCGCGATATCAGGCGAAAGCTCACCGACCTGCTCGACGCTCTCGAGGGGCGCCCGTCGAAATCATAACGCGAGCGTAAGCTGCACGCCGGGAGCCTGCGGTTTGATAAAGAGCGAACGGCGCTCGCGCCAGCCGCGCGAAGTGTTAAGAACGCTAAGCTCGACGAGTCCTACCACCGAGCCGACAGCGGCGCGTACTGCCGAAAGGACGTCGGTCAACGATGAAAAGCCCGAAGATGTGAACGAGGCGATTGTACGGCCGTGGTATGAAGCCGTGGCGCAAAGAATGTCGGAAGAAGAGATGTTTGCCATGATTATGCACTTGCTTGATTACGATGCAAAAGTAGCTCCACATATGGGCAACACTCCAGCCCACGCACGCTAAAGGAGGTTAAAAACACAGTATTCCGCGCTTCAACAAGCCTTCTATGCGTTACATTTGTGAAATTAACGCATATTCTGTATGAAATTCCACCGCATCATATTGTCCCTTATCGTATTTGCGGCAGTGGCAGGCCACGCGGCCGACCCCACAGCCACAAACTACACAATGAAAGAATGCGAAGGCTCGCTGATGCCCTACCCCGCCCCGGCCTCGCAGGCGCAATATCCCGATTCGCTCGTTCCTGTGTTCATAAACCACGTCGGGCGGCACGGCGCACGCTATCCGGCTTCGTCGGCCAACTGCGCCAAACTCGCCGCCGCACTTTCGCGCGCTGACAGCCTCGGCACCATCACTCCTTTGGGACGCAGCCTCAAGACGCTGAACGAACGGGTGATAGCCCGCAGCACAAACCGCTGGGGGGCGCTCGACTCGCTCGGTATGTCGGAGCAGCAAGGCATAGCCGCACGCATGTATTTTAACTACAGGCCTGTATTTGAGAACGGAGCCGTGGTGCAGGCACTGTCGTCGTACTCGCCGCGCGCAATGATGAGCATGTACTCGTTCACCCACCAGCTCGACCGAATGAGCAACCGCATCACGTTCACCACAAGCACAGGGCGCATCAACTCCGGCCTGATGCGCCCCTTCGACACCGTGCAGTCCTACCTCGACTTCCGCCGCGACAAGACGTGGGAGCCGCCTTACACCGAGCATTTCGCCAAAGCCTGCCCCACCACCGCCATACGGCGCGTGCTCGGCGAGGGCTATCCCTTCGGCAACGCTGACGAAGAACGCGACCTCGCCATAACCGAATACTACGTGGTAGCCGGGCTGCGCGCCATGGGCATGCCCTCGGAGATGTCGACATACTTCTCCACGTCGGAGGCAAACGCGCTATGGAGCTGCTTCAACCTGCGCCAGTACCTGCAGCGAACGGCCACCACGATATCGGCCATACCTGCCGACATAGCCTCAGAACTTGTGCTCAACCTCGTACAGACCACCGACGACTTTATAGCAGGTCAAAACGCAGCCACGACTGCCGTGCTGCGCTTCGGACACGCCGAAACCCTGATGCCGCTGCTGTCGCTGCTGAAAATACCGGGGTGCTATTATCTCACAAACTACTTCGACACCGTGGCGCAACACTGGTGTGACTTCGACGTGGTGCCTATGGCGGCCAACATACAGTTTGTGCTCTTCAAAGCCAAGCGCTCAGGCAGATATTACATGCGGATAGAACTCAACGAACGCCCCGTGCAACTGCGCAAAGGCGACAACGCCACCATCTACCCCTGGGGCGAGGTACGCCGATATATGACCGACTGCGTGCCTATCTACGCCCAATAAACCCACCACAATGGAACTAATCAATACCTTCAACGACTGGCTGTGGAGCTACATACTGATAGCGCTGCTGCTCGCCGCAGCCGTATGGTTCACACTGTCGACCAAAGGCGTGCAGTTCAGAATGTTCGGCGAGATGCTGCGACTGCTCGCCGCATCGGGAACGCGCGAAGACCGCAAGGAATCGGAACACCCCGGCAACCACCACACCATCAGCTCTTTTCAGGCATTCGCCGTATCGATAGCCTCCCGAGTGGGCACAGGCAATCTTGCAGGCGTGGCAACCGCCATTGCGATCGGAGGCGCAGGCTCGGTTTTCTGGATGTGGGTAATAGCCCTTCTCGGAGCGGCCTCGGCCTTCGTGGAGTCGACATTGGCCCAACTCTTTAAAGAACGTGGCGACCGCTCTTTCAAAGGAGGCCCGGCCTACTACATACTCAAAGGCATAGGGTGCAGATGGTGGGCGGTGACTTTCGCCGTGCTCATCACCATCACCTTCGGGCTTGCCTTCAACTCCGTGCAAGCCAACACTATGACGGCAGCCGCAGCAGTATCGTTCGGCTGGAATCCGGCATGGTTCGGAGCCATAATAACCGTAGGCACGCTCGCCGTGATATGGGGCGGCATACAGCGCATATCGCGTTTCAGCGAAATTGTAGTGCCCGTGATGGCCATTCTTTATATTATACTTGCACTCACCGTGATAGCCCTCAATATCGGCAAACTGCCGGCAGTACTGTCGTCGATAGTGAGCGAGGCTTTCACGGGCAGCGCGGCGCTCGGCGGCGGCGTTGGCTCGGCCCTTATGATGGGCATAAAGCGCGGACTGTTCAGCAACGAGGCCGGCGAAGGCTCCGCACCGAACGTGGCGGCAACAGCGTCGGTAAGCCACCCCGTAAAGCAGGGACTGCTGCAATCGTTCGCCGTGTTTACCGACACCATAATCATATGCACCTGCACGGCGTTCATAATCCTCTTCAGCGGCGTGCTTGGCAACGGCACATCGGGCATCGCGCTTACCCAGGCATCGCTCGAAGCCGAAGTAGGCACGGCAGGGTCGACGTTCGTGGCTGTGGCAGTATTTCTGTTCGCATTCACAAGCATTGTGTCGAATTACTACTACGGCGAAACCAACCTCCAGTTCATATGCAAACGCCGCTGGCCCGTGGCCGCCTACAGGCTCGCTGTCGGCGCCATGGTGATGGTCGGCTCTGTAACATCGCTCGAACTCGCGTGGAGCCTTGCCGATGTCTTCATGGGGCTGATGACGCTATGCAACCTCGCGGCCATAATTGTGCTTGGTCGTTTTGCCGTAAGGCTCCTCAACGACTACACCGCCCAGCGCCGACGCGGACAAAACCCGCAGTACCACCGCTCCACGATCCCCGAACTCGCCGACAAAACCGACTGCTGGCCCCGGTAGCCACCTCAAATCTTATTTATTTTGCCATATTCAGCCTTGCGGCTGATAAAGGGAGAAACTGCAAAGAGCGGTATATTGGTCATCCAATCCTGCTCTTTGTAACCTTTCATAGAGAACCTGTAGCCACGCATATTGCTCCCGGCATTATCAACCGTTATGAACAGCCTGAGAGATTTTGACTTAACATTTTCCTCTGCTTTAACTTCAACAGGAAGAATCTCTGTGCCGACCTGCAACACGAAATCCAACTCCATAGAGGAGTTTTCCTTGGAATAATATCCGGCCACGACATTGCGTGATGCCAGCATTTGCGTCAGCACATAGTTCTCCGTGAATGCACCCTTAAACTCAGAGAATACGTTATCCCCTATCAGCATAAGGGCCGGTGGCACCTGCGCCATAGCACCAAGCAGACCGACATCAAGCAAAAACAGCTTGAACGCATCTTTTTCAAAATAGAAACTCAATGGCATAGCCACCTTGCTCAGCCTACACACCTTATAGACAAGCCCGGCATCAGACAGCCATTGGATAGCATTCTCGTATTCCGCCGCACGAGCACCCTTTCTCAACGCCCCAAAAATAAATTTTTTGTTTTCTCTTGATAATTGCGAAGGTATGGATTGGAACACCATTCTCGCCTTTTGGGTATCACTACCGGCATGCTTGGCTATATCTGCCTCATATGCAGACAAAATAGCATTCTGCACCTCCCTCACAGCTTCCGGGTTTCTGGAATGTACAAACTCAGCCACAGCCTCAGGCATACCGCCTACAAAATAATATTGCCTTAACAGTTCGATATAGCTTGGTGCCAGACTGTTTATAAGATTCTCCTCGCCTTCCTTATACAACAGCTCAAGCTTGGCATTTTCGCCAAGAGCATCAAGAAATTCAGCATACGTCATCGGATAAAGATGCAGTATGTCCACCTTACCTGTCGGGAATGGGCTGCCCGCCATATTCAGCACGCCAAGCAAGGACCCCGCTACCACGATATAAATATCCGGAGCATCTTCACAAAAATACTTAAGTGATGCAACAACCTCGGGTATATCCTGTACTTCGTCGAGAAATATGAGCGTACGTCCAGGCTCTATTTTTTCACCACTCAATGCTGAAAGGCCGAGCAATATACGGCTTATATCCTTATCTTCTGAGAACAATGTCCGAACAGCCGTATTGAGATAACAATTTATATACACCATATTGTCAAACTCATTTTTCCCAAACTCTTTCAGTATGTACGTTTTTCCCACCTGACGGGCGCCATAAAGCATCAACGGTTTGCGTTTGGCTGAACCTTTCCACTCAAGTAACTGATTATAAATATTTCTCCTCATATCTTACTGTATATCTTAGAAGCAAAATTACATTTTTACTGGGGAATAAACAAGCACTTTCCACATTTTTATTGGGGAATAAGTGGGCATTGACCACACTTTTATTGGGGAATAATTGTGGTAGAGCTACATTTTTATTGGGGAATGCCGCATGACAAGGCATAAAACACTTCGGGCAGCACGCCGTGATTGACGTGCTGCCCGAGGTTTTATCTGCAAGCGCTTTCGCGCCGTGGTATCAATATCCGAAGATGTCTTCCGTGGTAAGCATTACCACCTTGCCGAGCTTGCGCAGCTCGTCGATGGGCAGTTCGTCAACATCGCCGAGTATGCCGATGTTGAACACGCGTCCTTTCACGTTCTCTTTCTGGAATGCTTCGAGGTCGTCGAGTGTTACCTTGGGAAGAAGCTCGAAGATTTCGCGACGCGGGTCGTGGTCATATCCGAGAGCCTTGTTGGCCAAGTAGCTGAAAGCCATATCGTCGTTGATGTCGCGCTCGGTGCGGCAACGGGCGTCGAGTCCGGCCTTTGCAAGCTGGAATGCGGCCTCGCTGCGCGGCATTTCGTTGATAATCTCATCGAAAGCGGCAATGGCGTCCATCAGCTTGTCGTTCTGCGTCGCAATCTGGCTCATATATACATATGGGCGACCGGCCTTGCTCTGACGGTTCATTCCGGCCCATGCCGAGTAAGCCAGCGAGCGGCTTTCGCGCATTTCCTGTAAGACAATGGCATTCATCGAGCCGCCGAAATACTCGTTGTACAAGGTGCGCATCGGCTCCTTGGCAGCGTCGAAGAGGTCGCCACGGTTGGAATATCCCACCATATAGAGCTGCTTGGCCTTGTAGGGCGCGATATAGATAGTGGTTTCTGTCGGCTGGAGTTGCTTGTATTTCATCTCTGTGGGCACAGGCTTGAGCTTGGCAGCGAGAGGATGAGTCTTGTCGACAAGCTTCACCACCTCCTTGGCGGGAGCATTGCCCCAGTATATAACGGCCTGTTCGTAATCATTAAGACGGCGGAGAGCCTTCACAAACTCCTGCGGCTCGATGCTGCGAAGAGTTTCGACGGGTATTTCAGCCTTGCCGGGATTGTTGTCACCGTAGGTCACATACGATATGAGCTTGCTGAAGTTCGCGCCCTGATTAAGCTTGCTGTCGGCACGGCCTTTTTCCTGACGGTCGACAAAAGCCTTGTAGGCGTCGGCGGGAAGCACCGCGTTGGCAAGCACTTTTTCGTAGAGAGCCACAGCCTTGTCCATATTTTCGCTCAGGCCGCTTATAACGGCATATGTGCGCTCGCCGGAGCCGGAGTACGAGAACGAGCAAGCGAGCTTGTAGAACTCGTTCTTAACCTGCTCGGGAGTCATATCGTTTGTTCCGCAATAGCCAATGAGTGCCGGCGCGAACTGCAGCAGGGAATCGGCATATGTGCCGAGGTCGTACACATAGATTAGCTGGAAGATGTCGTTCTTGGTGTTCGGCATATAGATTAACGGCACATTCTTCTTGGCCTTATATGTTGCCAAATCCTTGGCGTAGTCGGCAAAAACAGGCTCGATAGGTTCTACTACCGAATTCTGAATCTCGGCAAGGAAAGGCGATGTCTTGTCGCGGTTCATCACGATGGGGGTGAGCTGGGGCTTGGCAATCTTAAGCTCGTTGGGGTCTTCTCCCTTGCGCTTGTAGAGTACGGCATACCCTTGCGGGAGGAGGTACTTGTTAGCCGCAGCCACGACGTCGGCCTTGGTAATCTTATCGAGGGATTCGAGCTTTGCCACTTCGTCAGCCCAAGGCACACCGTTGACAAAAGCCTGCACATACTGGTCGGCACGCGAATCATTGCTCGTAAGGCTTCTCTGCACGGTAAGCTTCAGGTTTGCCTTCACAGCCT
The DNA here is from genome assembly GCA_910579035.1 of uncultured Muribaculaceae bacterium. Classification (GTDB taxonomy): domain Bacteria; phylum Bacteroidota; class Bacteroidia; order Bacteroidales; family Muribaculaceae; genus CAG-873. Next base: position 53,988 of record CAJTSR010000003.1, on the reverse strand, counting down.
CCACGAGATCGTCGGAAAACTCGCCTTTGCGCAGTTTGTCGGCCTGCTCAAGGAGTATGTCCTTCACCTCGTCGAGAGTCTGCCCGGCCTTGGGTCGTCCGCTCATCACGTAGGCGCCCGCATCAGCCTGGCCCATCACATAGGCACTGCCTCCGAGCACTGTCTGAGGCAGAGTCACATTGAGGTCGAAGATACCGGTGCGTCCGTTGCAGAGCACATGGTCCATAACCTGAAGCGTGAGCATGTCGCTGTGGGCAGCCTCGGGAACGCGCCATGCCACAGTCACATTCTCAGCCTCCGGGCCGAGAATCTCCACCACCTTGGGCGAGGTAAACGGCTTCTCGGAAGGCAGCTCGGGGCGCGGCAGGTTCTTGTTAGGCTTCAGGTGGCCGAAGTACTTCGTGATTATGTCAACCATATTGTCGGGATCGAAATCGCCCGATAGGCATATGGCCATATTGTTGGGTACATACCACTGCTTATGGTAATTCTTGACATTGGTAATCGATGGATTTTTCAGATTCTCCTGTGTGCCGAGCACGGTCTGCGAGCCATAGGGGTGCGAGGGGTAGAGAGTGGACAGCAACTTCTCGTATACCTTGCGGCTGTCCTTGGTCAGCGACATATTTTTCTCCTCGTAGATGGTTTCCAGCTCGGTGTGGAATCCTCGCAGTATCGGGTGCTCGAAGCGGTCGGCCTGTATGCGGGCCCAGTTATCAATCTGGTTGGAAGGAATATCCTCCACATAGCAGGTCACATCGTAGCTCGTATACGCGTTGGTGCCGTTTGCGCCGATAGCGCTCATCAGCTTGTCGTACTCGTTTGGGATAGCTATTTTCGACGCCTCGTAGCTCACAGAGTCGATTTCGCGGTATATGCGGGCACGCTCGGTGCTGTCGGTAGTGCGGCGGTATGTTTCAAAAAGAGCCTCGATGCGGTCGAGCATCGGCTTCTCGGCGGCATAATCGCTGGTTCCGAACTGTTCCGTGCCCTTGAACATAAGATGCTCGAAGTAGTGAGCAAGGCCGGTTGTTTCTGCCGGGTCGTTCTTGCCTCCCACGCGCACGGCAATATATGTCTGAATACGGGGCTGGTCCTTATTGACGCTCATAAAGAGCTTAAGGCCATTGGGCAGAGTGTACATCTGAGTCTGCAACGGGTCGCCGGGCACAGTTTCATACTTGTATTTCGAAGCCGAAGCAAGGCCGGGAAGCATTACAGCCAGAAGAGGAAGATAACGTAATCCTTTCATAAGCATAATGTGTTTTGGTTTAGGCGCAAAAATACAAAAAAATCAGACACCCCGACCCGGCAAGCAATAAAAAACCGACAATTTTCGCAAAAGCCGCCACTCGGCACGGCAAAATGTCGTACCGCATCAAGGTTTCAACACCAATAACACCTCCGCAACGGCAAGGCAAAAACAAACCAGTCGGTTTGTTTTTATGCTTTTTTTGCCTAACTTTGCGCCACAAAACCAATTGACACCACTGCCAACCATACTCCGGCACAACCTTTACCAACATATAAATCAGATCGAAGCAAGATGAAAAAAGTATTAATCAAATCACTGTGCGCCATCTTCCTGGCCTCGATATCGGCAGCCTCCTGCCAAATGCTCAACCCCGGCCCTCTGCCTGAAAACATCGTGGGCGACACTCCCGGAGAACTACAGGCAAAAATCGGCGACATACTCTCGCAGGCCGGCACCGACTCCACCAAGGTCGAATTTGCTGAAATCACCACATCTTTCATCTACAAACCCGGCGACCACATCGCAAATGTGAAAATCCAGATTGTTTCGCCCTCCGACAAGAACAAAATGGAAGAATACCTCTGGACCGACATGAAAGACCGCCGGAATATGTGCGAGAAATTCGACCTCATCGTGTCGACCAGACTCGAAAGCGACTTAATCGACACCTACGAAGGCTACAAAGACATGCTCTTCACATATAACGACATAAAACCCTACCTCGACAAACTGCCTCTTTACTGCAACGAAGCCCTCGAAGCATCCGGCTACAAAGAAAACGCCTACATCGACAACTTCACAATCTCGAAAGACGACATGTACATCAGCGTCAAGCACAAGGACGGCAACATATCCAAGACATACCGCATATCCCCCGACGGAAGCGGCATCGTAATCCCCCAATAGCCTCCCTCACAGCCATCTGCCCGGACGCCTGCCACCATGCGGGCGCCCGGGCTTCCGCATATACCCCGCCTCAATTCCGAAAAAAATTCCTAACTTTGCATCGGTAAAAGTAATCTGAATGCAAAAGTGAGATACATCGGAAGTAAAAGACTATTAGTCGATTTCATAGGGGAAGCGATAGCGGTCCATGCTCCCGATGTGAGGTCTGTGAGCGACGTTTTCGCCGGTTCCGGCGTTGTGTCGGGCTATTTGCTGAACAATGGGTATGACACCATTAGCAACGACATATTGTACTTCAGCTATGTTCTTAGCCGGGGCACACACGGCATACACGGCAAACCGCGCTTTGAAAATCTCGGCATAAAAGACCCTGTCGAGTATCTCAACAATCTGAAAGCAGAAGACTGTCCGTTCTCCCCCGCAGAATTCTTCATAACAAACAATTACTCGCCGTCCGACACTTGCAGCAGAATGTACTTCCAACCCAAAAATGCTGTAAAAATCGACATAATACGCCTCACCATAGAGCAATGGAAGCGACGCGACCTGATAAATGACGACGAGTACTACTATCTTCTCGCAGCACTGCTACACGCTATCCCATATGTAGCAAACATAACGGGTGTATACGCCGCATATCTGAAACATTGGGACAAGCGCACTTACAACGACCTCACGCTCACACATCACAGCATAATCGAAGTAGAGCGAAATTGCGCGTGCTACAATCAGGATTATAGGGAGATAATACAACTTCCTGCCGACATGCTCTATGCCGACCCTCCTTACAACGAGCGCGACTACAGCCCTAACTATCACATTCTCGAAACAATAGCCCGCTACGACTACCCACAGATAAGCGGATTGACCGGCCTGCGCCCGTATAGCGAAATAAAGTCGCCGTTCTGTTCAAAAAGAACCGTGACGGAAGCTTTCGAAAATCTAATATCAGGAGCTAATGCCCGACACATAATGATTAGCTATAACAACGAGAGCCTGCTGCCGTCCGCCACACTCGAGGAACTGTGCCGCGCCTATGCCGCCGAAGATTCGTTCAGACTTCTGACCCGGCCATACAGGCGATATAAAAACAAAATACCCAACAACTCCGTCGGCCTCGAGGAAGAACTTTTCCTGTTTGTAAAGAAATAGGATATGCCACATAAATCGCCTTTCAACTATATAGGGAATAAATATCGGATAATAAACGAGTTGCTCAGCATCTTTCCCGACAATATACACACTTTCGTCGACATGTTCTGCGGAGGCGGGGACGTATTTATAAACACCTCCGCCGAACACAAAATAGCCAACGATGTCAACTACCACCTTATAGACATCATGCGCGAATTTCAAAACCAAGACGCAGAAAATATATTCCAGTATATCGACACAACAATCCGCGAGTGGGGACTAAACAAGACAGACCGTGATGCATACATCCGATTCAGAGAACATTACAACGATGCTCCCATTCCGCTGGACCTCTTCATCCTTGTGTGTTTCACATTCAACCACCAGCTAAGGTTCAACTCAAACCACCAGTTCAACAATCCTTTCGGCAAAGACAGGAGCAGCTTCAACGCTTCGACAAGACGAAATCTGGCCTATTTCTTAGAGGCCATACAGAACGTGCAGCTTGCTTCGGAAGACTTCCGCAACGTCAATCTGGCACAGCTCGGAGAGAACGATTTCGTATATGCCGACCCGCCCTACACACTCACATGCGGGCCATATAACGACGGAAAACGAGGATTCAACGGCTGGAGCCTGAACGATGATTTAGACCTGACAGGCATACTGGACAATCTCAATGACAACGGCGTGCGCTTTGCCTTGTCAAACGTTATCCACCACAAAGGCAAAGCCCATCCCTTCCTTCTCGAATGGGCCGCCGACAAAGGATACACCGTACACCGCCCGACGGTATCATACAACAACAGCAACTACCAAGTAATTGACAAAGAGAACGAAAGTCAAGAAGTAATAATCACAAATCTCCCTCACAATGGCTGACCGTTCCTTAGGATGGGTTCAAAACCCGTCGAACACCCGGACGCTTCAGAACGTCGTTTCATTGCTATGTCCTGAAAGCAAATTTGCAGACACGTACCTGAATTTCAGAATTCCGCTTATCCGAAAACTCGGAAAGCTTCACGACGAGGACATTTGGAACGACTACATCAGCCTGCTCGAATCCGGCAAAAGAATACCTTACGCATACCTCAAAGGCCAAGGCAGCGATACCGAAAGCCGCACAAACGCGCTGTGCTCGGGTATTGTGCAAGCAGCTATCGATGCCCAGAAAGAATTTCCGATAGTCGACTTAAACGGAGAATTAACCGATATCAAAAAACCATATACCGACGACTGGACTTCCGACGGCTTCATTCGATGGGCAATAGCCCTTGGCTTTATTGATTACGACGCCGTTTCCGACACCTGCGGACTCACTGCCGACGGCAAACAATTCATCGACGCGCACAGCGAGCAATCGTTCAAAGAGGCGCTTGGAAAGGCATATCTCAAATATCCGCCGGCATGCCGCATACTCGAACTGCTCAGCACAGGCGAGCACCTTACAAAATTTGAACTGGGTCGCAGACTTGGATTTACTACCGAAGCAGGCTTTACCTCATTTCCTCAGAATATTTTTGTGCAGGCCATGGTAGAGTATCCGACAGAAAGGAAGACCATACGCTCCAACTCTGAAGGCTCCTCCGATAAATACGCCCGTATGATATGCCGCTGGCTTAGGGAATTGGGCTGGGTCAAATGTTCACGAAAGGAAGTGGTAGAACGTGCGGGCAGCACCGTATATTCGTACAAACTGCAGGGATATACCATAACAGCCAAAGGCTTGCGCGCCTATCGTGAATCCAAAGGCATGAGCAGCCACAAAAGAGTGTCAAAAATCGTATATTACGAGATGCTCGCCACAAAATGTGCCGACAAGCATTTTGTAAGACTAAGGCGCGCCAACATACTGCAATTTATAGAAACACGCCAACGCACCTTAGAACAGATTGCGCAACATCTCACCTCTAAAGGCATCGAAACAGACATACCGACCATACGCGAAGACCTCGCTGGTCTGGCAAACATAGGGCTTTCCGTACAGCTCGATGACAACGGCGCGCTTTTAAAAGACAAAATCGAGAATTTAGTCATACCATCCGGATCTGCCCTGCCTGTCAAGTCCGAGCCTCTTCAAATCAAAGAAAAAGTGCGACTCCGCATCAATGCGCTCAATCCCAAATATCTGGCACTAATCGACTTGGCATTCAACGGCAGCGCAAACCGCGAATTCGAGATTATCACCATCGACTTGTTCACCAACGAACTTGATTTCAACGGAAGGCATCTCGGAGGCGCCCGAAAACCCGACAGTATAGTGCACGACTCGTCGGCCGGCCTTATAATTGACAACAAGGCGTACTCTACAGGATATTCCATGCCTATTTCCCAAGTCGACGAAATGGTTCGTTATATTCAGGAAAATACCGAGAGAACCTCACTCGTAAACAAAAACGAATGGTGGAATCATTTTCCTGAAACAATAATCAAATTTTACTTCGCTTTCATTTCCTCCCGTTTTCAGGGACAGACAAATTCCAAGCTCGAGGGAATTATGAACAGAACCGGAATCAAAGGTGCTTGCATCGACTGCGAAAACCTGCTTTACATTGCAGAAGCCATGAAGCGGGGCGTACTTTCACACGATGATTTCTGGCAGATGTTCCGGAACAGGGAAGTACAAAACATTGAAGCCGTGCTATAGATGGACAGAGTGCAGGCAAGGGGTCATGTGGCCATGTTCGGGGCTAACCTCATGTGGGGGCTTATGTCGCCGGTGGCGAAACTCGTGATGGCATCAGGCGTGGTGACGCCTCTGCTTGTCACCAACTGCCGCATAGCCGGCGCCGCCGCGCTGTTCTGGATTCTGTCGTGCTTCCTGCCAAAGGAGCATGTGCCTGCCGCCGACCTCCTGAGGCTCGCCGGTGCTGCCTTGCTCGGCATAGTGTTCAACCAGGGCTGTTTCATATTCGGTGTCGGCCTGACATCTCCCGGCGAGGCCTCGATAATCACCACCACTATGCCTATGTGGGTGATGGTGCTGGCGGCCATAATACTCAAAGAACCCATAACGCTTAAGAAAGCGGGCGGCATACTGCTCGGGGCTGCCGGGGCGCTGATACTCGTGCTCAGCGCCGGTTCTCGGACATCGGGCGGATCAAACCCTGCGCTCGGCGACCTGCTGGTATTCTGCGCTCAGTTCAGCTACGCGCTGTACCTGACCCTGTACCGCAACTTCATCAGGCGATATTCCCTTGTCACGCTGATGAAATGGATGTTCCTTTTCGCCACGCTGGCAGTGCTGCCTCTATCCTCCCCCGCTCTCGCCGCCACACACTGGAGCCTCGTGGAGGGCAGCGAGATAGCCGGAATAGCCTACATTGTGGCCGGCGCCACTTTCGGCTCCTACATACTGGTGATGGTGGGGCAGAAAGCGCTGCGACCCACCCTCGTAGGCATGTACAACTACGTGCAGCCCGTAGTGGCCTCGGCCTTGGGAATCTTGATGGGACTTGACGTGTTCACACCGGCCAAGGCGCTGGCTGTGGCGCTAATTTTCAGCGGCGTATGGCTGGTCACCAACAGCAAGGCACGCAGGCAGGATTCGCATCACTAATTTTCCGCTTTTTTTGGAGAATAAGTTGCGGCTAAGGTGAAAGATTGCTAAATTTGCACCTTAGAAAAACTACCGACAAAAACACAAACAATTCATAAATTCAACAAAATCAATCATCTTATGTGGTTAACAAGCTCATCTATAGGGCGTAAGTTCATGATGGCCATTACCGGCGCATGCCTCGTCCTATTCGTAACTTTTCACGTGTTGATGAACTCGGTAGCACTGTTCTGGCCCGCCGCCTACAATATGGTGTGCGAGTTCCTCGGTGCGAACTGGTACGCTCTGGCAGCATCGGCCGGCCTTGCGTTTCTGTTCATCCTCCATATCGTTTACGCCCTGTGGCTCACAGTGCAGAACCGTAACGCCCGTGGCAACGACCGCTATGCCGTAACGGCCCATACCCCCGGTGTGGAATGGTCGTCGAAGAACATGCTCGTTCTCGGCATCGTCGTTCTCGCATTCCTTGCCGTGCACATGGTTCAGTTCTGGGCCAAGATGCAGCTTCAGGAACTCATCTCCCACGATCTCGACGCTCTTCCGATGGTAGGCGAAGCGCCCGCATCTCCCGCACTCGGAACACTCTTCCTCCAGCTTGCCTTCGAGCAGTGGTGGACTCCCGTGGTGTACATCATCGGCTTCGTGGCTCTCTGGTTCCATATGAACCACGGCTTCTGGTCTATGTTCCAGACATGCGGCTGGAACAACACCACATGGCTGCCCCGTCTTAAAACCATCGCCTGCTGGTGGACTTCCGTGGTAGTGCTTCTGTTCATTGCCCAGGCCATCACATTCACCGTTCAGGCTCACAGCAAATTCTTCCTTACCGACAACGCCCTCCAGGCCCAGTACGCCGAATTCTGGAGCGACAAGGCCGAAGGCCTGATCGAAGAGTTCCAGGCTGAAACTGCCGCTCTCGACCAGACAGACATGGAGGCTCAGATAACCTTCTTCGCAGAAAAAGGACAGAGCTATGCCGACCGCGCAGAAGCTATCGCCAAATATGCCGAAACACAGGCACCCGACGTTAAGACACCCCAGCTCAGCCAGCTTTCACAGTTCGCTTCGTTCGTAAGCTCGCAGGCTAAGCGCGCCGAGTCTATGAAACAAACCCAAACACCCGAAAACAATCAATAATCGCTCAGAGATATGGCACAGAAACTCAACCTTGAGGGCATGATAGACTCCAGCCCCATCATGCAGGACTTCGCCGACATCGAAACCGGCAATCTGCCTGAGTACACTATCGACTCCAAGATTCCTGAAGGTCCTATCGCTGAGAAATGGACCAACTACAAAGCCCACCAGCACCTTGTAAACCCCGCCAACAAGCGTAACCTCGACATCATCGTCGTAGGTACCGGCCTCGCAGGCGCCTCTGCCGCCTCCACACTCGGCGAAATGGGCTTCAACGTATACAACTTCTGCATTCAGGACAGCCCCCGCCGCGCGCACTCCATCGCCGCACAGGGCGGTATCAACGCTGCCAAGAACTATCAGAACGACGGCGACTCCGTATACCGCCTCTTCTACGACACTGTTAAAGGCGGCGACTTCCGCTCGCGCGAAGCCAACGTGTACCGTCTTGCCGAAGTTTCCAACAACATCATCGACCAGTGCGTGCAGCAGGGCGTTCCCTTCGCCCGCGAATACGGCGGCCTCCTCGCCAACCGCTCTTTCGGCGGCGCTCAGGTAAGCCGTACATTCTACGCCAAAGGCCAGACCGGCCAGCAGCTCCTGCTTGGCGCCTACAGCTCGCTCAACCGCCAGATTGAAAAGGGCACCGTTCGCTCTTTCAACCGCCGCGAGATGCTCGACGTGGTAATAATCGACGGCCGCGCACGCGGTATCATCGTACGCAACCTCGTCACCGGCGAAATCGAACGCTACGCCGCACACGCCGTGGTACTCGCCACCGGCGGTTACGGCCGTGCATTCTTCCTGTCGACAAACGCTATGGGCTGCAACGGCTCTGCCGCCGTTCAGGCTTTCAAGAAAGGCGCATACCTGTCGAACCTCGCCTTCACCCAGATACACCCCACCTGTATCCCCGTACACGGCGAAGACCAGAGCAAGCTCACCCTTATGAGCGAGTCGCTCCGCAACGACGGCCGCATCTGGGTGCCCGCCAAGAAAGAAGACGCCGAAGCTATCCGCGCAGGCAAGAAGAAACCCACCGACATACCCGACGAAGACCGCGACTTCTACCTCGAACGCCGCTATCCCGCCTTCGGTAACCTCTGCCCCCGCGACATCGCCAGCCGTGCCGCCAAGGAACGCTGCGACGCCGGCTACGGCGTAGGTACCGGCAACGCCGTATACCTCGACTTCAAGTACGCTATCCAGCGCCTTGGCGAAGACGTGGTACGCGACCGCTACGGCAACCTCTTCGACATGTACCAGATGATCAGCGATGACAACCCCTACGAAACCCCGATGATGATTTTCCCCGCCAGCCACTACACCATGGGCGGCATCTGGGTGGACTACGAGCTTCAGACCTCTGTCAAGGGCCTCTTCGCTATCGGCGAGTGCAACTTCTCCGACCACGGCGCAAACCGCCTCGGAGCTTCCGCGCTCATGCAGGGTCTTGCCGACGGTTACTTCGTGCTTCCCTACACAATGCAGAACTACCTCAGCGACCAGATCAAGGTGCCCCGCTTCAGCACATCGGCTCCCGAATTCGACAAAGCCGAGGCCGACGTACGCGCACGCATCGAGAAGCTTATGAACATCAAGGGGACCAAGAGCCCCGACGAAATTCACAAGCGCCTCGGCCACGTGATGTGGAACCTCGTAGGCATGGGCCGCACACTCCAGGGTCTTGTCAAGGCTCTCGACGAAATCGAAGAAGTACGCAAGGAATTCTACTCCGACCTCCGCGTAGTAGGCCAGGCCGACGACCTCAACACCGAGCTTGAAAAGGCTCTGCGCCTCGAGGACTTCCTCGTAATCGCACGAATGATGGCTATCGACGCCCTCAACCGCAACGAATCGTGCGGCGCCCACTTCCGCGAAGAATACCAGACTGCCGACGGCGAGGCAGCACGCCGCGACGACCAGTATATGTACGTTTCGTGCTGGAAGTACACCGGCGACACCGAGAAGCCCATTCTCGTCAAAGAGCCCCTCAAATACGAGGCAATCCAGGTACAGACGCGTAACTACAAGTCCTAATCGATAAACCACGCGGGGCAGCCCGGAATCGCACACCCGGTGCCGGGCAGCCCTACCAAATACTTTACATATAATAATGGAAAATACAATCAGCGTAAATCTGAAAATTTGGCGTCAACGTGGTCCCAAGGAGAAAGGACAGTTCGTCAACTACCACCTCGACAACGTTTCGACAGGCAGCAGCTTCCTCGAAATGCTCGATATGCTCAACCAGCAGCTCGTTGAGAAAGGCGAAGAACCCGTAGTATTCGACAGCGACTGCCGCGAAGGCATCTGCGGTATGTGCTCGCTCTACATCAACGGACACCCCCACGGTCCCGTTCAGGGCATCACTACCTGCCAGCTCCACATGCGTAAGTTCAACGACGGCGACACCATCACAATCGAGCCTTGGCGCTCGGCCGCGTTCCCCGTGATTCGCGACCTTATGGTAGACCGCAACGCATTCGATAAAATCCAGCAGGCCGGCGGCTACGTGTCGTTCAACTGCGGCGGCGCTCAGGACGCAAATAGCCTCCCCATCAGCAAGGAAGTGGCCGACGTTGCCATGGACTCCGCCACATGTATCGGCTGCGGCGCCTGCGTGGCAGCCTGCAAGAACGGCTCCGCAATGCTCTTCGTATCGGCCAAGGTAAGCCAGTTCGCACTCCTGCCCCAGGGCCAGGTAGAGCGCAAGCGCCGCGCCCGCGCCATGGTACGCAAGATGGACGAACTCGGCTTCGGCAACTGCACCAACACAGGAGCCTGCGCCGCCGAATGCCCCAAGAACATTCCTCTGAGCAATATAGCCCGACTCAACCGCGAATACATCGCAGCCAAGTGCTCCGAATAATCCACAGTATATAATACCGACACGCCGCGTTCCTCATCGGAAAACGCGGCGTGTTTTTTTGCCATATCCCACGAAAACGGGTCTGTACCTTGCATCGGCACAGACCCGTTGTTGTTTCCTCTGCAGCGCTTAGAGGGTGTGTAACAGATATTATGAAACACCCTCTTATATTATACACATTCCAAAGCAATTGCGCTGCCGCCTTCCTTAGAGAGTGTTTGAATTTCACTTCTATTCACTCAAAGAGGATTTTCGGAGCGTTTTTCGCAAGTTGAAGAGGGAGCGATGCGGGCATCGTGACCGATGAAACTTGGCGGAAAAAGCCCGAAAAGACCTTGAGGGAATAGAAAGATGACCAATTAATATTTCTTCGTGTTAAATTCAAACACTCTCTTAGAGGGCGTTCGCGATAGCGATAGAGGCTATACCTGCGGCTATGAGTAATATTTCCATGATGAGAGTAGTGATTTTAGTTGCACGGGAGGCGCCGCGCGTATTGAAGAGAACAGAGCAGGCTGCCCATACAAGCGCTCCGCATGCCACGGCACCGGCCAGCAGCCATATCAGAACCGCCACAGTGTACATCAAGCCATTGTCAAGCGGGGGAAGATCGAGAATTTCGACCGGTATGTTCCAGCCATAAGAGCAGAGCAAGCAGATGGCCACCGCTATAAAGCCCACAAGCAGTCCGAAGCCTGCCACGGCGCCGATAAGACCCAAGAAGGCCATTATGACCTTACCGACGATTCCGAAAAAAGTGGTGAAGAAATTTTCGTTGAGATCCGATTCGGCAACATCTGCCACAGCCGGGCTGTTGGCTATCACGGTCTGTCCCACAGTGCCGGGAGTCACCGGCTCGCCTTTCAGTTCGAGCACTCGGCGCGGAGTGGTTGCCGGCGGTATAATCATCCACAGTATGAGGTAGAGCACGGTTAGCGGCCAGAAATATGTAAGGCAGGTCAACGCCGCATACAGCAGCCGCATTATATTGGCGTTCAAGCCCAGATAGGTGGCAAGACCGCCGAAAACACCGCCGAAAACCTTGTTTTTCATATTGCGGTACAAGCGTTTGCGACCCGGTATGTTAAAGCTTACAAAGGGCTTTTCGGAGTCCTCGGCCAATTCGTCGTCAGCGGTTCCTGCAGCCTGTGCGGGCTGCGCGGACACGCCGCTGTCTTCCGAAATCTGCTCGGGACGACCCATGGTTTCGATCACGCCCGTAACATCGCCAAGCACTATCACCGAAGAACCTGCCGCGATGCGCTCGTCGAAGTGTTCGCGTATGCGGCTTTCTATATCGGCTACTATCTCCTCGCCTTCAGGCCCCCGGAAAGTGGCTTTGAGCTGCAGCAGATAGTCTTGCAGCATAAGGTAGGCGTCTTCGTCGATATAAAATATCTGTCCGTTTATATTTGCAGGATATGTACGTTTCATTCTTGGGTAGGTATTACTTCGTTGATTTCAATAGGTGGCGGTAAAACCTCGATAGCAGACTCCGAGGAAGATGGTGAGGAGGAGAATGAGTCGGGGGCGAGAATATGGTTGACGGTATGGGATATTTCGTCCCAAGAGGATTTGAGCTGTTCGAGGAACTGGAAGCCGAGCGGGGTCAGCGAATAGTACTTTCGCGGCGGCCCAGACGGTGATTCCTCCCATCGGTAGGCAAGAAGCCCGTCGTTCTTCAGACGGGTGAGAAGCGGATAAAGCGTGCCTTCCATCACTATCAGATGGGCGTCCTTCATACTTGCGATTATTTGCGAGGCATAGGCGTCGCCGTTGCGAAGCAGAAGCAGCACACAGAACTCCAGCATCCCCTTGCGCATTTGCGATTTCAGATTGTCGATGTTCATGCTGTTGGTGAAATTTGTCTTTATAGATTGTAGGATTAGAGGGAATGTCTGTTTCGACGATGCAAATGTAGAATCTTTTACAGTACTATGCAATACATAGTACCTTAAACTCGCAAATATTAACATTCATTAACTCGGATAGCGTGCAAATCGAGGATTTTTCGTATATTAGCACCATGAAGCAGCACATTGCCGACATAACAAGCAACCAACATCTGCCCGAAAGCAGCGACCATGCGCTGCGGGCATTCGAGTGCTCGCTTCTTGCTGCCGATGCCTACCACCCCGGCGAAATATCCCCTCTACCGCAGTGGGAGCTTCTGGGCGAAGGCGACGTCGGAGGCAAAGTTCTGTTTTTCGACAAAGCGAGCAACCTCAAGTCGGCGCTATACCGCCGCATCGGCCGGGACGGCACGCAGCTGTACGTCTATTCCCTGGCCGGGACGGAACTGCTGAGCGTTTCCGACTGGCTGACGAGCGCCCGCCAGATAACGGCAGGCGGAGGCCCGCAGTACGACCTCGCTGTGAGAAACGCCGAAGCCATCATGCGCCATTGCAGCACACTGCCCTGCTCGAGGCTCATATTCACCGGCCACTCGATGGGAGGCGGGCTTGCCGCAGCATGCGCCATGCGCACCGGCTGCGACGCATACACCTTCAATGCCACAGGATTGAGCCGCGCCACCGTCCGAAAGCTCGCGCTGAACAAGCCTTCGCGCATACACGCCCACATAGTGAAAGGCGAAATTGTCGACTTCTTCCAGCGCATAGCCGGTCTGCGCGCCAACGGCGACAGAATAATGCTGCGACGACGCGACGCGATATGGCCGCCTCCGGCGGGTTCGGCTACAGAAAAGATAGCCGAATGGGAACGCTCCGAATGCTTCAGCCTCGCCGACAGGCTCACGCCGCAGTTTGCAGCGGGCTTGATAACGCCCAGACGCAAAAAGCACATAGGCGACTTTTTCAACGACAATCTGTGGTGGCTTCCCACGGTATCAAGCTGCACCTTATGAGCACCACCGTGGGAATACTCGAAACCTCGTGCAAAGATGTCTGATAATTTTGTATCTTTGGCTTCGCCACAACTTACATGCCATATGCACACCGAAGAAAAACCATATATATATGAAATGCCCATCAAAGTGCGCGACTACGAGGTCGATGCCGAGGGCATTGTGAACAATGCCAACTATCTCCACTATCTCGAGCACACCCGCCACGAGTTCTGCGAGGAAGCCGGGCTGTCGTTCGCCGCAATGCGTGCCCGAGGGCTTACTCCCGTAGTGTCGCGAATCGATATCAAATACCTCCGTCCGCTCGGACTTGGAGAAAGCATGGTGAGCAAACTCAGGTTAAGCCGGCGCGGCCCTGTGTTTGTGTTCGGCCAGGATATTTTCACACCCGATGGCGAGCCTGTGGTGCGCGCGCTTGTCGACATAGCCTGCTATGCAGGCGGACGCCTGTCGCGCGGCAACGAACTCGCCGAAGCATTTGCCCGATACCTCGACTGATGGAACGACCGCACGAGGAACTTGCAAGGCTTATTGCCTTTTCCGGCTACCGCAACATAAATGCGGGAACGGCCACACGTATGGGCTCGCTCGGCGTGACGCCGGAGGCATTCTTCTCGCTCGAACCCCGCGCGCTCGCCGCCATGACGGGCCTTAAGCCCGACTATTTTTCCGACAGCCGACGAAAGGAAGCACTCGATGCGGGCCGCCGCGAGGCCGAATTTGTAAGCCGCAGCAACGTCCGGGCCATATACCATACCGACAGCGGATATCCCCGGCGTCTTGCCGAATGCAGCGACGCCCCGGCCATGCTCTTTACCGCAGGCAACAGCACCACCGACTACGCCCATGCCGTGGCCATAGTCGGCACCCGCCACGCCACATCATACGGCGCCGAGTTTACCCGGCGCCTCGTCGAAGAGCTTGCCGACGCGCTCGACAGCATAGTGATAATCAGCGGACTGGCTTACGGCATAGACATCGCCGCCCACAAAGCCGCCATATCGGCAGGCATACCCACCGGCGCCGTGCTCGCCCACGGCCTCAACACCATATACCCCGCCGACCACCGCGACCACGCGCGCCGCATCGTAGCCGACGGCGGATTCATAGCCACCGAGTACCGGAGCATCGACAGCATACACCGGGGCAACTTCCTCGCCCGCAACCGCATAGTGGCCGGGATGGCCGATGTGACGGTGGTAGTCGAAAGCGACCTTCGCGGCGGCGCCATGGCCACAGCCCGCATAGCCTCGGCATACAACCGCGAGGTAATGGCCGCACCCGGCCGGGCATTCGACCCCTACAGCCGCGGCTGCAACGCCCTCATAGCCTCGCACACGGCATCGCTAATACGCGACGCCGCCGACCTTATAGAAGCCACCGGCTGGACTCCGAAGCCGCGGGAGGGCGAGCAGCAGAGCCTCGACTTCGAGCTTGGCGAAGAGCAACGCGGAATAATCGACTTCATCAATGCCAATCCCGGCGCCACTGTCAACGACATCTGCACCGGCATAGGCATACCATACTCGCGGCTGAGCGGCATACTCTTTGAAATGGAGATGGACGACATTCTAATATCCCTCCCCGGCGGACGATACGGCGTGACAGCCAAAACCCGCTGAGGGGGTAACAACGTTTATATATTAACTGACATACAAACTATCGATATGAAAAAAATCATTCCCGAATCCGAACTCATAATCAACCCCGACGGCTCGGTATTCCACCTGCACCTCCTCCCCGAACAGCTCACCGACCGCATCATACTCGTAGGCGACCCCGCCCGCGTCGACATGGTGGCATCGTTCTTCGACACCAAGACCTTCGAGGTAAGCTCTCGCGAGTTCCACACAATCGGCGGCACATACAAAGGCAAGCCTATAATGTGCCTCAGCCACGGCATAGGCCCGGACAATATCGACATCGTGATAAACGAGCTTGACGCTCTGGCAAACATCGATTTCGCCACCCGCGAAGTGCGTGAGCAGAAGCGTGTTCTCACCATGGTGCGCATCGGCACCTCCGGCGGCCTGCAGCCGGAGCTGTCGCTGGGCACACCCGTAATAGCCGAAAAATCAATAGGATTCGACGGCGTGCTCAACTACTATGCGGGACGCAACGACGTGGCCGACCTCGAATTTGAAAAGGCACTGTGCGAGCATACCGGCTGGAACCCGCTCTGGGCCAAGCCATACGTGGTAGATGCCGACGCAGAGCTGGTAGAGCAGATCGGACGCGACGACATGGTGCGGGGCAACACCATCTCGGCTGTCGGATTTTACGGCCCGCAGGGCCGCGAGTTGCGCCTGCCGCTGTCGAATCCCAACCTCAACCGCCGAATCGAGGAATTCGAGCACCACGGGCGCCGTATCACCAACTACGAGATGGAAAGCGCCCCGCTTGCCGGACTCGGACGCCTGATGGGACACCGCTGCATGACGGTATGCTCCATCATCGCCAACCGCTTCAAAACCGAGGCCAATCCCAACTACAAGCAGGGCATTCGCGACCTCATAGCCACAGTCCTCGAACGCATCTGATTTTTCAGGGACACGAAATAATCGGGATAAGTGCGACACAATCCACTTATCCCGATTCATTTATGTCAAATTAGACTTTTTAAACGTCGCCCGCACCCAAACTCGCCGAGATTTTCGTATTTTTGTCGAATGAATCCTATACGACTAATCCGACACTTCATACTCGCGCTCGCTATGGTAGCGGGCGCTATGCCTTTATGGTCGCAGGTAAACACTGAGCAGGTGTTGCGCATAGGCCAGAACGCACTCTATTTTGAAGACTATATGCTGTCCATACAGTACTTCAACCAAGCCATACAGGCCAAGCCATATCTCGCCCAGCCATACTTCCTCCGCGCCATAGCCAAGCTCAACCTCGAGGACTACAACGGAGCCGAAGCAGATGCCGCAAAGGCGCTGGAACTTAACCCATTCCTTACAGACGCATGGGAAGTTCGAGGAGTGGCGCGCCAGAATCTCGGCAAAAACCGCGCTGCAATCGACGACTACACCGAGGCTCTCAAGCTGCTGCCTCGCAACAGACAGCTGCTCTTCAACCGCGCGCTCGCGCTGATCGACATCAAGGAAAACGATGCCGCCCGCGAAGCCTTCGACGAAATAATAGGATACTACCCCGGCTTTGACAACGCCTACCTCGGACGCGCCCGCGTGGAACTGGAACAAGCCGACACCGTGGCGGCCAAAGCCGACATCGACAAGGCGCTCAGTATAAACAAAAACGCCGCCAACGCATACATAATGCGGGCAGACATAGCCATAAAGTCGCACGCCGATTTTGAAGGCGCGCTCGCCGACATCGACCAAGCCATCAAGCTTATGCCACGCGTGGCCGGCCTGTACATAAACCGCGCCTTCCTCCGCTACAATCTCGATTCGTACAATGGCGCCATGGCCGACTACGACTACGCCCTGTCGCTTGAGCCGTACAACGCCGTCGCCCTCTTCAACCGGGGCCTGCTTTTGGCAGAGGTCAACGCCAACGACCTCGCCCTTGAGGATTTCAACCGTGTGCTGGAGCTCGACCCCGACGACTACCGCGCGCTCTACAACCGCGCGATGATTTATCGCGCCAAAGGCAACACAGAAGGCGCCATCGCCGACATAAGCCGCGTGGCAGACCGCTTTCCCGACTTCCCCGGAGCACTCTACCTGCGTGGCGAGCTATACCGCGAGAGCGGACAACTGGCCAAAGCAGAACGCGATTTCAAGAACGCCAAGGCAAAGGCGCTCGCCCTCAGGCAGGAGCCTGAACCGGCAGAGGAAGGCGGCAGCGATACTTCAACACCGGGCAGCGAAGCCGACGACGAGGCCATCCCCGATGAGCTGGTATCGAAACGCTTCGCCTCGCTCCTTACCGTCGACGACAACGCCTCGATACAGGAGGAGTACAACAACTCGGCGATACGCGGCAAGGTGCAGGACCGCAATATCAACATAGAAATCGAACCTATGATGCAGCTGTCGTTCTACTCCGCCCCAACCGAACTGCGCCGCAACACCTACTACATACGCGAGGTCGACGACCTCAACGCCACCCGGCAGCTGCGCTTCGTGCTGGTGGTGACAAGCGTCGTGCCGGCTCTCGACGAAGCCGTCATAGCGCGCCACTTCCAAAGCATCGAATACTACAACTCGCACCTTGCCACCCATGCCGCACGCCCTATCGACCACATAGGCCGCGCCCTCGACTTCATAACGGTGCGCGACTACCAGAACGCAGAGAAAGACATAGACCGCGCCATAACGATGGCTCCCGACCTTGCCCTGAACTACCTCATACGCGCCCAGGCCCGCTACAGCCGCTATCAGCTCGAGCGCAACTCGTCGTCCTCCCAGAGTTACGACGCGCTCACCCGCGCATCGCTCGGACGCAAGGCGCTCAACGACATAGCCGACGACCTCGACCGCGCAATCAGCCTCTCGCCCCGCTCCGCCGTGGCATATTACAACAAAGGCAATATCCTCTACGAACTCGAAGAATACGACCTTGCCACAGCCGCCTACAACAAAGCTATCGAGCTTAAGCCCGACTTCGGCGAGGCGTACTACAACCGGGGCTACATAGCCCTGAAGGCAGGACGAAGCAACGAGGGCGTGGCCGACCTCAGCAAGGCCGGCGAACTCGGCATAATACCTGCCTACAACCTTATAAAGCGCATCACACGGCCCTGATTTGGCTCGTTAGCCATTTTTTAGTATTTTTGTTAAATCCAACCTTATAACCACCACATAACACCATAAAACCATGGCACAGTTCACCACCGCCGACCTTGAGCAACTTGCAGCACGAGGCATAAGCCCCGAAACTGTCGAAGCACAGCTCGAACGCTTCCGCACAGGATTCCCCTATCTCCGAATCGACTCACCCTCGGCTATGGGCTGCGGCATAACCCCGGTCGACGAAGCCACCGCCGACGCCTGCGTGGCACGCTGGGAACGCTTCCTCGCCGACGGCGGCGACGTGCTCAAATTCGTGCCGGCTTCGGGAGCGGCGTCGCGTATGTTCAAGGCTCTGTTCGCGTTTGTGAACGGCGATGAAGAAATTCCCGCCGACGGAAGCCCTGTGGCACAGCTCGTAGAGAATATCCACGATTTCGCATTCTACGGAGAACTGGCAGCCACTACAGCGCGCCTGTACGACGCCACTCCCGACCAACTCGTGGCCGACCGCCGCTTCAAAGACCTCGTGGGCGCTATCGTGCTGCCTCGGGGTATGAACTACGGCGGTCTTCCCAAAGCCCTGCTGACATTCCACAACTATGCCGACGGCTCCACCCGCACGGCCCTTGAAGAACAGCTTGCCGAAGGCGCCCAGACAGCGGCATCTGCCGGCGGTGTGGTGCGCCTCCACTTCACCGTGTCGGCCGACCACCGCAAGCTGTTCGAGGCCAAACTAGCCGAAGCAGTGCCCGCAATGGAGAAACGCTTCGGTGTCAAGTACGAGATTTCGCTTTCGGAGCAGAAGCCGTCGACCGACACCATCGCCGTCACTCCCGACAACGAGCTGTTCCGCGACAGCAACGACCGGCTCGTATTCCGTCCCGGCGGCCACGGCGCACTTATCGAGAACCTTAACGACATCGATTCCGCCGTTGTATTTATAAAGAATATCGACAACGTGGTAGGCGACGAGCACCGCGCCGACACGCTCCGCTACAAAAAGCTTATAGGCGGCCTGCTGATGCTCGTGCGCGACCGTATGGCCGACCTCGCCGGACGTCTTGCCGACCTCTCCGACACCTCTGCAGCCGACGATGCCGCCGACTTTGCCGAAAAGATACTCTGCACGCGCTCGCCTCTGATCGGTGCCGACATCGCCGACGCCGAGCGCCGCGCAGCCCTGCTCGCCATATTCGACCGCCCGCTCCGCGTGTGCGGTATGGTACGCAACGAGGGCGAGCCCGGCGGAGGCCCGTACAACGCCTACGCCTCCGACGGCAGCTCGATAGCCCCGCAGATTCTCGAATCGACACAAATCGACCTTTCCAAGCCCGAAAACGCCGAAATGATGAAAAAGGCCACGCACTTCAACCCCGTGGACCTCGTATGCTACCTGCGCCGCGCAGACGGCTCGGCATACCACCTGCCCGACTACGTGGACGCCGACACCGGCTTCATATCGTCTAAATCATTTGACGGCCGCGACCTGCGCGCCCTCGAGCTTCCAGGCCTGTGGAACGGCGCGATGAGCCGCTGGAACACCGTGTTTGTCGAGGTGCCTGCTTCCACATTCAACCCTGTCAAAACTGTCAACGACCTTTTGCGACCAGCACACCAATGAAAAAAGGCAAAATCATAGTTGTCGCAGCCCCCTCGGGCTGCGGCAAATCGACCATCATCAACGCCATACTCGGCGACAACGAGCTTAACCTCGGATTCGCGGTGTCGGCCACCACGCGCCCACCGCGCGAAGGCGAGGCTCACGGAGTAAACTACTACTTTATGAGCGAGGAAGACTTCCGCGATGCCATCTCCGAAGGCGAGTTCCTCGAATACGAGGAAGTATACCCCGGACGTTTCTACGGCACTCTCCGCAGCGAGGTAGACCGCATCACTTCCGAAGGCCACAACATTATCCTCGACCTTGACGTAAACGGAGCACTCCACGTCAAAGACGTCTACGGCTCCGAGGCCATGACAGTGTTCATAGAGCCTCCGAGCCTCGAAGAATTGCGCCGCCGCCTCGAGTTCCGAGGCACCGAATCGCCCGAGGTAATCGACGTACGCATAGACCGCGCGGCCTACGAGCTGTCGCGTGCGCCCGAATTTGACCGCACAATCGTCAACGACCGCCTCGACACCGCCATAGAGCAGACCCGCAACCTAATCGACGGCTTCATATCGCTATAGCACTATGGAGGAAAAACGCGAAACTATAGGCTTGCTCGGCGGCTCGTTCAACCCCGTGCACATAGGGCATATGATGCTCGCGTCCTACCTCAGCCAGTGGGGCTACGTCGACCGCGTGTGGCTCAACCTTTCACCCCGCAACCCTCTTAAAGACCCCGGCGAGCTGCTGCCCGACATGAAGCGGCTCGCAATGCTGTCGATAGCGGCAAAGGGCGCCACGGCCATCGATACCTGCGACATCGAGCTTACTATGCCGAGGCCCTCGTACACCATCGACACCCTCGACCTGCTGCGCGAGCGCTATCCCGACTATCGGTTCAAACTCATCATAGGCAGCGACAACTGGCAGGTGTTCGACCAGTGGCGCGACCCCCGACGCATACTCGAGGAATACGGTGTGATAGTCTACCCGCGCCCCGGCTACCCTGTGGAGTCCCGCCATGTCGACGGGCTCGAGGTAGTGGAAGCTCCGATGGTGAACCTGTCGAGCACATTCATACGCTCGGCCATAGAGCGGGGACGCAACATGAGCTATTTCCTACCCGCCGGTGTTTATAAGTACATTACCGACAACCGACTCTACCAAAAGAAAAAATGAACGAAAACAGCATACCGCCCGCCGTTCTGGCTCTTGCCGGGCTTGCCGTGGAATATTGCCGCACAGCCGAAGGCGCCGCCGGAGCCGAATCGCGCGATTTCTGCGCCGCCATGCTGCGCTATCTGCCGCGCATCTACATCACCGCTTTCGACCTCAGGCCATACGATAACGACAGCAGCGGCGCCGACAACGGCGCTATCAGCGACTACCTCGAAGAGCCGCAGTACGACTCCCTGCGCGAAGTACTTGCCGCCACCCTCGGCGAACACGAGATGTATCTCGACGCCTCGATGGAGGATATGCAGTACTCCGACACCCCGGTGGCGGTGTCGCTGGCCGAACAGCTGGCCGACATATATCAAGAGATGTTCAACTTCGCATCTACCGTCCGCGAAGCATCGCCCGAAACGCTTGCCGAGGTGCTTGCCGACTTCAAATGGCGCTTCGACAGCTACCTGAGCGCCACCATATGCAGCGCCCTGCGCGCCACAAACACCATATATCAGAACGAACTTTGAACCACGATACCGCGATGAACCACATTACCGACCTCTGCGCGTTTCTCGACGCGTCGCCCGTGAATTTCTGGGCAGTTGAAACCGTACGCCAGCGCCTTGAAGAGCAAGGCTTCAGCCGCCTCGACATGGGGCAGGCCTGGGATATCGAACCCGGCTCGCGCCACTACGTAGTGCAGAACGGCTCGGCAATATTCGCCTTCGTGGCAGGCTCGGGATCTCCCCGCAAGGGCTTCAACATAATAGCCGCCCACAGCGACTCGCCCGGATTCCGCATCAAGCCGCGCGCCGAAATGCCCTGCGAGGGCGGCGCCGTAAAGCTCAATACCGAAGTGTACGGCGGCCCGATACTTTACACATGGTTCGACCGACCGCTGTCGCTGGCCGGACGCGTGGCCCTGCGCGGCAGCAGCCCGCTGCGTCCCGACATACGCCTGATGCGGGTTGACCGCCCCATGCTCACCATACCGCATCTGGCAATACACTTCAACCGTGCCGTGAACGAGGGCAACCCGCTGTCGAAGCAGAAAGACATGCTGCCGGTGATAGCGCTCGACTGCCCCAAGCCCAAAGGACTTGTGCGCATGCTCATATCCGAAACCCTCGATGTCGATCCCGACGCCATACTCGACTACGACCTGTCGCTGTACGACACCACGCCCGCAGCCACCATCGGCCTCGAAAACGAAATGCTGAGCTCGGGACGCCTCGACGACCTCAGCATGGTGCACGCAGCCCTGACAGCCCTCCTCGACAAAGCCGACGAACCCTCCGACTACACACGCGTGATGGCCATATTCGACAACGAGGAAACAGGCTCAGGCACGAAGCAGGGTGCAGGCTCACCCATTCTCGAACACATACTGCGCCGTATAGTCACTGCCGCCGGAGGAACCGACGACGACTATCTGCGCGCCGTGGCCGACTCATTCCTTATATCGGCCGACGACGCCCACGGGCTGCACCCCAACTATGTGGAGAAGCAGGACCCGACCAACCACCCCGTGCTGGGCGGCGGCCCCTGCATAAAGGTCAACGCCAACTGCAAGTATATGACCGATGCCGACTCGGCAGCCGTGTTCCGCAGCCTCTGCGACATTGCCGACGTGCCATGCCAGTACTTCGTGAACCACAGCGATGTTGCCGGAGGCTCCACCCTCGGCAACATACTCACCTCCCAGATACCACTGCGCGGAGTCGACATGGGCGCCCCCATATGGGCCATGCACTCCGTCCGCGAAACAGCCTCAACCTTCGACCACACCGCCACAATAGCAGCCTTCTCAGCCTTCTTCGCCCAATAATCCAAAATTATGGGCGAACTATTGAACTCCCCGGGCAACTACAGCAACCTGATTTGTTATAAAAAGACTGAAATAATCTACCGTATTACATTCTTTTTTTGTGAACATTTTCTACGCAAGGGCGACCGTACCATCGACCAGATGGTACAAGCCGCCCGCAGCGGAAAACAGAATATCATAGAGGGTTGCGCAGCTTCTGCCACATCGTCCGAAACAGAGATAAAGCTTATAAACGTAGCCAAAGCAAGTCTGAAAGAATTACTCGAAGACTATGAGGACTTCATAAAGACACGAGGTTTCTCAAAATGGGAAAAAGGGAGCAAGGAATATGAATATATGCGCAAGCTTGGAGGTACAAACGCTTCAGCTTCGTTCATAATGGAGATTGTAAAAACAAGACCTCCCGAAACGATTGCCAATATGGCAATAATCCTTCTTAACCAAACAGATTATCTCCTTCACCGCCTTTTGGAAAACCTCGAAAAAAGATTCCTGACAGAAGGCGGTTTCAGAGAAAAAATGACTCGGCTTCGCAAAAAGCACCGAGGCGACACCTTTTAAAGCCTTTAAGGACTTTAAAGACCTTAAAAACCTTAATTAAAAGCGCCACAGGGCCGCTATATCAGCCAAAATTCACTAATTTTGCAGAATGTTTGACACAATAGGACAATTTATAATCAATGCCGCAGAAGTACTATGCGGCTATCCACTCTTTTTCCTGCTCATAGGCGGAGGACTGTACCTATTTCTGTCGTCAGGCGCGGTATCGCTACGCCGGCTGCCTGCCGCAATTGCCGAACTACGTCGAAAACCTGATTCAAAAGCAGCCAACGGCCAGATATCATCCGTTCAGGCACTGGCATCGGTAGTGGCCGCTACCGTAGGACTCGGCAATATCGCCGGTGTGGCCATAGCCCTCGTGATGGGTGGCCCCGGAGCGATATTCTGGATGTGGGTGAGCGCGCTCGTAGGCATGGCCACCAAGTACCACGAAGGCGTCCTCGCCATAATGTACAAAGGAAAAGACGACCAAGGCAACCCTCAGGGTGGCCCTATGCACATCATAGAGCGCGGCCTCGGCCAAAAATGGAAGCCCTTGGCGCGGTTCTTCGCCATAGCCGGCCTGTTCGGCACCATGTGTATCATGAACGCCAACCAGCTCACCGAGGCATTTATGAGTACATTCACCACTCCCGAAGGCATCGCTTCAAACAGCCTCATAAGCACCTTGGGTGGCTTTCTCGGCCTCGAGAACGTGCGCGTGTACCGCCTGCTGTTCGGTTGTGCCATAGCCGCAGTCGTAGCCGTGGTGATTCTCGGAGGCATCAAGCGCATAGCCCGCGTGGCAACCGTGCTCGTGCCGTTCATGGTGGGAGTATACTTCATAATGGTGCTATACATCATAATCACCAACATATCGGGAGTGCCAGCCGTGTTCAAGAGCATATTCACCGAGGCATTCAACCTCAGAGCCGGCATAGGCGCCCTCGCAGGCATAGCCATCATAGGCGCGCGCCGAGCCGCGCTCGTCAATGACGCCGGCATAGGCACCGCATCGATAATGCACGGAGCCTCCCGCAACGAATCGCCCGTGCGCGAAGGCCTTATCGCCATGCTCGGACCGAGCATCGACTCCGGCCTTGTGTGCACGCTCACAGCCCTTGCCATACTTCTGTGCGGCAATATCGACGTAGAAGGCGTCAAGGGACTCGAAGTGGCAATGCAGGCATTCCGCTCGGCCATACCCGCAGGCGACATCATACTGATGTGCGTGGTCATCTGCTTCGCCATGTCGTCGATGTTCTCCTACTCCTTCTACGGCACCACCTGCGCCAACTACCTCTTCGGCACACGCCGTGGCCGCTACTACACATGGTTCTTTCTGGCCTCGCTGATAATCTTCGCCGTAGTGCCCATCGAAGCCGCCGTAGGCGCCTGTGACCTCTTCTACGCCCTTATGGCCATACCCACCATGACGGCGATACTGCTTCTAAGCCCCAAAGTACGCCGCGCCACCTCCGACTTCTTCAAGCACAAAACCACCTAACCACTTAATCACTTACCCACCTAATCACCTAACCACCTGATAAAAATGCTTCCCTCATTCATCACATGGGACGTCAGCCCCACAATCATCGACAGCTTCATAACAGTACGCTGGTACGGGCTGATGTTTGCCATCGGCTTTTGGATAGGCTTCAACCTCGTATCCAAGATGTTCAAGCACGAAGGCGTGCCCGAGCGATGGGTGGGCATACTCCTCATCTACGTAGGCGTGGCCACCATAGTAGGCTCGCGCCTCGGCCACGTGTTCTTCTACCAGTGGGACTACTACTCCGCGCACCCGTGGAAGATACTCGCCACATGGGAGGGCGGGCTCGCCAGCCACGGCGGCGCCATAGGCATAATCGTTGCCGTGATACTATTCTCAATATTCACCACCAAGCGCAACCCCCTGTGGACATTCGACCGCCTCACGATAGTGATAGCCCTCGTAGGCTGCCTCATACGCATCGGCAACCTTATGAATTCCGAGATATTCGGCTATCCCACCGACCTGCCGTGGGGATTCAAGTTCGTGCGCTCGGCTGAGTGGAACCAGCTCTACTACGGCCTCGCCTGCCACCCCACACAGCTCTACGAAGCGATGTGCTACCTCGCATTGTTCGGCATAATGATGTGGATGTACTGGAAGAAAAACTGCGGCGAACGCCCCGGCCTGCTCTTCGGCGTGTTCCTCACAGGCACTTTCGGCTCGCGCTTCCTCATAGAGTTTATCAAGAACGACCAAGTGGCCTTCGAGGCAACAATGACATACAATATGGGGCAGCTCCTGAGCATACCTTTCGTGCTGCTCGGCGTGGCACTGATAGTCACCGCCCTGCTCCGCAAACGTCAGGAAATCTCCTACCCCGACCGGTGGGCCGACGAGAAAATGACAAAAACGAACAAACGATGAAGAAACTGCTCCTCTCCCTCATTGCCATCTTCGCAACCGTAGCCGCGACCGCGCAGACCTCGACAGCAGTGCCTGCCGACGAGGAAGACCCCTATCTGCTGCTCTGCGGACAGGCCGACCGCGCCGTGGCCGACGGCGACTACGAAGGCGCCACCCACCGCCTGCTCGAAGCAATGGCAATGCGCCCCGACGAGCCGCAGAACGTGCTGCTGCTATCCAACATAGGCATGCTCTACTCCTATATGGACCGCGACTCGCTCGCACTCTCCACCCTCGACGAAGCACTGCGCCGCGCACCCGGCCTGCGCACAGCTATGAGCGCCCGCGCCCGCGTGCTGCTCAAACTCAGACGCGACAAGGAGGCATACTCCGCCTTCGAGGCCGTGATAGAGGCCGACTCGCTCAATGCCGACGCACGCTACTACCACGGCACGATGGCTCTCTACGCCGGCAAGCGCGAGATTGCCGAAGCCGATTTCGACGTACTCAAAGCCTCCGATCCCACAGGCTACCCCACGGCTCGCGCCCTCGGCATGCTCTACTCCCTCACAGGCCGCGAGCGCGAAGCCATACCCTATCTGCGCCGCATCGTGGCCGTAGAGCCTGAAGCCGAGTTCTTCGCGGCTCTCGCAGGCTGCTATCTCGCTCTGGGCGAGCTGTCGGACGCCTCCGCCATAATCAGCGACGGCATGGCCAAATGCCCCGACGACCCCGAGCTGTACTACTACCGCGCCATGCTCAACCGCGACCGCTTCCTACTCGACGATGCCCGCGCCGACGCCGACCGCGCCGTGTCCCTCGGCCTCAACCCCGCCCGCGCCGCCGCCCTCTTCACCAAGTAAATCACCTCACGAAGTCTGACATGGCGATATTCCGTAAATATAGCCGGGCACGGTGGCTCGACTATGCCGCCGGCATATTTTTTATAACCATATGCACGCAATCCCGCAGGCATTACTTTGGCTCAATCCAAAACGATGAAATGCAGCTGTCGGCCATCGGAGAAATAACGACAGAGGCTTTTAACAAAATCGCCGATCACTATACACAAGCCGAGCTACACCGCTTTGTTGTGATGCCCAACCACGTACATGCAATAATCAAAATAAACGGAACAAGAGCAGAAAAAACAGGCTTGGCTGCCTGCGCGCCAAAGAACACGAAGTAATCCACGCAGGGCAAGCGACTTCTGAACGATTCCATCATAACACGCCTATAGCCTTGGTTATCGGAGGCTTCAAAGCAGCCGTGACGCGTCAAGCTCGAAAAATAAACGCGGCATTCCAATGGCAATCAGGATTCCACGACCATCTAATACGAAATCAGCGGGAATACGACTACATCGCGGATTATATCGACAATAATCCTCGCAACTGGCGCTCCGACCGTTTTATGGCAAGCGAATTGTAGGGTCGCGATATATCGCGGCCAGTCCTTACGAGCCATTATTAGTTACCACCGACGATGGGGCCGCGATATATCGCGACCCTACGTTATTATATGTATACGAAAAAAGCCGGAGGTGGCTCCGGCTTTTTGACGGGGATTCCCGTGGGGGATTATTTCACATATACTTTTTCTACTTTCGCGCCCTGGCGGCGGATAAAGATGCCGTTTTCGGGGTTGGCAACGCGCACACCCTGAAGGTTGTAATATTCAACGGGGGCGTTTTCATCAGCCTCAACGCCTTCGATACCGGTGGTGCTTCCAGATTCTACTTCAATAGTCTTAACTGCTGAATACATAACGTCTGTTCCGGAGGTGTATTCTGCATATACATTGAATTTGCCGGTCTTGTCAAGAACTACAGGAGAGGCATATTCTACAGCGCCTTCAATAGGAGCGGCAGCAGGCTCTTCACCGTAAGTATAGAAGTACTTAATACCATTTGCCTCCACTATTGCAGCCTCCCCGTTAACGAGAGTAGTTTCACCCGCAGGTTCTCCATCAACAGTCACAGTGGGCTCACTCAGGCTGATTTTAAGATTGTTGTTGCCGGATTTTTCAGATTCAAGGAAGAATCCGGGAACGCCGCTCTTAACAAGTTCAGGATTAACAACGCCACGCACAATAGCCTTGTTGCCGCCATTTATACGCTTTGCATTGGTGATATCCCAATAAAGGGTCACTTCCGAACCGTCCAGCAGACCGTCAACATTTACCTTGAGGTCTTTTTCAAGATAAATCGAGAATTTAGACAGACCTCCGAATGTTACAGACTGGTTGTTGCCTGAGAATACATGTCCGCGACCCTCGGGAACCACGCAATTTTCGACCACAACACTGGTCATCTTCAATATACCGCCTGATTTCTGAGCTATAAGACCCTGCCCGTTGGTAGAGTTCATATTTTTCAGAATCAGATTATTGAGTACAAGAGTTCCTGCAGCAGAGGCTCCTGTCATCTTTCCGGCCTCCAGCCACAGGCTTCCCATTTCTATATTATTACCATCTATCGTAAGATCCTCTATAGTCACAGTAGAACCGGTGCTGGAGAGGAACATAAGGCCGTCCTTATAGCTTTCAGCCCGTTTTACAACAATGTCTTTCGACGCTCCTTTAAGAGTAAGATTACGCTCGCTGCCACCAAGACGCTTAGCGATTTCCTGATCGGCATTAACCAATATAACTTCGTCGGATTTAGCGGCATCCCACGCGGCTTCGAGATTTTCGTAGCCTATGCCGGTGGTTTGGTTCACTACAGGCGAATCCTGAGCGATTGCGGCTCCCCCTATTGCCAGGGAGATGAGTGCTAAGTAAACTTTTTTCATGTAATTAGTTTTTGGGGTTTGACTATAATTATACGCGCACACAAACGGCCACACTCAACGCGCTTGCAGTTTTTTTTCAATTTTTTTCGCACGCTGTTCCACCACATTTAAATTGCGTTTATATTAAAATTGCTGCAAGTGTATTAATTAGCATATATTCGGGACTATTCCTCGATTTTTTTCGTAATTTTGCGGACTGAAAACGGATATATTCCGGCTGTAAAACAAACACGACACATCTCTTACCAAAACCGCAGCAGCAGTATGGCCCCAAGCAAGAAATTCAGCATCAAAGGCTTTTATGCCGCCCACCCCATTATAAGCAATCTACTGATAATGATAGTAGTGGCGCTAATTTTACTATGGGGTGTGCTATTGTTTCTCGACTCGTGGACCATGCACGGAGTCCATTCGGTGGTTCCCGAAATAAAGAACAAACATTACGGCGAAGCCAAGGCCATACTCGCGGCCAACGGGCTAAGCATCGAGATTTCCGATTCTATCTACGACCGCTCGGTTGCGCCGGGCACCGTCGTGGAATCGTGGCCCAAGGCCGGAGCCATCGTCAAGGGCGACCGGGCTGTGTTCGTCACCTTGACGGCATTCTCGCCCAAGCAAGTGACCATATCGATGCCTCTGACGGGCAATGTGTCGTCGCGTCAGGCGGCATCGTACCTGCGCGGTATCGGCATCACCGATGTGCGGATGGTGCATGTGCCGTCGCCCTATGCCGACCTCGTGGTAGGCGCGCGCTACGGCGACACTCCGCTTACCGTAGGCACTGTGATACCCGTCACCTCCACCGTGACCCTTGAGGTAGGCAGCGGCCCGGCGGCCTCCGACAGCGACTCACTGTACAGCGAATCCGAACCGGCTCTCGACCCCGAATTTGGCGACATATACGAATAAGGTATGGCAGAAGAAAAATACGAGGACGACGACAAACTGGTAGAAATCGACGGCGCGGAGTACTACGAGCACTTCCGCTTCGTGGCCGACAAGGGACAGGAGCTGCTGAGGGTCGACAAGTTCCTTGTGGCAAGGCTTCAGAAATCGTCGCGCAACCGCATACAGCAGGCTGCCGACGCAGGTTGCATCATAGTCAACGGCAAGCCGGTGAAGAGCAACTACCGCGTGAAGCCACTCGACACCGTTCAAGTGGTGATGGACCGCCCGCGCTACGAGTTTGAAATCGTGGCACAGGACATTCCTCTCGACATCGTGTACGAGGACCGCTACGTGCTGGTGGTAAACAAGCCGGCCGGCCTGGTGGTGCACCCCGGCCACGGCAACTACGACGGCACGCTTGTCAACGCCCTTGCGTGGCACTTCCGCGACACTCCCGATTACGACGTCAACGACCCGCGCCTCGGCCTCGTTCACCGCATCGACAAGGACACATCGGGGCTTTTGGTAGTAGCCAAGACCCCTGACGCCAAGACCGACCTCGGCCGACAGTTCTTCAACAAAACCACCAAGCGCGAGTACGTAGCCGTGGTGTGGGGCTGCCCGTCGCCGGCGAGCGGCACCGTGGCTACCAACATAGGCCGCTCCCCCAAGGACCGGCTGCAGATGGCGCCTTTCCCTCTCGACGGGCCGGAAGGCAAGCGAGCCGTCACACACTACGAACTCACGGAAGACTTCGGCCACGTGGCCGCCGTGCGCTGCGTGCTCGAAACGGGCCGCACACACCAGATACGCGTGCATATGAAGCACCTGGGACACCCGCTCTTCAACGACGCCCGCTATGGCGGCGACCAGATATTGCGGGGCCTCCGCTCATCGTCATACCAGGCATTTGTGCGCAACTGCATGGAGCTGTGCCCGAGGCAGGCCCTCCACGCCCGCACTCTCGGCTTCGTGCACCCAGAAACCGGCGAGGAGATGTTTTTTTCGGCACCGCTACCACCCGATATGACCGCCCTAATCGATAAATGGCGCACTTACGCCAAAGGCTCAATGAAATGAACTCATTAAAGGAACTCTCCACCACCGACTACGGCCTGATAGGCTATCCGCTGGAACATTCTTTTTCAAAAAAATTCTTTACGGAGCTTTTTGCCTCGCGCGGCGAGAAAAAGAGCTATGATAATTTCGCATTGCCTGAACTGACGCCCGAGGCTCTCTACAGCCTCGTGTTGCTCAACCCGCGCCTGAAAGGCTTCAACGTAACGGCGCCTTACAAGGAATCCGTGATGCAATACCTCGACAGCACCGACCCGGTGGCCACCGAGGCAGAGGCTGTGAACACGGTTCGCGTGGTGCGCGACGCCGGCGGCCGCGTGCTGCGTCTGGAAGGCTTCAACACCGACGTTGAGGGCTTCCGCGAGAGCATAAGGCCGCTCGTAGAGGACTTCGCCCAAGGCACCGGCACCATAGTGCTCGGCACGGGTGGCGCCTCGAAAGCTGCCGTCACAGCCCTGAGGCAGCTAGGACTCAGCCCTGTGAGGGTATCGCGCAGCAAGGGCGGCGACGGCATAGTGTCGTACTCCGACCTCGACGCAGAGTTTATGGCAGCGCACCCCGTGGTAGTCAACGCCACTCCGCTTGGCACCTACCCCGCCGTCGACGGCTATCCGGCTCTTCCTTTCGAGCTGCTGCCGCAAGGCGCCGTATGCTTCGACATGGTATACAATCCTGCCCTGACGGAATTCATGCGACGCGCCGAGGCCGTCGGCGCCCGCATATCGAACGGACTCGAAATGCTACACCTTCAGGCTCTCGCCTCCCTCAGCATCTGGGAGCAGTGACGCGCCAACCCGCGCCACCTATGCAAAAACGCATCTTTCATCGACCGCGACATACTGCGGCCTCCATACATTGTTAAAAATGAAACAAACATCGAAAGTTATCTACATTCTCCTGATAGCCCTTATCCTGTTTCCTTTCGACCGGTTCGGACTGCCTGTGATTTCAGCACCGCTCGCATTGCTTTGCGGCCTTGCCTTTGCCCTTATTTTTCCCAATCCATATCCTAAATTCAATAAAAAGACGTCCAAATACCTGCTTCAGGTAGCCGTTGTATGCCTTGGTTTCAACATGAACCTTCAGGAATCTTTGAAATCAGGCTCAGAAGGCATGCTTTTCACGGTGGTGTCCGTGGTCGGCGTTATGGCTCTGGGCGTCCTCGTGGGCTACTGGCTGCACATCAACCGCAAGACAGCCTATCTCATATCCTCAGGCACAGCCATTTGCGGCGGCAGCGCCATAGCAGCCGTAGGCCCCGTGTTGAAGGCAAATGAAAACGAAATGGCGGTGTCGCTCGGCGTAATATTCATACTTAACTCGCTCGGACTGTTTATCTTCCCGCCGCTCGGCCACATTTTCGAAATGACGCAGCAGCAATTCGGCACATGGGCCGCCATCGCAATCCACGACACCTCCTCGGTTGTCGGCGCCGGCGAAGCCTACGGCGAGGAAGCACTGCAGATAGCCACGCTTATCAAACTCACCCGCGCCCTGTGGATAATTCCGCTGGCCATAGCCACAATGTTCATATTCCGCGACAAGACCGCAAAAATATCCATACCCTGGTTTATATTTATCTTCGTTCTCGCCATGGTGGTCAACACCTATGTGACTCTTCCGGCGTGGTTTGTAAGCTCGATGGTGTGGATAGCAAAGCGCGGTATGGTGGTGACGCTCTTCCTTATCGGCGCATCGCTCTCCATAGCCTCGATACGCAGCGTGGGCGTCAAGCCGCTGCTGCAGGCCGTGCTGCTGTGGGTAGTTATCAGCGTTTCTTCGCTTTTCGTGGTTCTCGAAACAGTGTAATACCGTGTTTTCGCGCATTTTCAGCCGTTATCCGGCGCTGCCCGTGGCAGCAGGAATGCCGGCCGGCATAATTGCCGTGCACTACAGCCTCTTTGTCGTGGTCTGTGCGTGCATAGCGGCGGCCTGCCTGCTGTTGGCACGGCTGAAGGTGCGCCCCCGCCACATAGCCATACTGGCGTCCTCGGCAATAGCCGGGGGCGTCCTCACATATTTTATGAAGCCGCCCGCGCTGCCGGCAGAATATTTCGACAGCGAGGAGCGCACCTACACGGGCATAGTGCAGAACGTACGCACCAGCGAACGCTCGCAGCGCTGCTATCTCGACGTCGGTGGCGACACGGCGTTCCGCATAGCCGTGTTCATAGCCGACGTGGTGCCCACGATAACGCCGGGCGACATTATGAGCGTGACAGGGGTTCTCGAAGTGCCCGACAAATACGCCGACGTGCCGACTCTCGACTTCGGCCGAGATTACTCAGGCAGGGCTTCGGCCCGCATGGCTGTCAATGCCGGCGACTGCCGCGTGACCGGCCACGACACATCAATTATGACCCGCCTGCAGGATTTTCGCGGAACCATAGCCGATGCCATCTACGCCTCACCGCTGGCTCCGGCCACATCGCGCCTGCTCGTGTCGGCCACTCTCGGCAACGAGAATCCCGGACCCGCCGTGCGCGAGCGCTTCCGCGCCACGGGGCTGTCGCACCTGCTGTGCGTAAGCGGCTTCCATACGGCCCTGCTTGCCACCGTCGCCGCCCTGCTGCTTTTCCCACTGCGCCTGTGGCCGCGCGCGGGCCGCTACAGGCATCTTATTGTGATAGCCATAGTGTGGCTCTACGCCTTGCTCACGGGCTTTATGCCCTCGGTTGTCCGCGCGGCAGTGATGATAAGCATATATCTCGGCGCGAAAATAAGCGAGCGCGACGCCTACCCGCTCAACTCGCTCTGTATAGCAGTGTTCATAATTCTTGCCATCAATCCGTACTGGCTGTTCTCGATCGGCTTCCAACTGTCGGTGGCAGCCGTCCTCGGGCTGATAGCGTTTGCCAACAAGCTCAACCCCGTGCCACGCCGCCTCGGACTGGCTCACAAGGCGGCATCGCTCGTGGCCGTGCCGCTGGCCGCGCTCGCAGGCACCGCGCCAATAGTGCTGATGCACTTCCACACGCTGCCCCTGCTGTCGATTCCGGCAAACGCCGTGGCCGCCCTCATATTCCAGCTGTTTATGGCCGGAGGTGCCGCCGTTGCGCTCCTTTCGGCTCTCGGACTGCCTATGGGATTTGCCGCAAGCTGCATCGACAATCTGGCCGACGCCATAACGGGCTTATGCGACTATCTTGCCGCCATTCCGGGTGCGTTTACCTCGGGCATATACCTGTCGACACCCAACCTGCTCATATTCACCGCTGCCATAATATGCCTGGCGGCAATGCTCCATCTGGGGTCGCTGCGCCACAAGGTATGCTTCGCCACGCTTGCCGTGATTCTCGGTTGCTGCACAGGCTGCTCAAACAGCGAACGGAACACCAAGACCGACTTTATGGTGAACGCCCACGGGCGTGACGCCGACCTTGTGATACGAAACGGCGCCAAAGGTACCACAATGACGCTTACGTCCCGCCCCGCCGCCGACTACGCCGCATACTTCGGCCGTGCCGGCATAAGCGTGGAAAACGTCACGTACCGCGTGCCTCCTAAATATCTCACACTCGGTCGCAAAACCATACTCATACCCAACGGCGACCGTATGCTGCCCCACCGTCTTGTCGACGTGATAATACTCACCAGGCAGTATCGCGGCAGACTCGACGACGCTCTTGACCGCACATCGGCGCGGACAGTGCTCGTACTGCCCGAAATATCGCCCGACAAACGCAAAGAATACCTCGACATATGCTCGCGCCGAGGCGTGGAAACGCCTGATTTAAGGCTGCACCCCTATATAGACAACTTTTGACTTCCGGGTCAAAACGCAATATAAACCGACAAGTCGGACCAGCGGCAGAAAAAAGCGCATTTTTTTTTGGGGAATTTTGACTGGGAGTCGCAGATTTATGCGATATTTTGCATAACTTTGCGCCCCGGTAAAAAGATTGTAATATAATGATTCTCCAGTGTGCCGTACTGCTGCTATTCCTCGCAGTCGGCGAAATTTTGGTAAAACTGACGGGCGTGCCTATCCCGTCGAGCATCATAGGAATGCTCTTTCTGGCATTGTCGCTCAAATACGGCATAATCCGTCTGGGCTGGGTGGAGCGAATATCAAAACTCCTTGTCGACAACCTCGGTTTCTTCTTCATACCCGCCGGCGTGGGTATAATGACGCGTCTTGGCCTGCTCGGCCGCGAATGGCTGCCCATAGTGGGTGCCTCGGTAATAAGCACCATACTCGTGCTGCTGGCCAGCGGCCACGTGCACCAGCTATGCCGCCACATCAAATTCCCTTCGCGCTATGGATTTTTCGGGAAGTGATATAATATTCATCACCCTCACGCTGGGTGTTTATCTGATGGCACGCAGAATCAACAGGCGAACGCACCTGTCGGTATTCAATCCCATCCTTATCACGATAATATGCCTGATAGTGCTGCTGACAGCTTTCGGCATAGACTATGAAACATACTGCGAAGGCGGCAAATACATCGACTTCTGGCTCAAACCGGCCATAGTCGCTCTCGGTGTGCCACTTTACAAACAACTCGAAACAATCAAGCACCAGACCATACCGCTGCTGCTCTCCGAGCTTGCGGGCTGCATCGTGGGCGTGGTATCGGTGGTAATCGTTGCCGAGCTTTTAGGCGCGAGCCGCGAGGTGGTGCTATCGCTCGCACCCAAGGCCGTCACCACTCCCATAGCGATGGAAGTGGCCTCTGTCACGGGCGGCATACCTCCCCTCACAAGCGCGGTAGTGATTTGCACCGGTATTTTCGGCAGCATCGTGGGCTTCCGTGTGCTTCAGCTCGGAGGCGTCAAAAGCTCTATTGCCGCAGGCCTGTCGATAGGCACGGCAGCCCACGCCATAGGCACAGCCGGCGCGATGGAGAAAGGTTCGCGCTACGGCACATT
Organism: uncultured Muribaculaceae bacterium; assembly: GCA_910579035.1. Classification (GTDB taxonomy): domain Bacteria; phylum Bacteroidota; class Bacteroidia; order Bacteroidales; family Muribaculaceae; genus CAG-873. Next base: position 18,382 of record CAJTSR010000003.1, on the reverse strand, counting down.
CTCATCGCTCGGACTTATTATGAACGGCCTCCTCACAGCACTGCTGGCTCCGTTCATACTCCGCTTTATGGGATATTAAGGACATGCCGAGGCTGAAATAGCGCGAGGCATAATCGAGAGGCTTCTTCACCTCGCCGTTCCATACCACGATGTCGATATCGGTGTTGACAAGGCCGGCACTGCCTGCGGGCAACTCGGCGCGCACAGCCCGCTCAAATTCCTTGGAGCGGGAGTACAGTTCTTCGTATCCGATATCTGTGGCAAGAACAAGCACCCTGTTCTGGTAAGGGTTGGCGGCAGCCTCATATTCAGGCTCGGTAGGATAGCAGCCTGAGTCGGCATTGACCGTGGCACAGCCCTGCAAAAACACCAATGCCTGTCCGAGCCGAGGCAAGGCATCTGTGGTATTGGCCCCGAGGCACACTACTGCTTTGTTCATATACCCTTCATAGAAAGGCTGATACGCTTGCGGGCTGTATCAACACCTATTACTTTCACCCTTACCTGCTGGCCAAGGCGCAGAACATCGCTCACCGAGTTCACCCTCCGCGACGATATTTCGGATATGTGCAGGAGTCCGCTTTCCTTTATGCCGATATTGACAAAGGCACCGAAAGCGGTGATATTGCTGACAAGCCCCGGAAGAACCATACCCTCACGAAGCTCGTCGAAAGCCGATACCTCCGGCACGAAAGCATCACCAGCATCGTCGACACGAGGGTCACGGCCCGGTTTACGCAGCTCCGCCACTATGTCGGCAAGGGTTTCTCGGCCGGCAAGTCCCTCGGCGGCAAGCGCGTCCACGTCCACGCGGTCGAGTGCCGCGCCGTTAGCTGCAAGAGAAGCCACATCTATGCCCTGCCTGCGGGCAAGAGCCTCCACGACAGCATAGCTTTCGGGGTGTATGCCTGTATTATCGAGAGGGTTTGCACTAAGGGGCACGCGAAGGAATCCGGCCGACAGCTCATATGCCTTGTCGCCCATGCGGGGTACGCGGCGCAGGTCGGAGCGGCTCGCAAAGGGTCCGTTCTCGGTGCGGTATTTCACTATGTTCGATGCCAGTAGCGGCCCTATGCCCGATATATACCCTAAAAGCTTGGCCGATGCGGTATTCACGTCCACTCCCACAGAATTGACACAGCTCATCACCGTGTAATCAAGTGCCTGCTGCAACCTCGACTGGTCCACATCGTGCTGATACTGCCCGACTCCTATCGACTTGGGGTCGATTTTGACAAGCTCTGCAAGCGGGTCGATAAGGCGGCGTCCTATCGACACGGCACCACGCACAGTGACGTCCTTGTCGGGGAACTCGGCCCGCGCTATATCCGAGGCCGAATATACCGAAGCGCCGCTCTCGCTAACCACATATACCTGCGGATTGCCAGGCAGACCGGCCGAGGCAAGAAAGCGCTCTGTTTCGCGCGACGCCGTGCCGTTGCCAAGCGCCACCACGTCGAGCCGATGGCGCCTTATAAGGTCGGACAATATACGAGCCGCACCATCGGTATCGCGGCGCGGCTCCACGGGGTATATCACCGCGTCGGCCAGCAAGGCACCCTGCTCGTCGACGGCCACCACCTTGCAGCCGGTGCGGAAGCCGGGGTCGAGGGCAAGCACGCGCCGCCCACGCAGAGGAGGCGCCAAAAGCAGCTGCCTGAGATTGTCGGAGAATATGCCTATGGCCACGGTATCGGCCTCTTCTTTCAAGGCGGAGGCCGTTTCATTTTCCACCGAGGGCTTTATCAAGCGCTTATAAGCGTCTGTCACAGCCGCGTCGATAAGCTCACGGCACGGGCGCGAAGCGTCTTTAGGGCCGAACGCGCCGCAGAGCGAACCGACAAGTCGAGGCTCGTCGGAAATAGTATATTTCAATTTAAGAAAACCTTCAGCCTCGGCGCGGCGCAAGGCCAGATACTGGTGCGAACGGCAGCGACGCAGCTCGCGGCTGAAACCGGCGTACTCGGCATAAGGAGATGTTTCCAGCTCTTTCTCACGGTCTTTCGCCGCCGACGCTTCCACAAAGCCGTCGCGACTGAAAGCCCTACGTACCATATTGCGCAAGCGGGGTGTTTCCGAGGCCCATTCGGCAATTATGTCGCAAGCACCCTCAACGGCTTCTTCCGAAGCATCAATACGCGCCATCCGGCCAGCCATGATGCGCTTGGCAAGCGGTTCAAAACCCTTCTCGCGGGCGATGGAGGCACGTGTGCGCCTCTTGGGCTTATAGGGGGCATAAAGGTCTTCGAGGTCGGTGGAGGTATCGGCCTCCTCTATGCGCGCCCTCAGCTCGGGAGTGAGCGCCCCAGCCTCCGCCACTGCGCCAAGCACGAACTCGCGCCGCTTTTCCAACTCGCGGACGGCCTCAAGAGCCGTTTCGACGGCACGGACGGCCACCTCGTCGAGCGAGCCTGTGCGCTCCTTGCGGTAGCGGCTTATAAACGGGACTGTCGCCCCTTCGTCAAGAAGCGATATAACGGCGCCCACACCTGCCTCGGGGAGCGACGTGCGCCTTGCGACGGCCTTTACTATCCGTGTCATTTTGAAAGGGTGAAGAGCGTGATTTCTGGAGTGGCGCCTATGCGGGCGGGAATGCCGACCTCGCCGGCACCGATATTCACATAAAGGCTATGGGCGTCGCCGTCGGCATACATTCCGCCCCAGGTAGAGTAGCGGAAAGCGGCAGGAGAAAGCCCGAATGCCGACATCTGCATAGCGTGGGTGTGCCCCGACAGAGTAAGGGGAATATTCTTATCCGGACTGTCTTCTATATCCATAGTCCAGTGAGCGGGATTATGGCTCAGGAGTATCTTGAACGCAGGGTCGGCCAAATCGCCGGGATAGGCTGTTTCCAAATCGCCATAGCAGTGGAAAGGCGGGTCGCCGACATTCTCCACACCCACCAAGGCGAGAGAGTCCTCTCCCCGGCGCAACCACGCCGTGCGGTTCAGAAGCAAATCCCAACCCATATCGTCCTGAAGATTCACAAGCTGCCTCAGATTGGCTTCCTTGGCGGCAGAATCGGGCCAGTTATAGTAATCGCCGTAATCGTGGTTGCCAAGCACAGAATAAACTCCCATCGGTGCTTTAAGCCTCGAAAGAGGCTGCACGAAGGGCAGAAGCTCGGCGCTGCGGCGATTCACAATATCGCCCGTAAACACCACCACGTCAGGATTAAGGGCATTGACGGCATCGACAAGACGCGACACAAAGGCAGTGTCCGTGCCATAGCTGCCCACATGCAGATCGGATATCTGGGCCACCCTGAACCCGTCGAAAGAGTCGGGCAGACGAGAATCGGAAAAGGCGACCTCGCGCACATCGACATTGTAACGGTTGACAAGCGCCCCCCACCACATAAAACCGAAGCACAGCAGAGCCAAGGCAATGCCTGCCGAGGCAAAGCCACGGAGGCGCTTGCGGCCAAACAGTGCCGGTACTTTGCCGGCAAGGTCGATTATGCAGAATATCGCCTTGGGAAGATACACCGAAAGATAGGAGTATAGAATCCACATCAGCGCAAGCAGCTCGCCGTCGCCTCCGGCACGCTTGGGCCAGCAAACAGCCACAATGGCTCCAATCTGGCACAGCACCGACGACCACAAGGCAAACGGACGCCAGAACCGCCGGCCTGCCGAGCATCGGCGCCATACGGCACGCACGATGTACCAGTCGACAAGCAGTCCGACAAGCAGCATGGGCAATATCAGCACGAGGGCAAGGCGCATACTACACTGATTCGCAGCCGAGTGCCGCGCGCTGGTTTTTCAGGGGGTTGGCATACATCAGGAGCATGGTCCTGCGCATAAAGGCCATCTCCTCGTCGGTAATATCTTCCACATCTACCTTGGCGAGCTGTCCGGCTATATATTCGTCGAACGCCCGAACATCGCCGGGAGTATACTCGGCGGCGTATTCGCTGCCACCGTTCACCTCGTCGTACGCGATGTAGTTGCAGGGGAATATGCGGTAGCCACAATGTATGGCGCGGTCAAGCACCGCACAGGCCGCATGCACGACTTCAGGGCGACCCTCGCCCTCTACTGCGGCAAGCTCTTTATTGATGCAGCTTCCGAGGCGGAAATGGACACGGCCTTTCTGCTTCAATATGCCTGTTTCCATACTGAACAGGTCGTCGCGCTTGGTCTTTTTATATTCAGGATCGCGACGTTTGAGCAGGAACTCGCGCACTTTGAGATAATCGTTGGGGTCGTATTCGTATGATATGGCCACAGGCATTATATTCAGAGCCGCAAGGTTTTGCTTGCAGGAGCCGCTTCCGCCGAGCGACAGCATTTTAAGCACGCTCTCCTGCGTGCGGTCGTTTGAATCCTTGGCACGTCCCTCACGCTGGGCTATCCATATCGATTCGTGCATCTCGCCCACGGCATAGTGTATGTAGGCCGACAGATGCTTGGCATTGTCGAGAGCCTCGCGCACACGTCCGTCGCGCTTCACGATAAAGCTGCGGTTGAGCTTCACCAAGTCGGTTATCCAGTCGAATATCAGCAGGTTGTTGCCTATGGCGACCTGCGTGAGCGGAAGTCCGGCCCGGATAAAGCACAGATTGAGGAAAGAGGCATCGAGCACTATGTCGCGGTGGTTGGTGATAAAGGTATAGCTTTGGGAAGGATCGTAATTGTCGAGGCCGTCGATCGAAAGACCGTGAGTGGTCTTGGCAACCAGCATTTCCAAAAACGGCCCCATAACCTTAATCTGGAAATCCATCTGCGTTTCCACTGTAAGCAGGTTCTGCACAAACTGCTTATAGTCAACGTCGGGCATAGCGTACCGCACTGCGTGCTCAAAACCGGGTTCGGCCACAAGCTCGGATATTTTTTCGCGGAACTCGTGGTCGTCATATGGCCGGATGTCGGAAAAATCGCGCTCCGGAGTATTTGTCTGTTGTTCGTGTTCAGTCATTGTTTGTCTTATTGGGGCAAAAACAACGGTAGTGGAACAGGACAAAAGCCCTATTCTGCCACAAAGTTAGTCACAACTCGACAAAAAGACAAACAAAGCAGACATTAAACTTGTTTATCGGCACCCCCGGAGGTTCAACCGGCAAGTGCGAAGGCGTCTGATAAGGGAAGATCTATTCTATAATTTCATTGTGTCAGAAACACTCTCCAGCTTCCGTCTTTCTCGCCGCGCTCAACGTATTTTTTTGAAATCAGTTGACTCAGCAGTTTTTGGATAGCTGTAATGCTGATGCCGGTTTCGTCTTTCATATCAGCGAGTGTCAGTATAGGCTTGGTGCGCATGGCGTTCAGGATTTTAGTGTAGCTGGGCGTGCGGAAAGCTATCCGTTCACCATCATACCACCAGACATTTTCATTTTTCTCGCTTACAAACAACACATCGTTATATACCTCTGTCGCTACAAGTTCTGTGAAATACTTTAGAAACGAGCGTATATCCTTTATGCCGGCATGGGCTCCGTCGCTCGGCACCGGACCAACCTCGAGATCTGCATGATGGAGTGCTTCGAGATATTCGCTTTTCTTGCGGCTGCGGACTACAATCATCGGATAGTTGTGGCGTGTGAGAATATAATTCACCATAAGTCTGGCGATACGTCCGTTGCCGTCTTCAAATGGGTGGATGCGAATATAGCGGTAGTGGAACAACGCGGCCAACTCAACGGGCGATAGTTTTCCCTCTTGTTCAGCTGTATTGTACCAGTCAACCAAATCAGCCATAAGACCGGGCGTTTCCTCTGGCAAGGCATACTCAAATCTGTCACCGTACCGTGTGATTACACTATTAGGCCTTGTCTTATATTGCCCTGCGTGTATCACATAGCTCGTCTGTACTCCGCCAGGCAAATTGCGATAGACGGTGTAATCCTCGCGTAAAAGGGTCTTATGTAATGTCCGTATAAAATTCTGCGTCAAAGGCATATCCTTAACCGCGGCTTCCTCTGTCATCATACGTAGTCCTACGTTGCTTGCTGTCATTTCCTCAATGTCACGCACATCAGCCTCACCGATTACCTTGCCGAACAGCAATAGAATTTCTGTCTGCCCATAAGTCAGCGTATTGCCCTCAATATGATTGCTGTTATAGTTGAAATCCACGGTAAAACGACGGCTTAGCCTCTCTCTGTCTTTCTCAGATAGGGGCTGTATGTTCTGCCAAGCGGTAAGTGCTTTTTTGATATTAAGATATTTCATACGGAATTTGTGTTATATCCACACAAAGTTAATGATAATTCCTTGAAAAAGGTTGCATTGATACAACCTTTTTTGCGTTTTATGAGGTTGTTATATGGAGGCAGGTTCAACATATGTGGTGTATTTTTCATTTTTTAAAGATTGTGGCAAAGAAATTTTTCCTACTTTTGCGTTAATATAACCGGGACGGGCCAAGAACGGCTTACTTCTACTTTTCATGGACTTTCAGCTGTTCAATTGCCCTCCCTTTTTTTATGAATACAGCACTATTCGCAGTGGCGTTGCGCTATAACGCCCTGTACATACCCTCCCCTATAACCGCACCGTCCGCAAAGCCGATGTCGGAATCTCTCAACGACTTTCTCGGGGCCATCGGCGGCCTCGGATATACTGTCGACGAGAAGTTGCTACACGCCTTGGAACATCTGCCTGCCGACATGCTGCGCGATATGGCCGCTGAGGCTGCGCGCCTTTCGCATACCGACCTCAACTGGACGCCGCTCGTAAAAGGCTGGCTCACACCTACCGGCGAAACCATTGGCGACCATATCGTCACCTCGGTAGCGAACTCGCTCCCGGAAAATTTACGCGGCCCGGGGACCACCCTGCACTGCGGGCACTTCATACCCGAAGGCTCTTTCCCGATAGAGCGATACAAAGGCTGCCCGTTCTGCGGACAGCTGTTCGAGCACTCTTCCGTGATTTTTACAGGAAGGGGAAGCAAACGGACGGTGCTGACCGTATGGAGCGATTCTGATCTGAACGGACTCAAAGAGCGGCTTATGGCATCGCCAGTGCCTCTCGACGCCACACAGGCCGAAAGCCTCAAAACCCTGATCAAAGAATACGGCATCGACAATTCATCGCCGACACCGGCTATGAAGGAAACCGCGTTGCTGTGCATCGACGCCCTTACCGAGGCCGGACTCGCGAGAGAAGCTATTCGCTACATATCATCTCCGGCCGACATTCTGCGGTACTTATGGTATAAAAAAACGGGGCTGCCTCACATAGTCCGTCCAGCCACTCTCGTAGAAAGAGCCAAGGCCTCCACAGGCTACCAATGGCTGCCGGACTACACCGAACGCGCCGCAGATGCTGCCAAGATAAAAAAAGCGGAACTCCGGCTGAAATACGACCGAAAAACATGCCGCACCGTGGCCGACTGGCTCGAAACGGTGCAGATGCCGACAGAGGCTATGTGCGAGGCCATGCACCCATACCGCGGCATGTGGGTACGCGCCATACGCGCCCTTCGCCTTGCCGAATATTCCCGTCGCCCGGCCCACCCTAAGCTGCGGGAGCTTATCGACCGTTTTTACAGGTCGGACTACGACGTATGGGCCGGCGGACTCGAGGCCGAGATGCTCGCAGGAGAAAGCGCCAAGGCTCTAAAGCGGCTCAAAGAACGTCCGGGAGTGTTCGCACGCTCGCTGTTCGCCGCCATGCTGCGTCTTGGCTCCCCGGAAACGCTCGCGGCCTTCGCAGAAATCAGCACGAAGGTGCCATTGCGCCTGATTCTCCCGCTGGCATCATATGCCGAGTCCTATTTCCGCTCCGACACAAGCCGTGGCGTGCATCTCCCCGGCGGACGCGTGGTCAATATTCCTGCCAACCCTCTGACGGCGAACTATACCGCCAAGCAGCTCAAAGAGATGGCTGAGGCAGTCAGAAAGACAGCACTCGAAACCGCCGCCGCACATTTTGCCGCACAGACAGCCCAAGGAAGCTCCATATACATCGACCCGGCACTCTTCAACATCCCTGTGCCTGTGGGCGACCGATCGGAAACCGTGCACGACAAAGCCGGAGCCTTGCAGGGACAGCGGTTCAAGGTAGACGGCGACCACGTGCGCCTGTTTATGGAATGGGGACGCGGACTGCCTGCCGCGCATATCGACATGGACCTGAGTTGCAAGATAATCTACCCCGACCACGAAGAAGATTGCGCCTACTACTCCCTCACAGTGGGCGGTGCCACCCACAGCGGCGACATACAGCGCATTCCCGACAATGTTGGCGCCGCCGAGTATATCGAACTCGACATAGCCGAGCTGAAGCGTCTCGGAGCTAAATACGCCGCTTTCACCTGCAACGCGTACACCGACGGAAACCTCAGCCTCAACATGCTTGTAGGCTGGATGGATTCGGCATACCCGATGGCCGTAAGCGACGACACGGGAGTGGCCTACGACCCGTCGACGGTCGCCAAGGCTGTAAGCATAGCCTCTCCCAATCTTGCCAAAGGCCTGCTCTTCGGCCTGCTTGATGTACAAGCCCGTGAAATTATATGGCTCGAAATGGCATTTAACGGCCAGACCATAGGCAGCCTCAACATAAAAAACGTTAAAGCGCTGCTCGACAAGCTGTCTGCCAAAATAAGCATCGGCGAGCTGCTGCTTGTAAAGGCAAAGGCGCAGGGGCTTACAGAAGTAGCAGACCCCGCCATAGCCGACGAAGCCTACACGGCGGCATCAGCGCTCGATACAACCCTCATATCCTCGCTCCTGAACTGAACACAACAAAATCGCCGCCGCAGGCGTTTATATCATACACCCGGCATTGTTGCCGGGTGATTAATTCATCATCATTATGAAGGCTTCCTTGCACCAATCTAAGGCTTCTGTTTTTAAGTCGCGCAAAACAAGGCTGATAGCCGTGTCACTTATCATACTTGCCGCAGCCGGCATAGGACTATGGCTCTTTCTCAAACCCAAGACAGAAGTTTCACGTCCGCCCATAGTGGCCGTTGAGCCTGTCGGCACCTCCGATGTCAACATATACGGCGAATATGCCGGCCGCATACGCGCCCAACAGTTCGTAGAGGTACGCGCACGTGTGGAAGGCTACCTCGAAAAGATGTTTTTTGAGGAAGGCACCCACATCGACAAGGGTCAGACCCTTTTCATAATCGACCAGAAAGTATACAAGGCACGCGCCGAAAAAGCACGCGCGCAGCTGCTCAAGGCACGCGCCAACTCGCAAAAGGCCGAGCGCGACCTTGCCCGCATACGTCCTCTCTACGAGCAGAACGCCGCATCGCAGCTCGACCTCGACAATGCCGAGGCAGCATACGAAAGCGCCAAGGCCGAAGAGTCGGTGGCCGCTGCCGACCTCACTCAGGCAGAGCTTACGCTGAGCTATACCCGCGTCACAAGCCCGATATCAGGATATGTGTCGGAACGCAGCGCCGACATCGGCACCCTCGTGGGTCCCGGCGGAAAATCACTGCTCGCCACAGTGGTGAAAAGCGACTCTGTGCTCGTTGACTTCTCCATGACCGCCCTCGACTATCTCAACAGCAAAAACCGCAATGTCAACATAGGCCAGCGCGACACCAACCGCGAGTGGGAGCCTTTCGTGACGGTGACCCTCGCCGACGGATCTGTATACCCCCACCGGGGACTCGTGGACTTCGCATCGCCTCAGGTAGATCCGGCCACAGGCACATTCTCGGTACGCGCCGAGATGCCCAACCCCGACCACGTGCTGCTGCCCGGAGAGTTCACCCGCGTGCGCGTGCTCAAAGACGTCCGCACCGACGCCATCAGCGTGCCGGCCAAGGCCGTAGAGATAGAGCGCGGAGGCGCGTACATATACGTGGTACGGCCCGACAGCGTTGTAGAACGCCGCTTTGTCGAAACAGGACCCGAAGCAGGAAACAACATAATAATCGAACGCGGTGTGGCAGCCGGCGAGAACATAGTGACCGAAGGCTTCCACAAACTGCGCCACGGCATGAAAGTCCTCCCCCAAGCTTCCGCGCCCTCCGACTCAACCGCCACCCGATAACACTAAGCTAAACTAAAGGCTATGAAAAAGAACTTTTTTCTCGACCACCCGGTATTCTCAATCGTGATATCGATTGTGATAGTACTGCTTGGCGCCATAGGCCTTGTGATGCTGCCGGTCGACCAATACCCGCGCATCGTGCCGCCGGTGGTAAAGGTAGCGGCCTCCTACCCAGGAGCCGACGCCATGACGGTGACACAGGCCGTGGCAACACCTATCGAACAAGAACTCAACGGCACCCCCGGCATGATATATATGTCGAGTTCCAGCTCCAACTCAGGCGGATTCTCGGCTCTGGTGACATTCGACGTGGACGTCGACCCCGAACTGGCGGCTGTCGACATACAGAACCGCGTGAAGAAAGCAGAGTCGCGCCTGCCCGCCGAGGTGGTGCAGAACGGCATCAGCGTGGAAAAGGAAACAGCCAACAAGCTGATGACAATCGCCCTGATGTCGTCCGACCCGAAGTATGACGAGATATACCTCAGTAACTACGCCACCCTCAACGTGCTCGACCTGTTGCGCCGCGTGCCCGGCGTGGGCAGCATACGCAACGTCGGCAGCCGATACTACGCGATGCAGATATTCGTGCAGCCCGACAAACTCGCCGACCTCGGCCTTACCATTCAGGACATACAGGCGGCGCTCAAGGATCAGAACCGCGAGTCTGCCGCCGGCGTGCTCGGACAGGCGCCTATGACGGGCCTTGACCTCACCGTGCCTATCATCGCCCGCGGGCGTCTGTCGTCGGTTACAGAATTCGAGGACATCGTGGTGCGCGCCAACGCCAACGGCTCCATAATCCGCCTGCGCGACGTGGCCCGCGTGTCGCTCGAAGCGTCGAGCTACTCTACCGAGAGCGGCATCAACGGCGGCAACGCGGCAATTCTCGAAATCAACATGCTTCCGGGCGAAAACGCCATCGACGTGGCCACGCAGGTGAAGAAGACCATGGAGGAAATCAGCGAGAGCTTCCCCGAAGGCCTCAGCTACGAGATTCCTTTCGATATGACGACGTACATTTCGGAGTCGATACACCATGTGTACCGCACCTTCTTCGAGGCTCTGCTGCTTGTTATCCTCGTGGTGTTCCTGTCGCTGCAGAGCTGGCGCGCGACGCTGATTCCGGTCATAGCCGTGCCGATATCGCTCATAGGCACGTTCGGCGTGATGCTGGTGTTCGACTTCTCGCTCAACATGCTCACCCTGTTAGGACTAATTCTGGCAATAGGCATCGTGGTGGACGACGCCATCGTGGTGGTGGAGAACGTCGACCGCATCATGGAGAAAGAGCACCTCGATGCGCCGGAGGCCACGCGCCGCGCAATGGACGGCCTCGGCAGCGCGCTCATAGCGATGAGTCTTGTGCTTTGCGCGGTATTCGTGCCGGTAAGCTTCCTTCCGGGCATAACAGGGCAGCTATTCCGCCAGTTCACCATCACCATAGCCGTGTCGGTAATCATATCCACGATCGTGGCGCTCACCCTGTCGCCCGTGATGTGCGCCAAGCTGCTCAAACCGGCATCGCACACCCGCCGCAAGCCCAAGTTTTTCCGCATGATAAACTACTCGCTGCTGCGTGGCAACCGCGTGTACAGCCGTATGATACGCGCCGCCCTGCGCCGCCCGCGCCGCATGTGGGCAGCGTTCGGCATCGCCCTTGTGATAATATACACAGCCAACGCGCTCATACCGACGAGCTTTATGTCGCCCGAAGACCAGGGCTATTTCACTGTCGAGCTTGAGCTGCCCGAAGGCGCCACCATAGAGCGCACCCGCGCCGTCACCGAACGCGCGATAGCGTTCCTGCAGGCCGACAAGGACGTGGAGTACGTGCAGAACGTAACCGGTTCCTCGCCCCGTACTGGCACCAACCAGGCTCACGCCACACTCACCGTAATCCTCAAGCCGGCAGGCGAACGCGGCAACAACTCCCTGCGCGAACTGCGCGAGCGCGTGGCCGAGGAACTCGCCGTCTACCCCGAGGCGCAGGTATACTTCTTCACCCCGGCCATCATACCGGGCCTCGGCACCTCGGGCGGCTTCGAGATGGTGCTGGAGGCACGCGGCGACGCCACATACGACGATCTGGCGCGGGCTGTCGACACTCTGCGCTACTATGCCGCCGAATCGCCTGAATTTGCGGGCCTGTCGACCTCGATGCAGTCCGACATTCCGCAATTGTTCTTCGACGTTGACCGCGACAAGGCCAAGCTGCGCGGCATACCGATGAGCGATATTTTCTCGACTATGAAGGCCTTCACCGGCTCGGTGTATGTCAACGACTTCAATATGTTCAACCGCATATACCGCGTGTACATACAGGCCGAGGCGCCATACCGCGCCAACCGCGACAATCTCAACCTATTCTTCGTGCGCGGCGCCGACAAGGCAATGGTGCCTGTGACATCGCTCGGCACCACCCACTACACCGCCGGGCCGGGCACCGTCAGCCGGTTCAATATGTTCAACTCGGCCACTATCAGCGGCGAGGCCGCGCGCGGATACAGCACCGGGCAGGCCATGGACCGCCTCGAAGAAATCGTCGAGGAGCATCTGCCGGAGAACATCGGCGTGGACTGGGCAGGTCTTTCCTATCAGCAGAAGCACAACGGCGGCAACACCGGCCTCGTGCTCGCGCTGGCGTTCCTGTTCGTGTTCCTGTTCCTCGCGGCTCAATATGAAAGCTGGGCGGTCCCCCTCGCGGTGATACTGTCGCTTCCGGTGGCAGGCGTGGGCGCATATCTCGGCATTGCCCTCTGCGGACTCGAAAACAACATTTATTTCCAGATCGGCCTCGTTATGCTCGTAGGCCTCGTGGCCAAGAACGCCATCCTAATCGTGGAATTTGCCAAGGAGGAAGCCGACAAAGGCGTCGACGCCACCCACGCGGCCCTCACCGCCGCCCGCCTGCGCTTCAGGCCGCTGGTAATGACCTCGCTGGCGTTCATGCTCGGCCTGCTGCCACTGGTATTCGCCTCCGGCCCGGGCTCGGCAGCCCGCCGCGACATAGGCACCGGCATATTCTTCGGAATGCTTGTGGCAATCACAGTCGGCATAGTGTTCGTGCCATTCTTCTTCGTAATGATAGCCAAGGCCAAGGAACGCCTTGCGCGCAAACGTCAAAAGTCATGAAAAAGGAATTGATTATAATAGCGCTGGCCGCAGCGGCAACACTCGCCTCGTGCTCCGGGGTGAAGAACTGCGTGCCACCGCAGCTCGACCTCCCCGAAGCCCTCGCAGGCAACTCCACCGACTCGGTGACAGCCGCCGACATCGCGTGGTGGGAGCTATACACCGACCCGGCACTCGCAACCATCATACGCGAAACACTCGCCCACAACCGCGACTTCCTCGCGGCGGCAGCGCGCGTGGAGGAAATGAGGCAGCTATACGGCATAACGGCCTCCAACTATTTCCCCACCCTCTCGGGAATGGCCGCAGCCGACAACGAAACAAACGATTACTACGGCAAGAAAAGCACCTCCGACCAGGAATACGACCTCAAGGCGACTCTCGCATGGGAAGTGGACCTGTGGGGCGGCCTGAAATGGGCGCGACGCAAGGGCGCGGCCGAGTTCCGCGCCTCAGTCGAGCAGCAGCGCGCCATGCAGATCACTCTGATAGCGGAGGCGGCCTCGTCGTACTTCGAGCTGCTTGCCATGGACAATCAGCTCCAGATTGCACGCCGCACGCTGTTCACCCGCGAAGAGAATCTCAAGAAGGCGAAACTGCGCTTCGAAGGCGGCCTAACGAACGAAACGGTATACCGGCAGGCACAGGTGGAATACGCCACCACGGCGGCGGCGATTCCCGAACTGGTAAGCCGCATAGAGGCGCGCAAAAACGCCATATCGCTGCTGATGGGGCGCTACCCTGAGCAGGAAATAGCGCGCGGCACGCTGTCGGTCAACGACACGTTGGCCAACACGCTGCCCGTCGGACTGCCGTCGACGCTCCTCAAACGCCGCCCCGACCTTATGGCAGCCGAGGCCAAGCTGCAAAGCGCCCTCGCGCAGTGCGGCGTGGCGTATGCCGACCGCTTCCCGAGGCTGCGCCTGTCGCTTACGGGAGGTCTTGAGAACGACGAGCTGAAAGGCTTTTTCCGTTCGCCCTTCTCCTACATAATAGGCTCCATAACAGGCACCATCTTCGACTTCGGCCGCAACAAGCGCCGCCACCGTGCCGCCATAGCGGCCTACGACCAGGCCCGACTCGGCTATGAACAGGCAGTACTCACGGCCTTCCACGAGGTAGACAACGCCCTCACCTCCCTGCGCCTGCAGGAACAGACCTGCCAGCGCCGCCGCGAGCTGCTCGACGCCGCCCAGCAGTACGCCGTGCTCGCCTACCGCCAGTACAACGCCGGCGCCATCAACTATATCGACGTGCTCGACGCCCAGCGCCGCTACTACGAGGCGCAGGTAGGGCTCTCGAACGCCATCTGCAACCGCCACCTCGCCGTAGTGACCCTCTACCGCGTACTCGGCGGCGGACTCGCCGATAAATAATTAGGAATTTGGAATGAGGAGTTGTTAATGAGGAAGGTGGAATGAGGAAGGTGGAATGAGGAAGGTGGAATGAGGAAGGTGGAATGAGGAATTGTTAACAAGGAATTAGGAATTAGGAGTGAGGGATTTGGAATGAGGAATAACGTCGGAGCGCGATATATCGCAGCCCCACCACCCAAACATTCCTCATTCCAAATCCCTCACTCCTAATTCCTCATCCCTCATTCCTAATTCCTCATTCCTAATTCCTCATTTATACCGCAGAAGGCATTCTCCAGCGAATTGGCATTTTGCCATAAGGGTGGCGGGGTTTAGTGCAGGGAGTGGGACGGAGGAGAGTGATGGTGGCAGGTTGTTATTAAAAATATTGTTGTTAACATTTATTAATTTAATATGCTTTTAGTTTTTAAAATTATGAGTTTACTTTGCAAAATGCTAATGACGCCTACGTAAAACAACTACACAAATCCAGCTTATGAAAAAACCATTACTTTTTGCAGTCTTGCTCGCTTTAGGAACTGCGATTGCTGTGTCCGCACCGCCGGTACGTACTCTCGGGGGTAAAGTGAAAGAAACTTGCCGCACGGAGCGGAAGTCGGTCAATCCGCGCCTTGCCGCTCCCTCTCCACGGGCTAAGGCAGCTCCTGCGAACGCTGTAGAAGTGCCATTTAAGCACACTCTCGGCAAAGCAGATGCAGATAAGCCATACACAGACCTCTATGTCGCCTTCGATTCCAACAACGACGGAAAGGGATGGAAGATAGGCGGTGTCTCGACATATTCGGCGTGTCTTGGCCCGGATAAGGCGCAAACAGCTAATGACGACTGGATGATTTCCCCTCCCGTGCATCTCTTGGCCGGGAAAGAGTATACTCTCAGCTTTGAAGCCGGCATAAACACGCCTACCGATGCCAAAGAAGGGCTTCTCTCGCTATGGATGGGCGCATCGCAGACCGTGGAGGCAATGACATCGGAAGTCGTTGCCGAGTATGCTTTGAAAACCACGTTCGCGCTTAAGGAAGTGCCGCTTGCTGTGGATGCAGACGGATATTATCACTTTGGTTTCCATAGCACCACCACGACAGCCAAAACAGCTATAAGCACTCTCAAAAACTTCTCGATAACAGAGAAGGCTGAGCCTATCGACCCTCCTGCAGCCGGGAAGATGTCCTACGTTCTTGCCCCCAAGGGCGAGCTAAAGGCAATTGTGACATATACCGCGCCCACGCATACACAAGGAGGAGCGCCGCTTGAGTCAATTAGCAAAGTAGAGATAAAATCGAACTGGGAGCTGAAGCATACTTTCGACCAAATAGCCCCGGGCGAAACCCAGACATGCGAAGTACCCGTGCTCAACACCGGCTACAACAAGCTCGAAGCAATTGCCTATATCGACAATATACCCGGCGAGGCAGCCGTGATAAAGGATTTCTATGCCGGGCCGGACAACCCGCTGCCGGTGGAAGGCGTCAAGGCGGTGTTGTCGGAGGATTACAAGCATGTCACGCTATCGTGGGAGCCTGTTGGCGAAACAGGCGAAAGCGGCGGATATGTAGATACCGAAAAAGTAATTTACTATGTGTTCGATGCCTTTGGGTCGTATACGGATCCGCCTATAGCCCAGACAGAAAAGACGTCCATCACCTTTGATTACTCCAACATTGCCGGTCAGGACTTTGTGGCATATCAGGTTACTGCCGGAGTTGACGAGATGTTTTATTCCCTTGCCACGTCGTCCGACATAGTTACAGTGGGCGAACCATCTGCTGTTCCGTTCTGCGAAAGCTTCGCCAATGCCGAATTTGAGCATATATGGGCTATAGACCCCGAATCCACTCCGGGAGGGGCTATGTGCGGAACGGTATACGACAATGAATTGCAGACAAATGCCGACGACTACGAGGCTGAACCGGTATATCTTAACTCTCACGACGGCGACAACGGCTTTTTCTATATAATGCCGATGGAAAAAGATGCCAAGTACGGGCTAATCTCCACTAAAATAAGTTTGGCCGGAGCATCGAATCCCGTCCTTGAGTATCACCATCAGGGCAAAGGCAGTATAATCGACGTGCTGGTTTCCGCCGATGGTGGCAATTTCGTCACTGCCCATACTCTTGACCTTAAGGAAAATCCGACCGATGGCTGGACTCTTTGCCGAGTACCGCTTGACGCATACAAAGACTGCCGGTTCATACAGGTAGAGTTGCGCCTTACGGCCGCACATAACGACGACGAGTACACCTGGAGTGTCCCACTCGACAACATACGCATACGCGACCTTGCCCAAAGCGATCTTCGCGCCGTGGTACTCGAAGCTCCGGCGAAGGTCAAAGCCGGAAACGCGGTAGAGCTTGAGGCGCGAGTGGAGAATCTGGGCACAACGACAGCAAAAGGCGCTTGGATAGAGTTTACGCGCGACGGGACGACCACGCACAGCCAGCCGCTTGCCGACATCGAGGCCGGGAAGTTTGCCGTGCTAAAAATTTCGGAGCCCACGGGTGTCCTTGATGGCGACAAGATAGAATTCGCGTTCACAACATTGTTGCAAAATGATGCCAATGCCGGGAACAACACTGCCAAAACAACGGTTACAGTAATCCATTCGCAACTCCCCGGTGTAGAATCGCTCGAAGGCGAAGACAGCGGCAGCGGCAAGGTAAGCCTTTCATGGGTAAAGACATCGCTCGACGGAATGACCTCGCCAAGGCCTTTGTGCGAAGATTTTGAAAGCGATGAGTACGCGCCCCTTACCATTGAAGACTTCGGCGATTGGACCATGGTTGATGCCGACAAGAAAAAGACCTATACTTTTATGGAGGACAATCTTAATCCTTACCGTACATCGCCGATGGCATTTCAGATATACGACCCTGTGCTGGCAGGTGTTCCGCAGGATTACCTCATAGACGTTGAGCCGCACAGCGGCGACCGCTTCCTTGCGGCATGGAGCTGTCAGGATCTGAACGACAACTGGCTTATATCGCCGGAGCTTGACGGCAGCAAACAGACCATATCGTTCTTCGCCAAAAGCTTTACCTTGGCTTATGCCGAATCTTTTGAAGTGCTGTATTCAAGCACAGGACGTGCCATAGAGGATTTCACGAAAGTAGAGGTCGAGAATTATCCTGCGGACAATGCCGTGCCCGAGGTGTGGACGGAATTCAAGGCTCAGCTACCTGCCGGAGCCAAGTACTTCGCGATACGCCATACCTCATACGACACGTATGCGCTCTTTATCGACGACATCACTTTCAGTGCGGCGCCTGTCCTTCCTGCAGATCTCGCCTTGCAAGGGTTCAACATATATCACAATGGTGAAAAAGTATCGGACGCCACCGCAGAAGAAAGCTCGGCTGTCTGCGAGGTTAAAGACAACGGAAGCCACGAATTTCGTGTCAGCGCGGTATATAACCACGGAGAATCGCGTGCCAGTGAGCCGGTAGTGGTTGATGTGAAAGGTGTCAACGCCATAGCAGAAATATCCGAAGCCGACGGAGTGACAGTTACGGCAGAGAACGGCACTATAATTGTGGAAGGCGCTGAGAACCGCAGCGTGGCAATAGCCGGAATCGACGGGCGCATACGCTACAACGGACAGCCAAGCTC
The DNA here is from genome assembly GCA_910579035.1 of uncultured Muribaculaceae bacterium. Lineage (GTDB taxonomy): Bacteria > Bacteroidota > Bacteroidia > Bacteroidales > Muribaculaceae > CAG-873. The sequence continues at coordinate 294 of CAJTSR010000003.1, read as the reverse complement.
TACCTTGCGTGTATGTGTGGAACCGGGCGTGTACATCGTGAAAGCCGCCGCTGCAACTTTCAAGGTATTAGTGCGGTAACCCAAATCCTAACGCAAACGGACGCCACTGCTCATTCTCGGGCAGTGGCGTCTGTCACAATATCGTGTGCAGCTCAGTACGAACTTCAGGGTTCTGGCTTAATATGCAAAAAGTAGGCTGAAAACGCTGGAAGAGTCTGATAATGATTACCTTTGTGGCATTTTAAATAAGATGGCTAAAAATCTGCTTTTATTGCGGGTCTTCACACACAAAGA
>CAJTSR010000002.1 GCA_910579035.1 uncultured Muribaculaceae bacterium | reverse complement strand
TTCGCCATATTTTTTGTATCTCGTTTTTAATTCTTCCATTGTCATCAAATCAAAATTTACGATAGAGAAGAAAGAACTTGATGAATTTACAACAGACGTATATAGTCTTTTGCTAATGTCAGCTTCCAAAGAAGGAGAAATATCTAAAAAGAATATATTAGGATTGTACCCTCGTAATTCCTCACAAAATTGCTGCTCATCATTTTGAGTCATAAATAACTGAAAATCTCTACTTTTCTCCATTGTATTTAATTTTGATGATGATAAAATCTTTGGCTTACCTTATCGCACTGTTATTGGTAATGTATTTGTAAGAGCACCGGTTGGTGTTGTTTGTTGTGGTAAACGTCACTTGGCGGGTGTGTTTCCTAATCTCTAATAGCTACACTTCAGGAGTCGTCGAGTGTGTCGAGCGGATTCGGTATGCTCGACTTGTGGGAACTTGTTACATGGAGATAGATGCTTGTTGTCTTGATGTCGTTGTGTCCCAGCAACTCCTGAATGGTGCGGAGGTCCGTTCCCTGCTCCAGCAGGTGGGTGGCAAAGGAGTGGCGGAGCATGTGCAGGTGCACACGGTGCTTGATGCCCGCACGGTCGGCGGCCTCTTTCAGTATCTTTACCAGCCCGCTTGCCGAGTATTGCTCGCCGGGGGTATCGCCCTCAAAAAGCCACCGCTGGGGACGGTATTCCTTAAAATATTCCCGAAGTTCGTGTAGCACCTTTTCCGACAATAACGAGTAGCGGCATTTCTTGCCCTTGCCCATGATACGAACGAGCATGCGCTCGCTAACGATGTCTTGCGGGGTGAGGTTCAGCAACTCGCTTCTGCGTAATCCTGCGGAATAAATCAACGAAATCATACAATGGTGCTTGCGGTTTTCGAGGCAGGACAAGATGCGCTTCATTTCGTCGCGACTCAACACTTCCGGCAGGCTCTTGTACTCTTTGGCACGGGTGATGCCGCCATAATACTGCCTTTTTCCGCCACGCACCTGCTCGTAATAGAACTTGATGGCGTTGATGCGCATGTTCTGCTGTGACACCGAGATTTTTTTCTCGTTCACAAGATAGAGTATGTAACTGTTGATGTCCGCCACTTTCAGACGGTCGATGTTACGCCCCTTGTGATATTCCATGAAGTCGCTGAAATAAGCCTTATAGGTCTTGACGGTCGAAGGGCTGTAACGCTTCTGTTCCAGCAGTTCGAGGTAGCCCTTGGGCAGGGTATATTCCCGTTTCGGCTTTGGGTGCTTGACATACACTCGGCTGTAATCGATATAGGCGTGCGGAGAATAGCGGTCGTAGAAATCCGACAGGTTGAAAACGTCGGCTAAAATGTAGCCGGAGCCGTTCACTACTGCCGCCACACCGGCGTCCTGCGACAACATGGAGGCAAGGACTTGGCTATCCGCATAATCTATGCGGATGCAGTCCTGCCCGTCGTAGCTGTCTTTGTGCAGAACGATATTTCCACGTTGTTTCTGAGCCTTGTTCATAACCGCGCACAATTGTTTTTCGGCCCAAAGATAGCGAAATAATCCGAAAAACAAACTACTCGGTTTGTTTTTCTGCATAAAAGAACGACTGACGCTTGCCCCGTGGGAAAACTACGGTTGATGGGCGGATTGTCAGACAGTGGATTGCAGGGTGGGGAAGGAGGCGGTGAAGCGTGTAATGCCGTCGGAGCCTGTGGAGAGGGAGAAGCGGCAGCCGTGGCGCCTCAGTACCTCGCGGACGAAGGTGAGGCCGAGGCCTTGACCGCCGGCCTTGTCGGTGAAAAACGGTTCGGCCATTCGGGCGGCTTTCTCGGGCGGTATGCCTGGTCCGTTGTCGCATACGGTGAGCGTGTTGCCTGCCATTATAATGTCTACCCGTCCGTCGCGGCCTATGCTCTCTGCCGCGTTCTTTACCACATTGACGAGTATCTGGCTTATCTGCACTTCGTCGACTTCGATGTATGGCGCCGCGCTTTCGACATCGATATTGAATTTTATGCCTCTTGGCGCGCACAGGCTTTCGAGGAAGGGGGCTGAGCGGCGAATCATTCGGGCAGGGTCGGTCTTGGCTTTTTGCGGCGCCGGAGTCTTTACCACTTCCGAGAACCGGCCTATGAACGAGCTTAGCTCGAGCGCTCTTTCGCGGCATGCCGCGAGCAGCCCGTCCGGGTCGGGGTCGACTGTGCCGAGTGCTGTGCTGAGGCCGGCCACGGTGTTGTTGACTTCGTGTGCCATCAGGCGTATAATCTTCACGTATGCGTCGCGCTCGGCGGTCGCAACGGTGTCGGCGATGTTTTCGATGATGTAGAACGACTGCTTTACGCCGCTGTCTATGAAATATCGCCGGAGGCACCGCAGCATGTTGCCTTCGTTGAAGCGTATGGTGGTGTCGGAGCCGTCGGGCATCTCTACGAGGCGCTTTTCAAGCTCGGGGAATGCCTTGAGCATGGCCTGCGCCGAGGGGTTCACGAGCTTGTCGCTCTGGTCGAATCCTTTCACTATTATACCCACCGGCGCCTCGCGGGCAAGCAGGCTCAGGAAATGGCGCTGCTCCTGCAGGGCTATGCGCTGGTTGCGCATATGTTCCATCATTGTGTTGAACACATCAACCAATGAGTCTACCTCGGGCTGCCCCTGATGGCGCAGCGCCACGTTCCAGTCCTGGCTGCGCAGTAGGTGCATGCCACCAGCCAGAGTGTCGACAGGACGCATTATGCGTCGGTAGAATATCACGGCAAAGACCGTCCATAGAAGCAGGAGCGCTTCGGCGGCGTAGAAGAGCGTGGGGTGACTGTGGAAACTAAGCCACATCACGACAGCGTATGCAGGCAGCTGCAACAGCAGGAATATGGCGAAGTAGATGCTCAGTTTCACTTGTCGATGCCGTATTTTTCGATTTTGCGGTACAGGGCCGCGCGGGATATGCCCAAAGCAGCTGCCGCCCGCGATATGTTGCCGCCGGCATCGGCTATGGCGTCAGCCACGCGTCGGCGCTCGATGCCTTCGAGGGTGTCGGAGGGCGCGGCTGTGCCTCCGGCGGCATTCGACAGTCGGAAATCGTCGTCGGTGAGCATGGTGTGGCCGCTCATCAGTATTGCGCGCTCAATCAGGTTTTTAAACTCGCGAATATTGCCGGGGTATTTCAGCGTGGCGAGGTATTCGAGGGCCGACTGCTCGAATTCGGCAGTGGGAAGTGCCGGGTTTTTCCGGCTGAATTCGGCTGCGAAATGCCGTGCGAGCGCGGGGAGGTCGCTACGGCGCTCGCGCAGCGACGGCATATGGAGCGTCACCAGATTTATGCGGTAGAAAAGGTCTTCGCGGAATGTCTTTGCCGCCACCATGGCCGGCAGGTCGGCATTGGTGGCGCAGACCACGCGCACGTCGACGCGCTTGGTGCGGCTGCTGCCCAACGGCTCGAAGCATTGTTCCTGAAGTACCCTCAGCATCTTTACCTGCGAGGCGCTGTCGAGTTCGCCTATCTCGTCGAGGAATATGGTGCCGCCGTCGGCAGCCTCGAAGCGGCCTATGCGCTCGGCCACGGCGCCGGTGAACGCACCCCTTGTGTGGCCGAACATCTCGCTTTCAAAAAGCGAGCCGGGCATGCCGCCGAGATTCACTTTTATGAACGGTTTCGATGCTCGCGGGCTGTTCCTGTGCAGAGCCTCCGCGAGCAGTTCCTTGCCGGTGCCGCTCTCGCCGGTGATAAGCACAGGCGCGCCCGTGGGCGCCACGCGTGCCGCTATGGCGAGCACCTCGCGCAGGGCGTTGCTGTCGCCTATTATTTTCTTGCGCTCGAAGGGCCTCGGCGTGTCCGACGGTGTAGACCCGCTTTTGTCGTTGAGGCTTAGGGCTGTGGCTATCCGTTCGAGCAGGCGGTTGTTGTCCCACGGTTTTGTTATGAAATCGAAGGCGCCGTTCCTCATACCCTCGACGGCGAGGTCGATGCTGCCCCATGCCGTCATCAGTATCACGGGCGTGTCGGGACGGAAGAGTTTCACCTGCCTGAGCAGTGTGAGGCCTTCCGAGCCGGAGGTGCCACGGGTATAGTTCATATCCATAAGTACGAGGCGCGGTGCTTCGGCCCGTATGGCGGCCATTGCCTCGTCGGGCGATGCAGCCACGCATACCTCATACCCTGCGCGTGCCAGCAGGCTGCGCAGGGAAGCGAGGAGCATTCTGTCGTCGTCAACAACCAGTATCATTCTGCAAAGATAACGAAATTTTGGGTTATTGGGAGGTTATGTGGTTAAGTGGTCGGGTGGTTAGGTGATCAGGTGGGTGGGTTATTGGCGGATAATGGCTTCGATGTCGGCATCGACGGGCCGGCGTGTGCTGAAATCCCAAAGGGAGATGGAGCGCAACTGGTAGAAATAGCTCCAGTAGGAATACAGTTCGTTGAGGAGCTTCTGGCGGGCGTTGTCCTTGTTGGTCTGCGAGTCGCTGAGGTCGAGAGTGGATATGCGCCCTACCATGAATGTTTCCACGTTTGTGCGGTAGCGCTGTTCGGCTATGAGGTTGGCGCGGTCGGCGAGGCGCAGTTGCTCGGCCTGGTTGTTGAAGCGTTCCACGAGGATAAACAGGTTTTGGTTGAAATCCATCGTTTCCTTGCGCAGCGTGTTGCGGGTCAGCTCCCGGCGGCTTTCGGCCACTTTGACAGCCGCCCGGCGCTTGCCCCAGTCGACAAGCGGTATCGACACGCCCACTTCCACCACTTGGTTGTCGCGCAGATTGCTGTATGAGCGCCCGGCTGTGCGGTCGCTGCCGGTATAGCCTATCTGGGCGAAGAGCTTTATCTCGCGCTGCCTACCCTTTGCCTTGGCTACCTCGTAGTCGGCTTCGAGCTGCCGTCGCTGCACATTGTGCATGAAGGGATTTCTCTCCGTGGCGAGTTCGAGGGCGGCGGCATAGTCCACGTCGACTCCGGGCAGCCTTCCGGGCTCGGCAGGGTCGATGGCAGTGTCGCCTTCTATGTCGAGGAACGACGCCAGCTGGAACGACGCGCTTTTGAGCGAGCTTTCGTCGCTGCTCACGGCAGAGCGGGCGTTGAGCATGGTTAGCTCTATCTGCAGAAGGTCGTTCTCGCTTATCTGCCCCATGCCGCGCTTTGCCTTGGCCACGTCGTAAAGCTTCTCCGCGTTAGCGAGATTCTGCCGCGAGCAGGCCAGCTGCTCCTTGGCTATGAGCAGGCTGAAAAAATAGCGAATGGCGGAGAGCGCCACTTCCTCGGTTTCGGATATGAAGCGGGCGCGTGCCTCTGTGTAGCGCACAGGCTCGATGCGGCGGTCCCACTTTATGTCGTTGGCGGCGAAAAGGGGCTGCTCGAGGGTGAGAGCCACGGGGATAGACATGAAATTATTGTATTTGTTGCCGCTCAGCTGCCTCATATAGTCGAGCGAGGAGCGCAGCGACAATGTGCCGCCTGTGAGCCATATGCGCTGCGATATCGATAGTTCGCCGCTTAGCTGCAAATTATCGTTCGGAACGAAGTTGTAGGCTCCCGACGCATCCTGATAGCTGCTGTAGCGCTTGGCATAGGAGGGCAGGGTGGCGTTGAACGATATTTCGGGCAGCAGTTCGGCGCGGTAAGTGCGGTACTGCCAGTAGGCCGAGCGCAGCTCGTCGAGCGCGGCGGCTGCATCGACGCTCCGTGCCCGCGCCATGCTTATGGCTTCCGACAGGCTGAGGCGCAGGGTGTCGGTCTGTGCTGCCGCGCATAGCGTGGCAGCCAGACCTATGATTGCTATTATACGTTTTATGTACATAGTGTTTTCAGAATATTGTCAGACACACATCTACTTGTTGCGCAGTGCGTCGACAGGATTGATGCGGCTTACCGAGCGGGCCGGCAGGTACACCCCGATAGCCACGCAGGCCATGAGAATCACATATACCACGGCCGAGATGATGGCAAAATGCTCGTTGAAGTTCGTCACCCAGTTGTTGATAATGTTGTACATTATGTTGTTGCCGAAGCCTGTGTCCAGCCCGTACTTGAGGGCATACTGAAGGTAGAGCATATCGCCGATAATGAACGAAACCGTTGTCAGCGCGAAGCCTTCGCCCATCAGGATGGCTATGATGTTTCTACGGCTTGCCCCGAAGCTGCGGTGCACACCCATTTCGGTCACGCGGCGCCGCGTCTGAAGGTAGAACGAGCCAATCACTCCAAGCACGAGGTTTACGAGGAAGAACACCGCGAGCAGCAATTTGGTGTTACGCTCTGTCGAGATGCCGTACATAGACTCTGTTTCTGCAATGATGTCGAGCTGGGGTGTGGCCGAGCACACATAGTAGTTGCCTGTGTTTATGTTGCGGCGGGCGTTGGCCGCGAACTCTCTGGCCCAACTGTCGGGGTCTGTACCCGGTTTGAGCCGGACTATTACATTGAATTTCTGAACAGGGTGCCGTAGTCTGTTCCAGAACACGAATACGGCGCAGTTGGTGCGGTTGAAATTCTGATAGCGGAAGTCTGAAACAACTCCGACCACTTTGATGCTGTCCTCGTCGTCGTAAAAATATTTGCCGGTTCCTTTCCCGTCTGGCCAGAACATGCGTGCGAATGATTCCGTGATTATTACTTCTTTTTTTGGTCGGTGTGCCGTGGCCGACAGCTCCTCTGTATCAGGGCTGCCGGGCATGCTTTTCAGCCCGATGGTTTCAAGGTATTCCTGCCCCGGCCAGAATGTAAGGACGTTGGCACTTTTTACTATAGAGTCTGCCGGATTTTTGGTGCGGTATTGATTCAGGCTTATCGACGGTGCATTAAGTTCGCTCATATAGGGTATTGCCGCAGCGCGCTCCACGCCGTCGTAATGACGTATTTTGTACATCAGGCGCTCGAAGTTGGCTGTCTGTGCCGTGGAATCTGCCTCGGCCTCGCTGAACGAGGCGCTTTTCTTGTTGAGTGTGTTGATTTCCACAACGGCCAGTCTGTCGGCGTCATAGCCTAAATCCATGGCTGCATCGGCTATGCTTACAGCCGCAGGGTCGATGATGTACCACGAAAGAGCCGTCACCAATATTAGCTCTATGAACAGCCACGCATATTTGCGGCGTCTGTTCCAAAGGTTTTTGAATATAAGCTTTAACATAAGGAATCAGTTCTTAAGCGATTTGACGATAGGCGCGCCCAGCGAGCGGTAGGCCGGAATAAAGGCGGAGAACACGTTGAGCAGGCAGCATACAGCGAAGGTGAAAGCGAATATTATGGGCGAGAACACTGTTTCGGCTGTGAACACTGTTTCTTGGCCGTATTCCACCTCCGTTATTATATCGGCCACGCCGAGATTGAATAGAATCCATGCAAAGGCATAGCCGATTATGCCTCCGGCCAAGGTAAGGACAAGGTTCTCGGCAAGCACGAGGCCGAGCAGCGGGCGCCGGGTGGCGCCGAACGACTTGCGCACTCCCATTTCGGCAAGGCGGTTTTCCATCTGTCCTGAAATCATGCCGCTGAGGTTGAGGGCGGGCACAAGCAGCAGCACCGCAAGCACGCCGCCGAGTGATGCAAGGAACGACCATATCGAGAAATCGTCTATGTAGTTCGTGTTCAGACGTGCCGTGTAGTGGTCCACAGGGCAGCTGATCAGATCGCATATATATTGGTCCTGCGAGTTGTTGTAGCGGTTTACAATATCTCTTACTTCTGCCTTGAGGGCGCTGAAGTCATCGGTGAGGAGTATCATCGTGTAATTTCCTACAAGAGGTCTTGGCCCGGGGCTGTCGTAATCAGGCACGGAGGTGTAGGGTATGAATGCTTGGCCGTACGATGTCTGCTCGGAGGGGGAGCCTTCGCGCACTATTCCGCATATGCGGTACTTTGTGTTGTCGATTGATATATCCTTGCCGGTAAGCTCGTCGAATGGCACCGGGCCGAAGGCTTCGCGGGCAGTGCGGTCGGTAATCACCGCCACAGGCAGCCCCGACCCGAACTCCGCGCTGTCGAAAGGCTTGCCGCTGAGGAACTTCAAGGTGTATATTTCAAAAAACGCCGGGTCGGTGGCTTTAAGCTTTATTTTGAAATTGCCACGTTCTATTTCGGGCTGTACAAAGTGGTTTTCCCACTTGTCAAGAAAGGCGCTGGTGGTTGTGGCGTTTTCGAGATTGGAAAAAATACCGCTCACGGCATCATAGCCCAACGTCGACTGATAGAATCCGTTCCCGTTCTTTGATGTGATTTGCACTTTGTCGATATACGCTGTGTTGGAGCGCTTGTATTCGGGATATACAGGCGCCACCTTGGCCCATAGCGTCACGGCATACACGGTTACCGTGGCTATCGCCAAGGCCGTGCCGAATATGTAGATGGCAGAGAACAGTTTGTTGTGAAGAACTGTCTGCCACACTTGTCTTAGTATTTTCATAGTGGTTTCAGTTTACGCGTCGTCCGTCGAAGAAATGCACGGTGCGGTCGGTTTCTGCGGCCTGTGCCTCGTTGTGCGTCACCATCACGATGGTGCGGCCGTCCTCTTTGTTGAGCGAGTGGAGTATCGCCATAATTTCGGCGCTCATTTTGGAGTCGAGGTTGCCGCAGGGTTCGTCGGCAAGTATGATCTGCGGGTTTCCGACTATGGCTCGGGCTATGGCCACGCGCTGCGCCTGTCCGCCCGACAACTGCGAGGGGAAGTGGCTCATGCGGTGCGAAAGGCCGACGCGTTCGAGAGCTTTGCGGGCAAGCTCGTTCTTGCTGCCCTTGAAGCCCTTGCGGTATAGGAGCGGCACGGTAACGTTGTCAAGAACATTCAGGGTAGGTATCAGATGGAAGCTTTGGAAGATGAAGCCGAGTGTTTCGTTGCGGAAGCGTGCCATCTCCTTGTCGCGCATGCCGGTAGTGTCGCGTCCTGCTATCTCGATAGTGCCCGACGATGGTGTGTCGAGCAGCCCCATGATGTTGAGGAGGGTCGATTTGCCGCAGCCCGAAGGACCCATAATCGATAGAAATTCACCTTTGTTTACTTCGAGGTCGAGGTCGGCGAGTGCCTGTGTTTCTACAGTTGCTGTACGGTAGATTTTGTTGATTTTGCTAAGTTTTATCATTGTTCTTTTAGGTTGTTATGTTTGTAGGTGGGTAGGTGTTGGCTATTCGTCGCGGAGGGCGTCGACGGGGTTGATGCGGCTGATAGAGCGGGCCGGCATATATGTCCCGATGACCACGCATATTATCAGAAGTATGTATATTATTATCGAGATTATGGCGAAATGCTCGCCGAAATTGCTTACCCAGCTGCCGTCAGGGGTGTTGTTGTAGCTGCTGGAATATCCTGTGCTGAGTCCGAATTTCAAGGCGTATTGCAGGTAGAGCAGGTTGCCGGCAATGCACGCCACGGTGGTGAGCGCGAGTCCCTCGCCGATAAGAATGCCGGTGATGTTGCCCCGCCGGGCGCCGAAACTGCGGTGTATGCCCATTTCCTCTATGCGGCGGCGCGTCTGGAGGTAGAACGAGCCGGTGACTCCGAGAATCAGATTGATCAGGAAGAACCCTACAAGTATGAAGTTGGCATTGCGCTCGGCTGTGATGCCTTGGAAATATTCGGTACGTTCTATCAGATTGTCGAAAGGCGTGGAGGACATCACATAGAAGTTGCCGGTGCGAAGGTCGCTGTAGCGGGAGCGTAGCTCGCGTGCCCACTTGGCCTGGTCTGTTCCGGGTTTCAGACGCACAATCACCTCGAATGAGTTTTTTATAAATGTTGCCTTAGGCCGGAATACGAGATCTTTAGAGCGGTAGTATGATTTGGCGCGCAAGTCAGTCACCACGGCAACCACGGTTGACACATCATCATCGTCGGAATGGGGCGCTTTGAGTTTTCGGCCTACAGCCTTGCCGTCGTGCCACATGCGTTTTGCATACGATTCTGTGATTATTATTTCGTTTTTGCCCGGGGGCGGCTGTCTTGCCGAAAGCTCCTCGGCGCTATGGCTGCCGTCGACTACCTGTATGCCGTATGTTTCAAAAAATTCTTGTCCGGGCACATACTCGAATGCCATCACGGATTTGGGTATACTATCGGAGGGAGAGTCTGTTTTATACCCGGTGTTGATGCTGTTGGTGCTGTTTATGTAATCGGAGTTTCCGCTCGCATACTCCACGCCTTCTATGCGCCGCAGCTTTGCAATCAGGCTGTAGGCATTGTCGGCATTGGTGGCGGAATCCGTTTGGGCATACCCGGGGTGGTCGGTGGGCAGCGTGCCGATTGCCACGCGCACTAATCGGCCGGAGTCATAGCCCAGGGGCAGGTATTTGTCGGAGAGGCTCACCACCGTGCGGTCGATTATGAACCACGTGATTCCTGTGATTATTATCAGCTCTAAGAACAGCCACGCGTAGCGGCCGCGCATATTCCATAGATTTTTGAATATAAGTTGGAGCATAGCTGTTATTTCTCTTTTAAGGATTGGACAATGGGGCGACGCAGCGAACGGTAGGCCGGTATCAGTGCCGACATAAGGTTGAGAATGGCGCATACCGCGAAGGTGAATGCAAAGATTGCCGGAGCCATAATCATTTCGTCGGTCACGACAGAAACTTTGTCGATATCGTCATTTAGGAATTCGGTTATTCCGCATTTCAGCGCTATGTAGGCGAAGCCAAAACCGAGTATGCCGCCAAGCAAGGTCAGTATCAGGTTTTCCCAAAGTACCTGCGCCATAAGCGTTCCGGGAGTGGCGCCGAACGACTTGCGCAGTCCCATCTCAGAGCTGCGGCCGCGCATACGCCCTGCTATCATGCCGCTGAGGTTCAGAGCCGGTACGAGCAGGAGGCACAGAAGCAGTCCCGCAAAATCACTGATAAAGCCCAATAGCGAGAAATTCCCTCGGCGGCCTTGCGAGCCAAGCACATATTCGGTGTGGCTCACAGGTTGGTTGAACAACGAGAGTGTGTACTGCTCGGTTGAATTGTTGTATCGGCTCACTATGTTTTCTATCTCGGCTCTGAGGTCGTCGAGGTCGTCGTAGATGATTATAAGTTCATAATTTCCCAACCACGGACTTTCCGATTTTTCATAGCCGCGTATGGTGGTGTATGGATAGTAGATATTGCCATACGACCAAAACTCGGTAGGAGTGCCTTCCTTTACGATTCCCGATATTTTGTACTTGCGGAAATCGAGAGATATTTCGCAGCCTATCAGCTCGCTGTAGGGCGTAGGGCCGAATGCCTTGCGGGCTGTCTTGTCGGTAATCACAGCCACAGGCAGACCGCTTTCAAAATCGGCATCGGAAAAAGGCTTTCCGGCGAGGAACTTGAAGGTGTATATGTCGAAAAACGATGTGTCGGTGGGTTTCGCCGTGGCTTTGAAATCGTCTTCGCCCGTCATGCTCTGTATGTAATGGTCTTCCCAGTCGTCGTACACTGCTGATTTTACTTTTGCATTCCGGAGGTCTGCGAGCTGATTGTGTATCGCGTCGTAGCTAAGTCTGCCCGAACTCATCCAGCCTTCGTTGTTGTGTTCCAGCAGGGAAAATTGCAGGTAAGTGGTCTTGTCGCGTTGGTATTCAGGATATACGGGCGCCACTTTGGCCCAGAATATTACGGCAATCACTGTCACCGTGGCTATCGCCAGAGCTGTGCCGAATATGTAGATGGCCGTGAATAGCCTGTTTTGGCGCATCATCTGCCATACGTGTCGTAGTATCTTCATTTGATGCTGATTATATTTTGTTTGTTGAAATCGCTCATGTCGGAAATCACCACCTGCTCGCCCTCGCGCAGCCCCGACACTACTTCCACGTAGTCCATATTGGCCGCGCCGAGCTGCACGTCGCGTCGCTCAAGCGTCCCCTCGTCGGTTCGCACAAACAGGCTGTAGTTTCCCGGCCGTGAGTAGTAGCTGCCGTTGGCTATGCGCAGCACCTCGCTCTTCAGACCCTGGCTCACGTACACGTCGGGTCGCAGTCCCGGGCGCAGCTGCTCGCAGCTGTCGTTGTCGAGGGTGACGGTGAACGACACCAGCCCGTTTGCTGACACCGGGGCGACGTTACCCACCATTCCCTCAAGGCTTGTGGCGCCTATGCGCACCGTGGCTCTGTAGCCCGGAACTATTTTGGAGCCGTAGGCATCGGCGGCCTCCGCGTCGATTTTGTAGTGGCCGAGGTCGGCAAGCACTGCCAGTTCCTGACCTTGGTTTACCACCGAGCCTATTTTGGAGAAAATAGATGTTACGGTGGCGCGGCGCGGCGCGCGTATTTCGGCATCGCCGAGTGTGCGGGCTGCCATCGCTGCCTCTTTTTCCGATATTTCTATTTCGAGGCGTTTCACATCGGCGGCGGCGCGGCGCACATCGCGCTCGTTTGCGTATTGCTGCCTGAGCTGTTCCTGCTGCAGGCGCTCCGACTGTAGCGCGAACTCGGCTTCGCGCACTTTGTCGGTGGTGCCGCTTCCTATGCTGTCGAGGTAGCGCTCGTTGCGCAACTCGGCTTCGAGGCGTCGCACCTTCATGTCGCCCACCTTTATCTCCATCTGGAGCTTGCTCAGGGCGGTATTGTCGTTCGATTCCTGCTGGCGCAGTTCGAGTCGTTTCATTCTTAGCTGGTCGGCCTGCTTGTCGGTGGCCACGCGGGCGGCATCAAGGTCGAGCACCAGAAGTGGGGTGCCGGCCTCTACGACGTCGCCCGGACGATGCCGTACAGCAACTATGCGCGAAGCTATGGGCGAGTTGATGACCTCCTCGAACGCCGGGGCCACACGGCCCGATGCGTTCACGGTCACGTCTATGTCGCCACGGCCTGTAGTGGAGAATTTGATGTCCGACTCGCGCACGGTTTTAGTCGACACTGAGTTGACAAACCATAGTAAAGCACCTAATCCAAGCACTACCGGCACGGCAATCTTGGCTATGGCGACAGCGCGGGTGCGCATCTGCTGTTTTTTTGATATTTCTTTATCCATTTTGCGGGTGATAATTCTTATGCCATATATTATACCAAAAGTCGTGCCAAAAGGGTAATGTGCTGATATGTCGCGAGGTGCGATTTTGGTGAGTGTCCGAAAGCGGACAGTGGGACGCTGCTCGGACAGCTGCCGGACGTGTGCGGACAGAAAAATGTGCTTTTGTCAAACCGACAAATATCGTTATCTTTGCGTTTATATAGGAGAGGTTCTACGAATGTTTACAACCACCTCTTATAAAAAACGCAAACTTCAAGGCTATGGACACAGAACCAAGGCTCTACATAATAGGCGGCTGTAACGGCGCGGGCAAAACGACCGCTTCGCTCGCAGTGCTCCCTGAAATACTGAAATGCAGGGAGTTTGTCAACGCCGATGAGATTGCCAAAGGGCTCTCTCCCTTCAATCCTGCCGCAGTTGCCTTTGTGGCGGGGCGTCTGATGCTTACGCGTATATCGCTCCTTATGAGGGAGCGCAAATCGTTCGCTATCGAAACTACGCTATCTACCGGCACCTACCGCCATCTGGTGGAGAAAGCCCACGCCATGGGATATCAGGTGATACTGATATTTTTCTGGCTGCCCTCGCCCGAAATGGCGCAGGCCCGTGTGGCCAAAAGGGTGAGCGAGGGAGGCCACAATATACCGCCTGATGTTATCAGGCGCAGGTATTGGAAGGGCTTGGAGAATCTTTTCGATGTCTTTATGCCCATAGTCGATGCGTGGATGATGTTTGACAACAGCGACGAGCCGTCGCTGATAGCGCATGATTATAAAATAGTTAATCCGGAACTTTTCGAGAAAATAAAGAATCAATGTCGCACGAGGAAAAAATAGCTCTGTTCGAGAATCTCGAATCCGAGCTAAAATTCAACTACCGGCGCATGCTTCTGGAAAAGGCCCGGTTGGGACGCTCGGTAATCTTTGCCGATTCTGATGGACAGCCAAGGCGCCTGAAAGCCAAAAAGGCTTTGGCCGACTTGCTGCACAGAGCCGTGGAAGTTGATAAATAATTAATTAGAAGTCTGTAGCTGAAGCTTAATACCGTTTATATTGACTTTATTGGCTATCTCTACCTCACTTTGCTACTTCTGCTAAACAAACCGATCAGTTGAATTATCTAAGCATAGAAAATCTCAGCAAAAGCTATGGCGACCGCCTGCTTTTTGCCGATATAGCCTTCGGAGTTGACGAAGGCGAGAAGATAGGTATAGTGGCCCGCAACGGAACGGGCAAGAGCACCTTGCTCAGAATCTTGGCCGGCGAGGAAAGTCCCGACGACGGCAAGGTGGTGTACCGGCGCGACCTCCGTGTGGGCTACCTGCCTCAGGAGCCGGTTTTTGCCCCCGGAATCACCGTTGGCGAAGCCGCCGTGGAGAATCTGGACCAAGACAATCACCCCACAGATGCCGACGCCATGCAGCGGCTGCTTACAAGCCTCGGCTTGCCAGACCCATCTATGAGGGTCGACAAGCTTTCGGGCGGACAGCGTAAGAAGCTTGCCATAGCGCGCGCCATAATAGGCGACCCCGAACTGCTGATACTCGACGAGCCTACCAACCACCTCGACATTTCCACTATAGAATGGCTTGAGGGCTACCTGAAGCGTTCGCGCGTGGCCATACTGATGGTGACGCACGACCGTTATTTCCTCGACCGTGTATGCAACAAAATCATAGAGCTTGACAACCGTCAGGCTTATGTGGTGGAAGGCAACTACGCTATGTATCTCAGGCGGCGAGCAGAGCGCATAGAGGCTATGACGGCGGAGCTTGCCAAGGTGAAGAACACGCTTCGGCGCGAGCAGGAGTGGATGAACCGCCAACCTCAGGCGCGAGCCGGAAAGGCGAAGTTCCGTATCGACAGTTTCCACGAGCTTAAGGCCCGTTCGCGCGTCGATCTCCGCGAGCGAAATATCGTCCTTGACGCGTCGTCGAGCCGCATAGGGTCGAAGATATTCGAGGCGGAGGGCGTGTGCAAACGCTTCGGCGACAAGGTGATACTCGATGAGTTTACCTACACTTTCGCACGGGGCGAGAAGATTGGCCTTGTTGGTGAGAACGGTGTCGGCAAGTCGACTTTTATCAAAATGCTGCAAGGCATCGAGCCTTTCGACTCAGGCCGCTGGGACATAGGCGAAACCGTGCGCTTCGGCTATTACAGCCAGGACGGCATATCTTTTGACGAGAATAAAAAGGTGATTGATGCCGTGACAGAGATTGCCGACGACATCGAGCTTGGAGAGGGCCGCAGCATAGCGCCGATGCAGTACCTGCAGCGCTTTTTGTTTTCCGTGCCCGACCAGCAGAAGTATATCCACACGCTTAGCGGAGGCGAGCGTTGCCGTCTGCACCTTGCCACGGTGCTGATGCGGCAGCCCAACTTCCTCATACTCGACGAGCCTACCAACGACCTCGACATAATAACCCTCGGCATACTCGAGGAATATCTGGCTGAATTCAAGGGCTGTGTGCTCGTGGTGAGCCACGACCGTTATTTCCTCGACAATATCGCCGACCACATATTTGTGATGGAAGGAGGAGGAGTGGTAAAGGACTTCCCCGGAAACTACAGCGAGTATCGTGCGTTTGTGGCGCAGCAGGCACGCGAGAAAGAGGCTCCGAAGAAAGCCGAGGCGGCAAAGCCGCGAAGGCAGGAACGTCCCGAGCGAATGACGTTCAAGGAGCGCCGCGAGTTTGAGGCGCTTGGCAACGAGATTGCAGCCCTCGAGGAAGAGAAAGAAGCCTTGGAGGCATTCTTTAATTCGGGCGAGTCGGCGGCTCCCGAAGAATTTGAGGCAAAGTCGCGCCGTTACAACGAAGTCAAGGGGCTTATCGACGAGAAAGAGCTCCGCTGGCTCGAACTATCGGAAAAGGAATGAGAAAGAGCTTGTTTGCGGTTTTTACCCTTGTCGGCGCATTTACGCCATACGCCTCGGAGTCCGACACATTGGCGCGCGCCCACAATCTGCGTCCGCTCGAAGTGCTTGGTGTCAAGCAGGCTCCCGACGGGGCTACGTCGGCCGAGGCCGTGACGCGTGTCAGCGGCGCCGAAGCCCGGCGCCTCGGCATAGATGCCGTGAAAGGACTCAGCGCGGTGGCTCCCAATTTCTATATGCCGGATTACGGCTCGCGAATGACGTCCTCGATTTATGTGCGCGGACTCGGCGCGCGTATGGACCAGCCCGTGGTGGGTCTTACGGTCGACAATATTCCCTATCTCAATAAAGACGCGTACGACTTCGACGTGCCCGACATCGAAGGCATCGAAGTGCTGCGAGGCGCCCAGTCGGTGCTGAACGGCCGCAACACGATGGGCGGACAGATAAATGTGCGCACGCTGTCGCCTCTGCGTGCCAAAGGCCTGCGCACCATGGTGCATTATGGAAGCGCCAATACCGTCCGCGCATCAGCATCGTACTACGCCCGGCTGATTCCGGAGCTTGGTATGAGCGTGGCGGGGCAGTTTGCCCATACCGACGGCTTTTTCCGGAACGAATACGACGGCAGCAGGCTCGACCACGAAAACTCGGGGTCGTTGCGCTGGAAAACGGCGTGGCGCCCGTCTTCGGCGCTTTCGGTAAGCAATGTCGCCGCCTTCGGTGCCAACAGGCAGGGCGGCTATCCTTATGCCTCCGTGGAGAGCGGTGCCATAGCCTTCGGTGATACTTGCAGTTACCGCCGCACTACCTTTGCCGACGGCCTCACCGTGGCGTGGGCCGGAAAGAGGGTAGTGGTGACTTCGCTCACGTCGGTGCAGTATCTTGACGACCGTATGGACCTGGACCAGGATTTCCTGCCTGATGAATTTTTCACACTCACGCAGGACCGCCGCGAGTGGACTGTGACAGAAGACCTCTTTACGCGCGGCACCCGTGGCTCGTACAGCTGGCTCGGCGGCGTGTTCGCTTTCTGCAAGAATACCGATATGGACGCGCCTGTGACATTCAAGGACACCGGCATCTCCAAGCTGATAGAGCAGAACAGGAATAATGCGAATCCCGACTATCCGATAGCGTGGGATACCCGCCGTTTCACGCTCGGCAGCAATTTCACGCTCGGCAACAAGGCTCTCGCGCTCTACCACGAGAGCACCTGCCGCCTTGGTCGCTGGCGTTTCGACGCCGGGGCGCGCCTCGATATCGAACGTACAACAATCGATTACCGCAGCCACTGCAACACCGGCTACACCACCTACCACGTGCTGCCCGACGGTAGCCGAGAGGTGTACTCCCACACCCCGATAAACATAGACGATGGCTCCGGCCTCGGGCGCACATTCGTGGAGTTTCTTCCCAAGCTTACTGTGGCTTACGAGAACGAAGTGTTCGAGCCGTATTTCAACTTCTCGAAGGCTTATAAGGCCGGCGGGTATAACACCCAGATGTTCAGCGACGTGCTGCAGCAACGCATTATGAGCGAGATGGGTATGAGCGCGCTTTACACCCTCGAAGAGATAGTTGGCTACGAGCCGGAGCACAGTTTCAACTACGAGCTTGGCTTTCACTCCAAGCCGATGGAAGGTCTGGAGGTCGACGGCACTTTCTTTTTGATAGACTGCCGCAACCAGCAACTCACCATATTCCCTCCCGGAACCACCACGGGGCGCATTATGACTAACGCCGGACGCACGCGCAGTTATGGCGCCGAGCTTACGGCGCGCTGGACGCCCACAGCCGATCTCTCCGCGCGTATGAGTTATGGATACACCAACGCCACGTTCAGGACCTATAAAGACGGACGCGCCGACTATCGCGGGCGCCGCGTGCCATACGCGCCGTCGAACACCCTCTTTGCCGAGGTGAACTGGCGCGCGTCGTCGCTTGCTTTTGCGGGGATAACTCCGGCCATCGCTGCCGATGTGAACTGCGCCGGGCCTATATACTGGAACGAGGCCAATACTCTGAAACAGAATTTTTATTGTCTTGCAGGGTTGTCGCTCGCTTTCGAGGCCGAAAAATGGAGCGTGCGCCTGTGGGCTAAGAACCTCACCGGCACACGCTACGATACGTTCTACTTTATGTCGATGGGCAATGCCTTTACACAGAGGGGGCTGCCTCGCCGTTTTGGCGTTACATTGCGCCTCGCATTGCGTTAGGTAACTATTCAGCGGACACGCTGAATAGTTACCTTAGTCTACAGCTGCGGCAAGTTCGTTTATGGCCACGGTGTTTTGTTCGCCGGTGGCCATATTTTTTAGTGCCACGGTGCCGTTTGCCAGTTCGGTTTCGCCCACCATCGCGAAGAAAGGCACGCCGAGGGCGTTGGCATACGCTATCTGCTTTTTCATTTTGGAAGCATCAGGATATATCTCCGTTGCAACGCCTGCCGCGCGCAGCTCCTTTATGATGCGGAGCGAGGCGAGTGCTTCAGCTTCGCCGAAATTGGCGAATAGCACGCGGGTGGAGCGGGCGGTGTCGTCGGGGAATAGTCCGAGGGCGTTGAGCACGTCGTAGATGCGGTCGGCACCGAACGACACGCCCACACCGCTGAGGCCGTCCATGCCGAAAACGCCCGTCAGGTTGTCGTAGCGACCGCCGCCGGATATGCTGCCTATCTCGGTGTCGAGAGCCTTTACCTCTATGATTGTGCCGGTATAGTAGTTCAGACCACGTGCGAGCGACACGTCGAGGTCGAGCACTGCGCGCAGGCCGAGGGTTTCGGTCGTGCCTACCACAAAGCGCAACTCTTCCACGCCTTTTGTTCCGGTTTCTGATGATGCGAGTATCGATGCAAGCTTTTCGAGGCGCTCGGCAGTTGTGCCGCCTATTTCGAGTATGGGGCGAAGCTGCTCTATGGCTTCGGCAGAGAGTCCGCGCTCGGCAAGTTCCTCGTTGACCTTTTCAAGGCCGATTTTGTCGATTTTGTCGATAGCCACCGTTATGTCGATCAGCTTGTCGGGCGCTCCTATAAGCTCGGCTATGCCGGCCAGAATCTTGCGGTTGTTCAGCTTGATGGCCACGCGTATGTTAAGACGGGCAAAAACCTCGTCGATAATCTGTAGCAGCTCCACCTCGTTGATAAGCGAGTCGGAACCTACCACGTCGGCATCGCACTGGTAAAACTCGCGGTAGCGTCCTTTCTGAGGACGGTCGGCGCGCCACACGGGCTGTATCTGGAAGCGCTTGAAAGGCATCTGGAGCTCGTCGCGGTGCTGTACCACGAAGCGCGCGAACGGCACGGTGAGGTCGTAGCGCAGGCCTCGGTCGCATATGCGGGGTGCGGTGTGCAGGCTGTCGCGGTTTTCAAGGAGGGAGGCGTCAACCTTGGCGAGAAAGTCGCCAGAGTTTAGTACCTTGAATAGCAGTTTGTCGCCTTCCTCGCCGTATTTTCCCATAAGAGTCGATAGGTTTTCGAGAGCCGGGGTTTCAATCTGGCGGTAGCCGAACAGGCGGAATACACTGCGGATTGTGTCGAAAATATAATTGCGTCGGGCCATTTCGAGCGTCGAGAAGTCGCGTGTGCCCTTGGGGGTGGAAGGTTTCTGAGCCATTGGCGTATAGAGGGTGTTTGTCTGTTAAAGGTGAGGTCGGTCTAAATTACGAGGGTGTATCACTTTGTGGTTAAACACCCTCTTATTTTTTGCAAAATTAGCAAATATCCTCTAACTTCGGGAAATGAACACAGTCAATAAGCAAAATATTATGGAAAGAGATGAAAAACTGGAGCGCGAGTGGGCCAAGATGCTTGCAGGGGAGATTTATGAAGCAGGCTATGGCGGCTTCAGGGAAATGCTTGTGGCCACGCGCCGCAAGATAGCCGCATTCAACAGCACCGACCCTGCCGACGAGAAAGGACTCGCGGCCCAGCTTCGTGACATACTGGGAACCTGTGGCGATAATATATATGTGAACCAGCCTTTCCGCTGCGATTATGGCTGCAACATACACGTTGGTGATAATTTCTTTGCCAACTTCAATTTCACAGTCCTCGACGAGGCTGCCGTGACCATAGGCAACAACGTGCTTATAGGTCCTAACGTGAGCATATACACCGCCTGCCACCCTCTCGACGCCGACCGGAGGCGCACTTTTGATGAGTGGGCCGAGCCGGTGACCATCGGCAACGATGTGTGGATTGGCGGTGGCGCCATTATTTTGCCGGGCGTGGAGATCGGCGACAGGTGCGTTGTGGCGGCCGGGGCCGTGGTGACAAAAAATGTGCCTGCCGATTCGCTTGTGGGCGGAAATCCGGCGCGCATTATCCGTAAACTAAAGTAGGGGTTATTCGGCAGGGGCTCGAAATATGTTGTAAAACATATAAATAAATTTGGTCATGGGGGTTTTGGGTGTTAATTTTACACCCAAAATTAAACTATTCATTCTTGGACCAAATTTAGATACCGATGAAAACCCTTAAAGTGCTGCCCTTGGCAGCTTTGCTCGTATCGGGCGTATGGAGCTGCACACCCTCCGGCGATACCCCGCAGAAAACTCTCTCAAATCTCGACCCGGCAAATTTCGCAGATGTGTATCGTGGTGACACGACCGCACTCTATGTGCTCAAGAATGCTGCCGGAGCCGAAGCGTGCATCACCAACTTCGGCGGACGCCTGGTGTCGCTGATGGTTCCCAACAAGGACGGCGGTATGACCGACGTGGTTCTCGGTTTCGACAGCATTCAGGCATATTATCCTGAAAACAACCAGACCGATTTCGGCGCCTCCATAGGACGGTATGCCAACCGCATCAACCAAGGCCGGTTCATGCTCGACGGCGAGGAATACCAGCTTCCGCAGAATAACTTCGGCCATTGCCTGCACGGCGGCACGGATATGGGCACCATGGGCTGGCAGTACCGTGTGTACGATGCCGAGCAGACCAGCGACAGCACCTTGGTGCTGAGCATTGTGTCGCCCGACGGCGACAACGGCTTCCCCGGAACGGTGAAAGCGACTGTAAAATACGAGCTTATGTCGGACGACGGCTTGAACGTACTCGACATCGCTTATTCCGCCACCACCGACAAGAAGACGATTATCAATATGACCAACCACTCGTACTTCAACCTCGGAGGAGATTACGAGAACGGTGTGCTCGGCGACACTCTCTTTATCGCAGCCGACTACTACACACCTGTCGACAGCACGTATATGACTCTTGGCACGCTTGAACCAGTGGCAGGAACACCGATGGATTTCACAACACCCAAAACTATAGGCCGCGACATCGCCGCTGACAACGAGCAGATTCGTTTCGGCAATGGCTACGACCATAACTGGGTGCTGAACGCAAACGACAACGAACTCGTGCCGCAGGCTGCTTTGAAAAGCCCTGTTACAGGAATAACCATGTATATGTACACAACCGAGCCGGGAGTGCAGGTGTACTGCGGCAACTTCCTCGACGGAACAATTAAAGGCAAGGGAGGCAAGGCATACAAGCAGCGCGCCGGTATCTGCCTCGAAACACAGCACTATCCCGACAGCCCCAACAAGCCTCAGTGGCCCTCGACAGTGCTTGAGCCGGGCGATACCTACGAATCGAACACATCGTATTTCTTTGCCGTTGAAAAATAGAACCTTATAACCTTAAATAACCAAAAACACATGCAATTGCTCGACTGGATTGTCATAGCCCTGTTCTTTGTTGCCCTCGTGGGTATCATAGTGTGGGTTATGCGCCAAAAACAAAACAATGCCGCCGATTACTTCCTCGGAGGCAAAGATGCCACATGGATAGCCATCGGAGCATCTATTTTCGCATCGAACATCGGATCTGAACACCTTATCGGCCTTGCAGGCTCGGGAGCTTCGTCGGGTATGGCGATGGCCCACTGGGAAATACAGGGCTGGATGATTCTTATTCTCGGCTGGGTGTTCGTGCCTTTCTATTCCCGCTCCATGGTGTACACCATGCCGGAGTTTCTTGAGAAGCGCTTCAACCCGCAGTCACGCACCATTCTCGCCACCATTTCGCTTATCAGCTATGTGCTGACAAAAGTTGCCGTTACAGTCTATGCCGGCGGCCTCGTGTTCCAGCAGGTGTTCGGCATCGACCAGATATGGGGCATCGATTTCTTCTGGATTGCCGCCGTGGGTCTTGTGCTTATCACAGCGCTTTACACTATTTTCGGTGGTATGAAGTCGGTGCTTTACACATCGGTTCTTCAGACTCCTATCCTGCTTTTGGGTTCGCTTATCATACTTGTGCTCGGCCTTAGGGAACTCGGCGGTTGGGACGAAATGATGCGCATCTGCTCGGCTGTGAAGGTCAACGAGTACGGCGACTCTATGACAAATCTTATCCGCAGCAATTCCGACCCGCAGTATCCGTGGCTCGGCGCTCTTGTAGGCTCTGCCGTGATCGGTTTCTGGTACTGGTGTACCGACCAGTTCATAGTTCAGCGCGTGCTGTCGGGCAAGAACGAGCGCGAGGCTCGTCGCGGTACCATATTCGGCGCCTACCTCAAGCTCCTTCCTGTGTTCCTCTTCCTTATCCCCGGTATGATAGCGTTCGCGCTTCATCAGAATATGGGCGATTTCCTGCCCATGATGCCCAACGGCTCGCCCAACTCCGATGCCGCATTCCCGACCCTTGTTGCCAAGCTGCTTCCCGCAGGTGTTAAAGGCTTGATTGTATGCGGTATTCTTGCAGCTCTTATGAGCTCGCTGGCATCGCTGTTCAACTCGTCGGCAGCTCTGTTCACTATCGACTTTTATCAGCGCTTCAAGCCTAAGACCAATCCGAAAAAGCTTGTGAAAATCGGACAGGCCGCCACGGTGGTTATCGTTGTGCTTGGCATACTCTGGATACCCGTCATGCGTTCGGTAGGCGACGTTCTCTATCTCTATCTTCAGGACGTTCAGTCGGTGCTCGCACCCGGTATCGCCGCCGCCTTCCTTATCGGCATACTTTGGAAACGTGCCACTGCCATGGGCGGTATGTGGGCGCTCCTTTCGGGCCTCATTATCGGCCTTACACGCCTCGGTGCCAAGATATACTACAGCAATGCCGAAGTAGGCGGTGCTGACCCGAGCCTTTTCCAAAGCGTGTTCTATGATTGCAACTGGCTCTTCTTCTGCGGCTGGATGCTTGTGTTCTGCCTCGCGGTAGGCGTGGTGGTGTCGCTCTGCACCAAGGCTCCGTCGCCTGAGAAAATCAAGGGACTCGTGTTCGGCACATCGACTGCCGAGCAGCGCCTCGCCACACGCCAAAGCTGGAATGGATGGGATATTTTCCATACCTGCGTGATACTTGCCATCACTGTGGCATTCTATATCTACTTCTGGTAAATGACCGAATATTACAGCGAAAATTCACGGCTTTTCGTGGCCGTCGACTGCATAGTGTTCGGGCTCGACCGCGGCGAGCTTAGCCTGCTGCTTGCCAAGCGCCGCTTCGAGCCCGAGCGCGGCAAGTGGTCGCTGATGGGCGGATTCGTTGAGAGCCACGAGAGCATCGACGATGCTGCCAGCCGCGTGCTTACCGAGCTTACAGGTCTGCAGAACGTGTATATGGACCAGGTTGGCGCCTTCGGCTCGGTCGACCGCGACCCCGGCGAGCGTGTGGTGTCGATAGCTTATACGGCGCTGATAGACGTGGCCAAGGCCGACGGCGATGCCATTGCCGGCAGTGGCGCCTGCTGGATTCCTCTGCGCAGCCTGCCGGAGCTGGGATTCGACCACCCGCTGATGATTGAGAAATCGCTCGCAAAGCTGCGCCGCAAGCTGGAGTCGGAGCCTCTGGCATTCAACCTGCTCCCCGAGCTGTTCACGCTCACGCAGCTTCAGACGCTTTATGAAACGATACTCGGCGAAGAAATCGACAAGCGTAATTTCCGCAAGCGTGTGGCCGAGCTTAACTCGATAGTGGCTACCGACCAAATCGACAAGACCAATTCGCGACGCGGAGCACGAATGTACCGTTTCGACCGTGAAATTTTCAGCGCTAACCCTCATTTTAAAATTTAAGAGTATGTTTACTTTTAATCTAAAAACATACTCGAAAAATCATTCTAAATCTTAACATAAGCCAAAAGCAAACATACTCTAAAAAGCAATGCTTGACGAACTTAAAGATAAAGTGTTCCGTGCCAATATGGAGCTTGTGGAGCATGGACTGGTGATATTCACATGGGGCAATGTTTCGGGCATTGACCGCGAGCGCGGCCTTGTGGTAATCAAGCCCAGCGGTGTCGATTATGCCGTTATGAAACCTTCCGACATGGTGGTGGTCGATTTGGCCACCGGCGAGGTGGTGGAAGGTTCCCTGCGTCCGTCGTCCGACACGCCCACGCACCTTGCCCTATACCGTGCTTTCCCGGAGATAGGCGGAGTGGTGCACACCCATTCTACCTATGCCACGGCTTGGGCGCAGGCCGGCATCGACCTGCCCAATATAGGCACCACCCATGCCGACTATTTCCACAACAGCATTCCCTGCACACGCGATATGACTGCCGCCGAAGTCGAAGGCAGCTACGAACTTGAAACCGGCAATGTGATAGTGGAGCGCTTCGAGGGCTTGAACCCTGTGCATACTCCGGGTGTGCTGGTGAAAAACCACGGCCCATTCTCTTGGGGCAAGACTCCTGCCGAGGCGGTGCATAACGCCGTGGTTATGGAGCAGGTGGCCAAGATGGCATTTATTGCTTATTCAGTGAATCCGTCGCTCACTATGAATCCGCTGCTTGTGGAGAAGCATTTCTCGCGCAAGCACGGCCCCAAGGCCTATTACGGGCAGGGGAAGTGAGCAGGTGGCTAAGTGATTAAGTGTTTAGGTGGTCAAGTGGTTAAGTGGCTACGTTGATAGGTGGTTAGGATATTTCTGAACAATTAAATTAATACCATAAAATAATGGAAGCTTTTGCAAATTATGAAATCTGGTGGGTGACCGGCGCCCAGATGCTCTACGGAGAAGAACCGGTGCGTATCGTCGAATCACACTCCAAGGAGATGGTTGAAGGCGTCAATGGCGCCGGAGTGCTCCCCGTAAAGGTTGTATACAAGGGCACTGTGATGTCGTCGAAAGACATAGAGAAAGTGATGCTCGAGGCTAACGCCTGCTCCAAGTGTATAGGTATAATCACATGGATGCACACCTTCTCTCCCGCCAAGATGTGGATCCACGGCTTACAGCAGCTCCGCAAGCCGCTGTTGCATCTGCACACCCAGTATAATGCCGAAATTCCGTGGGACACCATGGATATGGACTTTATGAACCTCAACCAGAGCGCCCACGGCGACCGCGAGTTCGGCCATATCTGCGCGCGCCTCAACGTTCGCCGCAAGGTGGTGGTAGGCTACTGGAAGGACGCCAAGACTCTTGCCCGCATCGCTGTGTGGAGCCGCGTGGCTGCCGCGTGGGCTGATGC
This sequence comes from uncultured Muribaculaceae bacterium, assembly GCA_910579035.1. GTDB lineage: Bacteria > Bacteroidota > Bacteroidia > Bacteroidales > Muribaculaceae > CAG-873. The sequence goes on along the minus strand of CAJTSR010000002.1, from coordinate 142,123 downwards.
GCAGGATATGCTCGTGCTTCGCTTCGGTGACCAGATGAACAATGTGGCCGTGACCGACGGCGACAAGGTGGCTGCTGAAATGCAGCTCGGCTATCACGTGGACTACTGCCCCGTGAGCGAGCTTATGGAATACTTCAAGAAGGTAACCGACGCCGAGGTTGACAAACTCGTAGAGGTATACCACGCCGAATATGCCTGCGGCGATGCCGTGCTTACACCCGGCACTGTGGAGTACAAGTCGGTATGGAATGCGGCAAAGGCCGAACTCGCTCTCCGTGCCTGTCTTGAGGCGCACGGGGCTAAGGCTTTCACCACAAACTTCGACGACCTTGGAACAGACGACATCAACGATCCCCAGTTTGTGGGATTCGACCAGATTCCCGGTCTTGCCTCGCAGCGCCTGATGGCCGAGGGCTACGGCTTCGGCGCGGAAGGCGACTGGAAGTCGGCAGCGCTGTATCGCACGCTGTGGGTTATGAACCAAGGCCTTGGCGGCTGCTCGTTCCTTGAGGACTACACCCTTAACTTCGACGGCTCCAACAGCTCCATACTTCAGGCACATATGCTCGAGGTATGCCCGATGATTGCTGAAGAAAAGCCGCGCCTCGAGGTTCATTTCCTTGGAATCGGCATACGCAAGGCTCAGACAGCCCGTCTGGTGTTCACTTCGCGTCCCGGCAAGGGCGTTACAGCAACGGTTATCGATATGGGCAATCGTTTCCGCCTTATCGTCAACGATGTGGAATGCATCAAGAGCAAGCCTCTGCCCAAACTGCCCGTGGCTTCCGCGCTCTGGATTCCCATGCCTGATTTTGAAACAGGCGCCGGCGCATGGATTATGGCCGGAGGCACGCACCACAGCTGTTTCGCATACAATGTCACACCCGAATACTGGGCAGACTATGCCGAAATGGCCGGTATCGAAATGGTGCATATCGACGAAAACACAACGATGGAATCGTTCAAGCGCGAACTCCGCGTGAACGACGTGTACTATCTTCTCAACAAGTAGGCAATGACATCTGATCCCAAATCGATTATCCAGCAGGGCAAGGCTGTCCTTGGCATAGAGTTTGGCTCTACCAGGATAAAGGCCGTGCTGATAGACCCTCAGAACAAGCCCATAGCCCAAGGCAGCCACCAGTGGGAGAACCAGCTCGTGAACGGGCTGTGGACGTACAGCGTGGAGGCGATATGGTACGGCTTGCAGGATTGCTATGCTGATTTGCGCGCCAATGTGCGCAAGCTCTACGACGTGGAGATAGAAAACCTTGCGGCTATAGGCGTAAGCGCCATGATGCACGGCTATATGCCCTTCAACAGCGATGGGAAGATTCTTGTACCGTTCCGCACGTGGCGTAATACCAACACCGCCGAGGCTGCCGCCGAGCTGAGCGAGCTGTTTGTGTACAACATTCCTTTGCGATGGAGCATAGCGCATCTGTATCAGGCCATACTTAACGGCGAGGAGCATGTGGGCGACATAGATTTCCTCACAACTCTCGCGGGCTTCATACACTGGCAGCTTTCGGGCGAGAAGGTGCTCGGCGTGGGAGATGCTTCGGGTATGATACCCGTTGATCCTGCCACGCGAGATTATTCCGCCGAAATGGTCGAGAAATTCGACAAACTCGTTGCCCCCAAGGCTTATCCGTGGAAGTTGGCCGGCATACTGCCGCGCGTGCTTGTGGCTGGCGAGAATGCCGGATTCCTTACAGCCGAAGGTGCCGGACGGCTCGACGTGTCGGGCCATCTGAAGCCGGGTGCGGCAATGTGTCCTCCCGAAGGTGATGCAGGCACAGGCATGGTGGCAACCAACGCCGTTCTGCGCCGCACCGGCAACGTGTCGGCCGGTACGTCGTCGTTCTCTATGATAGTTCTCGAAAAAGAGCTTTCCAAGCCTTACGAGATGATCGACATGGTGACGACCCCCGACGGTTCGCTTGTGGCCATGGTGCACTGCAACAACTGTACCAGCGACCTTAACGCTTGGGTGGGACTCTTCAAAGAGTATCAGGAGCTGCTCGGAGTGCCCGTCGATATGGGCGAGCTGTTCGGCAAGCTGTACAATGCCGCACTCGAGGGCGATGCCGACTGCGGCGGCCTGCTGAGCTATAATTACTACTCGGGCGAGCCTGTCACCGGGCTTGTGGAGGGGCGTCCGCTGTTTGTGCGCTCGGCTACCGACAAATTCTCGCTTGCAAACTTTATGAGGGCCAATCTGTATGCCTCTGTGGCTGTGCTCAAGATTGGCAACGACATATTGTTTAACGATGAAAAAGTGGAAGTCGACCGCATAACAGGCCACGGCGGCTTGTTCAAGACACCCGGAGTGGGGCAGCGTGTGCTTGCCGCCGCGCTCAACTCCCCTATATCTGTTATGGAAACAGCCGGAGAAGGCGGCGCGTGGGGCATAGCCCTGCTCGGCTCCTATCTTGTGAATAATCCGGGCAAGCTGTCGCTCGCGGGCTGGCTCAACGACTATGTGTTCCTCGGAAATGCCGGAACGGAGATTGCTCCCACGGCAGAGGACGTAGAAGGATTCAACCGATACATCGAGTCGTACAAGCGCGGCCTCGCCATAGAGCGGGCCGCTGTAGAAGCGAAGTAGACTCCGAATATATACAAAATAACGACCGCCAATCCGGCTGAAAACGGATTGGCGGTCGTTATTTTATTGTCTGTTCTTTATTTCTTCGACACGATGGCTTCGGTGTCGCGGGCAATCATAAGTTCTTCGTCGGTAGGTATTACCACAACTTTCACGGGCGAGTCCTCGGTGGAGATTGTGGCCTCCACGCCGCGTATGCCGGCGTTGAATTCCTTGTTGATTTTTACTCCCATGAAACCGAGGGTTTCGCACACGTCGGCGCGCAGTCCGGCCTGGTTTTCGCCTACGCCGCCGGTGAACACTATGATGTCGACACCACCCATTTCGGCTGCGTATGCGCCGATATACTTGGTGATGCGGAGCATGTACATGTCAAGGGCGAGGCACGCGCGTTCGTCGCCGGCAGCAACGGCGGCCTCTATTTCGCGCATATCGCTGCTTATGCCGCTCACGCCGAGAACGCCGCTCTCCTTGTTTATGATGTTCTGGAGCTCGTTGGCGCTTAGGCCGTGCTTTGTCATAAGGAATGTGAGCGTGCCGGGGTCGATGTCGCCCACGCGGGTACCCATCATAAGGCCTTCGACAGGGGTGAGTCCCATCGATGTGTCAACGCATTTTCCGCCTACCACAGCAGCCATTGAGGCGCCGTTGCCGATATGACAGGTGATGATGCGCTGTTTTTCGATGTCTACGCCGAGGAATTTGCATACCTGGGCGCTGACATATCGATGGCTGGTGCCGTGGAAGCCATAGCGGCGCACGCCGTCTTCCTTATAGTATTTGTAGGGGAGGGCGTACATGTAAGCCTTGGCGGGCATCGTCTGGTGGAAGGCGGTGTCAAACACTCCTACCTGAGGCACGTCGGGCATAAGCGCCGTGATTGCGTCGATGCCGGTCATGTTGGCGGGGTTGTGGAGCGGGGCAATGTCGTAGCATTCGCGTATCTTTGCCTTCACGGCGTCGTCGATAAGCACGCTTTCGCTGAATTTCTCGCCGCCGTGTACAACGCGGTGTCCTACGGCGTCGATTTCGCCATAGCTCTTTATGCAGCCTTCCTTGGCGTCGGTGAGTATGTTGAGAATGGCTTTAACGGCGTCCTGATGGTCGATGTGACCGAGTTCTACAATGTCCTTAGAGCCGTCGGCACGTTTGAATTTAAGGAAACCTCCGGGGAGGCCTATTTTTTCAACACCACCTTCGGCAAGTGTTTCAGCGTCCTCTCCTTTGAGGTCGATTAGCTTATATTTTACCGAGCTGCTGCCCGAGTTGAGTACGAGGATTTTCATATTTTGTGTTTTTTGGGATTAGAGTCCTGACAGTTTAAGAGTATGTTTACTTTTGGCTTATGTTAAGATTTAGAATGATTTTTCGAGTATGTTTTGAGATTGAATGAAGGAGTTATGGGGTTCCATAACGACTGAATGAAAGCTTGAAACAGGCCGAAAAAGCTTCTAAAGATTTCATAGAGTTAAAAGTAAAGATACTCTAAAGTCCTTTAAGACCGATTGCCTGGTTGCAGGTGATGATGATGGTTTTGTAGATGTCTTCGGGGAAGCAGCCGCGCGAAAGGTCGTTGACAGGCGCTGCGAGGCCCTGAAGCACAGGCCCTACTGCCTGAACACCGCCGAGGCGTTGCACGAGCTTGTAGGCGATGTTGCCTACTTCGAGGTTGGGGAACACCAGAACGTTGGCACGTCCGCTAAGCGGGCTGTTGGGAGCCTTGCTGTTGGCAACGGAGGGCACTATGGCTGCGTCGGCCTGTAGCTCGCCGTCGAGTATGAGGTTGGGGTCGAGCTGGTGGGCAAGCTCGGTAGCTTCGATAACCTTGTCTACGCGATCGCTCTTTGCCGAGCCTTTGGTAGAGAACGACAGAATGGCCACGCGGGGCTCGATGCCGGCTATGTCGCGGGCGGTGCGGGCTGCCGACACGGCAATCTGGGCCAGCTCGGGAGCTGTCGGTTCGGGTACTACGGCGCAGTCTGCAAAAATGAGGGTGTCGTTAGTTCCGAATTTTGAGCCTTTGGGAAGCAGCATCAGGAACGCGCCGGATACCACGCTGATGCCGGGCACGGTCTTGATTACCTGAAAGGCTGCGCGAAGCACATTGCCGGTGGTATTCATTGCGCCTGCCACCTGGCCGTCGGCATCGCCTGCCTTCACCATCAGGCAGCCGAGGTAGAGGGGATTGTGGGTGGTGAGGCGTGCCTCTTCCATTGTTATGCCTTTGCTCTTGCGCAGTTCGTAGAAGAGCGGGGCATAGCGGTCGATGACTTCTTCGTCGGCGGGGTCTACTATGTTGGCTTTTTGGATATTGTCGAGTTTGAGTTCCTTGGCCATCGCCATAATGTCGGCGGGGGCGCCTATAAGGGTGATATCAGCCAGATTGTCGGCAATAATCTTGTCGGCGGCGGTAAGAGTACGGGGCTCGAGGCCTTCGGGGAGCACTATGCGCTGGCGGTGTGTGCGGGCGCGCTCGGTAAGATGTTCGAAGAGTTCCATATCCAAAGGATTATCTAAGATTGTCGGTTGTTTCGTTTGGAAATAATACGCAAAGGTACGACTTATCGCTCGGTTTACGGCTCGAATTTGCCGACAAAATTTGGCTGCTGCGTTTTCTTACCGGGTTTATTGGGCTTTTATTTCGGAAATATCCACAAGACCGTGGATAATGGCGTATATCGTGAGGCCGGCTGCGGAGTGAATGTCGAGTTTGCTGCAAATGTTTCGGCGATGCGTGGTGACGGTATGGGCCGAGAGAAACAGCTTTTCGGCTATTTCCTTGGTAGACAGTCCGCGGGCTATGCACTGCACAATCTCGCTTTCGCGGGCTGTGAGTCCCTGATTGCTGTCGTCAGACTGATGCTCGTGCTGTTCGGGAGGCTCTATGGCTTCGACTGCAGGCACGAAGAGGGAGTCCTCCACGGCGCAATGGCTGGCGAGGTCTTGCTCAAGGGTTATGATGTCGAAAAGAACCGAGGTGAGAAGGTCCTGGTTGCCGGAGCCTTGGTAGTGGCATACGAATATCTCCTTGAGTTCCTGTAGCTTTGGGGCGAGGGGAAGGTGCTTGGCTTCAAATTCGGCAATGTTGAGCTTGCCGCCGGGTACTCCCTTCAGCATAGCCTCCACATAGGGGAAGACGGCGCGGTTTTCAAAATCCATATGCCTGCGCACTTCTTCGGCATAATCATCGAAGTATTTCAGTATGAGCATTGCCAACTCGTCGGGGCCGGCTGTGGGGAGAGCTTCGATTAGCTTGCGGCGTATGGTCGGTATGGAAAAGCCGAGAAAATAGTCGTGGGCGTTTTTTAGATATTCCATAAGCGACGGAATATCAATCTCGAAGCTTTGCCAAGGCCTGTCGGCCAAGAAGTTGGCGACGGCAAGGAAGGTGTCGGCGTGAATGCCCGCCTTTTGGCACACATCGCCTATCGAGGCATCGCCGAATCCAAGGCTGATGCCGAAACGGCGCAAAAGCATCAGAAAAAGATGATTCTCGCGGATAAGCGACCGCATCGAATCAGAATGACGGAATGGCATAGAACTCATCTGTTGTTTGGTGTGCGGCGCCTTATGCGCCGTTTATATGCAAATTTACTAATAAAACACTTTTCAGCCATACCCTTCCGCAGGTATTCTTGATTGCAATTGATGCTTAACTTTGAAAAATTTGTAAATTTGCAATTTAAATAGTGTTATATGCCGCAATGTATGCAGTGGGCCGCGCTCGTCAATGACAAACGCTTCGGCCTCGAAGACTACCACGATTCAAAAAAGAATGCCACGCGCTCCGATTTCCGGCGCGACTACGACCGCCTTGTCTTTTCGAGTCCTTTCCGACGCTTGCAGAACAAGACACAGGTCTTCCCCTTGCCCGGAAGTATCTTTGTGCACAACCGTCTTACGCATTCTATGGAGGTTTCGTGTGTGGGCAAGTCGATGGCCGACAACATAGCGCTCGCCCTCAAGAAGCGGTATGCCGAGCGTGGCGAGCCTACCGAGCATTTCGACCATCTCGGCGACATTGTGGCGGCGGCATGCCTCGCGCACGATTTGGGCAACCCTCCCTTTGGCCATTCAGGCGAAAAGGCGATAGCCACCTTTTTCAGCGAGGGTGCAGGCCGGGTGCTGAAAGATGGACTTACAGATGCCGAATGGGCCGATTTCACTCGTTTTGAAGGAAATGCCAATGCTTTCCGCATGCTCACGCATCAGTTCAACGGCCGCAGGCGCGGCGGCTTTGCCATGACGTATTCCACTCTTGCGTCGATTGTCAAATATCCTTATGAATCATCTCTTGCCACTAAGGGAAAATTCGGCTTTTTTGAGTCGGAAAAGGCTGATTTCGAGCAGGTGGCTTCCGAACTTGGCATGCTGCGTCTTTCGGGCGAGGGCGAGCCTTTGCGCTATGCGCGCCACCCGCTTGTGTACATTGTGGAGGCTGCCGACGACATCTGCTACGAGGTGATGGACATAGAGGATGCCCATAAATTGAAGATTCTGTCGACGGCGACCACCGTGGGTGTGCTGCTCGCTTTTTTCGAGCCGGAAAGGCGTGCGAGAATAGAGGAGAGCATGCGCCGGGTGTCCGACCCCAACGAGCAGGTGGCCTACCTGCGCTCGTGTGTCATAGGGGCGTTGGTGGAACGTTGCGCTGAAATTTTCATATCGCGCGAGCAGGATATTCTCGCCGGAACTTTCACCGGCTCGCTGCTACAGAACATTGCCGATACCGAGCGCGCCGCCTATGAGCGTTGCTGCGCCTTGTCGTGGGAGAAGATTTACTGCGCCTCCGAGGTTGTGGACATAGAGCTTGCCGGTAACCGTATAATAACCTTTCTGATGGAGCGCCTTGTCGATGCCGTAACCCGCCCGGAGCTGAACTATTCGCTCCTTCTGCTGTCGAAATTCCCGGAGCAGTACGATGTGAACGCCCCGACGCTTTACGGCAAGATACAGGCTGTGCTCGACCATATTTCGGCTATGACCGATGTCTACGCCCTTGATTTATACAGAAAACTGAACGGAATGTCGCTCCCGGCCGTTTAAGAGTGTGTATGAGTTTGGCTTTATAAAATCTTTGGAGCTCTTTTGAAATGAATCGCATATTATCCATATTATTACTTTGCTTTGTGTCGTTCGCGGTAGGCGCGCGCACCTATAGCGTCGACGAAATCCCTAACGTGCATCTTGCCGACAGCACGCGCTATGTCAGCAATCCCGACGGAATACTCTCCGAGGCAGATGTGGCGCGTATTGACGATATGATGCGTAATATACGCCGGACGAGTTCTGCCGAGGCTGTCGTTGTGGTGGTCGACGATATAGAGGGCGGCGATATCGACGGTTTTGCCACAGAGCTTTTCGGCAAGTGGGGGCTTGGCAAGAGCGATGTCGACAACGGCTTGCTCATACTTGTGGCAAAAGATTTGCGCCGAGCCGCGATACGTCCCGGCTATGGTCTTGAAGGCGTGCTGCCTGATATAATCTGTGGGCGCATTCTGCGAGAACAGATGTTTCCGCAGTTTAAAAAAGGCGACTACGGCGCCGGACTCGTGGCTGCCTCACAGTCTATAGAGAGCATTCTTACCAACCCGGACGCGGTGGCCGAGATTATGTCGGGAGAGCCTGATGCCGACCGCCGGAGGGCCGACGGCGATGGCACTTCCATACTCACTGTCTTTGCCGTCATTGGTTGCGCCTTGGCCGTGGCTATGTTGCTGGTGTTTTTATTCACGCTCAATAACCTTAAAGGCAAGAGTGCGCATGAAAAATATGTGAAGCTGCAAGGACTGAAAGCCGCTTTTCTCGCGCTCACACTTCTGGGGTTGGGCATACCGCTTGTTGCCTCGCTGCCGCTGGTTATAATACTGAGGCGTTTGCGCAATATGCCGCACAAATGCCCTGCCTGCGGCACGTCGATGAACAAGGTCGACGAGGTGCACGACAATGAGTTTCTGAGCCCTTCGCAGGATTTGGAGGAACGTGTAGGCTCGGTCGATTACGACGTGTGGCTGTGTCCGTCGTGCGGAGAAAAGGATATAGAGCAATATGTGCAGAAGGGCGCGCCTTATATTGAGTGCGAACATTGCCATGCGCGCACTGCGCGGCTTGCGCGTACCCGCATAGTGAGGCCGGCCACAAGAGTCAGCGAAGGCAAGGGCATGAAGGAATATAGTTGCGCCAACTGCGGGCATATCACCCCGGTGGTGTTTACCCTGCCTGTGGCGGCTGCTCCGATCATACTTGGCGGAGGCGGCAGTGGCCGTGGCTTCGGCGGAGGCGGCGGTTTTGGAGGCGGCGGCTTCGGCGGTGGTATGACCGGCGGAGGTGGCGCTTCAGGCGGCTGGTAACTATTTACGCATACGCCATATGGCGGCGGTGCACGGCAGCAGGGTTATCGCACCTGTTGCCAAGGGGCCGAGCAGCCGGTTGAGCAATAGCGTCACTGCGGCGGCAGCAAGGCTCACGGCCAATAGTATGTATACCCTCGGTGCTATCTTGATGTTATATCGGAAGCGGCACACGGCAGCCACTATGCCCAGATAGAGAGCATACCATAAAACGTAGGCCAGTCCCATGCCTTGGAAAGATGCGTGATTGAACAGCGCGATTCCGAGAATCAGGAAAATGACGGTGCTCGCTGTTTCGGTGACAAAGTATATGCGTCCGTCACCTCGGGCTATCATAGTGTAGGCCAGACACCATGACAGGGCTTTTAGCGGCATCGCTGCCACGCCGATTGTGATATAGGGCAGGACGGCCATAAATTCCGACGAGTACAGTATACGTACAATCAGGCTGCCGCAGCAAATCACAAGTACCATTACCGGTATCAGAATCAACAGCACCAAGGACGACTCGTGGGCTATCACCGCGCTTGCGCGCCATCGGCTTGACGCCACTTTCGACAGGCGCGGGTAGTATTCCATAGTGATTGCCGTGAAAATTATGCCCACATAGCTTGTAAGCAGTGTTGAACCGGCCTGATATATTCCTACCGTGGCTTCGGAGTAATATTTGTTAAGGTAGGTCATGAAGATATACGTGCCGGCTATGCCCATGAAGGAGCTTACGCTGAGGAAAAAGCCGAGAGCGAGCATCGGCCGCCCCTTGGCCCATGTTTCTTTCAGGCTTATGGCGGCGCGCGGCGTTCGTGCACGATATATCTTGGTGAATGCGAAGTTTGTAAGCGCGAAAACGAGCAGTACGGGCACTATGGCCTCCAATCTGAAGAAATAATACAGCGGTATGGCCGCAGATGTGGCCACGACGGCTCCCCACACAGTGCTTTTGGCGAGATTGCGAAGCATTCCGAAGGCTTGCATGATGCCGGTTTCGGCTGCCGTGATGCCGGTTAAAAGCAGGATAGGGGAGAGGAAGACGAAGGCAAGGGTGTGGCCGTAGTTGCCGAATGTGGTATAGCTCAGCAGTGGCGACAGCAATATTACGGCCAATGTGCCCAATATGCCCAGAACGAGGGCGAGGCGACGCACTAATGCGGCCTCGCGGGCCTTGTCGTCATTGTCGGAACAACGCGAGAGTCTGGGCACGGCGCTCTGGCGCAAGTCGAACTGCGAGCCTTTCGTCACAAGCTCTATGGCCCATGTGTAGAGCGACAACAGGCCGACACCTGCCGGTCCGACCCACAGGGCGACGAGCTTGGTGCGTATCACCGACACTAATATGGTGACAGACTGCACGCCTGTGAAAAGGCTTAAGGCTTTGAGTACTTTCTGCGTGGTTGCCGACACGGGCTTTTTGTCACTCATAGGCGGCGTGTTAGCGGGCCGACGGGGCGAGCCACTGCGCCGGGTTCAGCTTTTCTTTCTCGTGGCGTACTTCAAAGTGTAGGCGTGTGCGGTTGCCGTCGGCAGCATCGGAGTATACGGTGCCGAGCAGTTCGCCTGCCGCTATTTTCTGTCCTTTGCGCACCCGCAGGTCCGAGAGGCCTGCATATACAGTGAGGTATTCTCCATGGCGGAGCAGTACCACATTGTGGTAGCCCTCCATCACAATCACCATGGTCACGGTGCCGGAGTGTACGGCGCGGGCAGATGCGCCCGGACTGGTTTCAAAATCGATGCCGTTGTTCTGCACCTGCACTTTGGAGTATTCGCTGTGGCTTTGGCGGCCGAATGTGGACACGATGTTGGCTTTGCGGTCGAGCGGCAGGGGCAGTTTGCCCTTTAGCTCGGCAAACGATTTGCCTTCGTTTGCCGAATGTACCGGTGCGGCCGGTTCTTCCGGCACGGGCTTTCCGTCGGCACGGGCCTTGCGGGCGGCTTCCTCGCGTTCTTTCTGTCGGCGGGCCTCCTCGGCGGCGGCGCGTGCTTCTTCCTCGATTATGCGGTTAAGCTCGCGGTCGAGTTTCTCGGCCTGCTTTTTTTGAGTTTCGAGTACCTTGTTCAGATTTCGTCCCTGCTTTTTCAATGATGCTACAAGCACCTTTGCCGCGCGTGTGTTTTCGTCGAGTCCGCGACGGGTGGCGCGCATGGTGTCGAGCGACATTCCGAGGCGCGTTTTGGTGGAGTCGAGCCGCGCCTTGCGGCCTTCGAGTACACGGGCAGCCGCAGCCAGTCGCACAGCCGAACTGTCCTGCCATTGCTGTAGCTCTTTGAGGTAGCGCGTGCGTCTGTATGCCTGCGCGAAATTTTCCGAAGAAAATATGAACGCCGTGGCCGAATTGGCTGTCTGGCGCTGGCGTCTGAGCGCGCGAAGGGCGTCGGCTCTGGAGGCTCGCAGTTTTTCGACACGTGTGTTGGCTTCTGCCACACTGTCGGCAATCATTTTGGCCGCGGCACGCAGAGAGTCGACCCGGCGCTGCATTGCGCGTATGTCCTTGTCCTGCCGCCTCATCTCGCCTTCGAGTCCTGTTAGCCTGTTCAGCTCGCGGCGCGTGTCGTCGAGATTGGCGTTTATCTGGCGGCGTGTTTCCTTGATTTTACGTTCGGTCGCCGAGCGTTCCTTGCGCACTGTGTTCGAGTTACGACGCGTGCGGCTTTCAGCCTCGGGGAGTACGAAGAGAGTCAGCAGCAGTAAAAGAGAAAGCAGGCGCATGGGGGTGGATTATAGAGATTTCAAGGCTTTGTTAAGTTGGTCGATGCTTATGCGTTTGTATCCTTTGGGAATACTGCCGCTTGTCGGCGCTATACCTTTGTTCCAAGAGGCTCTGCCGGTATTCCAATGCAGGGCGAGTCTTATTTTCTGCGAGCGTAAGGACCCGGATACTTCCACATCTTCCGCCACAGGTCCGACCTCGGTTGCGGCGAAATTGCCGTAAGTGGCGTCGAATCTTCCCCCGGCGCTTGCGTTCACCTCTATGCCGGTCACTTCGGCTTTATTGCCGTCTTGTGGAAGCGAGCACACGTACTGCCAATGTGCTCCTCGGGTCTGTTTCTTGGGCTCTGCATACCATTTGGCTCCATCCGAGGCAAGCGAGCATAAGAATGATGCTGCGGCCGAAACCGGGGCCTGCCCCTTGCCGGGAACGAACATACGACCCAAAAGGAGGCACTGGAGGTCTTCAAGGTCGAAACCGTAGGCTTCCGATATGCGTGCGATGGATTCGGCAAAGGCTATCTTTTCTAACTTATACAGCACGTACACGGAATCGCGGTCTGCTTTCAGGCTGGCGACCTCCATGCCGAGAAACCTTAGAGAGAAATCAAGAGATTTGCCACGGACCATGGAGGCTTTTCCTGATACGGAAAAACGCTTCGGTGCCTGCAGTTCTATTTTCACGGGCATGCTCACGTCGGTCCAGTCGCCGTATTGGCTGCAAATGTTGCCGAGGTATGCCCGGAGGTCTTTCTCAGTGCTTTGCCCGGTGGTGCTTTCTTTGTGTCCTGCCGCTGATTTGCTGCTGCGGCAGCTGCCAAGGCTTAGGAGGGCCAGTCCGAGAAGTGCTATAAGATATACTTTGTATTTCATATTCATTCTTCAAAGAAATAGGCCTTGTTATCTACTTTTTTCTTTATCGAAGCATTGTCCGGGTCGAGTTCGAGGGCTTCTTTCCAAAATTCGAGAGCTTCCTTGGGATCTCCTGTCATAAAGTATATGTCGCCGGCGTGGTCGAATATCTCGGACGAAGGCTCGTCGTCGGCCTTTTTCTCTGATTCCGTTTCAATCAGTCCGTAGAGAGCCAAGGCCTTGTCGATTATTTCACGTGCTTTCTTAAATTCCTTTTTCTTGAACATCACCCATGCCTGCGTGTCGAGGTAGGTGGTGTTGTCGGGCTCGCCCGCCGTGGCTATCGAGGAGTAAAGCTCGGCCTTGTCGAGATTCTTGCCCTTTACGGCCATATAGTATGCGGCGTTGTTCATGGCCATATAGTTCTCGGGGTCAAGCTCTATGGCTTTGTTGTATTCGGCAAACGCGCTGTCGGAATCTTCTTTGCTGTAAAGAATGTCGCCTCGGGTGGCATAGTACACTGAGCGCAGGCGGTCGGTAGGCAGCGATTCGACATCGAGGCTGTCGAGCACGGCGAGAGCTTTGTCTTGCTGTTTTTGCATTGTGAAAGCCGATGCTGCCATAAATCTGAAATAAGGATTGCCGGGGAAACGGGCAGATGCCGCGAGGCAGGTTTCGCTTACTTTGTCGGTCTGTCCCATTGTGCTGTACACCGATGCGAGATTCTGCCACACTTCTTCGTTTTCAGGATCGAGGTCGAGCGAATAGCCGTATTGCTCGGCTGCTGCAGGAAGTTCGTCGACGGTGGCCTTGTAGGCCCCGTAGAATGCGTGAAGAGGGGCTTCGCCCGGATTCACAACTTGCAGTATCTCGAAGAGTTGGTCGATGCGTGGCCTTTGCGCGGTATCGGAGTACAATTTAACCACATAATCGCTCAGGAGTTGGAACTTAGGCTCGAATTCGAGTTCGGGCGATTCGAGGGCACGGAATACCTCGCGGTCGTATGCCGCGCTGTCGCCGCGCTGCTGGAAGAAGTCGGCTCTTGCGAGGTACACCATCCCGTTGGTAGAGTCAAGCTCGCAGGCGCGGTCGAAATAGCGCAGGGCTGAGTCCGGCATCTGGAATGAGCCGAACACGCTGCCTATCACGAGGTTGGCCTGAATGTCGGCAGGAGCTTCCTCGGCAAGGCGCTCGAGTTCGGCCACAACGGCGGCAGTGTCGTTGCGCATGGCGTAGGCATATATCTTCCTGCTTGCCAGAGGAATGCTGCCCTTCACACCTTTCTGAAGCCGGTGGTATATTGCCATAGCGCGGTTGTAGTCGGCGGTATCGGCTTTGGCCTGAGAACGGGCAAGCAGGGCCGAAGCAAGATTCATAGCCGGATCCGTGCGCTGTGGCGACAGGCTGTCGAGAGTGCTCCATACCTTTATCACGTCGTCGATGCGTCCGAGGTCTTTGGCCACCGAGGCGTATAGTGCGGCATAGTGCTCGTCGGCGGGCGCGGCCAGCCATCTGCGTCCGAGGGCGCTGTAAGCTGATTCTATTGTGGCTGAGTCGCTTGTGCGGTTTGTAAGCTGTGTTTCAGCAAGGCTGCCGGCTATGTAGGGATCAGCGGGGTCGAGCAGCGATGCACGCCTCAGAAGCATGAAATAATCATCGAAGCGCTTGTCCTCGTATGCGTTGGCCGCTTCGAGGAATATGTACTCGGCCTTGCGGCGGTCGGCCTCGGTGTCGGTTGCCGGTCTGGCCGCACCGGCAGCAAGGGCGCATGCCAATGCGGTGGCCGCAAGAATGATTAAGGATATGGAGTGATGTATTCTCATTTTGTTCCGCTATGTCCGAATCCGCCCGCGCCTCTTTCGCTTTCTGTAAGGTCGGAGGCTTCTTCCCACTCTATGTGTACCACGGGTGCCACCACGGCCTGGCATATGCGTTCGCCGGGATTGATTGTAAAAGGCTCTTGCGACAGGTTGATTAATATCACGCCTATCTCGCCACGGTAATCCGCATCGATGGTGCCGGGGGTATTTACAAGCGTTATGCCGCTGCGCAGGGCAAGGCCGCTGCGGGGACGCAGTTGCATTTCGTAGCCGTCGGGAATCTCTACTTTAAGTCCTGTGGGCACGAGGGTTCGCTGCCCCGGCATCAGTACTACAGGCTCGCCGAGCATAGCGCGTATGTCCATGCCTGCGGACGATGCCGTGGCATATTCGGGGAGAGGATTGCCTGATGTGTTTATAACTCGTATTTTCAGATTTTCCATACCTTCGGAATTTCGATGCGGTTCGCAGTTCCCGAACCTTCTGTTAACATTGTAACACGGACACGGCTCAAAGGTTGATTCGCAGCGTGGCGGTGTCGGTTTTAAGTATATACACACCGCGCGTGGGCAGTTGCAGCCTTATGGTGCCGGGCTGTATCTCTTTCTGCGTCACAAGCTGGCCGAGGATAGTGTATACGCGCACTGTTTCAGCGTGCTCTGTGGATATGTATACGTATTTTTCGCGTATCTCGACTTCCGGGCCTTCGGCGCGTTGCGCACTGTCCGGCTTCGGGTCGCGCAGCTCTACCACTTCCCACACAGGCGCCCTTCCGGCCGCATATGCGGGCAGCGCCGGACATAGTGCCGCAAGGGTGAGGGCTGTGATGAGCAAGTGCTTTATACGCATTCTATTAGACTGTTATACTGTCAGCTCGCCTGCGATTGGTATAGCTATCTGGCGCGCTACTTCTTTCGGAGGAAGTCCGAGGCCGAAAAGATACATCATCTTTGTCACGGCGGCTTCAAACGTTATGTCATGGCCCGATACCACGCCGGTGCCGGCGAGAATGTCGCCGGCTTCGTAGCGCTCGGGGTGCACGCTGCCGTTGACGCATTGTGTTACGTTCAGTATCACTATTCCGCGTTCTACGGCTTCGCGTATTGCATTGACAAACCATGGCGAGGTGGGGGCGTTGCCTGCGCCGTAAGAACGCAGTACGATGCCTTTCACGCCGGGCGTGGCAAGCTGGTGGCGCAGTATTTCCTCGTTAAGACCGGGGAAAAGGTCGAGCGACATAATGTGCGTGTCGAGTTCATAGTGCGGCTCAAGCGGTTTTTCTACCTCGATTTTGCGCAGTGCCTCGCGTTGGAAGTATATGCCGAGGCCTATTTTGGCAAGTTCGGGATAATTGTTGCTTTTGAAAGCATTGAAATTGTCGGCCGAACGCTTGGTGGAGCGGTTGCCTCGCCAAAGGTAGTTCTCGAACAGTATCGCAACTTCGCGCACCGTGGGCTTGCCGTAGCGGTCGCGGTCGGCAGCGATCTGGAGCGCTGTTATGAGGTTTTCCTCGCCGTCGGTTCGCACTTCTCCGATAGGGAGCTGCGAGCCTGTGATTATCACAGGCTTGTGCAGGTTTCCGAGCATAAACGACAGCGCCGATGCCGTGTAAGCCATCGTGTCGGTGCCGTGAAGTACCACAAATCCGTCGTAGCTGTCGTAGTTGTCGGCGATACTGCGCACTATGGCATGCCAGTGCTGCACGTTCATATCCGACGAATCGATAGGTTTCGGAAACTGGATATGATCGATTTCATAATCGAGCATCTTGATTTTCGGAACGTTCTCAATCAGATGGTCGAAGTTGAATGGTTTGAGGGCTTTTGTTTTAGGGTCCTCTATCATTCCTATTGTACCACCGGTGTACACTATGAGGATTCGTGGTTTCATGGCGCTGACTTAAAAGATTGGTTAACTTACAGATGCTCCCGGGCTGATTTGCGCTGTGGGTGCTACCACGGCGAGAGAGCCGTCGGCATTGAGAGCCGACAGTATCATGCCTTGTGATTCGACGCCTCGGATTTTGGCCGGCGCGAGGTTGGCAACAAACACAATCTGGCGTCCTACCAGTTCTTCGGGTGCATATTGGCGCGCTATCCCGGAGACGATGGTGCGGGGAGTGCCGGTTCCGTCGTCGATGCTGAATTTAAGCAGTTTGTCCGATTTCTTGACGCGCTCGCAAGTAAGCACGGTGCCTACCCGGAGGTCTATCTGGCCGAATTGCTCTATTGTTATTTCCGGCTTCACCTCGCCGGGCTTGAAATTGCGGATAGCGTTTTCTTTCTTTATGTTTTCGAGGCGGTCGGTCTGGGCCTGTATGGTTTCGTCGCTTATTTTTTCAAACAGCAGTTCGGGCTGGCCTATCTTGGTGCCTTCCTGCAGAGGACGTGTGCCAACCTCGTCCCATTTCAGTTCGGAGAGTCCGAGGATTCCGGCGAGTTTGGAACTCATGAATGGCATAAACGGTTCCATCGCCACTGCTATCGACGCGCATATCTGCAAACAGGTGTTTATCACTGTGGCTACGCGGCCGGGATTTTCTTTCCATACTTTCCACGGTTCGGTATCCTGCAGATATTTGTTGCCCATTCGGGCAAAGCCCATGGCGTCTTTCAACGCTTCGCGGAAGTGGAAGTTCTCGAGATTGTCGGTGAGCGAAGCCTTGAACGCCTCCATATCGGTGAATGCGGCTTCGTCGACAGGCTCGAGCTGCCCCGATGCCGGAACAACACCGTCGAAGTACTTATGCGTTAGCACTATGACGCGGTTCACAAAGTTGCCGAGAATGGCTACAAGCTCGTTGTTGTTGCGGGCTTGGAAATCGCGCCATGTGAAGTCGTTGTCCTTGGTTTCGGGAGCGTTGGCCGTGAGCACGTAGCGTAGAACGTCCTGCTTGCCGGGGAAGTCCTCGAGATATTCGTGGAGCCACACGGCCCAGTTGCGCGAGGTCGATATTTTGTCGCCTTCGAGGTTCAGAAACTCGTTGGCCGGAACATTGTCGGGCAGCTGGAAGCCGTCGCCGTAGGCCATAAGCATGGCAGGGAACACGATGCAGTGGAACACGATGTTATCCTTGCCTATGAAGTTGATAATGCGTGTTTCAGGGTCTTTCCACCATGTTTCCCAACTGTCGGGCATCAGCTCCTTGGTATTCGATATGTATCCGATGGGAGCGTCGAACCACACATAGAGAACCTTGCCCTCGGCGCCTTCCACAGGCACGGGGACACCCCACGACAGGTCGCGGCTCACGGCGCGGGGCTGCAGGCCCATGTCGAGCCAGGATTTGCACTGGCCGTAAACATTGCTCTTCCACTCCTTGTGGCCTTCGAGAATCCATTCGCGAAG
Source organism: uncultured Muribaculaceae bacterium (assembly GCA_910579035.1). Lineage (GTDB taxonomy): Bacteria > Bacteroidota > Bacteroidia > Bacteroidales > Muribaculaceae > CAG-873. The sequence goes on along the minus strand of CAJTSR010000002.1, from coordinate 124,435 downwards.
GGCCGGCTCCCAGCGGTCGAGGGGCAGATACCAGTGGCGGGTGGGACGCAGTTCGGGCACGCTGCCGGTGATGGCGCTGTGCGGGTCGATAAGGTCTGTGGCAGCCAGCGATGTGCCGCAGGCCTCGCATTGGTCGCCGTATGCTTTGGGATTGTGGCAGTGCGGGCATTCGCCTGTCACATAGCGGTCGGCAAGGAACTGGCCGGCTTCGGCGTCATAAAGCTGCATCGATTCTTTCTCGATGAAGCGGTCGTTGTCGTACAGGCGGCGGAAAAATTCCGATGCCGTGGCCGAATGTATGTCGGAAGTTGTGCGTGAATATATGTCGAACGATATGCCAAGCCCTTCAAACGATTTCTTAATCAGCGAGTGATAGCGGTCCACGATGTCTTGGGGCGACACTCCTTCGGCACGCGCTTTCAGAGTGATAGGCACTCCGTGTTCGTCGCTGCCGCCGATTAGTGTCACAGGGCGTCCGGCGAGGCGGAGGTAGCGTGCGTAGATGTCGGCCGGTACATAAACGCCGGCAAGGTGGCCGATGTGCACGGGGCCGTTGGTATATGGCAGAGCCGTGGTAATAAGTGTTCTCTTATATTCTTTGCTCATATTGATGTCTGCTTAAAGAGGTGATAAGCTGTCGTTTTTTTCAAATGGCAAAATTAACTAAAAACTCTGATATAACCTCGTAAAAGAAAATAAATGCACTCCAATTCCCCAAGCCTCACCTTTAAGTGAGTGTTTTATGGCATGGGCGAGTTCTCAGCTTGGCCGATAAGACAGCTTAGGTTTGCTATGTCGAAAGCATAAACCACCCTCTAAAAATATGTTTTGACGGCGAAGAGGAATTGGTCGATGAATATTCGCTTGAAAGCTGCTATATTGTTTTGCTCATAAAACATCAGCATCGCCTTTTTATAGTCTATCGAGTCTACTGTGCGAAACGATATGGGGCAGTAGCCATTGGCTATTAGAATACCGTTGCTCACAATTCGGGCGGTGCGTTTATTCCCGTCAGTGAATGCTTGAATGTAGCTAAGCAAGACAAGCGCAAGAAGTGCTTTCTCGAAGATATTGCTCTTACTGTTTATGAGTCGAGCCGAATCTTCAAGAGCCTCACGAATTTGAAACACGTTGTCAAGCGGAGTATATTTTGTACCGGTGATACCGACACGGCGGTGACGAATGTTTCTATCAACGCCTAACTCTTTTGTGAGGATGGAATGAATCTCCACAATACGGGCAACAGTCAAATCTTTCAGAAAGTCCGGCATATCAAGGATAAAGTCGAGTGCATCCTTGTGATTGAGTAGCATGACGGCTTCTTCCTTTGTTTTTCCGTTTGCCGTCTGTTTCTCTTTCAGCAATCTTTCCGTTTCTAATAAAGAATAAGTGTTGCCCTCTATCTGGGAAGATTTCCAAGACAGATCGATTCCAAGACGTTCCATCTCTTTACGGTATTCGATATCTGACATTTCTGACAGATGCCAACGGAAAAGTTTCTGTGCGTCATTAAGTTGTTGTAATTCCTTCTGGGTGAATAAATCAACCTGTGGTAGAATTTCATTGATAAGTCCAAAATTGAACGACTCTTGCACCTGACGCTCGTCTACTTCCTTGTCAAAGTATGTGTCGAGATTCAACTCCATTGTTATATGAGCTTGCGGTGTGAGTCGATAACGGGTGGCCGGGCCGCGACCTATCACTTCGATGTGTCCGTTAGCAACACAATCGGATAGCATACGCATAAGAGTTCGCTCACTTATCTGTTTGGATAAAGACGGTAAAATATCTGACCGCTTTGAAAGCGGATTGTAATGCAGAAATTGCAGTATTTCTATTTCTGTAGTCATACGGATTTGGCTTATCGTGCCAAATTTAGTAAAAACTGCCTAATAATCGCGACATCTTGTCGCGATTTCTTGTTTAATATGCTCGGTTTTGTCGCGATTGCTTCACGCTCAAGCAAAGTTTAACCATTAATACACACTTTTAAAGATATTCTTTCGGTACAAGCAGATTTATTCGTATCTTTGGCTTCGCCTTAGATACTACCGCTCGGTAAAATCAAGATTAACGGGTTTTGCCATCAAATCATTCGTATCTTTGTTCTCGAACACAGTGCTTTATTAACCGACATACTTACTTATACATGAAATTTGGACGATTTTTTGCTATTGCCGGCTGCTCGGCCCTTGTGGCGGCCTGCACAGGCACTTCCCTTCTGCCGGAGAACGAGGGGGAGCTGAGCCGTATGAACGTTGACTCGATGGGGATATCCGTGTCTGCCGACTATCAGCGCGAGTATTCCTTTACTGACAAGAAGTCGGCGTTCTGGTACGGTATGACGCACACCGACAATTGGGATAACTGGCACACCGGTTGGAATATAGCCAAGCGCCGGCTGCTGAGCGACTATACCATCGGGGTGGATGGCGACATGCTGTCGAGGCGTGAAGCCGATGTCACGGTTTATCCTTACAAGATAAGTCGCGTGTATCCCAAGGCGCGCGAGGAATTCTTTATGTTCGACTTCGTGGAGCTGCTCTATGTGGAGCTTTCCGACGTGAAGGGCGATTCCGTATGGATAGAGCTGGCGCCCCGGCTCATATCTCCCGGAAAGTCGGGGGCCGCCGGGGTTGAGTTCGTGCCGGCCGAGTCTGCCGGAGGCGTTATCACCCTCCAACCGTACAACGATGTTCAATACCGCTGGGACGGCAACCGTCTGACGGCACCTGCCAGCGCCGGTGGCTTCATAATATCGTATACCGAAGATAAGAAGGCCGACTCGATAGCTGCCATTTTCCGACGCGACAAGGAAAAAATGCTCGACGAGCGTATCAACCGCCTTAACGGCTTCGTGGAGCATTCCAACCCTCTGGTTTCTGACAATGACACTTTGGATATGGCTATGGCTTGGATAGTGCTTACCACCGACGAGCTTGTTACCTGCCAGCAAGGCAACGGCATCTATGCCGGGTTGCCGTGGTTCAACGAGTACTGGGGCCGCGATATGTTTATAACAATGCCCGGAGCAGTGTTCTGCACCGGCCAGTGGAGCACGGCGCGGAGCATTTTCAGCGATTTTGCCAAATTTCAGGACAAGGATTCTGCATCGGAAACTCTTGGTCGCATACCCAACCGCGCCAATCTCGACGGTATAATATATAACACTGCCGACGGAACACCTCGCTTCGTGACAGACGTATACGAGTATATGCAGTATACCGGCGACACAGCCTTCCTTGCTTCTATATACCCGGCAGTGGAACTGAGCATTAACAGCGCGATAGAGCGCGGAACCGATTCCAACGGTTTTCTGCTTCATGCTGATGCTGACACTTGGATGGACGCCAAGCGGCAGGGCAAATATCCGTGTTCGCCCCGTGGCGACCGTGCTGTAGACATACAGGCGCTGTGGTACGGGCAGTTGCGAAGCGGTGCTGAGATGGCGCGTATGACAGGCCACTCCGAAGATGCTCGCCGATGGGATGTTATGGCAGACTCTCTTTTGGCGTCCTTCAACCGTATGTTTGTCAACAAGGCAGATATGGTGGTCTATGACCATCTTGATGCCGACGGTACGCCGGATCGCCAATATCGTCCGAATATGCTTTATGCCCTCGGCATGGTTGAGGATTCCGCTTTGGTGATGAAGGAAACGCGCGACGCTTGGCAGCGGCTTGTATATCCGTGGGGTGTGGCCTCGCTCGACCAGAATGATGCGCAGTTCCACCCCTATCACGAAAATTGGCACCATTACCATAAAGACGACGCATATCATAACGGCACGGTATGGCTGTGGAACAACGGTATGGCCATGCAGCGTATGATAGAGGCCGGGCAGCAGGACATAGCGTGGACGCTGTTCGAGAATATGAACCGCCAGGCGCTGTTCCAAGGCGCCGTGGGCAGTCTTTCGGAGAATGCTGACGCGTGGCCCCGTAAAGGCACATCGTGGGCGCGACGCTCCGGCACATTCCTTCAAGGCTGGAGCAACGCGGAGCACATCAGGGTATGGTATCAGGATTTCCTCGGTATCCGCCCCCGTCTGCTAAGCGGAAGCATTGCGATAAGTCCTCGCATTCCCTCGGCCATTGGTAGCCTGCGATATAGCGAGCTTCTTGGCGACGGCGCTCTTGAGGGTGCGTTTGAGCGCGAGAAGGACTGTCGCCGATATGTGTACAGGTCTGTCGGCATTACTGCCGACTTGGTGCTCAATATCGAGAATTATGCAGAGATTACACTGCAAATAGCTCCGAAAACCACGGTCGAGCTTAAGGCTTGTGGCGACAAGCTTGATGTCACCGTCACCGATGTAAGCGGCAAAAAGATCTTTGAAACTACCGTAGCTAAGGATTCTGCCAAAGTAGCCCGCCAGAAGGCGTCCGACGAATATTTCGATGGAGTCGGCTTTGCAGTACCCTCTATGCAGGAGAACCTGCCCTCCCTCTCCCGCTATTTTGAAACTCCGCTTGATTACTCCAGCGTAGAGTAAGCATCACCTGCTGTAAACACCTTTTCAAAGAACTCGGTGCAATGCCGGGTTCTTTGTTTTTCCAAAACGCACTATTTTACACAAAATGGCATATGCAGAATGCACTATTTTACATAATTCTTGGTTGACAAGGGGTGCGGAGCTTGCTTATGTGCTGATGTATCAGGTATTTAGTAAAAAAAACAGGAGCTGTATGGTACAGCCCCTGTTTTTTGTAGCTTATTCAAGTTCAAGAGTTCCGAAAAATTCCGGCAGGTGGAAGTTTGGCGTGGGGTGATGTATCGGGTTCCAAGACAGGAAATGGGGCTTGGAAAGATTGTCGCCACATTTATATACATTGGCTTTCGCCTTTATACCGTCCCAGCTGTGGAATTTGTGCATGAATAGGGCCGAAGCCGGTATTGCGATTATAAGCCACCACGGTTGGGCATCGTGGCGTTCGTCGAATACACTGCAGGGAAGCGATGAGAAGCGTTTCACGGAATCAAGGACTGACTTTGGCGCCATTGCGGGTTCTTTGTCCTTGCAGCGGAATCCCAATAGGAGCTTTCCGATACAGTTGGTTTCAAAATTGTAGTACCCCTTGTCGTCGGTCGATATGAAAAATTCCACGCAGGAGTCGGTCCAAACTTCGCCATTGTCCTCGGCCACACGAGCTGCGGTGCAATCTTCAGCCACGTCGTAACGAACGAACAAATACTCGCCGTTATGGAACATTCTGAAGCTTGCTGTCGGTGCGTAGGGGTAGTCCGACGCCCAGTTGCAGCAAGCTATCGGCCGGGGCTGAATGTCGCCGAAAGCATCAAGTATTTCAGCCGGCTCGAGGCTGTTGAACCACGGTTTCTTGATTATTTCCATATTATTTCGACATTGCGGGGTTGATAGATGTGCGGCCGCGTACCTCGGTTACATTGTCGGGGTAGCCATCGAGCGAGAATGTAAGCGTATCGTCGTCGGCTGTCTTGACTTTATACGAGCCGTCGGAGCCTGTCGTGGCAACGTTTTTCTTCTGCTTCTTTGAGAATACCTTCACATTGGCGAGCGGTGTGGCCTGAACGTCGCGAACAGTTCCCGAAATAGTTATCTTTTTGCCTTGGCTCTTGTATGCCGGTGCGGAAGTGGCGGAGTCTTTTCCCTTGGCTGTTTTGGTGCCTATGGTGATGGTGCTTTTTGCCGCTATATTGTCGGAGGCCGCGCCTACCATTATTTCAAAATCGCCGGGTTCGAGGTGGCGCTTGCCGGAATTGTCGGTAAAACGCAGTTCGTTTTTATGGAAGGAAAGGTCCACCGACTTTGTTTCGCCCGGCTTAAGCTCGATTTTTTTGAAAGCCTTGAGCTGCTTAACGGGTGTGGCTACAGAGCTTGCCACATCGCGCACGTACAGCTGCGGAACGGCTTTGCCCGTGCGTTTCCCGATATTGCTCACGTTGATGCGGACGATGATCGAATCAGCTTTCTGCTCTACCGTAAGGCCGGAATAGTCAAACTCGGTATAGCTCAACCCGTGGCCGAACGCAAAGAGCGGGGCAGGGGAGGAGAACACATAGTCGCGACCGGGTGCCTGATATGTTCCGGGCGCTTTGTAGTATCCTCGGTCGCCGGGCAGATGGTTGTAGACAGCCGGAAGGTGTCCGGCACTTTGGGCGAACGATACAGGAAGGTGCCCCGATGGGTTGGTGTTGCCGAAAATTATGTCGGCAATTGATTCGCCTGCGCGTTCGCCTGCGTACCATTGCAGTAGTATGGCCGGTATATTCTCTTTCTCCCAGTTGATGGAATAGGCCTTGCCTGTGACAAGAACCAGTACCACCGGCTTGCCTGTGGCGGCAACCTCGCGTATAAGCTGCGATTGCGCCCCGGTAAGGTCAAGATCGGGGGTGTCGAATCCTTCCCCGCAGTTCGAGCCGGAGTAGTCGCGGGCGAGCGACGCGCTTGCGCTGCCGCAGAATATGATGGCAATATCGCTGTTGCGCGCTGCCTCCACAGCCTTCGCTATTCCAGAGGTATCTTTCGACATTATGTCGCAGCCTCGTTCGTAGTTGATTTTCACACGGTCGCCGCACAGCCGGGTGATTCCGGCCAAGGGTGTGATACCGTTCTGATTGTTGCGGCTCCAGGAATAGTCGCCGAACTGAACTTGGTCGGCATTAGGGCCGAGCACGGCTATGGAGCGCAGCTTGTCGATGTCAAGTGGCAGCAGGCCTCCTTCGTTTTTGAGGAGTACTGTTGATTCGTCGGCAATTTCCCGCGCAAGCGCTATACTCCGGGACGAGTGCATCGATTCCTTGTCGCGGAAGCGTTCGCCGAAAGGATCGTCGAACAATCCTGCTTTGAACTTTGCCAGCAGCACACGGCTTACGGCGTGGTCAAGCACAGCAGGGTCGAGTATCGAGTCGGCAATCAGGCCGGGTATTTCGGGAAAGCAGTCGCTCGACGCTTCCACATCGAGTCCTGCCATAATTGCCTGCCTCGCGGCCTCGGCCTTGGTGTCGGCTGTATTGTGGAATGTGCGGAGCATTTCGATGGCGCCCCAGTCGGAATACACATATCCTTTAAATTTCCATTTGTCGCGGAGCAGCTCTGTGAGAATGTAGTGCGAAGCCGAGTTTGGCTGGCGCTGCCACGTGTTGTAGGTCGACATAACGGCCATTACCGGCAGTGTGCGAATCACCTTTTCAAACGGATACATATATATGTCGAGCAGTTCGCCTGTGCCGCAGTCCACTCCGGCGAGATTAAGCCCTCCCGACGGATTGCCGTGCGGGCCGAAGTGTTTCAGCATCGGCGAGATTCCGTTGTCAAGATAGCCCTTTACCTCGCCGCAGGCAAAAGCCGCGTTAAGGAAGGGGTCTTCGCCGTAGGTTTCCTCAACGCGTCCCCAGCGCAGGTCGCGCACGACGTCGATGCAGGGCGCAAGCACCTGGTTGATTCCCTGATAGTGAAGATCGCCGGTGGTAGCGGCCGCGCGGCGGTATGCCAGATCGGGATTGAAGGTAGAGGCAAGAGCTATGTTCTGCGGAAAGATGGTAGACCCTTCGTGGACTGAGCCGTGAAGCGACTCTGCCACGATAAAGGCAGGTATTCCGAGGCGCGTGCCGTACACCATATGTTCCTGAACCTTGCGCATATTCTGGCGGCACTGCTCGCCTGTGAGCGGAAAGCCCTCTACAAAGCCATAGGCCACATCGCCCGCTATCGCCTTCATATTGTCGGCGCTGAATTGGTTTCCGGGGAAAATATCGCCGGAATGCAGGTGGCGTATCTGGGCAACCTTTTCGTAAACGTTCATACGCGAGAGCAGGTCGGCGGTACGTTCTTCTGCCGATAGCTCCTTGTCGCGGTAGTCGTGGCGAATGAGTTTCACCACCACGGGATAATGGTCGGAAACACCCTCCACCCTGTCGACTCGCGCGTCGATACACCGCTGCATGAGCGGTTTCGACAGCAGTATATAGTCAATTCGCACGCTCGTGGAGTCGAGGCGCGGGCTGTCCGGCGGCAGCTTGCGGCTGAACGCTGTGGGGTGAGTCATTCTGTCCTTCGGATTGCGTGCAAAGCGCCAAAGCGGATCTTCGAGTCCTGAAGAAAGAAAAGCCGAGATAACGGAGGTGTCAAATGTGCCGAGTTCGTTGAGGTTGTTCCAGTCGGGGCGTTTGGCATCGCCTTTTTTGATGCCGCGTATCCACTTTTTTTTCTTGGCGGTGTGGTCGGCATCATATGGCGAAATCGAGTTCAGGTCGCCGGCAATCAGATAGTCTTTAAGGCCGAGGCTGTCGGCATAGTGAGTGAGAATCTGAGCTTCTTGCTTGCGGAATTTATAGTCGAACGGGCTTAGGTGTGTCACCATCAGGTCGATACCGGCAGTGCGCACGTGCAGCAGCCCGTGCCAGAGGCCTTTCTTCTGCCCGAGCACTATCGACATAGGCGTGACGATGCGGTTGATTTCTTCGATAGGGTGCTTTGAGATTACTCCTACAGGGTACCACTCTTCCTTCAGCAGAGAGCTGTGCGGAAAGCCTGATTCTTCTGCAAGCTTCTGAAGCTTTGCCGGAGTAAAGCCTACAAGCTCGTTGAGCATCAGAACATCGGGCTTCACCGAGTCGACCCACGACTCGAACCGGGCTTTTCGGTCGGGGTTATCCTCGAGGCCTTCCCATATGTTGTAGGTCGCAACAGTAAGAGTGTCGGCAGCCGCTGCTGAAAAAGCGGCTGCCAGCACTGAAACAATTATAAAAATTCGTTTGAGCATCAATAATTGCGTTTGAGTTTAATGTTCAGCGTTTTGGGAATCCATACGCGGTAGCGCACATCGGGCGACCACGTATTCCCCGCAGATGCGAAATCGCAGAATTTCACAAAGCGCTCCGCATCGGTTCCTTCGAGGTTCGCACCCACGGTCACCGGCACGTCGATGGTAATCCATGCAAATGAACCGGCATCGGAAATACGGGCGTCGCTGATTGTGCCGTTTTCTTCCATTATCACTGCCGACTCGTCCACAAAGCCGTCATCGAAGCGGCTGTCGCGGGCGAATACTATCGGGCCGCGTGTCACAGTCTGAAGATTGTCGTGCTCGGTGACAATTACCGGCATGTCGAAAGCCACTTCGATTTTGTCGCCCTTGGCCCATTCGCGAGTGAGTGCGAGATAAGAACCCGGACTAACATTGTCGACAGCCTTGCCGTTGACTTTTACCACAGTGTTGGCGCTCCATACGGGAATGCGCAAATTTACTGAAAAATTTTTCTTTTTCTCAGGATTTATATCAATCGTTGAAGTGTTTGTGGCAGGATAGTCCGACTTCTGGCTTATCGAAACAGTGTTGCCGTTCACATCGGCAGTGGCGGTCATATCGCCGTAATAATTAAAATTGATGCCTTTGTCCGTGCTTTTTACTGCAAAGGAAGGAATAAGGGCGAAACCGCGCGGGCCGTTGGCATTGCAGCAGTTGATGTGCAGCCCGCATTGCTCCTCGCCTTCAAAGCGGTGTCCTTCGATAGGGCTGTACTTGGCAATCTGCGAAGCATCGTCTTTGAGCGATGCCATAAGGGCGTTGTAGAGAGTTTTTTCAATCTGGTCGGCGTAGAAAGGCTTGCCCGTCACCTCCAGAAGCTTGTCGCAGAGCTGCATCCAGGTGAATGTCACGCATGTTTCCATCGTGTGGTAGGTGGGAAGAGCCTGAAAGTCCTTGCCGTGGTACCAGCTTTCAAACGAGCTGCCCGAGCCGGCTACGTTTATTTCCTTGTCGACTATGTTTGCAACGGTTTTTTCAACCGCGTCGAGATAGGTGGGATTGCCGGTGATTTTGTACAGCTCAAGCAGGCCTACATAGCACGACATCATTTCATAGGCTTTCTGGCCGTTCTCGGGCGAGAACCAGTCGGAGGGGTGCGGGAAGCGCGATGCCACGTCGATGCCCTTCAGTGCTTTCGACACGAGCTGGGGCCCCTCAGGGGTTTCCCATTGGCTTACTATGTAGTTTGCGAAATCCAGGTATTTCTTATTGCCTGTGGCGTTGTAGAGGTATATTACGGGTTCGAGCACCGAGCTTGCCGCCATGCCGTGGTAATTTCCCACTGTCACAATGTCGGTATGGCCGGGACCTACTTCAGTCATAAGGTGGTCAATCAGCCGGGCTGTGGCATCGAGTGCTTTCTTGTCGCCGGTAAGTTTGTGCCACGCCAGAAGTCCGAGAGCGGTATATTTACGACCCCATACGTCCCATTGGGCAAGATGGTATTCAGGGGCATAGTTGCCTATGTAGCCGTCGGGCTGCTGAGATGCTATGATTTGGTCGATGCTGTGGCTTATTTTGTCGTACAGCGCTTTGTCGTGGTTGTAGCGGTACGAGGCGATGGCGCCCTGCACCCATTTGCCCCAGAACTCTGTCTGCCACGAAGCGGTGTCGTTCTTGTGGGTGAAAGGTTCGGTGATGTGGTCCACGTCCTGTCCGAGTATGCGGGTGTGTATGCAGTCGTCGATGCGTGAGCCTACATAGCCGTCAAGGTCTATCTTGTTTTTGTTATTGTCTGCGGCTGCGGCCGAAAGCGCGGCAAGTAGCAGTGTCGCTGATATGATTGATTTATTCATAATAGTGTTTTTTTTGAAAAGTTCCCGGCACAAACCATTGATAGGAACTGTGCCGGGAACCTAATGAGCTCATATTACCTTATAGAACAGAATGAGTTCATTTGCAAACCTGATTATTCCCAGTGCATATTGCGGAACCAGAGCTCGCGGGTGTTCTGGCTGCCGAAGTCAATTCGGATTCGGTTCTGGTTGGTGGCAGTGTTGTTGATAAAGTCAAATTTGTTTTTCTGGGCGTCGCTGAGATCCCATACAACCGTTTTCCAGTATCCGTTGGTGAGGCGCAGACCTTTGTAGCCGTCCGGTGCCTGATATATCACTTCGTTGGGGCCTCCGGGCGCGCGGCCGTTGAGGAATATCTCGAAGTTGGTGATATTCTTCTTCGAGCGGTAGCGGAATATCAGCGTCGTGCCGGCGGGAGTGGCGGGCATCTTGGTGTATACATAGGGGTCGTTGCCGGAAGTGAGAATGTGGAATTCATTCTTGGTTTCGTTCCAGTCAATAGTCATCATGTTGATGCCGTAGTACGATTCCGGTATGTAGGTAACTGCCGCGTCGTAGATGTCGTAGATTGTGGGCAGTACCTGGAAAGTCGCCGTCTTGGTTTCGGACTTCTCGCCTGTTTCGTTATCGACCATGTAGTATTTTACTTCGATGTCGGTTTCGATAGGCAGGTTGTCGATTACCTCCACGTGAGGAGTGGTGGCCTCGACCTCGCGTACTACTTCTTCTACTTTGCCCTTGATGTTGAAGTAGTCGAGCGATATGAGCACGAGGTTGACGTCGGCGTTCAGTTCGTTGGTCCAGTTTATATTCACGGCCTCCACCTGTGGGTCGAATGTTACTGTTTCCACAAGGTAGTCCTTGGCGCGCGAACGGTCTTCGGGTGTTCCCTTGACGGTTACAGGTGTCGAGGCGTTTCCTGCGTAACTGTACGCGGTGAGGGTAAATTCATACTCGTTGGTATCGGTGAAACCGCCGATCAGGGCGCGGGCGCGTCCCGGTGTTTCGGCATCGACGCTGTATTTGCTTACCTTGCGGTTCACGGTCTGGCCGGCGGCATCGACATACGACACCATCGTGTAGTAGTACTGGTCGTTTTCGGGAAGGTCCCATGTGAGAATCACGGAACTTACAAACGACGTTGCTTCGACGTTCTGCACGGGAGCCATCGGGGCGTCCGCTACGATGTCGGTATCGGCGTAGTCCTCGCCGCAGCCGCAGAAGAGCATAGCGGCCGATAGAGCTATGAAAATATTCTTTTTCATTTTCATTGTTCTTTTTCTTTATGAATTATTCCCAACCCGGATTCTGCCAGTTCTGTCCGGAAATCTGGAGCATCTTCGACACGTCGGTCTGGTTGACAGGATACAGATAGAATTTGGCGTCAGAGCACTTGCGGTCGGCAAGGCGTATGCGCTGGTACTTGAATGTGCCGTCGTTGTTTTTGGTAATTTTCATACCTGTAACGAAGCGGTCTGTCTGTTCGAGGATTTTCCAGCGGCGCACGTCGTAGTAGCGGTGGTCTTCAAAGGCAAGCTCCACGCGGCGTTCCTTGCGGTAGCGGCGCTCGAAGTCGGCTTTCGACAGGCCGGCGGGGAGGCCGGGCATGCCTACGCGTTCACGCACGATGTTGACAGCCTCGCGAGCCGACATGCCGCCCACCTGCTGGTCGGGGCCTGCGCTCTGGTAAGCAGCCTCGGCAAAGTTGAGGTAAAGCTCGGCAAGGCGGAAGAGAGGCATGAAGCCGTCGGTGGCGTTAGCGCTGTTCGACTTGTAGTTGTTGAACTTGCGCATGTAGTAGCCTGTGCGGGTGAAACGCACGTCGGTGGCCTTGTCGGATATTCCGCAGTTACCGCCTACGTGGGTGTAGAGAAGCGATGCGGGGTCGTTCAGGTTGCGCTGGCAGCCGTTGTAGTAAATCGAGGCATAGAAACGCGGGTCGCGGTTCGCATACGGATTCTCGTCGTCATAGCCTGAGGCCGCGTTGATGTTGGGCTGCAGGTGGTCGGCGTCGAGGTAGCCGAGGATAGGCTCGGAGCCGTCGGCCATGTCGTAGCAGTCGACAAGTTCCTGCGACGGGCACGGGCCGGCTTCTTTCATAGCCGTGTTCATCGGTGTGCCTGCGTATTCCCATATCTTCAGGCGTGTGCCTGATTCAAGGAAGGTTTCTTTGTCGTTGATACGCGAGGGGTCGCTGCGGGTGATGAAGTAGTTGTCGTAAGCATTTATGGCAGAGCTTGCTTCGGGCACAGTCTTGAAGAGTTCAGCACCGTGGCTGATGCAGGCGTCGAGAGCGGCCTTGGTTATCTCGGCAGCTTTGTCCCAAGTGTATTTGCCGCTGTTGTCGGGATTGTTGAGCGGGCTTGCTGCGTAAAGCGCTACTTCCGATTTGATGGCATGGGCAATGAAGCGGGTCATGTCCGTGCGGGAGTTGTCAACCCACTTGAAACCTACCGACAGATTCTCTGTTTCGGGGCATGCGAGGGCTTCGTCGCACTGGCCGATAATGAAATCGGCACATTCTTCAAACGACGCGCGGTACGAGTTGGCAAAGTCATATCCCATCGGATAAGGCTCGGTAGCGAGAGGCACGCCGCCGTAGCGCTTCACCAGCTGCCAGTAATAGTATGCGCGCAGTACCTTGGCCTGTGCTATCCAGCCTTCTTTCTGGTTGGTGTCGAAAGGATAGGTGGCTATCGTCGGATCCTGAATGTTCTTGATGAAGTTGTTGCACTTGTAGATTGCTCCGAAATAAAGAGTCCACGGGTCGATACACTTCGATGTGAGCGGGTTCGAGGTAGCAGAAACACGTCCGTGGTACCAGTCGGAAACCACGTGCGTGATACCGTCGTTGGAGTCTTCGGCCTCGTCGGAGAAGCCTGCCAGCAGCGGGGTCGTGGTCTTGCCGTAGGTGAGAGTGGTCTTCGGCAGGGATTCTGACAAATTGGCGAACATTTTGGCGGTGCGGTCCTGACGCGAGAAGATGTCCTTCATCTGGAGTCGGCCGTCGCTGTCCATGTCGAGGTCGGCGCAGGCAGCCGCGGAGGCAGCCAGCGAACCGAGTATAAATATTTTAGCGATTAGTTTCATTGATAGCAGGATTTAGAAGGTAACTTTGACACCGAGATTGATTACGCGGTAAGTCGGGAAAGCCGAAAGTTTGCCAATCTCAGCATCGATGTGCTTGCTGCGCAGGTGGTCGATGGTGAATAAATTCTGGCCGTTGAGGGCGAAGCGAATTTTTTCAGCAAAGGCCTTTTTAGAGATTTTGTGGGGCAGGGTGTAAGCGATTTCTGCATTTTTCAGGCGCAGGTAGGAGCCGTCCTGAATGAAGTAATCGTTGTCGTTGTGGCTGGTGGACTTGCTGAGCGACAAAGCCGGGTAGTCGATTTTTTCGCCAGCGTTCCAGCGGTCCTCGGTCCATGCGTTCATATGGATATCGTTGAACACGCCCTGGTTCTCGGTTTCAAACGCGCCCACGCCGCTGAGGGTGATAGAACGCTTGGTGGTGCCTTGGAAGAGGAAGCTTACCTCGAAGTTCTTGTAGGCGAAACCGCCGTTGATGGAGTAATATCCACGGGGGATGTCGCCATAGCCTATGGGCGCGCGGTCTTTGGAGTCGATTTTGCCGTCTTTATTGAGGTCGACATACTTGAAGTCGCCCGGGCGGGGAGTGCCGAGGGCGGAGTAGTCGAGGCCGCAGCCGCTTATCTCGTCGCTGAAGTTGAACATACCGTTGCCGTTGCTGTAGTCGATGAGGTAGCCCCACTTCTGGCCGATGCTCTGGCCTGCCTTGGCATAAGGATAGGCATAGCCGTCGCGGATTACTTCTTTCATGTCAACCATCTCGTTTTTGTTGTAGCTGAAAGAGCCGCCCACGAATACTGTCCAGTCGCGGTTGATAGCCTTGTGGTAGAGCGCGGCCACTTCAAATCCGTGGTTTTTGATGCGTCCTTCGTTTACCAGCGGGTAGTAGTCGAGGGGCACGCCCTGGAACGACGGAACGAGGGTCGACGAAGAAATCAGCACGTTGTCGCAATGCTGGCGGAAGTAGTCGAACGACACGCTGAGGTCGTTGTCGAAGAATCCGAGGTCGATACCGTAGTTGGTCTTGTAGATTTTCTCAGGAGCGAGCAGCGGGTTTCCGCGTGTGAACTCGTTGCCCTGATAGTCCACGTTGTCGGCATAGAGCATGCGGCCGTCGCCGAGCTGGTCGTTGTCGTTGAGTCCGTACGAGAGGCGGAGCTTGACGAGGCTTACCCACGGCTTGATGCCCTGTATGAAGCTTTCGTCCGATGCAATCCATGTGCCGGATACCGATGGAGTGGTGTACCAGCGGTGGTCGGGGTGGAACTGTTCGGAGCCGCTGTAGGCCACGTCGCCGCGAATGAAGTAGCGGTTTTTGAATCCGTAAGTTGCGGTGATGCCCATCGATTCGCGCTTGTAGGGCAGTATGGCGGCGCCAGAAGTGCTTTCGGTCTGGAGGTCCTGATAGAAGATATAAGCCATGGAGCTTACATAGTGGTCGCCGAAGGTGCGCTTGTAGTTGGCGAATGCCGAGAGGTTCAGGTTGTAGTACATCTGGCGGGTCTTGGCATAGCTCAGAGGTGTGTTCTCATCGCTGCCGAGGCGCTGGAAGTTTACTTCGTCGCCGTTCTGTACGGCAATCCAGCGCTGATATTTCTGCAGTGTGCTCTGGTTGTTGTTCGAGCTGAGCTGGTATGCCACCACGGCAGATGCCGAGAGGCCTTCGGTCACCATCGAGAGGTCGGCGTTGAGGCCGCCCATCGACAGCACGTCGGCTTTGAGCTGTTCGATGAAGCCCGAACGGTTCAGCATACCGTACACGGGGTCGGTCACACCGTCGACGGTGAGTACCTCGTTGCCCTTGTGGACGATGTTGCCTTCCTCGTCGTTGACAACGGTCGACAGCGAGCCGTACATTGTGGGCGGAAGCTTGAACAGGGCGGAGTAAACACTGGCATTGGTGCTGCCGGCTGTCTTCACGCGGTTTATGCTGCCGCTGATACGCATCATGGCGCTCAGCCAGCTATTGATTTTAACATCGATGTTGGAGCGGAAATTGAATCGGTCTATGCCCGGTGCGGGATTGTACTCCCAGTCTTTGTTTTCCTCAGCCTTGAAAGGAGAGGATTCGTGCATGTAGTTGACGTTGGCATAGTACTGCAGGCGCTCTGTGCCTCCGGTAAGCGACATTCCGGCACGGGTCATCCACATCGTCTTGTTGAACAAGTCGTTGTAGGGATTGTAGGCGTGGTTGGTGGCGCTGTAACCGTCGATTTGTTCCTGCGAGAACTGCGAGAATTTGCCGAGGCCGTCGTTATAGCCGGCCTGGTTGCGCAGGGTGGCGTACTCGGCTGCCGAGATGGAGTAGGGAGTCTTGGAGCTTTGCTGGAGAGCCTCGTCGAAGTAGACAGAAACTTTGTTGGCGCCTATGCGGCCGCTCTTGGTGCGGATCACGATCGCGCCGTTACCTCCCTGCATGCCGTAGATAGCCATTGCCGAAGCATCTTTGAGAACAGTCACTGTTTCGATTTCCTCGGGAGTGATATACATATAGTTCTCGTTCGGGCTTATCTGGCCGTCGATGATGATGAGGGGCTTGTTGCCGTTGGCGGTGGTGAGGCCGCGGATAATCATTGTCAGGCCGTTGTTCGACGACGACTGTGCCACAAGGCCCGGTTCGCCGTTCTCTTCCATCACGGTAAGTCCGGGCAGACGTCCGGCAAAGGTCTTGCCGAGGTTCGACTCCGGCGACTTGGCAAGCTCGGTGCCGCCTACCACGGATACCGCGCCGGTAAGTTCGCGGCGGGTAACCTTGTAGTAGCCAAGGTCGATAATCTCATCGAGCGAGCCGGAGGGTTCGCCCATGGAAACAATGCCGTTTTCAGCGGCTTTGCTTACGGAGATAGTGCGGGTTTTGTAGCCGATAAAGTTATAGTTGAGCGACTTGCTGCCGTCAGTAACGGTAATTTCATAGTTGCCGTCGATGTCGGTCACAGCCTCGTTTCCGTTGTTGGAGGATTTGACCATGGCGCCTGCGACGGGTATGCCGTCTGAGTCGAGGACGGTGCCGCGTATTTTCAACGGATTTGCGGCGTCTTGAGCAATGGCGGCGGAAGATGCCATGGATATTGCTGCGCAGACGGCAATTATATTGATTCGTTGTTTCATAAAATCTTTCATTTAGGCATTTGTGTAAAAGATCCGGTTACCATCCGGGGTTTTGCCAGTCAACACCGGTGTTGCTTTTGAGTCGTGCTGCCTCTGCGGTCGAAAGGGGCAGGAGCAGGTCGCGGTTGTCAGCGCCGCCACGGGGCTTGTTCCATATGTTGCGGCGTTCGTATTTGAATGTGCCGTCAGCATTTTTGGTGATGTACATACAGGTAAGCCATGCGCAGGTTTCGTGCAGGTCGCCGTCGGGTTTCTGCCAGCGGCGCAGGTCGAAGTAGCGTGCTTCCTCCCATGCGAGTTCCACGCGGCGTTCGTTGCGTATGCGCATAATCAGGGCCTCGCCGGTTTCGGTGGTTATGGCCGGCATCTGCACGCGGGCACGGACAGCGTTGACTGCCGCGCGGGCTTCGGCCGGATGGTTTGCCTCGGCTGCCGCTTCTGCAAGGTTGAGATAAATCTCTGCCAGGCGGTAGAATTTCCAGGGGAGCATCTTGCCGTACTGGTTGCCGGCGCCGCCGTCGATGTTGGGAGCCACAACCTTGCACTGGAAGTAGCCGGTGCGCGTGTTCTGGCGGTTCGACGGTGTGAAGTTGATGGCGTGCTTGCCTCCTACGAACGTTTCGACGGTCTGCTGCTTGGCGTCCCAGAGGAACTTGTCGCCGTTGCAGAGAGCGGTTGCATGCAGGCGCGGGTCGCGGTTTGCATAGGGGTTCTGCGGGTCGTAGAGGGTGTTGTCGGTGTTATAGTTCGGTTGCAGGTGCTTTTCATCGAGGTAGGGGCGCTCGAGGTTGAGCACGGGCTTGCCGTCGATGGTTTCAAAAGCATCGACAAGCTCCTGTGTGGGGCATGCCTTGCAGTACGCGGTGTTGCCCATGCCGGAGCCGATGTAGCCGATGTGCCATATCCAGTGGCCGTTGTTGGCGCGGTGCTGGAAGATGGTTTCTTTGTCGCGGGGGCTGCCGGATATGTCGGCCTCTGTGGAACACAGCTCGCGGAATGCCGCTCCGGCCTCGGTGCCGTATACCGTTGTGTTCTGAACGGTGGTGTACAGCTCGAAATTATGGGCAAGAAGCTCCTTGAGGGCGTCGCTGTTTATCTGATAAGCCCATTCCCAGTAGTTGTTGCCTTCGTTGAAGAGGGGGCTGGCAGCCGTGAGGCTCATTCTTG
Source organism: uncultured Muribaculaceae bacterium (assembly GCA_910579035.1). GTDB lineage: Bacteria > Bacteroidota > Bacteroidia > Bacteroidales > Muribaculaceae > CAG-873. Next base: position 106,488 of record CAJTSR010000002.1, on the reverse strand, counting down.
ATTTGATGGCCCAGGCAAGCGCCTTGGTCATTCGCATTCTTTCAGATGCGATGTCGATACGCCAAGGCAGGTCGGGGCAGCTGAGAGCGTAGTCGCAATCTTCGATTATGAAGTTTACCACGTCGTACACCGATTCGCGCTTGAGGCCGGAGAAATCGGCATCGAAGGGGAAGGTTTCCTTCACGATAGGCAGTTTGCCGAACCAGCGCACGAGTTCGGAGTAGAAGAATGCGCGGAGCAGGTGTGCCTCGGCCTTGAAGCGGGAGCGCTCGGATTCGGAAGTGACTGCGGCGCGGTCGATTACTTCGAGGAACTGGTTGCACTGATATATCTGTCCCCAGTAGTTGGCCCAGTAGTTGCCGATAGCCACTCCCGAGGCGGTGCCGCCGTTGCCGTTGTTGCCGCCGGTATCGCGCAGGGGGTGCGAGCCTGCATTCTGGCGGTCGTTGTATATCACGTTGACGGGCAGGCCGGAGTAACCTTCGTCGCTGGACCACGCGTCGTCGCTGAGCGATACGGGCAGCGGCTCGAAGTTGGAGTATGTGTAGGCTTTCTGCGGAATCTTGTCGTAGCATTTAGCCAGCAGACCGCTTACTTTGACCGGGTCTTGAAGAATCTCTTCCATTGTCAGCGAGCCGTCGGGTGCGGTGTCGAGCACGTCGCTGCACGATGAAAGCAGCGAAGCCGACATTACCGTGGCCGCAGATATAAGTATGGAAATATATTTCATGGTGATATTCTTTATTTGTATGTTTAGTCTTGATTGGGGCATCCTCGTTGGAAATTAGAATGTCACGTTAAGACCGAAGGTAAACATCTTCGTAATCGGGTATTGGTTTGACGTGGTCTGCTCAGGGTCTATGCAGTCGGTGCGCAGATGGTGCCATGTGAGGAGGTTGGTGCCGCTCGCGTAAGCGCGTACCTTTGTGAGGTGGATTGCCTTGAGAGCCTTTTTGGGCAGTGTGTAGCCGATCTCGAGGTTTTTCAGGCGCAGGAAGGAGCGGTCCATGATGAAGAAGTTGTTGGTCTGATGGCTGACAGAGCTTGATGTTGACAGAGCCGGGTAGGTTATTTCTTCGCCGTTGGCGTAGCGTTCGGCTGTCCATGCAGTCTTGTGGTACTCGGTGTAGAAGCCGGAGAGTCCGAGTTCGTTGACACCCGCGCCGCTGTAAACTTTGGAAACCTTGCCCACACCCTGGAACTGGCAGGAGAGGTCGAACTCGCGCCATTTCAGATTGGCTCCGAAACCGTAAGTGATTCGCGGAATGTTGCTGTAGCCGATGGGGGAGATGTCCTTTTCGTTGATTGTGCCGTCGCCGTTGACGTCCTGATACAGGAAGTCGCCCATGCGCGGGGTGCCGATGCTGTACATCTTCTTGGCGCGCTCAAGCTCTTCTGGGGTGTTGATGTAGCCGTTGCCGTTGGAGTAGTCGATGAGGTAACCCCAGCACTGTCCGAGGCTGTAGCCGGTGGAGCGGTAGCGGTAGGCGTATGTTTCGTCATACTGAACTTCGTCGACGTTGCGGACAGTGTTCTTGTTGTATGCGAAGTTGCCGTTGATGCTGAAGTTGAATTCTTTGTTGATGCGCTGGTTCCATACGGCGTCGATTTCGATACCTGAGTTGTCGACCTTGCCCATGTTCATCTTGGGCAGCGAGCTGAGCGGACGACCCTGAATCTGGGGCACGGTGGAACGGCTGATCAATATGTTCTCGCGGTTTTCGCGGAAGTAGTCGAGAGCTATCTGGAGTCGGTTGCCGAAGATTGTGGCGTCGATACCGTAGTTCTGCTTGTAAGCGATTTCCCATCCGATGTTGGGGTTGCCTATCTTGGTCTGGTTCACGTACTGGCCGTTGCCGAGAGAAGGTATGCCGATGTTCGACGAGCCGCTCGACATCACGATGTTGTCGAGATACAGGAAGCGGTCGGAGCCGAGGTTGTCGTTACCCACCTTGCCGTAAGAGCCGCGGAGTTTGAGGCGGGTCACAAAGGTGTTGCCGCGCAGGAAGGCTTCATTGCTGATGAGCCAGCCCAGAGATACGGCGGGGAAGAAACCGAAGCGGTGTCCCTTGGCGAATTGTTCGGAGCCGTTGTAGCCCACGTTGACTTCGGCCAGATAGCGCGAGTCGTAAGCGTAGGTGGCGCGTGCAGCGACGCCGAGCATATTGTAGGGCAAGTCGGCGGCGTACTTCTGCCAGTTGTCGCGCTGTGCCAGGGCCATCGCTGTCACGCGGTGGTCGCCAAATTCACGCTCGTAGTTGATAGAGTACTGCAGGTTGAGGTAATAGTTGGTATAAGAAGTCTTCGAGAGGGTGAGAGCGTCGTTTTTGTTGACAGAGATAGCTGTGAAGTAATTCGTGTCGTCAGCCGATGTTGCTGTGTGCGAGCCGTAAGCGTCGTATTCGCGCTGGGCGTTGCGGGTGTTGTATGCCTTCGAGTCGAAAGCCACCAGCAGCTTGGTCGACAGACCCTTGGTGATGAAGTCGAGGCCCCAGTCCACGATGAACGACGACTGGAGTCGCATGTCGGTCTGGTTCATATAGCCGCGGCGGTTGAGGTCGCCGTAGATGTTTCGGCCGGAGGGTGCGCCTGTCTGCTGGAGGATTTTGTCCGGTTCAACCACGGTGCCGTCGGGCAGTGTGTATCCTTCGGCTGTGGTCGGGCCTACCTGTGTCGGGTCGGTGAACCAGACATAGCTCATCGCTTCTGTCACCATCTGTGCGCGGCTGCCGAATATGCCACCCGATGCCGGGCTGTTGATTTTGCCGAGGTAAGAGGCAACGTTCAACGACATCTTCAGGTTCTTGCAGATGTTGAAGTCGAGATTGGAGCGGAAGTTGAAGCGCGAGCTGTGGAAGCCGGGGTCGTAGCCGAGCTTGTCCTTGTTCTCGGTCTTGAGCTGGCCGCTCTGGCCGAGGTAACCGATATTGAGGAAGTAGCGCACTTTTTCGTTGCCGCCGTTCACATTGACGTTGACGCGTGTCTGCGGAGCCCATTTCTTGAAGTACTCGCTGTATACGTCGCGGTCGGGGAAGAATACGGGGTCGGCGCCGCTCTTGTACATATCAATCATGTAGGGGGTGTACGGCAGCTGTTCCTCGGAGTAGCCGTCGTTCAGGAAGGCTTCGTTGCGAAGCTGGGCGAACTCCCACGAGTGTATGCGGGTGGGACGGCAGTTGAACTGCTGCATGCTGTAGTTGGCAGCAACGCTTACCTGCGCCTTGCCGGCCTCGCCTCGGCGGGTGGTGACGAGTATCACGCCGTTTGCGCCGCGCACACCGAACACTGCGGTTGCCGATGCGTCCTTAAGGATAGAAACGGTCTGTACTTCGTTGGGGTCGAGCGATGAAATGTCGTCGCGCGGCACACCGTCGATGAGTATCAGCGGTGACTGTCCGTTGGTGGTGCTGGCACCGCGCAGATATATTGTCACATCGTCGACACCGGGCATACCCGAGGTCTGCAACGTGGTAAGACCGGACATGCGGCCGGCCAGCGCGGTGGTAAGGTTGGCAGCGGCGGTCTGCTGTATGGTTTCCTGGCCTATCGCTGCCACGGAACCTGTCATTGTTTCCTTTTTCTGTGTTCCGTAAGCCACGACAACCACTTCGTCGAGGGATTCGGCTGTCGGCTCCATAGTCACGTTGACGGGTGTTCCTGCCGAGGTGACTTTCACTTTTTGTGTCGTAAAGCCTACATAGGAGAATGTAAGGGTGGTGGGAAGCTTTACATTGAACGAGAAATTACCGTCCAAATCTGTAACTGCGGCTGCCTTTGAATCGGAGGCAGTGACACTGACACCGATTAATGGTTCGCCTTCTTCGTCAACAACTGTTCCTTTGACGACTCCGAGTTTGTTGGCTGTCTGGTTCTGGGGTGCCGGAGATGCGGCTCCAGTGGCATAGGCCGGAGAAAGCGAAACCGTCAGGGATAACAGGACGAGAATAGTCGCTGCTCTAAGGTTAAAGATTTTTTTTCTCATGTTTTAGTGATTCATGATGATTGGTCTGCAAATAGTCTTAAGGTCGGCGTGTTTTTCAATGCTAATGGCTCTATGAAATTACTACGCCTGATTACTGAATGTTTGATTTCTGGTTCTTTTGTTTTTTTAGTGTTTTGAGTTTAATGTATAAATAGTGTTTCTTATTTCGGGAAGATGGTCTACCACGATGTAGTAGGTGTATTCGAACACTGAGTTTTTCTTAAGCTTGGAAGTGCATAGCGGTGCTATGTAGCTTGTAGAGAGGCTGTGAGCCTCGCCGTCGGTCATCGACGTGTAGCGGCCGGCAATGAATCGTTCGGCGTTCGGGCTGAACACACCCATGCCCCACATGTTGTCGTCGACAAAAGCCATCCATTTCTCGGGCACTTTGGGATATTTGCCCCAGAAGCTGCCCGGCACGTCCATCTTGATTTCCACCACTTCGGGGTTGTCGAGTTTGTCGTTCTTGAAAGGTTTGTCGCCGAAATAGCCGTAGAGGTTTTTCAGTGACGAAATGGGATATATGGCCGGTATTTCCTGGTCGTTTTTGACGGCCTTGTTGCCATATATTGAGTCGGTACGGTGGCAGGTGAGCCGGTTGCGGACTTTGATTGTGTTGCCGTCGATTGAAGTCCATTGCTCCATTATGGCTTCTCCCTCGTGGTTGTCCATATCCCAAAGCATGGGCACGCAGGAAACGTAGAGTGTGGAGTCGGTCTGCTCGCATTTGAGGATTCGGGCACCCTTGCGGGCGTGGTTGCCGCCTTGGATAGGATTCCACTGCCATGGCGACCACGACGGCGACTGTCCCTCGTGGCGGCGGTCGACGCGCTTGCCTGCGTAGTAGGACTGCTGGATATATCGGCCTTCGTCGTAGATGTTTACAATGTTGCGGTCGACGCCTGTGCGCGATATGTAGCAGATCGAGCCTCCACGGCGGAGGTCCTGCCTCAGGGTGATTTCGCTGTTGGATATTTCGATGAACGAGTCGGCACTGTTGTGAGTCTTTATCTTGTGGTCGGCAGCGTATACCCGTACAGGGCCTGTGAGGCCGGACGGCTGCAGGGCGTCGCCGGGCTTCCATATCTGCTGGTTGGTCCAGGTGGAGCGCTCTGCCTCGGGAAGCGAGAGGTCGCCTATCAGACGGTTTTTCCAGTTGTTGATAACCTCTACCTCGATGGTGTTCTTGCCGGGTTTGACATAGGGAGTGATGTTCAGGCTGTAAGGACTCGTCCACACCCCGCCGGCGTATTGGCCGTTAATCTTCACTTTGGCAGTGACCATAACCTTGCCGAGCGACAGGTAGCACGGCAGACCCTTGGGGTTGTCTATCTCGAATTCGTTGCGGTATACGGCGGCGCCTGAGTAGTTGCGGATTTCAGGGTCGGCGTGTTCCGTCCAGTCGCTAAGCGTGGCGAAGGCTACGGGGGAGCCGGGGCCGCGTCTTTTGCTGTCGAAAGTCACGGTCCAGTTGTTGTCGACCGATGCGAGTATTTCGTGGTCGGGGTAGTTCTTTCCGCTTACCGAGGCTGTGCCTTTGCGGAACACCACGAACGCGCTTTCAAGAGGCTCGAAGGCGAGTGGCACGGTTATGACACCATTCCCGCATTCGTACTCAGGCAGGTAGCGGCATTCGCCGGTGGCCGGATTCCAAAGTTCGGGGTAATACTCGCCGTCGATGCGGAAACGGGCTGTCACCGACTCCTTTTGCTCTTTGGGATTGGCGAGGAAGTATATCTCGGCATCGCCGTTGGAGCGGTGGATAAACGATATGGAATCGGACGGGGCAGAGCAGGTAAAATCAGGCTCCACGCCTATGTGGGCGAGCACCGCCTTGAGGTCGGAAGTCGGGCATACGAGCCCTTTGCCGTATTTGCGTATTTTCTCGTTGCCGTTTCCCCACATGTCCTGAGCTATTTCGGCCACGGAAGCGTCGCAGGCAGGATAAGCGGCAAGGCTCGGTGATGTCAGCGGCTTCGGACCCACGATTGTGAGGCCGGCGGCTGCCATGTCGCGAATCGTGGCAAGCATCTCAGGCCGTATTGTGGTCTGGTCGGGCAGAACGAGTACTTTGTATCTCATTCCGCTTTCCAACACGAGCTGTTTGTCGACTATTTTTGAGTGCTGGCGCAGTATTTCGGCATTGATATAGTCGAACGAGTAGCCGTCGGGAAGCGCCGGGGTGCACACGCCGGTCATCTTCGGGGCGTCCTCGCCGATAAAGTAGGCTACGTCGGCGATATAGCGGCCCTGCTGCAGCATGTGGTTGCAGCGTTTGAGATATTGGGAGAATACGTCCATATGCTCGAACCACGTGTTCTTGCGGTTGAACTCGTTGCCGAACCATGCGGCGAGGCCCGGTTCGGCTTTTTCGGTTTTCTCGTCCTGATGTATGTAGAGGTGCAGCAGGGTGGCGTTGATGCCTTCGGTAAAGAAGCGGTCCACGCGCTGTTTCATAATGGCGGGATAGCGGCTGAACACGGGGCCTCCGCTTGTGCAGGACTCGGCCCAGATACGCTGCTTGCCGTAGATGTGGCCGCAGGAAGCGGCAGCGCGGTTCTCGATATCCCCGAGCGAGCCTTCGCTCCAGAACTCGCCGGCGATTTCGTCGCTTTGGCCTCCGTACATCAGAAACTCTGATGGGAATCCCCAGTGGCCGTAGTTTTCGAGCCATGTCGTGAGGCCGTGCTTATGCGATATTTCGCGGAGGCCGCCCACGTATTCGTAGGCCACCATGTCGGCCACGAGCCGGCGCACGTCCCATAGGAAGCGGTCGGAAAGCTCGTTGTTGCCCACGGTCACACCGCGCAGTGCCGGGAGGTAGGGCAGGGGAGAGTAACCGTATGTTTCTTCAAATTTGCGAAGCATGTTGTCGGTCCAGTTCTGGCCGCCTGTTTCGTAGCTGTCCTCGACCACTATTTTGAATGTGCGGCGTTCGGACTCGGGTATCTTGCGGAGGATTTCGCCTATGAACGCGTCGAAGTGCGAGGCGAGATGCTCCTTGCTCATTTTGTCTATTTCGAGGCCGGTGGCATCTGGCATCGCCGGAGAGTTTGTCACTCCGGTCGATACCATTGCGATGCGTGAAATAATCCAATCTTCAGAAGTCTTTTTCCAATCTATTTCATCGTTTACCACCTTGTTTGTCACGTCTATTACTTCGGAGGGATTCACAGCCCAGCCGTTTTCCGATATTTCGGGCTGTTTGTCCCACATATATTGTCCCCACAGAGGCAGAGGCTCTTGAAACATCTTTGCCAGCGACTTTTCGGCATAACGTTCCACCATGGGCTTTTCGTGGAGGGTCACTTCTACCTTGCCCGTGCCTTCCTTGCCTATTTCGAGCATAAACTCCGAGGCATTGGTTTCGGGTATCGATATGATTACAGGGGCATAGGGGTCGAAGCCGACATATAATTTGTCGTTATATCGGTCGATGCCGAAGGTGCGGAGTGTTTTCCATTCCTTGCCCTGCTTTGCCTTTATGGTGGCTGTGGTGTTGAAAGGCTCGTTCACCTTTATGGCAACCGAGCGGATATTGCGGTTTTTACCAAGCTTGAGGACGGAGGCCGACCGCGAGCCTGATTTTTTGGAGATAATCCATTTTTTTGAAAAGCCGTTCTTCTTGGGAGCAGGATATGCTATCACTGCCACGTCCTGGCCGCCGGGAATCTTGGGGAGCTTGATTGTCCGGCTTCCGTTTTTGCTCGGTGCTACCGTTTCGACAGATTTCAGGTAGCGCATGGACTGTTCGGGCTTCACCCACGGGCCGCCCGACTGGCTCCAGCCGGGGCAGTTGAAGATGCCGATCTCGATGTCGAGGTCGCCGGCTGTGCGGAGTGCTGTCCGCAGCACGTTCCACCACTGGTCGCTCATAAACTTGACATTTCCGCAAGGCACGTCTTCGATGCCCTGAAAGCCGATGTAGGCGCGGTTGATGCCGGCCTTTTTCATCGATTGGAGGTCTTTTACGACTCCTTGGGCCGACAGGTTGTCGTTGAGCCAGTACCAGTAGACTGCCAGCTTGGTGGAGTCGGGGATATCGTGAAATCCTCGTTCGATTTCCGAGATAGCAGGCTGGGGCCGCGGCGATGCCGCTGCTGTTGCCGACAGTATCGCAGACAGTAGAAGGAGGCTGATTGAATAGAAACGGTTCATGGTAAAATGTATGTTGCTTCAGTTCGTGACAGTGTGGTTTATTGCTGATTGTTTTACAGCTACAAAGTACGCTATAAAGTCCCCGAACGAGTGTCACGGAGGTAACGAAGCAATTATACATTTGTAACAATACTTCTGTTTTTTTGACTGTTAGGCATTTTGGCACAGAAAAAGGCTCCGCCGGCAGCGAGGTGCGGCGGAGCCTTGGAGGGCTTTGTGCGCGGTGGTTCGCTATCTGTTCTTTTCGATATATTGCTTTGGCGTCATGCCAAATTCGGTCTTGAACGAACGGGTGAAATAGCTCGGTGTGCTGTAGCCCACGGCGTATGCCACATCGACGATTGTTGTCGATTTTTCGAGCAGCAGGCTGGCGGCTTTTTTGAGGCGTATGGTCTTTATGAAGTCCGAGGGAGTCTGCCCGGTGATGCTTAGCAGTTTTCTGTACAGGTTCATTCGGCTCATGCACACATCGCTGCTCAGCTCGGCCACGCTGTAGTCGGAGTTGGTAAGATTGCGGTCGATACATTCCTTGATTTTTTCGAGCAAGGCGTGGTCGATAGGCGACAGCTTGAGCTTGTCGAAGTCTGTTTCCGGCTCGTTTCTGAAGTCACTGTGGCGTTTGGCTCTCGCCGCTATAAGGTTGCTTACGCGGTTGAGGAGCATCTGCAGGTTGAAGGGTTTGTGGACGAATGCGTCGGCATGGTTCTCGTATGCCGACATCTCGGCGGCGTCATCGCTCCGCGCCGTGAGGAGTATCACGGGTATGTCGGACGTTTCGACGTCGTTTTTAAGTATCCGACACAGCTCGTAGCCGTCGCGGTCGGGCATCATCACGTCGCTTATTATTATGTCGGGGTGGCGCTCGCGGGCTGTCTGTTCGCCGTCGAAGGCATTTGGAGCGACTATCACGTTGTATGTTTCAGACAGTTCGGTCTGCATAAATTCGCGGAAGTCGGCGTTGTCCTCCACTATCAGAATGGTTTTCCGAGCCTCGTGTACGGACTCGGCGTCAGCATTGTCGGCAAGGTGCTGAGAAGTGGCGGATTCGGCCTTGTCGGCTACCGGCAGCGTTATTTTGAATGTTGTGCCGCGCTGTGGCGCGCTTTCGACGTCGATAGAGCCATTGTGCATAAGGGTGTACTCGTGTGCCACGTGGAGGCCTATGCCGCTGCCTGCGCTTACAGTCATAGGGTTGTCTACTTGGTAGAAGCGGTCGAATATATGGCTTATTTTCGATTGCGGGATACCTATGCCGCTGTCGCTTATGGAAATCTCCAGCGAGCGGTTCTGGCCTTGGCCGGTGGCAAGCAGGCGTGTGGCGACTGTTACGGAATCGCCGGGTTTGGTGAATTTGAATGCGTTCGACAGCAGGTTGTTGAGCACTATCCTTATCTTGGCGATATCGAAGTTCATGTACAGTGATTCGCAATCTGACGAAAACGAGAAGTCTATCTGCTTTTCGGTTGCCAAGGGCTTGAAATTGTCGCAGATGCCCTCGATAAAACCTATGATGTCGCCTTTGGAGAGATTGATTTTTTCGCAGCCCATTTCGAGTCGGCGGAAATTCAATATCTTGTTTATCAGCGTCATCAGCTCTATGGCGCTTTTGTGTATGCCTTTGAGCTGCTTGCGCATGGTGCCTTCCTCGAGCTTGGATATTATTGACTCGAGCGGGGTCAGAAGAAGAGTGAGGGGGGTGCGGAGTTCGTGGGTTATGTTGGTGAAGAATCGGAGTTTTGCCTGTGTGAGTTCTTCTTCGAGTTTCTCCCGCTGCTGTCTTTTCTGGCGCTTGGAGTACTGGAACAGTATGACTGTTATCACAGCCAGCACTGCCAAGGCTATCATCCCCTTGAACCATATGGTTTCATAGAAGTAGGGGCGGCGGTCGATGGTTACGGCGCAGATATTGGAAGTGTCTGCGGAGTCTGCGCCATTATCCGATATGTATTTGACTTCAAATACGTTTTTGCCAGCCGGAAGGCGGTTGAGGTGCGCCTTGTTTGTACCGGGGGCGAGCTTTATCCAGTCGCCTCCGCCAAGGCGGTAGGTATATGCTATGTGGGCGGCATTAAGGTGCTCGTTGATGCTGAATTCAATCTCTATGTCGAGGCTTGAGGCCGGTATTTCGAGTGTTTTACCCTGAGATGGTATGTCGGCTGTCTTGCCGTCGATTTTTATTTCGGATATGTATATTTGGCGGGGCTTTGACTCTGTGGAATCGGGGCTTGGGCTTATCTCGCATATGCCGCCTGTTCCGCCGAATACAATGTTGCCCGACGGGAGAATCTCGTAGGACTGTGGGAAGAAGTTGAAGAGGCCGATATGGTTGTCGCCCACGTAATAGTTGTGGATCCTCAGGTCGCGTGGTATTATTTCGGTGATTCTCTGTTCGGTCTGCACCCACACATGGTCTGATTCGTCGACAAGCAAGCCTGCTATGTAGCCCATAGGCTGGAAGTCGGACTGTGTGGACAGTGCCGTCATACTGTTGCCTTTACGGGTGAAGAATATCTCGCCTGTGCGCGTGCCGAGCCACAGGGTGGAGTCTTTTGTGATAGCTATCGCGGTGCATTCGATATCGAAGTCGCGGGTGTTTCCTTTGATTCCGTCCTTGAACCATGTCACTTTCGAGCGGTTGTCCGTAGAGGTTGTGGCCACGGCCACATCGCCGCTTACACACTCTTTTATGTCGACCACCTTGCCGGTGTCCATCGCCTTGCGGCTTAGGGTCTTGGTGTCTGTGTCGTAGGTGAAGAGGGTGTTTTCGGTGCCTATCCAAAGGTCGCCGTTGTGGTCTTCGAGCAGGGCGCGGGGACGCGTTTCGGACGAGAAGTCTATTTGGTCGGCAAGCTTTATCTTGCCGTCGGATTCGTATATGCAGTATACCGATGTCGGGTTCAGGCCGCATGCAAGCACACCTTTGCCTCGTTTGGATTTGCGCATAAGGTAGATTGAGCCGACATTGTTGTGGGTGTCGGCAAACGACGATGAAACCTCGCTCTCCACATCTCCCGTCACGCGGTCGTACAGATATAGTCTGTGGCGTTCCTGAAAAAGCCACAACTTCTCGGGGTCGTCGTCGGCGCATAATTGCGAAATGGAGGCTATGTGGTTGCTCATGCGCCGTATCGGTTCGAGGTAGTGGGTGGTGATGCCGGAGGTGAAAGATATTATGAAACTGGGCACATTGTAGCCTCCCACCCATATGTTTCCGTCCTTGTCCTTGATAAGGCCTGTGAGCATCTGATAGCGGTCGGTGCTCGGGAGCAACCCCTCTATCTGGGTCAGGGCGCCGTTTTCGGTGTTGAATACTTTAAGGCCGTTCATAGTGGTGGCCCAGATGTATCCCAAGGCGTCGTCCTGCGTTATGTCGAGTATGGCATAGTCGCGCTCGTCGTCGAACTTGGGGTGCTGCATCTTGGTGAACATATCCGAGGCCTCGGGCGCCGAAGGATCGAACTTGACGATGCCGCCAAGCCATGTGCCTACCCAGAAGAATTTGCCAGAAGTGTCTTCTATGATGCGTGTGGCGTTTTCTTTAAACGGCCACTGATAGTACTCCCAGTTGTCCTGCTCGGGGTCGTAGAGGCATATTCCTCCTTCCGAAAGGCATGTCCATATCCTTCCGGACCGGTCCTGATACAGGTCTTTTACGCTGGCAGGCCTGTTGTTCCACAGTATGGGGTATTCCTGAAGCAGTGAGCCGTCTTTTGAGAATCGGTACAGCATACCCTTGGTGCCGAGCCATACCGAGCCGTCCGACGTATGCTTGAGGCATGTTATGTCGGCGGATATTATGCGGCGGTCTTCTACCGATGTTATCTTCTGGGTGCGTTTGTCCAATATAAATGCGCCGTTCGAGGTGCCGAACCATATGCGCCCGTTGCCGTCGGAGGTGACCATTGTCACGGTGTTGTCGTCAATGCTTACCCCCGGTATGCTGACAGGGTAGTAAACCTTGATGCTGTGGCCGTTGTCGCGGCATAGGCCGTCTTCGGTGCCGAACCATATTTCGCCTTCTTCGTCCTGAAAGATAGATATTATGCACTTCGACGGGAACCTGTCGAGCAGCGGGACTCGCGAAATGGTGATTTCGCTGTCGTGTTTCGACAAGGAAGCGCCGAAGAGGTTTGTCGCGGCAAGTACTGATAATATGATTGAGGCGATAAAGCGAAGCATGGTTGATAGGTCATTAAGAGATAAGAGTATAAAGCCATAACGAATCCTGGTTATAGGCTTTATACTCTTAGCTTGTTTTATTTCGGGAGCTTGAATACAGTGGATATTTCTGTCATCTGCTCTTCGCTCATTCCATCAGGGACAAAGCCCATCGAACGGCCGCACATGTAGATGTTGGCGCTCTTGTTGAGCACGTCTACCTGGTCGAAGGCCGAGATGATGTCGTTTTCCACAGCGAATACCCCGTGTTTTTCCCACATCACGACGTCGTAGTTGTCGTCGATGGCCTTTATGGTTTCGTCGGCAAGTTCCTTTGACGACGGAAGCATATACGGCACGATTCCGAGGCCGCGCGGCGCGAATGCCTTTGTTTCGGGAATCATTGACCACAAGAGCTTTGTGAGCACGTCTTTTTCGAGATATGCGGGATTATGGCTCATGGCCACCAGCTCTATGGGGTGGGTGTGGAGCGATGCCTTGTATGCGGAGCCTTTTCCGATCAGGTAGTTGTGCACTGCCAGATGCGAGGGAAGCTCGGAGGTGGGCATCACGGGGCTGTCGGCTATTATTTCATAGTTGGAGCAGTCGTCGAGTATGCGGATTATTGAGCCGTTTTCCATAGGGCGGCGTGCAAGGTCGCGCATACGCTTGTTTGTGCCTTTGCAGAAGAAATAGCAGCCTTTGAGATTCGGCAGAGTAGTTCCGATGGCTATCGGCGATGTGATGGCCGGCATGGCCCGTATGGCATCGTCGATGTGTTCGGTGATGTTGACGGTTATATTGCCGCCGTTGCGTTCGGCCCATCCTTTCTGCCACAGGTATCCGGCAACTTCGGCTACCTTTTCCACCTCTTGGGCGAGAGCAGGACGGTTATCAAGAATAGATGACATTAATAGATTGGTTTATCTGTGAAATAGAACTATATTAACTGCGGAAGGAAGCACGACACTATCAGCACCGCTATACCGGTGAGCAGCACTGCGATAGTCTTTGCCGAGCAGCCTTTCCACTCTTTCAGGATTATGCCCCAGACATTGGAGAAAACCACGTTGAGGGCCATCAGTATGCAGAATGACAGGGTTATCAGCGTGGGCGAGTCGGTGAGGAAGCCTTTGCCGAGGGCGAGTCCGAAGAACTGGCTGTACCACAATGCTCCGGCGAGGAAGCAATAGAAAATGTTATTGCCCCATACAGCCCCCTTGGCATAGTCGCCCCATGTGCGGTTGCGGCTGTTCTGAAAGAAGCAGTACGCAGCGTTGGTAACGAAGCCGCCGAGGGTCACCAGCAATGTTGCCGGGAGGGTGCGGAACATCGGATTGGTGAGTTCGCCGAAATTGATGCCGCTGCCGAACTCCAGACCCACATTGAAGCAGCCGCTCATAAAGCCGGCGAGCAGGGCTATGGAGATGCCTTTGGGGAAATTGAAGTCTTTGACCGCGGCTCTCTTCTCTTCTTCGCTCAGCGACGAGGCTTTCATGGAACCGGCCACACCAATTATGGCTATGCCTACAAGGGTGACGACAACTCCGATAATCACAGAGAAGGTAAGCTGCGACAAAGGATCATTCTCAGGGAAGAAGGTGTTGAGAAGGACCGGACCCATGATGGTGCCAAGACCCGCGCAGGTACCAAGAGCGATTGATTGCCCCAGGGCCACGCCGAGATAGCGCATCGAGAGTCCGAATGTGAGTCCGCCGACTCCCCATAGTGCGCCGAACAGAACGGTCATCCACAGGTTGAACGACGGAGCTTCGGCAAAGAGTTCGCCGAGCGAACGCCCCGCAGGGACGGCCAGAAGCGCTCCGAGAAGTGGCAGTACCACCCATGCGAAGACGCCCTGGACGATCCAGTAGCTTTCCCAGCTCCAAGATTTAATCTTGTTGATGGGCACGTAACAGCTCGACTGGCAAAAAGCCCCGACTGCTATTATCAGAAGGCCTATGATTACCTCCATATCAGCGTTTTGATGTTACTTCGGTTTCGTATTTTTCGATTTCTCCGATAAACGACTCGCCTACAGGCACGTTGTTGCGGAGGCAGAACATATCGTACACGGCGTTCCACGGCATGTTCTTGCATTCTTCGAGCAGGGCAAGACGCTGGAATTTCTTGTCGTCGAGTTCGTAGCGGCGCAGGGTATCGGTGGGCTCGAGCAGTGCGCGGAGCATGCACTTCTGGGCTGCGCGCGAGCCGATTACGTAGGCGCCGATTCGGTTGAGTGTGCCGTCGAAGTAGTCGAGGCCGTAGTGAACGCGGTTGAGCGCTCCGGCGCGTACTATCTCGCTGAAGAGATCCATGGTGGGGTCGTCCATGATGGTCACGTGGTCGGAGTCCCAGCGAACGGGGCGCGACACGTGCAGCATAAGCTCGGGAACGAAAAGAAGCATCGACGAAACCTTGTCGGCCACGCTTTCGGTGGGGTGGAAGTGGCCGGTGTCAAGGGTTATCATCATATTGTTTTTGGCGGCGTATGCGGTGTAGAAGTCGTTGGAGCCCACGGTGTAGCTTTCGAGGCCGATGCCGAACACCTTCGACTCAACGCAGTCCTTCATCCAGTCGTAGCGGTGCTCGAAAATCTGGTCGAGAGAATCTTTGAGGAACTCGCGGTACATCAGTCGGTTGACGGTGATGTCCTTGCTGCCGTCGTGTACCCATGTGTTCATTATGCAGGGGTCTTGCTGTGCCTCGCCTATTGCCTGCGAGATGGCGCGGCAGCGCTTGGAGTGCTCGATCCAGAAGTCGCGTATGCCCTTGTCGGGATTGGCGAGTGAGAGGTCGCCGCTCTTGGGGTGCGAGAACGATGTGGAGTTGAAGTCGAGCTTGATGCCGTTTTCAAGGCCCCACTGTATCCAGCTCTGGAAGTGTTCGGGCGATACCTCGTCGCGGTCAACGAATCTGCCGCCGAAGTCGCCGTATATTTCGTGGAGGTTGAGGCGGTGCTTGCCGGGAATCAGGCTCATGGCATACAGAATGTCGGCGCGGAGCTCGTCGATATTGCGGGCCTTGCCGGGGTAGTTGCCGTTTACCTGAATGCCGCCTGTGAGGCTGCCGCCCTGGTTTTCAAAGCCGGCAACGTCGTCGGCCTGCCAGCAGTGCATGCTCAGGTGGAAATCCTGCATCAGTTCGAGTACTTTGTCGGTATCGACGCCTATGGCGGCATAGCGTTCGCGTGCTATCTCATATGCACGTGTGATGAGTTCGCATTTCATGTATTTGGGATTTTATTGGGGTTTATAAGTCTTTGTTTCTGTGGAGTTGATGGCTACGGCGCGCATCTCTTCCAGTGATTTCAGCGCGCCCGATGCCCTGAGCTGTACAAGGACATTGCCCAAGGCCGTGCATTCGGTAGGTCCTGCGACAACGGGTATGCCAAGCTCGTCGGCGGCGTACTGCATGAGGTACTGGTTGAGCGAGCCGCCGCCTATTACGTGGAGCCGTTTCAGCTCTACCGGCGAAAGTTCCTGAAGCCAGTCGAATACTTCCTTGTAGCGCTTGGCGAGGCTGCGGTAAATAACGCGCACATAGTCGGCAGCAGTCTTTGGCACCGCCTGCCCGCTCTTTGCGCAGAAATCGCTGATAGCCTCCGTCATGCTTGCCGGGTGGGCGAACATCGGATCGTCGGGATTGATTATGCTCTCGCACTCCGACTGGCGGTATATGGCCGCGAGTTCGGCTATGTTTTCAGGCGCGTCGGTAAATTCTTCGCGACAGCGTTCGAGAAGCCATAGTCCGCATATGTTTTTCAGGAAACGGGTCGAGCCGTCGATGCCGCCTTCGTTTGTGAAATTGTAGCGCAAGCTCTTGTCGCTTATGATGGGTGTGGGCGATTCGATGCCGAGCAGCGACCATGTGCCGCAGCTCAGGTAGGCATACTCTTTGTCGGGCGACGGAACGGCGATTACTGCCGAGGCAGTGTCGTGGCCGGCCACTGCCACCACGGGCACGCTGCCTATGCCGGCAAATTCCTGCACGTGGCTGCTCAGAGTGCCTATCGTTTCTCCGGGCTGCACCATGGGGCCGAACTTGCTGCGGGGGATTTCCAAAGCGGCAAGAATATCGGGGTCGAGATCGCCGGTCACGGGGTTGAGCATCTGCGATGTTGACGCCACGGTGTACTCTGTCACGGCTTTGCCTGTCAGCATATAGGCCAGGGCGTCGGGTATGAACAGTATCTTGTCGGCAGCGTCTATGACCTCGGCTTTGTTGCTACGCAGGGTGTCGAGCTGGAACAAGGTGTTGAAATCCATAAACTGTATGCCGGTTTTACCGTATACGGCTTCCTTGGACATCTTGGCGCTGAATCGTTCGATGGCACCTTCGGTATGCTTGTCGCGATAGCAGTAGGGGAGCCCGGCAAGCGAGCCGTCGGCATAGAAGTAGGCTACGTCGCAGCCCCACGAGTCGATGCCTATGGTGGTGAGGGTGGCATTGATGGCGGACAGTTTCTCCGCCGCTGCCTTGATAGCTTCCAGCACGTACTGGTAAATCGACGGCAGGTTCCAGAATAAATGGTCGCATATGTGGAGCATCGGATAACGGAATCGGGTCAGCTCCTCCATTTCCACTTTTTTCCCGTCGAACGAGGCGAGTATCGAACGACCCGAGGTTGCTCCGAGGTCAATCGCCAGATAATAGGCCGGGGTGGAAGACGGTGTGTCGAATGATTGGTTCATGATAATAGAAGTTTGAACATAGCTTGCCACTATGTGTTTACAGCCACAAAAGTAAGCCTGAACACGCACGGGCGAGTGTCACGGAGGTAACGAATGGCTGATACATTTGTAACAAAGTATAGATATTGTGTATTTGCTTATAAAAAGAAGTATAAATGAAAGGTGAAAACAAAAAAATCAATTATCTTTGCGTACGAACCCGTCAGAACATACTTAAACACTCTATAATAAAATTTCGTCCGTGAAAAATAGATTGCTTCTGGCAGTGTGGATATTATGTGTGTCCGCCTGCTTCCGCTGCACGCCGTCGGCGCGTGTCACAGCCGATTATGATGTGGTTCCGGTACCGTCCGAGATTGTGCTGGCAGATTCCGGCGAGTTCGTACTCGGCAAAGATACTAAAATTGTGAACATTTCAGGCAGGGTGTCGGCCGATAATGTGGATTTCCTTAAACGATATGTAAAGGAGATGACCGGATACGAGCTTGAAGAGGCTTCGGCTCCGACAGAAAACGCTATATTGCTGGATAACGCGCTCGCGAGCGACAACCCGGAGGAATATGTGATGACGGTTGATAAAGACGGCATAAAAATCGACGGAGCTTCGGACGCCGGCTTGTTCTATGGCATTATGACCCTGCGGAAATCCATTCCCGAGGTCGGCAAAGGCGATGTCGCCTTCCCCTATGGGCAGGTTATGGACGCTCCGCGCTTTCCATACCGAGGGGCGATGTTCGATGTGTGCCGCTATTTCTTCGGAGTGGAGGACGTGAAGCGCTTTATCGATATTCTTGCCCTGCATAATATAAACCGTTTCCACTGGCATCTGAACGACGACCAGGGCTGGCGCATAGAGATAAAGAGCCGTCCTGAGCTTGTGGCCAAAGGTTCGATGAGGACTGAAACAGTGATAGGCCATAACACTCCAGAATATGACGGCAAGCCGCATGGCGGATTTTACACGCAGGAACAGGCGCGGGAAATAGTCGACTATGCGGCCCGGAGGCACATCACGGTTGTACCCGAAATTGATATGCCGGGGCATATGCAGGCCGCGCTGGCGGCATACCCTGAGTTGGGCTGCACGGGCGGCCCGTACGAGGTATGGAAGATATTCGGTGTTTCCGAGGAGGTGCTGTGTGCGGGTAATGACTCCACCTACACCTTCCTCGAAGATGTGCTTGGCGAGATTGTGGAGATATTCCCCTCGGAGATAATACACATAGGTGGCGACGAATGCCCAAAACGCCGTTGGCAGAACTGCGGCAAGTGCCAGAAAAAAATCCGTGAACTCGGATTGAGGACCGACGCTGCATCAACTGCCGAGATGAAGCTGCAGACATACCTTACTTCGCGAATGGAGATGTATCTCAACGGTTATGGGCGCCGTATAATGGGCTGGGACGAGATTCTGGAAGGCGGCCTTACGCCGGGCGCCACAGTGATGTCGTGGCGAGGCACAGAGGGCGGCCTCAAGGCTGCCCAGATGGGACACGACGTGGTGATGGCGCCTACAGATTATTGCTATTTTGACTATTTCCAGTCGGCCGATGTCGAGTCTGAGCCGGACGCGTTCGGAGGTCTTGTGACGGTGGAAGATGTATACGGCTTCGAGCCGGTGCCGGAGGCTTTGGCCCCTGAGCTTGGAAAGCATATAATAGGTGCTCAGGCCAATCTGTGGACTACCTACATACCCGAGTTTGACTTGGCCGAATATATGCTTCTGCCACGCTTGGCGGCTATGGCCGAGGTGCAGTGGTCGAAGCCTGAAAGAAAGGATCTGAAGGAGTTCGCGCGCCGTCTTAAACGCCTGCAGAACATATACGATGCCGAAAGTTACCGCTATGCCGGGCACCTTTATGATATAAAGGCAGCCATTAAGCCTAATTTCGACAAAGGGATTATCAATGTGGCGCTGTCGACTATCGACGATTCGCCGATACGCTATACTCTCGACGGCAGCGAGCCTACCGAGAAGTCGCCTCTTTACAAAGAGCCGTTGCTTGTCGGGGAGAAGTGTCGGCTCAGCGCGAGGGTGTTCAGGCCTGAAGGGCGGTCGGCCTTGTTTGCAGAGGAGTTTGCGATGCACAAAGGCGCTATGAAATCGGTGGAACTTAAGAATGCCCCGGTCGGCAAATATCAGTTCGGTGGGGCGCAGACACTGGTCGACGGCCTTACGGGAAGCCCTGTGTTCCAGTCGGGACGGTGGATTGGTTTCTTTGGCAATGATATGGACGCGGTGGTCGATCTGGGCAGCGAACAGACAATCAGCACGGTGTCGGTAAATGCCTGCATAGCCAAGAACGACTGGATTTTTGATATGCGAAAGCTTTCGGTATATGTTTCGACCGACGGACGCGAGTTCAAGGAAGTGGCATCGGCCGAATATCCTAAAATCACTGCAGCGTCACCTAACGGAGTATATCCGCACACGCTTTCTTTCGAGCCTGTTTCCGCGCGCTATGTGCGCGTGCTTGCGCAGAGCGAGCGGCGTCCGGAGGGCTATGAAGTGCATGGTATGGGGTATCTGCTTGTCGACGAAATCGTGATAGAATAAGATGTTATTAAACAACCTTTAGCGATATGCCGTAAAAAGAATTGCGCCACGGCCTGTGGCGCAATTCTTTTTTATGATTGATGTGGATTATTGCGGATTGTGGGGAACCGGGGGATAGTCGATTGTGTAGTGCAGCCCTCGTGATTCGCGACGTTCTTTGGCCTGCCTCATTATGAGGTAGCCGACGTTTATTATGTTTCTCAGCTCGCATATCTCGCGCGATGCTTTGGAGCATTTGAACAGCCGCTCTGTTTCCTCGTACAGTATGTCGAGGCGGTTCCACGCCCGGTCGAGGCGCAGGTCGGAGCGTACAATACCCACGTATGTGCCCATAATCTGGCCAACCTCGCGTATGCTCTGCGTGATAAGCACCATCTCCTCGTTATGGCGGGTGCCTTCGTCGTTCCATGCCGGAACATCGTCGCGCAGCGACACGTGCGGCAGCTCTGCCGAGGCGTGTTTGGCGGCTGCGTCGGCATATACCACGGCTTCGATAAGCGAGTTAGACGCCAGCCTGTTGCCTCCGTGCAGCCCCGTACAGGAACATTCCCCGAGCGCGTACAGGTGGTGTATGCTCGATTCGCCGTTGGTGTCGACCTTTATGCCGCCGCAGAGATAATGCGCGGCAGGAGCCACGGGAATGTAGTCTTTTGTTATGTCGATGCCGAGCGAGAGGCACTTTTTGTATATGTTCGGGAAATGGCGCTTCGTTTCCTCTGCGTCCTTGTGGGTCACGTCGAGATACACGTGGTCGTCGCCGTATAGTTTCATTTCGGAATCGATGGCGCGTGCCACGATGTCGCGCGGCGCCAGACTTAGGCGCGGGTCGTACTTGTGCATGAACTCTTCGCCGCGAAGGTTGCGAAGCACGGCGCCGTATCCGCGCATGGCCTCTGTGATGAGGAACGACGGGCGGTCGCCGGGGTGGAACAGGGCGGTGGGGTGGAATTGGATAAACTCCATGTCGGCCACAGTGCCCTTTGCACGGTATACCATGGCTATGCCGTCGCCGGTGGCCACGAGCGGGTTGGTGGTTGTCTGGTATACTGCGCCGCAGCCGCCGGTGGCCATCACCGTTATTTTAGACAGGAAAGTGTCCACACGTCCTTCTGCGAGGTCGAGCACGTAAGCGCCGTAGCAGCAGATATCTGGTGTGCGGCGGGTGACTATCCGTCCGAGGTGGTGCTGGGTTATTATCTCGATGGCGAAATGCCCTTCAAAAATGTCGATGTGGGGATTGCGGCGCACGGCCTCGATGAGGCTTTCCTGAATCTCGAAGCCGGTGTTGTCGGCGTGGTGAAGTATCCGGAACTCGCTGTGGCCGCCTTCTTTGTGGAGGTCGAAATCGCCATCGGGCGTCTTGTCGAAGTCAACGCCCCAGCCTATGAGCTGCCTTATCTGCTCGGGTGCGCCTTTCACTACCATTTCCACGGCCTCAGGCGCGCTCAGCCAGTCGCCGGCAACCATAGTGTCGTGGATATGCTTGTCGAAATCGTCGACGAGCAGGTTTGTCACAGAGGCTATACCGCCTTGGGCAAGAGCGGTATTGGCTTCGGCGAGGGTCGTTTTGCATACCAAAGCGACTTTCGCACCCTCACGGGCTACTTTGAGGGCAAAACTCATTCCGGCAATACCGGAACCTATCACAAGATAGTCGTATCTGTAGGTCATAGCACCTTATATAGTTATGCACCGCAAAGGTACGAATTATCTTTAGAGGGTGTTTCATAATATCTGTTAAAGCACAGGCCAAAAAGTTTGAGATGGATTTATCCTTGAACCGAAGGAGCATAGCGGTTGCTATGTGACTGAGGCGAAGGGATAAAGACACTCAAAATTTTTGGAGGCGAAGCCTTTGATGCCGCCCCGGCAGATATTATCCGATGATTCGGTGAGGGCAAGTTTAACAATGGTACCGTCCTGGCGTCTTTTTGTTAACCTGCCCATTATTCATCGGTCACATAGCAACCGCTATGCTCCCTCTTCATAATGAACAGTTTAAACAAAAATACACCAACCTGTGCTTTAACAGATATTATGAAACACCCTCTTAAAAACAACCCCGCTCACCCCGCTCATTTTCTTCCCCGAAGAGTGAATAAGAATCGTTACTTTCCATCACGAACAATTCTCCACGGTTCTGGGATTTTAAGCTCAAATCCATTCTTTAGAGTTATAACGTCGGGGAGCATTGCATTTTTGAAACGGCCCTCATATCGTTCAAGCCATGTTGGTTTCATACCTGCTAATATACGCAGATTTGAGGAATTATGATTAGGAGGAAAATAGATGAATACCTTCTTACCTGCTTCTCTTGCAAGTTCTATCGCTGGTATCATATCACTATCTGCAGATACAATAATTATAATATCGCAATTGTCTTTATATGCGTCTTCCACAATTTGGGTTGCGAGATTCACATCTGATTCTTTTTCCTCGTATGTATTTATTATGTTATGACACTTGAAGCATTCCAATCTCTTTTTAAGATATTTGCCAAGAATCAACTTGAATTTTCTGTTTTCAAGATTAGCTTGAAAAAACGCGTTTTGCCGCAAACTTTTATCAGGGTCACCCAATGGGCGAGCTGAAAAATACTTTACAGCGACTAATTCTTGATGAGGCAGCATAAACTGCTCAAACAATTTGACAATATCAAGCCAATAATATTTATTCCACGGCTTCTTAGAAATTAAAGCCGTCAACATAGCGCGATTACGCGCTGTATAGGGTAGTTCTTTTTCATGATAAAAAATAAGCCCCCATTACTGAGGGCGGGCCTTAGCTTTTTCCATCTAAGGGGGATACTGTCTTTATTAGACAACGCAAAGATAGTCATATTCGTTTACCGAACCAAATTTCACTGAAAGATTTAACAGTTTTGCATAATCCCATAATTACATAGAGGTGCGAATATCAGAGCTATAAATATCGATATGTTTTATAACACATTTCAACTTTCCATAAAAAAGCGAAGCCTCTACGGATTGCGGGAAGCTTCGCCTTGTCAGTTGTTAATGATTGCTGAGGTCAGCCCCGTAAGGGGTGCCGGAGGTGACGCCTCATCCTCTCATTTTCTTTATGGAAGATTGATTTATCGGTTAATACATATCACTTGCAGACACGGTTGCAGAACTGTTCACAGGCTTTGGCTTGCTTAACTGCATCTTGCCGCGAGAATTTTTGATACACACATAGAAGTATGTCCCTTTTGTCTTGACGGTAGTGGTTTCGCCGACTTTCAATGTGCCGAAATCAACATCGCCGTTGAGGTCGCCGTTAGGCAAATCAGAGTACCATACTTCTCCATCATACCAATCTATGCCCGACAGATTGGTCAGCTTCATAGAGCCTGTAATATCGTCATCATCCTTAGAGCAACCTCCGAGAATGACAGACGATATTACAGCTGCGAAGATTATTGTGAGAATCTTCTTCATTTTTAGATTATCGTTTGGTGGCTCTAATTTCCATTGTCGAATCATCCATTGACAGGGAAAGCTCCGTATGGTTGCCAGATAGAGTTTTTACGACGTAAGTTCCGTACAGTTCCCCATCTACATAGGTCTTGATTGTTTTGCCGCTGATAGTGTATGTTCCACCACCGTTTCCGAGTGCGCCGCGTCCATAATAGCTGCCATCGGAGTTGAAGGTGATTGACAGGGCAAGTGACGGCCGGTTGGTAATGTCTATCCAATCACTATCCGAAAACTTGACTGAGGTTGCATCCCATGTGCCGATTATGTTCTCTTTGATTCCGGCATCGGGTTCGTCTTTATCGTCCGAGCAACTTGGCAGGGCGATTACGATTGTTGCGAGTAGCAACATGAGCGAAAATACTTTTTTCATAGTTGTTGTTTTTTAATGATTATTCTACTGTTACGTCTTGCATTACAGAAGCATTGAAAGTTGTACCTTCCTGTATTTTCGGCATACTTCCTTTCATGCATCCACTTATAAGTCCGAGAGGGAATAACAATACAGATAGGACTATTACGCCACCAAGTCTGCTGCTCCCGTTCTTGCAACTACTAAGACGGAGTGAAACACGTTTATTATCGATTGTTTTAGTGGTAGCGTGGGTAAGACAAATTTTACCTGCTTTACCCCAAGAACCATTAGGGTCGACTGAAAATTCTATGTACGCCGGAGTGCCAGCCTTGATAAGCACTCTTGTGCCATCTGCCGAATACACATCGGTTTCTACAATTGAATTAATTGTTCCTGTGTCAGCTTTGTTGTCAGCCTTGAAATTTTCATTGACTCGGAGTATCATTTGCGTGCCGTTCTCCAATACGTTGGCTCTCCCCGTGGTTGACTGCGCCAAGGCTTCAAATGGAGAACAGAACATGAGTGCCATAATCAGCACACATGAAACTATGCTTCTCCACAATTCATTCTCTTTCTTCATCTGCTTGTGATGTTATTGGTTTGTTGCAATATTGCCATTATGTCTGTTTGACTTGGTATGCAACTATTGCGATAAAACAAAAGCGCAGACTTTCGTCATACGCAGTCTTGGCTCACCACAAGCCATTATAATCCTACGAGAAAGTCCGCGCCGTATGGCACGCACTCAAGGATTATTATTTTAGCTCGTTCATTTGTCGAGGTGGTGATTTAGACTGCGATTGAGCTAATATGTAAGGGTGCAATACCCCAAAGGAATACTGCGCTGCGAATTTACAAAGATTTTTTGACTTGGCAATGAATTAGTTGTCTTTCGTTTCACCTTATTTGCAATAAGGGCAGGCTTGGTATGGGATTTAACGGGAGGTTTTAACGGTGGTGTAAAAGTGTGAAAAGGTGGTTGGGTGCGCTAAAGATTGCAAATATGAATGAACAAATGGCGCCTGTTGTTCTAAAATTTCGTACCTTTGATTCCGATTAGACATTTATGTTTGCATATCCGTATCTTTTTGGCTGATTTACGCAATCGTACACTTACTTAATACACATAGCATTGAAAAGATTTAGTATTCCGGAAAGCACCGTGAAGGTGCCTTCGTTCGGCATCTCGGCAGCGCCGATAGTATTGTTGCTTGTGTCGCTGGCCGCCGTGGTGGCCTTTGTCGGAGCCGATGCCATATCCGTTCTCAGCCCTTGGGCTTTGCTGGCAGCCGCGATGCTCGCGGTATTGCTTGCGGCGTGCAGCGGCAGCTTGTCGCGCAGGGGTATGAGGCTTGGCTTTTGTCGTAATTCCACGCAGATAATGCCGGCAGTGCCTATGCTGGTGTTCATAGCCATGGTTTCTACCACGTGGATGCTTTCGGGGGTGGTGCCCACGCTTATCGACTATGGGCTGAGGATTCTCAACCCCACGTTTTTTCTGGTGACAGCCTGCGCGGTGTGCGCCGTGATATCTGTGCTTACCGGCAGTTCGTGGAGTACTATCGCCACAGTCGGAGTCGCCTTCATGGGCATCGGAACGGTGATGGGATTTCACCCCGGCTGGGTAGCCGGAGCCATAATATCGGGGGCTTATTTCGGCGACAAGGTGTCGCCTCTGAGCGATACCACCGTGGTGGCTTCGTCGGCCTGCGGGGTTGATTTGTTTGAGCACATTCGCTACCTTATGTTTACAGCTATTCCGGCAATGGTGATGGCACTGGTGGTTTTCTTCGTGGCCGGTATTATGAGTGACCCTGAGCCGGCCATGGCGACATCGGACATACTCGACAGGCTCGCGGCCAATTTTAATATCACTCCGTGGACTTTGCTCATTCCGGCTATTACGCTCACGATGATTGCTATGCGTGTGTCGACGCTTTTCACGCTTTTCGTGAGTTCGATGATGGGTCTTGCGGGTATTTTTATATTTCAGCCCGGAGTTACGGAAATGTTGCTCGGAGGGTCGACGGTAGGCGATTATGCGGCTATGATTGGCAGATTGTTGTGGACAGACACCACTTTTGCTACCGGCCACGAGGCTTTCGACAGTCTTGTGAGCACCGGGGGCGTCACAGGTATGCTGCCTACGATATTCTTGGTGATATGTGCCATGATATTCGGCACGGCTATGATAGGCACCGGTATGCTGTCGGTTGTGACCCACCGGATTACTTCGCGTCTGCATGGCCGTTTCGCCATTGTGGGCAGCACCGTGGCCGGTGGTTTGTTTATAAACGGCTGCACTGCCGACCAGTATATATCGCTGATTATAGGTGGAAACATGTTCCGCAACGTGTACCGTCGTTTCGGACTTGAGAAGCGCCTGCTGAGCCGTACTTTGGAGGATTCGGTGTCGGTGACATCGGTTCTGATTCCATGGAATTCGTGCGGCGTCACGCAGTCGACAGTGCTCGGCGTCGGAACACTCACTTACCTGCCTTTCTGCGTGTTCAACTATCTGTCGCCGCTTATGTCCTTGCTGATGGCTTTCACAGGCTTTAAAATAAAGCAGGCGGCACACTTGGCTCGCCGCCGTGTTGCCGCCTCTGCTTAGGTGGTTTTTCTTAAAATACTGCCACGGAGCCGATCGAGAGGCCTATCGCCCCGGTGGCTCCTTTGATGTTCGATATGTTTGCCGACACTCCCGCGGAGGCTGCGAAGAATTTGGTAAGCCGCCACATAAGGGCTGCGTCGGCGCGTGCTGTCGCGGCCCATTTTTTATGTTCCAAGTTATCGGTGTGCAGAAGTCGGATGGCACCGGCCTCTGCTCCTGCGGCTATGGCAAGCGCCGGGTGGGGCAGGGCGAACTGTGCTGCCCAGCCTGCCGATGCGCCTATGGCATTGAGAGGGTTGGCAGCTCCGCCGACCTTGACAGGCGTTGTGCTGCCTGCAAGCGTTAGCCCGATGCCGTGGCGGGTGGATATGGGCAAGCGTGCCCGCAGAGCGGTGGAATACCCAGTACAGAATTTTCCGTCGCCGGGCTGCGCGATTGTGTAGAGTGCTTCCGATGTTACCGAGAGGGTGGGGCGGAAACCGTCCCACGCAGTGCCACGAGGGGCAGGACTGCTGCCGCTGATAAGCCGTCCGAGGGCGAAGCCGAGTTCTGCCGACGCTATTCCTATCGCTGCTCCGGCCACAACGTCGGAGGCATAGTGGCGCCTGCTTGCCACACGCTGGAATGCCACTCCCGATGCTGCCGCGTGGAATACCATGGGCCATACGGGCGAATGGCGGTATGTGGCATTAGCAAAAACAGTGGCTCCGGCGAAGGCCCATGAGGTGTGTCGCGACGGGAAAGAGTTGTTCCCGTTGCGGTCGGGCCGCATTTCGTGCACGGTGTGTTTGAGGCCTTCTGTGAGGGCGGCGTTGATGCCAAGCCCGATGGCGGCCTGAGCCACGGTGGGCCATTTGCGGCTCTCGGCCACGGAATCGGCCGGAGAGTGTGATTGCCCCCTTGCCCCGAGGGCTATGAGAGCGGAGAGGACAAGGAGGCAGATACGGGTCATCGTTCGATTGCTTGGTATACTTGGCTGAATATGCGCGGACGTATGTTGAGGCGGTTGAATGCCGGGGTGTCGCGCGTGGGGTCAACGCGGTTTGTGAGGAATATGAATATTATTTCTTCCTTGGGGTCGACCCAGAACACCGTGCCGGTAAAGCCGAGGTGGCCGAATACTTCGGGCGAAGCCTCGTCGCATGTCGGCGACCAGTCGGGGCGCTCGGTATCGGGCTTGTCGAAGCCGAGGCCTCGGCGGCAGGTCGGGCTTTTCGCGGTGGTGAAAAGTTCGACGGTCTGCGGCGAAAGTACCTGCACGTCGCCATAGAGTCCGCCGTTGAGCCACATCTGGCATATTTTGGCGAGGTCGTCGGCATTGGCGAACAATCCGGCGTTGCCCTGCACGCCTCCTGAGAAGTTGGCGAGTTCGTCGTGCACGTATCCGTGCAGTTTCTGCCTGCGGAGGAAGGTGTCGTTTTCAGTAGAGGCTATTTCGTCAAGCGGGAAGCGCTCGGTGGGGCGATAGCCTGTGCGGTACGCTCCCACGGGGCCGAATATGCCTTTCTCGACGTATATCTGATGGGGAACGCCGCTGCGGCGCTGCTCCACGTCCATAAGCAGGGAGAAGTTGAGGCAGGAATAGTTGTAGTTCTTGTTCTTGCGAAGAGGCGCGTTGTAGATGCGGCTCATGATGGTGTCGTAGGTGGCCTTTCCTGTGAATATGCCTTTTGAGGCCTCCACGGGGAAGTCGGGAGTAGCCTGGCGCCGCACTATGTCGGTGCGCATCTTGGCTGTGTTGTGGCCGTAGGCGCCGCGCTGTATCTTGATGGAGTGGTTGCGGTCGGCTTTGCCTGTTATGAGCCTGCCGGAGAATGTGTTGGTGTCCATCATCACGTCGTAGAGGTTCAGTGCGGCGGGCATGCCGGTTTCGTGGTACAGCAGTTCGCGGATAGTGATGAGTCGTTTTGCCGAGTCGGTAATTTCGGGAATTATGTCGCCGAGTCGGTCGTCAAGCGATATAAGCCCTGAATCGTATGCTTTCATAATGCCCGGAAGCGTGCCTGTGGCTTTCGATACCGACGCGAGGTCGTAGATTGTTGATTTGTCGACCGCTGCAGCGCCAGGGGTGCTGCTTGTCTTGCCGAAGGCTTTGTTGTAGACAATGTTGCCGTTGCGCGCTATCAGCACTTGGCAGCCGGGGAAGGCCTTGGTCTTAAGGCCGGTCTGCACGAGGGCGTCGATGCTGTCGGTGAGCGACGGGCGCAGTCCTTCGGCCACAGGCGAGGAGAATCCGAGTCGGGTCTTGGGAAGCTCGATGCCTTTGCCGATTGGCGCTATGCCATTGAGGTTGACGGGGAGTTTTCCGCTTACGGCAATTCCTCCGAAAATGGCCTCGGCAGCACTTATGCGAGTGGCCGGTATGTCGTCATACGCCAGTACAAGGGCCTGCGCCTTTGGTAGGGAGGTGGCGAATTTCTTCATTTTGAAAGGATTGACCATAAAGACCTCTACGAGCGGCTTCTTGGTCGACGCGAGCTGGGCGAGGGCTGAGCGCGATGTGGCTTTGTCGTCGAATACGGCGGCAATCACCACGTCGGCTTTCTCTATCTTGGCGAGAGTGGCGGCGGAGAATGCGCTGCCGGTGGTGAAGTATGTGTCTACACGCCCATAGTGGCGGCAGGTGGCGGCGAACTGGTTGTCACTGCCGGCGCCGATGCTTACAACGGCGAAGGTGCGTTCGCCGAGCTTGCCGAGCGGCAGTATGCCGTCTTTGTTCTCAAGCACTGTTATAGATGCGGCTGCAAGCTCTTTGATTAAGGCTTCGGCCTCGGGTGTGTTGAGTTCTTTTTCGAGATTGGGATTTGCTATTGCTTTTTGTTGGGGGAGTCCGAGAAGGTATTTGTATCGCAGCACTCGCTTGCATCGGTCCTCGATGTCGGCTTTCGACAGTGTGCCGTCGGCTAACGCCGCCATTACCGCGTCGATATTCGGTTTTGACGTGCCCGAGCATAGCAGGGCGTCGGCACCGGCCTTGATCGCGGCCACGCAGTTGTTGATGCCTGCCGGGTGTGTGGCGCCTTTCATTTCGAGCGCGTCGGTATAGATGAGCCCCTCGAATCCGAGCTCTTTGCGGAGAAGCTTGTCGGTAAGCACCTGCGATAGCGATGCCGGCATGCCGGACGGGTCGATGGCCGGTACGGCGATATGTCCTACCATTACGCCGGAACAGCCGGCGCCTATAAATTCTTTGAAAGGCACGAGGTCGATTTCGTCAAGGCGTTTTTTGTCGTGGTTGACAGAGGATAGCGCTTTGTGCGAGTCGATGCTGGTATCGCCGTGGCCGGGGAAATGCTTCGACACGGCCTGCACGCCTCCGTCCTCGAGGCCGAGGGAGTATGCCACCGTGGCATTGGCCACGCGCTGCGGGTTTTCACCAAAAGAGCGATAGCCTATTACAGGATTGGCAGGATTGGAGTTGACATCGGCATCGGGAGCGAAGTTGGTGTGAATGCCCATCAGTTTGCATTCGCGGGCCACTTCCTGCCCGTAGCGGTAAAGCAGCTTGTAGTCGCTGATGGCGCCGAGGCCCATGTTGTGGGGGAAGCGCGGAGTCTTTTTTACCCGCATCGAAAGACCCCACTCGCCGTCGAGGGTCATAAGCACAGGCACCTTGGCCTCGGCCTGAGCCCAGTCGGTCATTTGGGCAAAATCGTTGATGGAACCCTCGGTGAACAGCAGGCCGCCTACACCGTCGGTTTTAACCTCGCGCGTTATCGCCGCTTTCGATTTCTCACCCTTGGTCGGCACTACTTTGGGGAACATAAGCTGTGCCACGCGCTGCCGCTCGGTGAGGGTGGAGTATACCGAGTCGGCCCAGTGCGAGGCCTCGGCAATTCTGTCTTTCGCAAGATTAGGCACGGCTGCCTGAGCCGCGAACCCGCCGGCGAGTCCGAGCACGATGGCCGCAGCCGCGTTGTGAAGATAATTATGCATTGTTAAGAAAAAGATGTGATATGGTTGGCTTATTAGTGCTTCAGGATTGACCAACGGTTTTCGGGCGAACCCTTGAGCGGCATGTCTTTGCCTTTGCCCTCGGTGAAATAATACAGGAGGTCGTCGAATACGGCGTTCTGGCTTACTGCCACCTTGGCGCCACGAGCAAGGCCTTTCATATAGTCGCCGCCGTTGGCGAGATAGTCGATGGTGGCCACACGGTATGTCTTGCTGTCGTCGATTGGCTTGCCGTCGATCAGCACGGAGGTGGCGTGGTATTCGGTGCGCCCTCCGATGGTGTCGTATACGGCTTCCACGTTGTGGCTTACGCCGTTACCGTCGGTTTTAGCCATTACGTCGAATACTCCGCGAAGGTCTGAGCCTTTTACGTCGATAACCGTTATGTAGTTTCTGAAAGGAACCATGTTTATGATGTGCCCTTTTGAGAACTTGCCTTGGGGGAGCCCGTCGCGCAAGCCGCCTTTGTTGGCTATGGCGAGGTCTACCTTGCCGATGAGTTCTTTGCCTCGGTCATAGATATAGTCGCTGAAGAAGTTGAGAAGCTCCATGTTGTCTGCGTCGAGTTTTTTGTCGGTGCTCCCTACCCATAGGTGCATCAGCGAGTCCGCGCCGGCAGAATATTTGCCTATGGCAGAGCTTAATGCCGGGTCGTTGTAGCCGTCATACCTGCTGTCGATGTTGATAAGCTCGTATTTCGGCCTGCCGCCTAAGCCGAGGCTGTCGAGATTGATTTCTATTTTGCCGAGTTTGCGGCCGGCCTTTCCGGCCTGAACCACGAGCACCTCTTTGCCGTCGAGATTCGTCATTCGGCTTCGGGTGGCGCCTTTGGCTGTGGCCGGGTCGATTGTGTCGTGCGAATGGCCGCCGATTATGATGTCGATATTGCGTGAGTTTGCCGCCAAGGCGGAATCTCCCACGAGCGGCGAGGGATTGTAGCCGATGTGGGTCAGGGCTATCACGGCGTCTACCTTGTCGTCGGTCTTGAGCTTCTCGGCAAGAAGATTGGCTGACGCTATTATTGGCGCAAATTCAAGGCCGTCGTAGTTTCCCTTGCTGATTATGCCGTCGGGGTCGAGGTTCAGCCCGATAAAGCCTATGCGCTTGCCGCCGAACTCCTTGATACTGTACGGCTTGAACATGCCTTTGAGCGGGGTGTTGTCGAGCTTGTAGTTTGATGCGAGTTTTTCTGCCTGCGACAGTTTCAGAACGGACGCGAGGCTGTCGATACCGTTGTCAAACTCGTGGTTGCCGAGTATGCGGGTGTCCACGCCGAGTATGTTCATCACTTCCTGCTCCACAGCTCCCCCGTAAAGATAGAAGTAGAGAGTGCCTTGCACGGCATCGCCGGCATCGACAACCATCACGTTCTTTTCTGCCGCGCGTACGCTGTCGATAACGGCCTTGCGCCGCATCACGCCGCCAAGCCCGTCGCGGCCGGGCTCTATCTGCGAATGCGTGTCGTTGGTGTGGAGTATCACAAGTTTGTTGTCTGCCTGCTCTTTGCAGGAAGTGAAAGACGCGGCGGCAATGGCTGATGCCGCCAGTATGGCTATGGCCGAAGGCCTTGGTTGTATCATCTGTTTAAGGCAATTATGTTCGTAGCAACAAAGTTAGCAAAAAAACTCCACATACCGACCCTGCCCGCTCCAAAACCCGCAAACCCACCGCCCCGAGCGTGGATTTTGCAAATATGTGGTGAAATGCTTTGTGGTTAATCGGGAATTTATTAAATTTGCGCGATTTTAGGTGTGGTGTGCCCATACGCGGGCTTGTCGCGCTTCAAACCACGTTTCCAATGGCGGACAAACGTTCTCGACGCATATCTACATTCGGCTCGCGCTTCACTTCGGTGATAAGCGTGGCATTGGTGCTGCTCCTGCTCGGAGTCGGCGCTATGGCTGCAATAGCCGGGCATTCGCTTGCCCGCGAGGTGCGGCGAAATATCGGTTTTGTAATCAAGATGGAACGGCCCGAGGCTCCTGAAACCACGGCTGATGTCAAGGCTGCCTTGTCGCATTCTCCTGCGGTGGCAAGTTTTGTCTATCTCAGTTCCGAGGACATAATGGCGCAGGAAAGCAAGTTCCTTGGCGAAAATTTCGCAGAAGGTCTTGAAACGAATCCGTATTCGGCTGAATTTGATGTTAAATTGCAGCAGGCATACACTGTGCCCGACAGTGTGGCTATGCTTGCGGCCCGTTTCGAGGCTATGCCGGCGGTGGAGGAAGTGCTTACAGAAAGCGCCGTCATAGAGGGGATCGATTCCACGCTGAGGCGCATAGGCTCTGTAATTCTCGGAATAGCCGTGCTGCTGATGGTGGTATCGGTGGCTCTGATAAACAACACGGTGAGTCTGTCGATATACAGCCGTCGTTTCCTTATCCACACAATGAAGCTTGTGGGCGCCACGCGGAGCTTTATCCGGCGTCCGTTTATCGGGGCGGGCGCTCTCAACGGCCTTTTTGCCGCAGCTATAGCCTGTGCCGTTGTCGCCGGCGTGCGTGTGTACGGCGCCACATTCGACCCTGCTGTGGCCGAGCTGCTGCCGTGGTGGGTTGTGGCTGTGCTATGC
The DNA here is from genome assembly GCA_910579035.1 of uncultured Muribaculaceae bacterium. Taxonomy (GTDB): domain Bacteria; phylum Bacteroidota; class Bacteroidia; order Bacteroidales; family Muribaculaceae; genus CAG-873. The sequence goes on along the minus strand of CAJTSR010000002.1, from coordinate 73,968 downwards.
GTGATTCTTGTGGTGCTTGGCGTGGGAATGTGCGCGCTTACGGCCGCTATAGCCACTAACCGGTATCTTAAATCAGGATATGACGAAATGTTTTTAAAATAAGAGTATGTTTACTTTTAACTCTATGGAATCTTTAAAAGCTTTTTCGGCCTGTTTCAAGCTTTCATTCAGTCGTTATGGGACCCCATAACTCCTTCATTCAATCTCAAAACATACTCGAAAAATCATTCTAAATCTTAACATAAGCCAAAAGTAAACATACTCTAAGAATATTATGGGAAATAACGATATATACAAAGACAATCAGGACGAAAGCATGCGCCGCACTCGCATGCCCTTGCAGAAAGCCAATTTCGTGGCAATGGCCGTTGCCGGCGCTATGATAGTGATCGGCTTTTTGCTGATGCTCGGCGGCAGCTCGACCGTGGAGGAGTTCAATCCTGATATTTTCAGCACGCGCCGCATAGTGGTCGGGCCGTGTATTGCCTTCCTTGGCTTTGTGGCTATGGCAGTGGCCATTATCATCGATCCGGCCAAGCTGGAAAAATTTAAAAAGAGCAAATAATACCTGCTTGCGTTCGCGGCTCCATAAAAATATCGTGGGGCGATAAATTGGAAAGAGTAAAATAATAGAATAGTTGGAAACACTCGACGCTTTAATACTCGGCATTGTTCAGGGACTTGCCGAATATCTCCCGATAAGTTCATCGGGACATCTCGAAATATTCCGTGAGATTCTCGGTCTTGACCTCGGAGGAGCCAAAAGCCTCCAGTTCGACGTTATGCTCCATGTGGCCACGGTGCTGAGCACCATAGTGATTTTGTGGCGTGAATTTTGGCCCTTGTGCCGCTCGTTCTTCACCTTTCGTCGTGACGCCGAGTTCTGGTATGTGTGCAAGATACTGGTTTCGTGCATACCTATCGGCATTGTGGGCGTATGCTTCAAAGAAACTATCGAAACATTCTTCGGCCAGGAGCTTACGCTCGTCGGTTACTGCCTCTGTGTGACAGCGGCGCTGCTTACATTTTCATATTATTTCCGCACGCGCCCTCAGCAGGAGGGGATTGTTGCGCCCGGCCGTGCCCCGCGCGACATTACCTTTGTCGACGCTTTCGTGATAGGCTGCGCGCAGGCCGTGGCCGTGCTGCCCGGACTTTCGCGCTCAGGCACTACCATTGCAACAGGCATACTGATAGGCGACAAGCGCGAGAAGGTGGCCCAGTTCTCCTTCCTGATGGTGATAATACCCATATTGGGCGAGGCCATACTTGACATCAAGGATATACTCGGCATTGAGGCCGTGGACACGGCAGCAGGGGCTGCCACTCCCGAAATAGGTATCGGAGCACTTGTGGCAGGCTTCATGGCCTCGTTCATAGTGGGCTGTCTGGCCTGCAAATGGATGCTCTCGATTGTGAAGAAGGGCAAACTCGTATGGTTCGCAGTCTACTGCCTTGTGGTAGGCCTCATATGTATTCTGAAGGGCTACAATGTGTTCTAAGAAAGATTTTATAGGCGGCGAGATTATAGCTGTCGACAAGCCGCTTGGCTGGACTTCGTTCGATGCCGTGAAGAGGCTTCGCGGCGCGCTCTTGCGCAAGCTCGGCCTTAAGAAAATGAAGGTTGGGCATGCCGGTACCCTCGACCCTCTTGCCACAGGCGTCATGGTGATATGCACGGGGCGTGCCACCAAGCGTATCGACGAGCTGCAGGCCGGAGTGAAGGAATACGAGGCCACGCTCGCGCTCGGCGCCACCACACCGTCGTTCGACCTCGAAACAGAGGTCGACGCCACCTATCCTACCGGCCATATCACCGAGGAACTTGTGCGCGACGTGCTCGCGCGCTTTGTGGGTGCGATAGAGCAGGTGCCGCCGGCGTATAGCGCGTGCAAGGTCGACGGCAAGCGTGCCTACGACCTCGCACGGAAAGGACGCGAGGTCGAGCTTAAGGCCAAGACCCTTGTGATAGACAGCATAGAGCTGCTCGAGTACTCTCCCACTCAGATACGCATACGAACGGTGTGCAGCAAGGGTACCTACATACGAGCTCTTGCCCGCGATATCGGCACGGCTCTTGGCAGCGGCGCCCATCTTACGGCCTTGCGGCGCACACGCGTGGGCGATGTGGGCATAGCCGACTGCCTTAGCGTGACAGATGCCGTGGCTATGATACGCGAAGCCGAAATAGTAGAAACAGAACAGAAATAAAACACAATACCAATTACATACAACTCTCAGCAAGATGAAACTTTCGCAGTTCAAATTCCATCTTCCCGATGAACTTATAGCCGAACACCCGATGCCCGAGCGCGATGCTTGCCGCATGATGGTTGTCGACCGCAAGACCGGCGAGATATCCCACCATATTTTTAAAGAGATACTCGATTATTTCGACGACGGCGATGTAATGGTTTTCAACAACACGCAGGTGTTCCCGGCATTGCTTTACGGCAACAAGGAGAAGACCGGCGCCCGAATCGAGGTATTCCTGCTTCGCGAGCTGAACGCCGACAACAAGCTTTGGGACGTGCTCGTGGAGCCGGCCCGTAAAATCCGTATAGGCAACAAGCTCTATTTCGGTGACGACGAGTCAATGGTGGCCGAGGTTATCGACAACACCACTTCGCGCGGACGTACCCTGCGTTTCCTCTACGACGGGCCGCACGATGAATTTAAAAAGGCATTGTTTGCCTTGGGCACAACGCCCCTGCCTCCTTACATCAAGCGCGAATCTGAGCCGTGCGACGCCGAAGACTACCAGTGTATCTTTGCCGAGCGCGAGGGCGCCGTGGTAGCACCTGCGGCAGGTCTGCATTTTTCGCGCGGCCTGCTCACACGGCTGCAGATAAAGGGTGTGAAAAAGGCGTTTGTGACGGTGCACAGCGGCCTTGGCGCATTCCGCGAAATCGACGTGGAAGACCTCACCAAGCACCGTATGGACTCCGAGCAGATGGAGGCCAACGAAGAGCTGGTGCAGACCGTAAACAGCGCCAAGGACGAAGGCCGCCGTGTGTGCGCGGTAGGCACTTCGGTGCTTCGCGCCATAGCCACTGCCGACAGCATGGGCGGCCATATGAAGACTTACGACGGCTGGACGAACAAGTTCATTTTCCCGCCGTACGACTTCTCTGTGGCTTCATCGCTGGTAACGAACTTCCATATGCCTTATTCCACCATGCTTATGATGGTGGCTGCTTTCGGAGGCTACGACCTCGTGATGAAGGCGTACAAGACAGCAGTAGAGGAAGGATACCGCTTCGGTTGCTACGGCGATGCGATGCTTATAATATAAAGCATTGGTATAATCATAATAGTGAGAGCCGCACCAGGAGGTAGCGGCTCTTATTTGTTTTCGTTGCGGAGCTTTTCGACGGCCTTGTTCAGCAGGGCGCCGAACTGGTAGTTTTTGAGTCCCCAGCGTGGCGATATAAGCATTTCCGGCGGAGCTTGGGCCACGAAGCGTTCTATGGCTATGTCGCGTCTCAGTTCGAGTAGAAGGCGGGCGCAGAGGTCGGCGTATTCTTCGGGGCTGTATTGTTGTATGTCGAGGCTTTGATATATTCCGGCTAAGGGCGTGCCTTTGAGTATCTGCAGTTGGTGGAACTTCACTGTCGACACAGGCAGGTCGTTGACTCTGCGCACAGTAGTTGCCATCTTGGAGAAATCTTCGCCCGGCAGGCCTAATATCAGATGCACCCCTACCGGAAAGCCCGCAGCAGCGGTGCGAGCCACCGTTTCGACTGTCTGTTCCCAAGTGTGGCAACGGTTGATGAGCCTTAGTGTGTCGTTATGGCTGCTTTCCGCGCCATATTCGATAATGACTGGTTTGTCGAGCGTTTTCAGGGCGTCGAGGAGGGCGTCGGGCATGCAGTCGGGCCTCGTTCCGATGATTAGTCCTACCACGCCCGGCTGCGACAATGCCTCGCGGTACATTGCCATCAGTGTTTCGACCGGCGCGTGGGTGCTTGTGTAGCTTTGGAAATATGCCAGATACCTCATATTCGGGTATTTGCCGGCAAAAAAAGCTTTTCCTCGAGCAATCTGTTCGGCAACGCCGAGCGCACGCTTCTGCCAGTCGGGGCTGAATGCCTGATTGTTGCAGTATATGCAGCCGCCGGTGCCGAGGGTGCCGTCGCGGTTCGGGCAGCCCATTCCGGTGTCTATCGATAGTTTCTGTACCTTGCCCTCGAAGTGCTCGGCAAGGAATTGGGAATAATCCTTATAGTGCGGATTCACGGCAGGCTCAGATATTCCATTTGGCGCATCGGTTCAGCAGCAAGGCGTCGAAAATGGTTATGGCCGCCATGGCCTCGACTATGGGTACTGCGCGCGGAATCACGCACGGGTCGTGGCGGCCTCTCGCTGCGAGTGTTGCCGCATTGCCGTCGCTATCGACAGTTTCAAGCGGTATGGCGATAGTCGGCACGGGCTTGAATGCAATGCGCATAACTATGTCCTCGCCGTTGGATATGCCGCCTTGTATGCCGCCTGAGTGGTTGGCGCGTGTGCGTATGCGTCCGTCTGAATCGGAGTATGGCAGGTCGGCGCATTCGCTTCCGCGCGCCGCCGCTCCGGCAAAACCGTCGCCGTATTCAAATCCTTTTGCAGCATTTATGCTCATCATTGCAGAGGCGAGCATGGCGTGTAATTTGCCACCAATCGGCTCTCCAATGCCCGCCGGGACGCCTGATGCCACGCACTCGATGATGCCGCCCACGCTGTCGCCAGAGCGCCTTGCCTGCGTTATCGCTCCCTCCATATCCTCAATTGTGCCGCGTGTGCCGCCTATTTCCACCGGATAGGCTTGTACCGCGATGCCGCGCTGCTCCAGCGCTTGCCGCGCAATCGCTCCGGCCACGACGAGCGGGGCTGTAACGCGGGCGGACGAACGGCCGCCACCGCGATGGTCGCGAATGCCGTATTTTGCATCGTAGGAGTAGTCGGCGTGGTTGGGACGGTACAGGCGTGCCATATTGTCGTAGTCGGAAGAGCGTGTGTCGCTGTTCCGGATTATGAATCCGATGGGCGAGCCGAGGGTGGTGTTGCCAAGAAAGCCTGATAGAAATTCTGCGGCATCGCTTTCGTTTCTGGCGGTGGTAAGCGCAGACTGGCCCGGTCGTCGACGAGCCAACTGGGCTGCTACGGCGTCGAAATCAATGGTGATTCCTGCCGGTACGCCGTCGATAACGCCACCTACGGCAGGGCCGTGGCTTTCGCCGAATGTCGTTATGCGGTATATGGTGCCTATGGTGTTCATTTCACTATATTGCAGACTGTGGCTCCCACATAGTTTATAAGTTTGTCGGGAGCCACTTCGAGCTGAAGCCCCCGCACTCCAGCGCTCACGTATATCCTCTCGAAGTCAAGAGCGGATTCGTGGAAAAAGGTAGGGAAGGGTTTCTTCATTCCCACCGGCGAGCAGCCACCTCGGATATAGCCAGTGGTGGCGAGCAGTTCTTTCATCGGCAGCATTTCGGCTTTCTTGTCGCCAGCTGCCGAGGCAGCTTTTTTCAGGTCGACCTCGCAGTTGCCCGGTATCACGCACACGAAGTATCCTGTGCGTTCGCCGTGCAACACGAGTGTTTTGAAGACCTGCCGTATGTCCTCCCCGAGTTCTTCGGCCACGTGCTGCGCGGCAAGGTCGTTCTCATCGAATTTGTATGGAACGAGCCGGAAGGGTATTCCGGCGGTTTCGAGCAGTCTGGCGGCGTTGGTTTTGGGAGTTTTGGACATTTTTGTTAATTAGGAATTATAATAATGAGGAATGAGGAATGAGGAATGAGGAATTTGTTTTAGTTTTCGAGGAGGAAGCGCTCAACGTCGATTGCGGCGCGGCAACCTGTGCCGGCGGCGGTAACGGCCTGGCGGTAGGTGGGGTCGGCCACGTCGCCGGCTGCGAACACGCCGGGAATATTGGTAGCTGTCGATGCTCCGGCAGTCTTGATATAGCCTTGGGCGTCAAGCTCGATGAAGGGTGCGAATACGTCGGTGTTGGGTTTATGGCCTATAGCGAGGAAGAAGCCGTCGACCTGTATGTCGAGGGTGTGTTCTTCGGGAGTGCCTTTGCCACGAACGAGTTTTGCGCCCTCAAGCACGTCGGAACCGGTGAGTCCAAGTGTCTGGGTATTGTACAGCACTTCGATGTTGGGGCAGTCGGCAACGCGCTGCTGCATGTATTTGGAGGCTCTCAGCACGTCGCGACGTACAATCATATACACTTTCGAGGCGAGTGTGGCGAGGTAGAGTGCTTCTTCGCAGGCTGTGTCGCCGCCTCCTACAACTGCCACGGGGCGTCCGCGGAAGAAGAAGCCGTCGCATGTGGCGCAAGCCGACACACCGAGGCCGCGAAAACGTTCTTCGTCGGGCAGACCGAGGTATTTAGCCGTGGCGCCGGTACATATAATAACTGTGGCAGCACTTACGACAGTGGCTCCGCCGTCGATATTGACTGTGAACGGACGCTTGGAGAAGTCGACAGATGTTACCTCGCCCGATATTATCTCCGCGCCGAAACGCTGTGCCTGCGCCCGGAAATCCTCCATCATCTTCGGGCCGGAGATTCCTGCGGGATATCCGGGGAAGTTTTCGATGTCGGTGGTGGTGGTGAGCTGTCCGCCGGGCTGGAGTCCTTCTACGAGCACGGGTTTCAGATTGGCACGCGAGGTGTATATGGCGGAGGTGTATCCGGCGGGGCCTGCGCCGATTATGAGGCAGTTGGTGTTTATCGTGGTCATTGTTTATTTTGGTTAAAAGGTTAACGAAGGTCTATTATTTCTTGTACTGTGGGGAACTTGGCACGGTCGAAGCGGAAGGCCGAGGCCGGTTTTGCCGCTCCGGTGCTTATTTTGTCGATTACTACTTCGATGCTTTTTCCGTCGTCGAAATTTATAACTATGGCCGACGGAAGCGAGGTGGCACGGTTTATGAAAAGAGTAATCTTTTCTATTCCCGAAGCACTTCCGACTGGCGTTAGAAGCACGCGATAGCGTCCTTGCGAGTCGGAGAGGCGTTTACTTTTGTAGTAGTCGGAGTGGGCGCTGAGTATGGCGAAGGGATTTGTGGCCATTTGCTCAGAGGCGTCCGGCTCGGTGATGCTTACTTCGCCGGTATTGAGCAGGTATGTCCACTGGGTGCGGCCGTCGAACCATACTTTCAGCTGCGGGGTCTGCATAGTGTATTTAGAGCCGGCAATGACGGCGTTGCCTTCGACAGGGCCTTCCCCGCCGTTGATAGTGAACACTGCCTCGAGCGATGGCGACGCGTTTATCTTGGCCTTCATCTTGGCCAAGATTGCAGGGGCGTCGGGGCTTGCGGCGCAGGCACAGCCAAGGCAGCCTGCGATAGCGGAGAGGATAAGTAGGAGTCGTTTCATATTCATTTTGATACAACGGCTTAGACTTGGTGCCGGTTCAATCAAAAAGACGCTGCACCTCGTCGGGCGTCATAAGCACTTGTCGAGGTTTGGCGCCGTTTGCCGGGCCTACTATTCCCATTGTCTGCATCTGGTCCATGAATCGGCCGGCCTTGTTGAAGCCTATCTCGAATTTTCGTTGCAACATGGTTATGGAGGCCTGTGTCTGGGAGGCGATAAACATGGCGCAGCGGCGGAATTCGTCGGTCGTAGCGCCTATTTCCGCCGGTCCGTCGGAGCCTCCCTCGGTCGGAACTTCGGGCAGGAGAAGCGGCATGGTGAAGCCGGGCTGGGCGCCTATGTGCATACAGATAGCCTCTACTTCTTCGGTGTCGACCAGCGCGCACTGCACTCGCTCTATGCGGCCGTCGATAAGGGTGAGCATGTCGCCGCGTCCGTTGAGGCGGTGTGCGCCGGGGCGGTCGAGAATGGTCTTGCTGTCGATCGACTGCGATGTCTTGAAGGCTATTCGGGCGGGGAAGTTGGCCTTGATCATACCCGTTATGATGTCGGTCGACGGTCGTTGGGTGGCTATAATCATGTGCATGCCCACGGCGCGTGCTTTCTGGGCTATGCGCCCTATCGGAACGGATATGTCCTTGCCCGCGGTCATGATAAGGTCGGCGAACTCGTCGACGATCATCACGATGTATGGCATGTACCTGTGGCCTTTCTCCGGGTTGAGGCGGCGCTGCATGAAGCGTTCGTTGTATGCTTCCACGCCTCGCACTTCGGCTTCCGACAACAGTTCGTATCGTTTGTCCATTTCCACGCACAGCGAGTTCAGGGTCGCGATTACTTTCTGCGGGTCGGTGATTACGGAGCGGTCTTCTTCGGGCAGTTTGGCCAGATATTGATTGGCTATGCGCTGGTACAGCGTAAACTCAACCATCTTGGGGTCCACGAGCACGAATTTCAGTTCGTCGGGATGTCTGGAGTAGAGCAGGGAGGTGATGATGCAGTTGAGGCCTACCGATTTGCCCTGGCCTGTGGCGCCGGCAACAAGGAGGTGCGGCATCTTGGCAAGGTCGGTTATGAAAAAGTCGTTGCTCACGGTTGCGCCGAGGGCGAGCGGCAGTTTCATTTTGGCTTTGGCCTGGGCGAATGCCGGCGATTCGAGCATGGTGCGCATCGACACAATCTGCGGATTGCGGTTGGGAACCTCTATGCCTATTGTGCCCTTGCCCGGTATAGGGGCAATGATGCGTATGCCGAGGGCCGACAGGCTCATTGCTATGTCGTCTTCGAGGCTCTTTATTTTGGCAATGCGCGTGCCTTCGGCAGGCACTATTTCATAGAGAGTCACGGTCGGGCCTATGGTGGCCTCTATGCGTAGTATCTCTATGTCGTAGCTGCGGAGGGCGTTTACAATTAGTGATTTGTTGGCGGCCTGTTCTTCCTCGTTGATTATTACCGGGTTGGGACGCTCTATAAGGAGGTCGAGCGGCGGGAAAACATAGTTTGAATGCTGCGCGCGCTGGTCGTACGGTTGGTCGAGGCCTATGTGGTCGCCGTGCGTTATCTGCGCCGACTTTGTGTCCTCTACGGTGTTTTCGTGTGTGGCGTTGACGATAATCATTTCCGGCTCGCCTTTCACTTCGGGCTGTGCGGTTGTTTCGGCTTCGTAGGCGGGTTTTGCCGGAGGCTCGGTTGCGGCAGGCGCCGGGACTTCCGGCACCGTCACCGTGGCCGGTATTTCGGCAGCAACAGGGGCTACGGGAGCCGCCGCGGCCGCTATGGCTGCGGCGACGGCGCTATGGCCGGGTTCGGGTTCTTCGTCCTCGCCATCCTCGCTGTCGAGGTCGTCGAGTGCGGGAGGCGGCATGAAGCGGGCATGCTCGGCTGCGATTTTGGCAGCTTCTTCGGCGGCGGCAGTGGTGGCCGATTCATCGGCATCGCTGTCGTCGGACTCGTCGGATTCTTCTCCGGCAGCATTGTCGTCGAGTATGTCGAATTCGGGCTTTGCCACAGTTTCTGCAGCCGGTTCGTGATGGAGCTGGGCCTTATGCTTGCTGAATGTCTTCGACATGGCGTTCCAAAGGATTGTGAGAGGCTTGAGGAATACCGCCACAAGTATGCCGAGAAGTGCCACCGTGGTGCAATATGCTCCGAGAGCGCCGGTGTATTGCAGCAAAAGGTGGTTCACAAAGTAGCCGTGCGTGCCACCGAGGTGGAATACGTCGGCACGGTTGTACGTGAGCAGCCCGACTATGACGGAGATCGCGCAGGCTGAAAACAGGCATCTGAACGACAGCGACCAGAAATTGCAGCGCTTCAGCTTCATCAATGCAAGGCCGAGCAGGAACAGGTACACCGCCAGAATGAATGACCCGATGCCGAAACCGTCGACAAGCAGCCATTCGGCGAATTTGGCGCCTCCGGGGCCTCCGGCGTTCTGCACGATGTCGCCCGACGCCACGATTTCGCTTACCGTCCGGGCGTGGGTCACGCTCTGGTCGGCTCCGTGGTTGAACATGAACGAGATTCCGCATACCACCATGGCAAATGCCACGAGGCAGAATATCACTCCGAGCGACAGATGGGTGCGGTAGTCGCGCACGAAGGATATGAAATTGTATGGTTCCCGGCGTGGGTGTTGCTTCGGAGCCGGACGTCGGCGCTCATGCGCCTGTTCGCGCACGGGCGGTGCATCGGCGTCGCGTCGTTGCGCGACTCCGGCTGCAGGGCGTTTGGGCTTCGGCTTGTCTACGGGGCGGGAGCCCGGTATTGCGTTAATACCTATATCGTCGATAGAGGGGTCGATATTGCGTTGTTTTGCCATTGTGTTACAGCAGGGAGAGAGAAAGGAGCAGCTATGGCTGCTTATAGGTTTTTAAGGAATGATATTTCGGCGTGCGGGTCAGCCGAAGAGAAAATCGAGTTTCCGGCAACGAGAATGTCGGCTCCGGCCTGCGCGCAGAGTGCGCCTGTGGAGCGGTTGATGCCTCCGTCAACTTCAATCAGCGCTTTAGAGCCGCTTTCGGCTATCAGGGCGCGAGTCTGTTCTATTTTTTTGATTGTGTGCTGTATGAACGACTGGCCGCCGAACCCGGGGTTGACGCTCATGAGCAGCACCATGTCGATGTCTGCGATAATGTCCTGAAGCATTGCCACGGGGGTTGCCGGGTTGAGTGTCACACCGGCCTTCATACCGGCGGCGTGAATGCTCTGGACGGTACGGTGCAGATGCGTGCACGCTTCGTAATGCACGTTCATCATCATGGCGCCACAATCGCGTACTCTGCCTACGTACTGTTCGGGATTCACTATCATCAGATGCACGTCGAGAGGCTTCCGGGTGAGCTTGCCCACTGCAGATATCACCGGGAAACCGAACGATATGTTAGGCACGAACACACCGTCCATGACATCGCAGTGAATCCAGTCGGCACCGCCGCTTTCGAGCATGGCGATTGATTCTCCGAGGCAGCCGAAGTCAGCCGAAAGTATGGAAGGGGCTACTATCATTTCGTTTTGGTGGCGTTATTCTTTTTGAAAGCGTTATAAAGTATGTACAGCACGCATAACACGAGTATTATGATTCCGCCGAGTGTCAGGTAGCTGTTGTATTTTTCGACCGACACATATAACTCGTCGAGGCTCACATGGCGCGACAGCCACCAGCCGAGTCCGGCGAGTATGCAGTTCCATATCAACGCGCCGAGAGAGGTAAACAGCATGAACACCCATATGTTCATCTTGGCTATGCCTGCGGGTATGGATATGAGCTGGCGCACAGCCGGAATGAGGCGGCCGAAGAATGTGGAGGCTGCGCCGTGGTTGTCGAAGTATTTTTCGGCTTTCTCTACCTTTTCCTGATTGATAAGGCAGGCATGTCCGAATCGCGAGTTGGCGAAAGCATACACTATGGGGCGCCCTATTAGCAGCGACAGCACATAGTTCACCAAGGCCCCTACGAGAGCGCCTGCGGTTGCGGCAAGAACGACAAGAAATATGTTCATATCTCCTTTTTGCATGGCCAGATACGCGGCGGGAGGCACCACTACTTCCGACGGAAATGGAATGAAGGAGCTTTCAATCACCATGAAGACGAACACGAAAAGATACGAGGCGTTGTTTACGAACCAGTCGAAGAACCACGCCGCGTTGAGGTAGTCGGTAATGGAGAGCAGAATAAAAGAATCAATCATTACAAAAACAAGATGTAGATTAGAATTGCAAAATTACTCAAAAAAACGCCAAACTCAGGGCTTGCAGCCGTCCAAAATTTTTCAGGCGGAACGAAAAAAAATAAGTTTGTGACGTCGGGCTACAGCGGGAAGGCTGCCGGAGCCGACGAACCGTAGTGCAGCCTGTACATAAGTGCGCTTAGGTCGATTATTGGCAGTGGCCTGTTGTGCAGGGGAGTGCCCGCGGTGCGTACGGCCACTATGCCGCGCAACGCTCCCACGGCGATTCCGAGCATGGTCATCATCAGGCTTCCGCCTACCACAGCCTCATCGCCCCTCCGCTCGATGTGGCCTGCGAGGTCGGCGACCTCGAATGTAGCCACGGCCGAGCATACCATCAGTCGCTCGCGGATAAAGCCTATCACCGCGCGGTACGAGCACGAAACCACCAGTGTGATCAGCGACCTCTTCAGGTCGGGAATGGCTTTGACGCTCATATCTACTACGATAGGCTGTTTGGTGAGTCGGCGCAGGGCGCGACGGTTGAGGGCGGTGCCTCCTTCGAGTTCGCCTACTGCGGCAAGGCTTATTTGTATGTCGGTATCTTTCATGTGGGTACGTTGTACATCGTTAAAACACGCGTGGTGTGCCTGTGGTTGAATAAAAAGGCAGGGCGCGGGTAGATTTATTATGCCCGCGCCCTGCAAATATAGCGAAATTTCGCCGAATTATTTAACCTTTCGGAGAATTATTTCGTCGACAATCGCATGGTTTGTATCGATGTTCATATTGGTGTTTTCAGGCCGGAAGTCCAGGGTTATGATGTGCTTTCCGGGCGCTATTTCGGCGATTATGGTGTTGGATTCTCCCCAGTCGTTCCAGTTGGCGGTGCCGCGTTGGGGCATAACCACTATGCCAAGGCGTTTTTTGTCGAGAGAGAGGGTGCGGATAGCGCATTTGTTCTCGGTGTTGACGGGGCCGTTGCCGTTGGCGTAGCGCAGACTGATGGCATATGTGCCGCCGTCGGCAGTGTCGAATGCCACTGTAACGGGGGCGGAGGTTTGGTCCAGTTCTCTGAATCCGGCGCCGTGGAATCCCTCTACCGGGGTCGCGGGCATGTATGATATTTCGGGTGAGCTCATCTGGCCGACTTCGCCGGGCATTTGGACGGATACGGCGGGATAGTTGCAGCGGGGTTCGGAGGCAAACGATTCTGTGCCGTCGCCGGCCACGCCTATCACCTGATATTCGCCCGGGGCGGTTGCGTTGAAGCTCGTCTGGCGGGTGCGGGCCACAGGCTTGCCGTCGCGCAGCACTATGTAGCCTCCGATGTACTCTATGGGATTCCAGCGCAGCAGGTTGTTTGCCGGCACGCCGGGGCCGTCGAGAGCCGGGCTGTTTTCGAGCCATGCTATCGGGGTGAGGGGAGCTTTGGCGTTGGGGCGGCGGTTCACGGTCTTGGGCGCCGGGGTATCGTCAGCCATGGTGATTACTATGTCGTTGACGCCCTTGATGTCGGCCGGAACATACGGCTTGTGCTCTTTGCCGTTGAGTGTGAATGTTTTGATTTTGCTGCCGTATCCTTTTACAGTGATGTTCAGCACGGCGTCGCGGTATTTGAAACCTGTGAGGCTGCGTTCTGCCGCCAGATTCTTCGGCACGAATGGCGCGAAAGCGAGTCCGTCCGGCTCGAAATGTATGCCGAAAAGTATCTTGTGGGTTATGGCGAGGTTTCCGGCAAGGCACCACAGCATGTTCGACGAGTTCAGCTCGGTAGCGATGTCGCCGTTGTCGAGCACGAAGTTCTCTTTGTTGGTGGCGAACAGTGCTGCCGGTCGGAATACGGCGCCGATTGCCTCGAGGGTTCCTTCCTCGTTTGCCGCCTTGGCGTTTGCCATAGCCCAGTAAGCTCCCACCCAAGGCCATAGCGAGTTGTTGTGGTATGGCGGCATGTCTGCAATCTGGGGATAAAATATGGCAGTGCCGAAAGGTGTGGTGGGGTTGTTCTGTGTTATGCTGTCGGCGCGTTCGGGAGTTGCGATGTCGTATAATATGGCAAGCGATTCTCCGAGTGTTTCGGCGCGGGGATTGACAATGGGGTTTATGCGACCGTACTTATACATCGCATAGTAGCCTTTTTCGGGCATCCACAGCTGGGTGTTTATGCCCTTTGCCATTTTGTCGGCACGCGCGCTGTATTGCTCCGCGTCTTTTTTCTTGCCGAGCCGGCGGGCTATGTCGGCGGCTATGCGGACTGCCTGAGTGTGCACTATCGATGTCGAGAGTGTTTCCGAGCGGTATATGTCGGCAGTCTGCATCCATCGCGGGTGGCTCTGTTCGCGCCAGTCGATGAATGATGTTTCGCCTTTTGTAAGTCCGTTTTCCGACGCCACGGTAAGCTCGTCGTCGGCTATTGATTTGGTTATTATCGGGTATATGTACTCAAGCCACTGGCGGTCGCCGGTCACTTTGTATATTTCGTATGCTGCCAGCGCCCATACCATGCGGTCGGAGCTTACGGGCCACGCGCCTCCGCTCCCGGTGTCCTGGATTATCACTCCGTTGGGGTTCACTTTCTTCATCAGAGATATTTTCGAGGCTTCAGGCTGGAGGTATGCCATCGACAGGAGTATGGAGTAACTTACGTCGCGAGTCCATACGCCTGCCCATTCCTTGCCGGTGCGCAGAGTGGTGTCGGGTTCGACGGCGTTCACCATTTCGTCGAGTCCCATATTATATATGGCGGTATGCAGCGTGTTGGGCGTGCTGAGCTGCGGATAGGCCGATATGTCGTTTTTTAGCTTCCATTGTTTTTCTATGGGGAAGCCGAAGCCCGGTTCTGCCGAATAGGTGGATATTATTTCGTATTCGCCGGGAGCTGTGGCAAAGAACGGCCCTTGGGTGATGGTGTCGCCGTGCCAGCGGTACGCCGAGGTGGCCACTATGTCGCCATCCTGAGCGGAGGCTGACAGGGCACACAGCAGGGCTGCTGCAGTTAAAGATTTGCTTTTCATGTTTTTGTAAGTAAGTATGATATTTGTTTGTTGGTTATTCGGGATTGAGGCGCAAGCGGATATACCGCTTTGTGTGCGGCCCTATCGGTGCGAAAGAGGAGTTGCGCAAGCCGGTAATCCACACTATTTCGCCGTCGCATGTCAGCAGCCAGGCTCTGCGCTTTTCTTCCGCGCTGTATTTGGCGGCGGCAAAAAGGTCGCTTACAAGCTTGGACTTGACCGCGCCGAATGGCACCATGCGGTCGCCTCGGCGGTAGTGGCGAAGCTGCCATAGGTGGTTTTCTTCAATCGCAGCCGCGTCGAAGTATGCCGCGTAGGCGCCGAGTTGTTCGGGGCGGAACTCCTCTACGGGGTGGTGGGACACGGCTATCGATACCGGCTCGTGTATGTCGTGGCGCGGATTCACGGTATATGCTTCGTCGGCAACCACGGCTTTTGCGCCGTCGGTAAGCGTAATTGTGCCGTGGCTCAATTCTGCCACGGTGTTGCCGTCGGAGGCTGTGAAGCTAAGCCCGGAGCAGCTGGCGCGTTCCACCATGCTGCATATCTGGCTGAAATTGAAGCCTGAACCGCGCATTATCTCAAATAATACTCCGGCCGGTTCTTTTTCAGCCTCGACAAGGCGGGAGAGGTGTATGGTGTTGTCTGAGCGATAGATGGCGTTCTTTGATGCTATTGCCTCGGCATATATGGTGCGTGTTCGCGACAGGTTGTCGATGCTTTGCAGCACGGAGTCGACGGCCCCGGGAAACATCTCCTCCATCATGGGGAAGAGGCGGTTGCGGACACGGTTGCGGCGGTGTGCGTCGCTCGCATTGGAACTGTCCGTTATATAATCCAGATTTTCCGATTCGAGAAAGCGCTCGATGTCGTCGCGGCTCAAGTCGAGAAGCGGGCGGACAACATTACCGTTGCGGTACCGCAGGCTTGTAAGCCCCTCTATACCGGCTCCGCGCATAAGGTTGAGTATGAATGTTTCGGCCCGGTCCTCGCGGTGGTGTCCCACGGCTACGGCCTGCGCTCCGTCGCGGTCGAGAAGGTCGTCGAACCACCTGTATCGTAGGTCGCGGCATGCCATCTCCACGGAGTCGCCCGTTTGCTCCATATGGGCTTTGACGTCGAAATCGCGGATATAAAGGTCTACGCCGAGTCTTTCGCAGATAGTCCGGCAATGGCGCATGTCGC
The DNA here is from genome assembly GCA_910579035.1 of uncultured Muribaculaceae bacterium. GTDB lineage: Bacteria > Bacteroidota > Bacteroidia > Bacteroidales > Muribaculaceae > CAG-873. The sequence continues at coordinate 58,225 of CAJTSR010000002.1, read as the reverse complement.
GCATCGATTCCTCGCCGCGCAGATGGAAGTTGCAATGCGCGGCGCGGCAATCAAATCCGAGGCGGGAGAGTATGGCCAACAGGGCTACTGAGTCGGCACCGCCGCTGAGGGCCACTATTACCGGGGCGTGGGTGTCTATAAGCCGCATCGACTTGATGAGGCTGTGCACATTTGTAAGAATATTATCGGAAATACCTTGTTGGCGTCTGCTTCTTCCCATACCACAAAATTACTCATTATTCTCTGCTCAGCCAAATTAATACGTTTGCGTTGGCTGTCTTTAAGCAACAAGCCGGATTTATTTGTTTATGCAGAGGGGAGTCGTTTTGGCAAAATCAAAAGAATATTTGCTTTTGCACTCGACTTATTCGTATCTTTGGCTGACCGCCTTAGATACTCACGCTCGGCAAAATCAAATAAATTTGCTTTTGCGCTCGACTTATTCGTATCTTTGCGAAGTAAAACAACAGTGGTAATGAAAGTTTGTCTGCGTGATAGAGAGATTTGTCGTGCCTGCCTGTCCGGCAGGGCGGCATATTTGGTATTTCCACAGTTATCTATTAAGAAATGAAGTATGTAAGTACATCGGGAGGAACCGAGCCAGTGGCGTTTGCCGAGGCAATAAGGCGGAGCATTGCGCCGGACGGCGGAATGTATATGCCCGGAGATTTACCGAAGCTTCCGCGTGCTTTTTTCAACAATATGGGCGAGATGTCCCTGCGAGAGATAGCCTACGTGGTGGCAGCCACGTTTTTAGGCGAAGATCTCGACCCTTCGGCCCTGAAGAAGATTGTCGACGAGGCTTTCGCTTTTGACGCCCCTCTCGTACAGATAGCCGACGACACCTATGTGCTCGAGCTTTACCAGGGGCCGACATTGACGGTGAAGGACTACAGCGCGCGTTTTATGGCCGGAATGTTGAGGCATTTTTCAGTTCCCGGCAAGCCCTGCAATATACTCGTGGCGACTACCGGCAACACCGGGGCTGCCGTAGCCAATGCTTTCTATAAGGCCGAGGGTGTGAACGTGTTTGTGCTCTATCCCAAGGGCCGTCTTTCAAGAATGGCTATATCGCAGGTCACTGCCTTGGGCGAGAATGTGCACCCCGTCGAGGTGGGTGGCACTATCGAGGACTGCAAGCGGATGGTCGATGCGGCCATTGCCGACTCGTCAATGGAGTCGCTCGGCCTTACGGCGGCAAATTCTATCAATATAGCCCGCGTGCTGCCTTTGGTGAGCCTCGCTTTCCATGCTGCGGCACGGCTTGACAATGCCGGGGTAGATGCGTCGAAGGCGGCATTTGCCATACCTTCAGGCAACCTCAGCATATTGGCTGCCGCTGCTATGGCTCGCCGCATGGGGCTTCAGACAGGCCCTCTTATCGGGGCCACAAATGCCAACGGCACCCTCGGGCGTTTGCTCGCCGGAGAAGCCGTCGATAGCGTGGCACAGCCTGTGCGCACTTATGCTCCGGCCATTGATATGGCTTATCCGTCGGGTTGGCCCCGGCTTCTGAACATATACGGAGGCGATACAGGCGCTATGCGTGCCGACATTGCTGCCGCGCCTGCGGTGGGCGATATGGAGATAGCGTATGCCGTGAACCTTATGCGGCAGACTTCTGCATACACTCTCGACCCGCATGCCGCCGTTGCGCTGTGTGCAGCCCGCAGAGCGGCTCCTGATGCTGCCAAGCTCATATTCGCCACGGGACATCCTGCCAAACAGCTCGATATAATGACGCGTATAACAGGCGGCGCCATCGAACTGCCGGTGCAGCTTACTCGTTTTATGTCTGTACGGAGGCATCCCGCTATAGTGCCTCCGACACTCCCGGCGATTAAGAAAGTGATAATGAATTACAACTAACCATAAAAAAGAAACACATGGCAACAAAACGCGAACTCAAAAAATTCATCCGCAACACCTGTGGCGCCCTTGCCGCCGAAATCCTGCTCGCACGTGCCGCCTTCCCCTCAATCGAGAGAAAGGCCGTACACGAAGTACTGATTGACGCAGCCGCGCTGCAGAACGCCTCGCTGACAAAGGTGTCGGTGTCGTTCGACAAGCGTCCGTCGGACTTCGCTACCAAGGCGGAATACAACAAGGCGCGTCACACATATTTCGCCGAAGCTTACAACCGCCTGCTCGACGAATTTGACGCCGGCGTGTGCGCCATCGTTAAGAAAATGAATGCCGCTCTTCCTGAAGAAGTTCGCTCCACTTTCAAAGAAGCCGTATCGGAATGAATCTTGCCGGACGCATTCTCAAGCTTTTCGGGTGGACGGTGCGTGTAAGCGTGCCTGATTATCCGAAATGCATCATATGCGTTGCGCCCCATACAAGCAACTGGGATTTTATCATTGGAAAGCTTGCCTATGCGTCGGTGCGGCGCAAGGCGGGCTTTCTGATGAAAGACACATGGTTTTTCTGGCCGCTGGGCTGCTTTTTCAGGTCTATCGGGGGCATCCCCGTGCCTCGGCGCAAGCGGGGCGAACGTCCGCTTACCGATATCATAGTGGAGCGTTTTGAGGCAGCCGACAGGCTTGCCATAGCCATAACTCCCGAGGGCACGCGCAGCCGTACTTGCGAGTGGCATACGGGCTTTCTGAGAATTGCAGAGCGGGCGCAGGTGCCAATAGTGCTTGCGGCTATCGACTTCCACACCAAAATAGCGAAAATAGAACGCACCTTCGAGCCTGTCGGCGATGTTGATACCGATATGAGGGCTATAAAAGAGTATTACCGTCCTTTTAAGGGCAAATATCCTGAAAAATTTTGTGCCGATGAATGATTATGCGGGAAACCTGCGGGTTGCCACACTTCCTGTTTCGATAGTGCCTGATGACAAAGAGGCTAACTTCGCCGCTGTGGAGAAAGCCTTGGCCAAGCTTCCCGAAGGAACCGACATAGTGGTTCTTCCCGAGCTGTTTTCAACGGGATATTCCGGCGATGCGGGCGCCATGGCCTCGCTTGCAGAACGTAACACCGAAGGCACGATCGACAGGGTGAAGCAATGGGCGTCGAGCACCGGGGCCGCTTTTGCCGGTAGTTTCCTTGCTGTGACCCACCCGCATCTGTATAACAGGGCTTTTTTCATAGAGCCGAGCGGAGAGGAAACATTTTACGACAAGCGGCATCTCTTTTCGCTGAGCAGCGAGGCCAAGATTTTCGCTGCGGGGCAGGATCGAATGCCCGTGGTGCGTTTTCGTGGCTGGAACGTGGCGATGGTGGTATGTTACGACCTTCGTTTCCCGGTGTGGTGCCGCTGCCGGCACGGCGAGTACGACCTGCTGTTGGTGTGTGCCAACTGGCCGCGTGCGCGTGCTTATGCGTGGGAACATCTGCTGATAGCCCGGGCTATCGAGAACCAGAGTTGCGTTGTCGGGGCCAACCGTGGCGGCGAAGACGCATTTGGCAGTTACGACGGCTTGAGCTATATATTCGATGGCCGGGGCATGGCCGTGGGCGTGCGGCCTGTTGACTCGCCGTTCATAGTGGCGGATCTTAACCGAGGCAAGCTCGCCGAATTTCGGCGTAGTTTCCCGGCGGCTAACGATGCCGACTATTTCACATTATGATTTGTCGCTGTTGCGGCGGCCAAATTTCCATAAGGCCCACAATACGGCGGCACTCAGAGCCGCGCTTGCCGCGATAGCAGCCGGATGCCACAGGCTTGGTTCGTTGGTGACAGGCTCGCCGTTGCGCACCTGAAGCCACGCTGTAAGCACGAACATCATATTGTTAAGTACATGGGCTGCCACGGGTGCCCACAGGCTGCCTGTCCAGATGAGCAGGTAGCCGAAATATGCGCCAAGAAGCATGCGGGGCACAAAGCCGAACAGCTGGAAATGGAGCGCGCTGAATATGACTGCTACAACCCATACGGCCACGTGGCGATTGACGCCGCCGGTGGTAAGAAGGCGTTGCAGGCAGCCTCTGAATAGTAGCTCTTCTGAAAATCCGGCAGCCACACCTATGATAAGCAAGTTCACAATCAAGGCCACAACAGAAGTGTCGCCGAGGAGGCACTTCATCGTTTCAAAGGCTGCGTTTTCCATCTGCCGTGCCCACGCTTCAAAGCCTTGCGCCCAGTGGGGCAGGGTGATATGGTAATTCCAGTATATTACTGCCTCCTGAAATGGTATCGAAACAAACAGCAGCGCCACTACCAGCATAAACACCGTTATGCCGGGTCTGCTTCTAATCATAAGCAGGTCGGCCGGACGCCGGGTTACCACAAGCGCCGTGGCTACGGCAGGCACTATGAAGGCGAAAACGTCCTGTAGCATTGCGCTTATGCGCAAGTATGCTGGCAGATTGTCGCTTAGTACGGCGCCAACAATTTTCACGCAAAGAGCTGTGATGGCGTAGCATACTATGAATATGAATAAAAGCAGGAGCAGACGTTGGGTGAGTGACAGCGCCAGTTTCATGATATTTTGGTGTAAAAGGGTTCTACAATGGCTGTGTAAAGAGGGTGGAGGGCGCCGTCCGATTGTCGTATGTGCAGTGTTTCGGAGTGTGTGTCGCCGTCGGCAAGGGCGAAGTCAAACATTGTCCGGCCTGCTTGGCGTCCTTCGCGTGCGCAGATATCGCACATTCGTCTGAGTTTAAGGCCTTTCAGCTCGGCGTTGAAAATTATTTCGTCGGTCTGTTCGGCAGGCGCTATCAGTCCGAGATGGCCGTTCGGGGCAAGATGCGCCTTGGCGTAATCCAAAAGTGAGGAATACGATAGCGATGCCTGATGGCGGGCTGTGGCGCGGGCTTGGTCGCAGGCTTTCTCTCCTGATGCGAAGTACGGCGGATTGCTTATAATCAAGTCGAAAGGCTCGGCGGCCGAATAGTCTGCAAAGTTCCCTTCAACGATGGCAAGGCGCTCGGCCCACGGAGAGGCGCTGAAGTTGGCTCGTGCGGCACGGGCTGCGTCGGAGTCGATTTCGAGTCCGACAATGCTTGCGCCGGGGAGAATTTGAGCAGCCATAAGTGACAGGAGGCCCGAGCCGGCGCCGACGTCGGCAACGCGGCGCGCGCGTTTGTGGCGCGGAAAGAACCACGCGCCGAGCAGCACGCTGTCGGAACAGATTTTCATGCCGCAGCCGCTGTCGTCGATATCGAATTGTTTGAAATGAAATACGCCCATTATTGTGCAGCTTCAGGCACGCCTATGTTATGCTCGTCGAATATCGCTCGGGCGCGTTTGGCAAAGAGCGCGGCCTTGTCTTTCCACGCGGCATCGTCGATTTTCGACGGTTCCACGAGTCGGAAGTTGTTGGCGGGCGATGTTCCGGGAACTGTGAACACAAGTCTGTAGTCGGCTTCCTCTATGCGCGGCTTGCGGTCTGCACCACGGCGTATCTTTATGCGGGCCATTGCTCCGCCGCGTGTGTCGGGCGTCCTCATATTCGATATGAAATTGCCCAGAGAATAGACTATGAATATGTTTTTCTCCGGCTTGTATCGGTTTGGCCTAAGCTCCATAGGCTGTATCACGTGCGGGTGCGAGCCTATCACCAAGTCGACGCCAATGGCTTCGAGGAAATCAGCCGTGTGCTTCTGTTGCTTGTTGGGCAGGAGCTTGTACTCATCCCCCCAGTGTATGCACACCGCCACAAGTTCGGCTCCGGCTTGGCGCGCGGCCTCCACATCGGCTTTTATGGTTGCCCTGTCGATATAGTCTACAACCACGCCTTCGCGAGGCTCTATGCCGTTGGTGCCATAGGTGTAATTGAGGAATCCGAACTTGATGTTGTTGATGCTCACGATTTTGGGCAGGGCGCGGACACGGGCGCTGTCGTCGGCGTATGTTCCGATATGCGCTATGCCGAGGCTGTCGAGAGTGGCTATGGTGGCTTTCAGACCCTTGGCTCCTCTGTCGAGAGTATGGTTGTTGGCTGTCAGCAAGAGGTCGAATCCGGCATCAGAAAGCGCCTTGGCGAATGCGGGAGGCGCGTTGAAGCAGGGATAGCCGGAGTAGGGGGCTGCGCCCACCGGCGTTTCGAGATTGGCTACGGCGAAGTCGGCCTCCCGCACATACGGCTCCACAGCGCTGAAATAAGCGCTGTAGTCATAGCCTGATTTGCTGCTGCGGGCAGCGTCGAGCTGCGCCTGATGCTGCATGGCGTCGCCCACGAAGAGAAGTTCTGCCTCGTCGTAACCTGAAACGAGGGAGATGAGCGAAACATACAGCGGCAGCAGAAAAGAGAGCATCAGTCTTTGCGCTCAGCTGCCAAAAGGGTGTTCTGCATAAGGGAGCAGATTGTCATCGGGCCTACGCCGCCGGGTACGGGTGTGATGAAGCTGCATTTGGGCGCTACATTGTCGAAATCGACGTCGCCGCAGAGGCGGAAACCGGTTTTGCGGGTCGGGTCGGCCACGCGTGTGGTGCCTACGTCGATCACAGTGGCTCCGTCGGCAACCATGTCGGCGGTAATCATGCCGGGACGACCTACTGCGGCCACGAGTATGTCGGCCTGACGTGTGATTTCTGCAATGTCGGGAGTGGCGCTATGGCATACTGTGACAGTGGCATCGGCTGTGGCGCCTTTCTGCATCAGCATGGCTGCCAGCGGCTTGCCCACGATGTTGCTGCGGCCTACTATTACCACGCGCTTGCCCTTTGTGGGTATGTTGTTGCGCTTTAACAGTTCGACGATACCGGCGGGAGTGGCCGAATGGAAGCAGGGAAGCCCGAGCGACTGGCGCCCCACGTTGACGGGGTGGAAGCCGTCGACGTCTTTCGAGGGGTCTACAGCCTCGATTACCGCGTTTTCGTCGATATGGCGCGGCAGGGGGAGCTGGACGATGAACCCGTCGACTTCGGGGTCGTTGTTCAGACTTTCGACGGCGGCTATCAGCTCGCTTTGCTGCAGCGGAGCCTCGTCGGTGCTTTCAAAGCGAATGAGGGTGGAGCGGAATCCGCATTCGGCACAAGCCTTGATTTTGTGTGCCACATATGTTTCGCTTCCGCCGTCATGCCCTACGAGTATGGCTGCAAGATGAGGGGCGCGTTTGCCTTGGGCTATGCGCTCGGCTACTTTTGCGGCTATCTCCTGCTTTATTTCAGCCGCGGCTTTCTTACCGTCGATAAGTTCCATATATATGTGCGTGGTTTGCCTTGTTTGTTGAAATTCTGCTTTTTATCTTCTGCGCTTGCGCATCTGCTGCATCTGGCGCATCATTCCGGCAGGATTCGACCCCATGGTGCTTACCTGGTGCATCATCTTGCGTATCTGGTCGAACTGCTTGAGCAGGCGGTTTACTTCCTGTACAGATGTGCCGGAGCCTTTTGCGATACGTTGCACGCGGGTGCCGCGTATAACGTCGGGGTGCTCGCGTTCGTGCGGTGTCATAGACATTATTATCGCCTCGATGCCTTTGAAAGCGTCGTTGTCGATATCCACGTCCTTGATAGCCTTGCCCACGCCCGGTATCATGGCAGCCAAATCCTTGATGTTGCCCATCTTCTTGATTTGGTTGATTTGCTTGAGGAAGTCGGTGAAGGTAAACTGGTTCTTACGCAGTTTCTTGGCAAGTTCTTCGGCTTCTTTCTCGTCGTACTGCTGCTGCGCTTTCTCAACGAGCGACACGATGTCGCCCATGCCGAGAATACGGTCGGCCATACGGGAGGGGTAGAATATGTCGATGCCGTCGAGGCGTTCGCCTGTACCGATGAACTTTATGGGTTTCTCTACCACGCTGCGTATCGACAGGGCCGCGCCGCCGCGTGTGTCGCCGTCGAGCTTGGTAAGTATCACTCCGTCGAAGTCGAGGCGTTCGTTGAAGGTCTTGGCGGTATTAACGGCGTCCTGACCTGTCATGGCATCGACAACGAAGAGTATTTCGCCGGGATTTACGGCATTTTTGATGGCCTCGATCTCGTCCATCATCTGTTCGTCGACCGCGAGGCGGCCTGCGGTATCGATGATTACGAGGTCGTAGTGGTGCTGTTTTGCGAAGTCCACGCCGCGGCGTGCTATCGCTACGGGTTCTTTCACGCCGTCTTCGGTATATACGTCGACGCCTATCGACTCGGCAAGTACTTTCAGCTGGTCGATAGCGGCGGGGCGATACACGTCGCAGGCAATGAGCAGCGGCCGCATGTTCTTCTCTTCCTTGAGCTTTTTGGCGAGCTTGCCGGTAAAGGTGGTCTTACCGGAACCCTGCAGACCCGACATAAGAATGATTGCCGGGCGGCCGGAGAGGTTGAGCGGGGTGGGTTCGCCTCCCATGAGCGAGGCGAGTTCGTCGTGAACGATTTTCACCATAAGCTCGCTCGGCTTGATGGCGTTGATAACGTTCTGGCCGAGGGCTTTCTGCTTTACGGTGTCGGTAAAGGTTTTGGCTACTTTGTAGTTTACGTCGGCATCGATTAGGGCGCGCCGAACGTCCTTGAGGGTTTCGGCAACGTTTATTTCTGTGATTCTGCCCTGGCCTTTGAGGAGCTTGAAGCTTCGCTCAAGGCGGTCGCTAAGTTTTTCGAACATTTTATATTACGGGGTAGGGGAGGGTGGCTTATAGCTTGTTGGTGGCTGTGTCGGGGAATATCACTGCGGGCTTGAAGGCGCGGGCTTCGTCGGGAGTCATGGTGGCGTAGGCCATTATTATCACGATGTCGCCGGGCTGCACAAGGCGAGCGGCAGCTCCGTTGAGGCATATGGTGCCTGAGCCTCTTTCGCCGGGTATGGTGTAGGTGTCGAGGCGCGCGCCATTGTTGTTGTTCACAATGTAGACTCTCTCGCCGGGAAGTATGTTGGCCGCATCAAGGAGGTCTTCGTCGATTGTGATGCTGCCGATATAGTCGAGCCGTGCCTCTGTCACACTCACACGGTGTATTTTCGATTTGAGTACTTGGATATACATTTTTAGTAGCGTATATTGTCGATAAGACGCACGTTGTCGCAGTATACTGTCACGCAGCCGACGGTGCCTTCGGCTCCGGCGTCGCTCCAGTCGTCGACGGGCTGCATGGTGAGAGCGTCGACTATCTGGTAATATTCCGTGGTTAGACCCGCCACCGAATCGATTGCCTCGGCTGTGGCACGGGCAACTTCGGCGGGTTTCAGGCCCTGCTCTTTGAGCTGGCGGCTCTTTTCAAGCAGGCTGTGGATTTGTGGCGCGATGGCGCGTCCTTCGGCTGTGAGGCGTACATTGCGCGAGCTGAGGGCGAGGCCGTCTGCTTCGCGCACTATCGGACACGCCACGATGTCGAAGTCGAAACCTTCGAGAGCAGCCATCTTGCGTATCACCGCAATCTGCTGGAAATCTTTTTCGCCGAAGTATGCGCGTGTGGGGCGGACCCATGCGAAGAGCTTGCTAACTATCTGGGCAACACCGTTGAAGTGGCCGGGACGCATCGCTCCTTCCATTACTTCGGCCACGGGGCCGAGGTCAAACACGCGTGTGTCAGGCTCGGGATATATTTCCTCCGCCGTGGGCATAAACACATAGTCGGCGCCGCAGTTTTCGAGCATGGCGGAGTCGGCTTCCTCTGTGCGTGGGTATGTGCGGAGGTCGTCGGGATTGTTGAATTGGGTCGGGTTTACAAATACACTGACAACGAGTATGTCGTTCTCTTTGCGGGCACGGTCAACAAGGGATTTGTGGCCAGCGTGGAGTGCGCCCATTGTGGGAACGAGGCCTATGCTCTTCCCCGACTCACCTGCTGCGCGGCAAATCTCCTCAAGACGCTTTACTGTACGGATAATTTCCATTTTTATATTATTAGGGCGGCTAAGCCCTTTGTTTTTCGGCTGCAAAATTACGTATTTCCGTCCAAAAAGCCAAGAATGAAGCGGTCTAATCGCCTGCCTTGCGCCAATATCCTCTTATATTGAGCGGATAGTTGCATTTGTGAGTCAATATGGCTTGCAATCTTATGACTTTTCGCTATATTTGCCGGAAAGACAATCTTGCTGCGCGAATCTTAGTGAAATTGATAGCAAAAGATTTGTTTCGTAGTCGGATTGATTTCAACTAAACCTAATAAATAATACCAGGTATCATGAAAAAACTATTTTTATCTGTTGTGCTTGCCTTGAGCGCGCTGGTGGCCGGAGCGCAGGAGGTAAGTGTTAAGTACCAACCCGAAGTCGAACTGGGATATTCGGTGGGCACGGGTACATTCGCAACCGGTCGTGTGAATCTGCATACTGTTCAGGGTGTCCGGGTAGGGCAGTATTTCTCTGCCGGCGTGGGCCTGGGTCTTGATTTCTATCACGACCTATCGGAAAGTTGCGAGATCTTCATCCCGATAACACTCAACGTGAAAGGTCACCTGCCGGTGAACGCTAATGTGACACCGTTCTTGTCGCTCGATTTGGGCTATGGCATCGGTGCGACGGAAGGAGTGAGCGGCTCAGGAGGCTTTACATGGAGTCCGGCTGTCGGCATAAGATACAAGAAAGTGAAATTCGAGCTTGGCTATACGAGCCAGCGCATTCAGGAGTATGGAATTGGCTTCGATATGAATGCTGTCCGTTTCGCCGTGGGTTTGGTATTCTGAGGTCGAATGACTGCATAAAAAAGAAGGCGCGTCCGTCGGGCGCGCCTTCTTCGTATTGTGTGCAGATTGAATTAGTTGATGAAGTACATCTGCATTGTGCTGATGTCGGACAGGTCGAGCAGCGAGCTGTAGCAGCAGCTTGCTATGCCGAGCAGGATGATGCCGCCTACGGTAATCCAGAGGCCGAGGCGCTCAGAGCACGACGATTTGAAGTTTGCCACAGGGCATTCGTCGTCGGCAATGTACATGGCCTTAACCACGAGCAGGTAGTAGTAGAGCGACACTATGGTGTTGATAAGTGCGATAAGCACAAGCACGTAGATGGCCACGCTGCCTTGGTTGATTGCCGATGTGAAGATGAAGAACTTCGAGAAGAAGCCTGCGAAGGGAGGTATGCCGGCGAGGGAGAACATTGCGAGCATCATTGCGAAAGCAAGACGGGGATTGGTGCGGTTGAGTCCGCGGTAATCGTCCATCGACACGCGGCCCGACGCATTTTCGATAGCGCCGATAACGCCGAATGCTGCAAGGTTGGAGAAGATGTACACAAGTATGTAGTACATCAGAGCGGCAACACCCATTGTGTTGAATGCAATCACGCCGAGCATGATGTAGCCTGCCTGCGATATGGAGGAGAAGGCGAGGAAGCGCTTCATGTTGCGCTGGCGGATAGCGAAGAGGTTACCCACTGTGATTGTGAGTATGATGAGAGCGTAAAGCATCCATTCCCACACATCGGAGTACAAAGCGCCGAATACCTGCGCGAGCACTACGAGGAATGCAAAGGCGGCAGCACCCTTTGAGATAACCGACAGATAGGAGGTTACCGAAGTGGGGGCGCCCTGGTATACGTCGGCGGTCCAGAGGTGGAAGGGAACAAGCGACAGCTTGAAGCCTATGCCGGCGATTACGAAGGCTACTGCTACGATGAGCATGGTGTTTAGCTCACCGGTGAGAGCGAAGTATATGTTCTCGAAGTAGAGAGAGCCGGTAAGGCCGTACACGAATGACAGCCCCATCATAAAGATTGCCGAGGAGAACACTGCTGTAAGTATGTACTTGACAGCGGCCTCGTGGCTTTCGTAGCGGTTTTTGTCGAGAGCCACCATTGCAGCCAAGGGAAGCGAGGCGCCTTCAAGGCCGATGATGAAGAGAAGGAAGTGACGGGCGGATATCATAAGATACATACCGAAGAGTGTCACGAGCAACAACTCGTAGAATTCGCCTCGGCGCATGCTCATGGCATCGCTGTTGGCCCATTTGATGGACTGAATGAGCACTATCACAACGCCGATATTGAGAATGTTCTTGATAGCGGCTATTATGGGGCTTGTTTCGTACATGCCGGCGAAAGCCACGGTGGTGCTTTCGGTGCCGAGGCAGTATGAGCAGAAACCGCACAGGGCAAGGGCGAGGGTCAGTATCGCTGTAAATGCGGGGAGTCCTTTCTGCGTCGACTTCGGCATGAAGGTATCGTAGAGGAATACCAGCAGAAACACGACCAATAGGCCGATTTCCTGCTTCATAGCTAAAAATTGAGAATAATCCATTGCAATTTATTCCTGAGAGGGGTTACATACCGAGCACTTTGAAGATTTCGGGCGAGAAAGTGGTATTAATCAGATTGTTGAAGAAATTGGGGAAACAGCCGATGGCAGCAACGCTGATAATGAGCATGGCTGTGGAGAGGCGTTCCCACCATGTGGCGTCGGTGAGGGTCAGATGGTGCTGATCGTAAACCGGGCCGAAGAGGAGTTTGCCTACCACGCGGAGTATGTATACCGCAGTGATTACGATAGAGCAGCAGGCAACAAGGGTGAATACCAGACGGAGAGAGCCCTCGCCCGCGAGGTAGTCAGCCATGCCGGCTTGGAAAGAGCCTACGAAAACGGTCATTTCGGCAACGAAGCCCGAAAGGCCGGGGAGGCCGAGCGACGCCATACCTGCTATCACGTAGCATACAGAGAGGTAGGGGAGAATCTTCATCATACCGCCCATCTGCGTGATTTCGCGGGTGTGTGTACGGCCGTAGATCATACCGATAAGCGCGAAGAAGAGAGCTGTCATAAGACCGTGGGAGAGCATCTGCATGATGGCGCCGGTCATTGCGGTGGTGTTCAGCATAAGGATAGCGAACAGCACAAGGCCGCAGTGAGAAACCGATGAGTATGCGTTGATGTACTTGAGGTCGGTCTTGACACAGGCGCAGAACGCTCCGTAAACCACCGATATGCCGGTAAGGATAAGGAAGATGTACGAAAGTTCGTGGGCTGCCTGGGGCATCAGGTAGATAGCCACGCGGAAGCAGCCGTAGCCGCCAAGTTTCATAAGGACGCCGGCATGAAGCATCGACACTGCCGTGGGCGCCGAGGCGTGGCCGTCGGGACTCCAGGTGTGGAAGGGGAACATGGCACCAAGCACGCCGAAGCCGACGAATGTCATCGGGAAGAGGAATGTCTGCCAGCCGTGCGAGATGGCATCGTTCTTTGCTATTTCAAGAATGTTCCAAGTGAGCTGTCCGCCTTCGGGAGCCGAGTGGTAGTAGATACCGATAAGGCCGAGCATAAGGAAGGCCGAGCCGCCCATAAGCATAAGGGTAAGCTTCATTGCGGAATAGTTCTTGCGGCCAGAACCCCATACGCCGATGAGGAGGTACATAGGTATGAGGGCCACTTCATAGAACATGAACATCGTGAAGAGGTCGATGGAGATGAAGAAGCCGAACACGCCGGTCGACAGCAGAATCAGCCAAAGGAAGAATGCTTTGGGCTGTGCCACGGTCCAAGAGGCGAAAGAGCCTGCGAGAACGATTATGGAGGAGAGAATGAGCATGGCCACGGAGATACCGTCGACACCTACTGCGAGGTGTATGTTGAGAGGTTCAAACCATGTCCACGAGTCAACGAAGAGCATAGGCTCTGTGGCTCCGGCATTGCGGAGGCCGAGGTATTCTAAGAGTACGTATACCGATAGAGCCGTGAGCGCCAGCGAGCCTACGACGGCAACGGCGCGTATCTGGCGGATATTCCGGCAGAGGGCGAGGCCGCCGAGCATAAGCAGCGGTATCACCACGAAGTATATCAATATATTGGATAGCATCGTAATTACTAATTTTCTGGTTTTTGCACTGTCGGAAAATTATCAGATTAGGCAGATTACTGTCACAGCGCCAAGAGCGAGTGCGCCAATGAGATACCACCATACGTACATCTGGATCTGTCCGCTCTGGAGGGGCTTGATGGCGTCGGAGGCCTTGTTGGTAACGGTGGCGAAGGAGTCCATAGTGCCGTCGATGATGTGGCGGTCAAACCACGCGAGCGGGCGGCAGATGCTGTTGAAGATAATCTTATGGGTGATGAACATATAGAGTTCGTCCCAGTAGAAGCGGTGGTGGCACCAGTCCCAAAGGGCGGGAACGGCGTTGCGGAACTTTTCGGGGAGGGTGTTCTCGTGCATATACATCTTGGCTGCGAGTCCGATACCGGCCAGGGCGACTACGAGGCTTACTGCGGCAACGCCCCAGTCGAAGTGCGCCATAAAGTCGTAGGGGTGTCCGTTCCAGCTTACGAGCTTGCCGAAGGGAATGAATCCCGACACGCAGGATACCACTGCGAGTATAATCAGAGGCAGCGACATAGTCCAAGGCTGGTCGTGGGGAGCGTGGTGTCCTTCGGGCACTTTGTGTTCTTTCCACCAGAAGATGAGGAAGTAGAGGCGGAACATATAGAATGCCGTAAGACCGGCCACCATCGACATCCAGAGGTATGCCACCCAGTCGTAACCCATGCAGGAGCTGAGGATTTCGTCTTTGGAGAAGAAGCCGGAGAAGGGTATGATGCCTGCAATGGCAAGACAGCCGATGAGGAACGTGATGTGGGTTATGGGCATATGCTTGCGCAGGCCGTGCATGGCGGTGTAGTCGTTCGAGCCGATGGCGTGTATGAGTGCGCCGGCGCCGAGGAAGAGCAGAGCCTTGAACATGGCGTGGGTAAACAGGTGGAACATCGACGCCATATAGCCGAGGCCGTGGTGTATTTCAGGACGGGCAACGCCGAGAGATACCATCATAAAGGCTATCTGCGATATTGTCGAGAATGCGAGCACGCGTTTGATATCGATCTGCGTGCAGGCCACCATGGCTGCATAGAATGCTGTGAGGGCGCCCACAACGGTGATTATCACCAGCGCTGTTTCCTCCATAAGATAGAGGGGGAAGAGGCGGGCAACAAGGTATACACCGGCCACAACCATAGTTGCGGCATGGATAAGGGCCGACACGGGGGTGGGGCCTTCCATAGCGTCGGGAAGCCAGATATGGAGGGGCATCATTGCCGATTTACCCATACCGCCCATAAAGATGAGCACGAGCGCCCATGTCAGGACAGAGCCGCCGAGGAATGTCGGCGCCGGGTTGGAGGCGATGAGGTCGCGTATGCTTGCCGCGGTTCCTTCGCTTACCTGATATACGTTGGCAATGCCGTCGGCAGGTACAGAGGTGAGGTCGGTGAAGTTGAAGGTGCCGCCGTAGTAGGATAGCACGAGAATACCGATGAGGAAGCCGAGGTCGGCGAAGCGGGTAACGATAAATGCTTTCTTAGAGGCGGACACTGCGGAGGGCTTGGTATAGTAGAAGCCGATGAGCAGGTAGGACGAGGCGCCCACAAGCTCCCAGAAGATGTACATCTGGAAGATGTTGGTGGCCACAACCAGGCCGAGCATCGAGAAGCTGAAAAGCGACAGGAATGCGTAGAAGCGCTGGAAGCCGTGCTCGTACACGCCGTGGTGGTCGCGCATATATCCGAGGCTGTAGAGATGCACCATAAACGAGATTGTGGTAATCACTACAAGCATCATAGCCGAGATGGGATCGAGCAGGAAGCCGAGTTTGATAACGAGGTTCTGCGTGAAAGCGAGCCATGTCTGGTCGAAGACAACGTACTGGAGGCGTTCGCCGGCAGCATTGATAAATTCGGGTGCGCCGCTGAAGAAGTAGGTAAACGCGGTGGTATAGGCCAGCACCATCACTGTGCCCATGCCGGCGGTTCCGAGTATTCCGGCAAGCTTGTGCGTCATCTTCATTCCCAGAAGACCCAGGAACACGAACATGAACAGCGGAATGGCCAGAATCAGAATAGGTATCGTAACATCCATAGAGCTTAGAATTTCATTTCGTTAAGTGAGCGGACGTCGATATTCTTGGCCGCGCGGAAGATGTTGATGATAATAGCGATGGCGAGAGCGGTTTCGGCTGCCGCTATGGCTATTGCGAAGAGGGTGAAGAACATACCCTCCATTTGCTCTGGGAACAAGAAACGGTTGAAAACCACGAAGTTGATATCTACCGCGTTGAGCATCAGCTCAAGGGATATCAGCATAGCAATCATGTTCTTGCGGGTGATGAATCCGTACACACCGCAGCAGAACATAACCAGAGCCGGGATAAGATAGTAAATAGCTGTTATTTCCATAAAAGTCAGCGTTTACGGGCAACGACAACGCCGCCGATTATACAAGCTAACAACAATACGCTCACAGCCTCGAAAGGCAGCAGATACTGGCCTGCGCCTGTACCCATAAGGGTGCTGCCGACGGTCTGCATGTCGGGAGCCTCCATCGCCGGTTTGGTGGCGAAAGAGATGCAGCGGCTCAGGAGTGCGTAACCGGCAATGACGAGCGTTGCCACGGCGGCGATACCGCCGAGGATACGCGATTTCGATGTCAGGCGCTCTGTGTTGTCGCCCGGTCGGCTTGTGAGCAGGATGGCAAAGACGAACAGCACCACGATGCCGCCGGCGTATACCGCAATCTGCACAGCGCCGAGGAACTCGTAATCGAGCATGAAGTATACCACGGCAGCGGCAAAGAGGGTAAACAGCAGGTATGTGGCGGCGCGGAGTATCTTGCGCGTCGTTACGGCCATCACTGAGAAGACTATCATCGCCAGGGCGACGATAAAGTACATAATTATACTTCCTACTGATTCCATATTGGTTTATTGATTTTACTTATTGTCGGTGCCGGGCTGGGGTGTTTCGCCTGCTTCGGCTTCTTTTGCCGCCTTGGCAGCTGCTGCTTTTGCTTTGGCAGCCGCTATCTTGGCTTCGCGCTCGGCCTGGGCGCGGGCAAGTTCCTCGGGAGTGGGTGCGGGTTCTTCTTTTTCGGGCAGATAATTGAGCTGCTTGACGAGTTTGCTGCGTGTGAACACAGACTGCTCGAAGTCATTGTCGAAAGCAATGGCGTCGGTAGGGCAGTTTGTCACGCAAAGCTGGCAGAATGTGCAGCTTCCGAGGTCATAAAAATATTTGTCAAGTTTTTTCTTTTTCGTGCCGGCGGCTGTTGTCACCATTTTCGATTCGATGGTGATTGTGCCGTTAGGGCAGCTGCGCTCGCAGCTGCCGCAGGCTATGCACTTGTGGTTGCCTTCGGCATCATAAATAAAATGAAGTTCCGCGCGGAACCTTTCGGCCGGGTGGTGCGTATCGCGGTTTTCGGGATAGCACTCTGTGATTTTCGGGGTTATAAATTCCTTGCCCGTTACCTTCATGCCTTTCAGGAGGCTTGCGATACCGGTGCCTAATGATGAAAAATATTCTCTTACACTACCCATTTATGCGGTATTGAGTTGGTTTATACTTAGGTTTATGCTGCGGTTGGCTAATCGCGGGCTTGTCCTCCCACGATGTCGAGCAGTTCTGTAGTTATTCCTGCCTGACGTAGCTTGTTATATTCGAGTTGGAGTTGTTCGAGGAGCTTTTGGGCGTTGTCGTTGGCGCTTTGCATTGCCATCACGCGGGCAGCCTGCTCCGACGCGCGGTTGTCGGCAAAAGCCTCCTGCATTCGCGACAGCAGGTACATCGGTACAGCCACGGCGAAAATCGATGCCGCGTCCGGCTCAAACAGGCAGGGGCGTCCCTGAGCTTCGCCGGCGCCGAGAGTGTCGGTGGATACGGGAAGATAGTTGTCGATTGTGAGGCGCTGCCGTCCTGCCGAGTGATAGTGCATATACACGAGCCGCACGAGGTCGTATTTGCCCGCTATGTACTCTTCCTGCAGGTTTTGAGCGAACGCTTTCACGGTGTCGCCGTCGCTCTTTGAGTTTACCTCTGAGTCGTGGAGCAAGGTTATTGCCGGGTCTTCGCCGATGCGGGCGAATGCTTTCGCCATTTTTTTACCGACAGGGATTATGTCGATCTGTATATCGCTGCCGTATGTGCTGCGGAGCTTGGCGAGTTCTTCGAGCACGCCTTTGAATATGTTGACATTGTAGGCTCCGCAAAGTCCGTCGTCGCTACCGAGCACGGCAATGGCCACGCGTGTCACCGAGGCATGCTTTTCGGTAAGCGGAGAGCTTACCGGGGCCTCGGACGACAGAAGGCTTGCCAGAATAGTCTGGACGCATTGGCGGAATGGCAGCAGGCGACGCAGCACACCTTCCGCCTTGTGCATCTTGGCGGAAGATATCATTTTCATCGCTCCGGTGATTTTCTCGGAGGATGCCACTGAGCCTATGCGGCCTTTGAGTTCGCGTAGAGTTGCCATTAATATGTTGTTTAGAAGCTTGCGGCCACGTCGCTTGCTGCGGCTTTAAGCTTTTCGGCTATTTCGTCGGTTAGTATTCCTTTCTGGAGCTGCGCAAGCACGTCGTCGGCATGCTTGGCGTGGAGAAGCTGCAGGTACTGCTTCTCAAATTCGGCAACTTTGTCGCCGGGAACGTTTGCAAGCAGGCCGTTCACGCCGCAGAATATGATGGCGATTTCTTCTTCCACGGGCATGGGGTGGTACTGAGGCTGAATGAGAAGGCGTTCGTTCTTGCGGCCTTTGTCGATTACGCGTGCTGTCACGGCATCGATGTCGCCGCCGAATTTGGTGAATGATTCAAGCTCGCGGAACTGTGCCTGGTCGATTTTCAGGGTTCCCGCAACCTTCTTCATTGCCTTCACCTGTGCCGAGCCGCCTACGCGGGACACGGATATGCCCACGTTGATAGCCGGGCGGATACCACGGTTGAACAATGCTGTTTCAAGGAATATCTGGCCGTCGGTAATGGAAATCACGTTTGTGGGAATGTAGGCGGAAACGTCGCCGGCCTGTGTTTCGATGATAGGCAGGGCTGTGAGCGAGCCACCGGCTTTGACAAGCGGTTTGAGAGCTTCGGGAAGGTCGTTCATCTGCGATGCCACTTCCTGATTGTCGATTATTTTGGCGGCACGTTCGAGCAGGCGCGAATGGAGGTAGAAGATGTCGCCGGGGTATGCCTCGCGGCCCGACGGGCGCTTGAGGATAAGCGATACCTCGCGGTATGCCACAGCCTGCTTCGAAAGGTCGTCGTATACGATGAGGGCGTCGCGGCCGGTGTCGCGGAAGTATTCGCCTATGGCCACGCCCGCGAAGGGTGCGAGATAGCGCATGGCGGCTGACTCGGAGGCCGTTGCGGCCACTACCACGGTGTAATCGAGGGCGCCGTGCTGGCGAAGGGCGTCGACAGTGGCTGCTATCGACGAGGCTTTCTGTCCGATAGCCACGTAGATGCAGAATACGGGCTTGCCTTCTTCATAACCTTTGCGCTGGTTGATGATGGTGTCGATGGCGATGGCTGTCTTTCCTATCTGGCGGTCGCCGATAATCAGCTCGCGCTGTCCGCGGCCTATGGGCACCATGGAGTCGATAGCTTTCAGACCCGTCTGGAGCGGCTGGTTAACGGGCTGGCGGTAGATAACGCCGGGAGCCTTGCGCTCAAGCGGGAGGCGGATAAGGTCGCCGGCCACGGGGCCGCGGCCGTCGATAGGTTCGCCGAGAATATTAACAACACGGCCGAGCAAGCCTTCGCCAACGGGAATGGAGGCGATTTCGCCTGTGCGGCGCACTGTCATGTTCTCGGTCACTTTGTTGACCTGGTTGAGCAGAATGACGCCGACATTGCTTTCCTCAAGGTTGAGCGCAACGCCTTTTACGCCGTTTTCGAACTCTACAAGTTCGTTGGCGCCGACGTTGTCGAGGCCGTAGACGTGGGCCACGCCGTCGCCTACTTCAAGAACTGTTCCCACTTCCTCGAAAGCGATTTTGCTGTTTACGTTTTCGAGTTGTTGTTTTAATACTTGGGATATCTCGCTGGGATTTATCATTTTATGCGAATGGCTTGCGGTGTGTTGGTTTGGGGAGAGATTTGTTATTTAATAAGGCTGCGGCGCAGGCGCTGCAGTTCGTTGCTTACAGAGGCGTCGAGCCGCTGTGAGTCTACCGTTACGGTGAAACCTCCTATCAGGGAAGGGTCGGTGGTGTAGTTGTACTCCATCGTGCCTTTTCCGACATGCTGCGCTATCACGTTTTCGAGGCGTTTGCGCTGCTGCTCGGGCATAGGCGCCGCGCTGGCTATGTCGACTCTGTATATTGAGTGTTCCTTGCGGTAGAGGCTTATGAAAGCGAGCGCTATATCACGGGCCATGTAGACGCGGCCGTTCTGCTCAAGCAGCTTTATGAAGTCGGCATACGTGGCATCTGCTTTCTCTGTGTCGGCGCCGTATACGGCGTGGAGCAGTAGCGATGTCTTGTCGGCGGCTGCCACGAAGGGGTTGGCTATCGCCGGAGCGAGATCCGGGGCAACGCTGAATGCGTCGGCAAGCCGCTGCATCAAGCCGTAGAGAGTTTCATTGTCGTTTCTCTCTTCGCCTACTTCGTATAGCGCTTTTGCGTATCGTCGCGGAATGAGGCCTTGGTCCATAGTCTGATCAGTTTTTGCTTTCTATCTGGTCGAGCATATTGTCGACCAGTCTGTTGCGTGCTTGGTCGTCCTTCATCTGGTCGTGCACGATTTTGCCCGCTATTTCGAGGGCAAATTCGCTCACCTGGTTGCGGAACTGCTGCTGCGCCTCTTTCTGCTGCTGTCGGATTTGGAGTTTTGCGTTGTCCATCACCTTCTGAGCTTCGACCTGGGCTGCGGAGCGAGCCTGCTCGATGATTTGAGTCTTCATCTTGTCGGCTTCGCGCAGAATGTCGGCCTGCTGCCGACGCGCCTCGTTGAGGAAGCTGTTTGCTTCCTCACGGGCGTTGTCGAGCTGTTCTTTTGCCGCCTGCGCGTACTCCACACCCTTGTCGATGAGGTCGGCACGGCTATCGACAGTCTTTAGAATCATCGGCCAGGCGAACTTCCAAAGTACGAGGAAGAGAACGCCGAAGGCGACGAACATCCAGAATATCAGGCCGAAATCGGGCGTGAATAGTTCCATTTATCTGGAGTGGGGTGATATTGTATTAAACGAAGAGTGCGAGAACGCAGACGATAACGGCGAAAAGAGCCACACCTTCCACGAGTGCCGCGATAACAATCATGTTGCTTCGGATATCGCCTGCTGCTTCGGGCTGGCGGGCGATTGCTTCCATAGCTGCAGCTCCGATTTTACCGATGCCGATACCTGCGCCGATTGCTGCGATTGCTGCGCCGAAGCTGGCGCCAAGACCTGTGAGTGAGAGTTCTGCTAACGTTCCTAACATAGCTTTGATGTTTTAAAGAGTATTATTTTGTTTGTTTTATTTTGCTGTTGTCGCTGCCGCGCTTCCGGCTTCGGCTGATTCGTTATGTTCGTGCTCGTGCTCATGTTCGTGTGCGAGCGCTATGAAGAGCGTCGAGAGCATTGTGAACACGTATGCCTGGATAAAGCTTACAAGCACGTCGATCAGGAGCATGAAGATAGAGAAGAGTAGCGATACCACCGTTGCTCCGCCTCCTGCATAGGGGCTTACTGCGGAGAATATGAATATCAGAAGGGTGAGGGTGAGCACTATCATATGGCCGCCCATCATGTTGGCGAACAGACGGACGGTAAGAGCCGCCGGCTTGGTAAACATACCGAACACCTCGATGAGCTGCATGATAGGCAGCGGGCATTTTAGCCATACAGGCACGTCGGGCCAGAATATTTCTTTCCAGTAGTGCTTGTTGGCAAAGAGGTTTGTGCACACGAATGTTATTATCGACAGCACAAGTGTTACCGCGATGTTGCCGGTGAGGTTGGCGCCGCCGGGGAATACCACAATCAGGCCGAGCAGGTTCATTGCGAGAATGAAGAAGAAGACTGTCATAAGATACGGCGCGAAGCGCTTGGCCTGCGGGCCGAGCGTGGGCTTGATAACGCCGCCGTATATGAATGTGACGCAGGCTTCTACAGCTCCAAGCCCCTTGCGCGGCGCTTTGAAGCGGTTGCGGCGGTGGAATGCCGCGAGCCATAGCATGATGCCGGCCACAAGGAGCACCGATACGAACAATGCCGCCACGTTCTTGGTGATGGATATGTCGATGGGGCGCACTTCCTCGCCATTGACCATCTCCACCACTTTTCCCTGATGCGGGCTGCCGAAGGGCGCGAGCCTGAATAGGACGCCGTTGTCATCATATGTTTCTCCACCCGATATTCTCGAAGAGGAAAAACAATGGAAGCCGTCGGTGCCGTACACTATTATTGGCAGGGGGATACGGTGATGGTGGTCGAAAGGTACCTCCCAGCCGTAGGCGTCGCCGAGGTGCTCGAAGATTATTTCCTTGGGGTCGAGCTTGCCTCCTTCCGCGCTTTCGTGGGCATCGGCCGCTGCGAATGCGGCGCCGGGGAGAAGCACGGCAGCCAACAGGGCTATGAGTATGGTGTAAAGGCGGTTCATCGGGTTTAGTAAACGCATACAGACACTATGTTGTTGTCAATATCGGCTATACCTCCGCTGATGCGGGCCTCGCCGGTGCTGCCGGAGGCATCGGTGTATGTCACTTTGCCTGCCTCGAGAGTGGCCAGCAGGGTGGCGTGGTTGTGGAGCACGGTAAATTCCCCCATTGAGCCGGGGAGGCTTACCGAGCTTACTTCACCGTTGAAGAGTATTTCTTGTGCCGATATGATTTTGAGAGTCATAGCTGTATAGCGGTCGAGGTTTTTTATTGAACTTCAGCGAGCAGGCGCTTGCCTTTTTCGATAGCGTCGTCGATTGTGCCCACGTTGAGGAATGCCTGTTCGGGGTATTCGTCGACTTCGCCGTTGAGAATCATCTTGAATCCGCGTATTGTTTCGCTCAGCGGCACAAGCACGCCTTTGAGGCCTGTGAACTGTTCGGCCACGTGGAAGGGCTGCGAGAGGAAACGCTGGGCGCGGCGGGCGCGGTGTACCACGAGCTTGTCGTCGTCGGAGAGTTCGTCAACACCAAGAATGGCGATGATGTCCTGAAGCTCGTTGTACTTCTGCAGGAGCTGTTTTACGGCCTGCGCGGTATTGTAGTGCTCTTCGCCCACGATGTTGGGGTCGAGGATTCGCGATGTGGATTCGAGGGGGTCTACTGCGGGGTAGATGCCAAGTTCGGTAATCTTGCGGTTGAGCACCGTGGTGGCGTCAAGGAAGCTGAAGGTCGTGGCAGGCGCGGGGTCGGTCAAGTCGTCGGCAGGCACGTAGATGGCCTGTACCGAGGTGATGGAGCCGTTCTTTGTCGATGTGATTCGTTCCTGCAAGGCACCCATTTCAGAGGCGAGGGTAGGCTGGTAACCTACGGCAGAGGGCATACGGCCGAGGAGCGCGGACACTTCCGAGCCGGCCTGGGTAAAGCGGAAGATGTTGTCGATGAACAGAAGCACGTCCTTGCCGCCGGAGCCTTGGTCGCGGAACTGCTCGGCCACGGTAAGACCCGAAAGAGCCACGCGCAGACGGGCGCCCGGCGGTTCGTTCATCTGTCCGAACACGAGGGTTGCCTGCGACTGGGCAAGCTGTTCTTTGTCGACGTCGGCAAGGTTCCATTCGCCTCTTTCGAGTCCTTCCTTGAACTTGTCGCCGTATTTCATAACGCCGCTTTCAATCATTTCGCGCAGCAGGTCGTTGCCTTCGCGGGTACGTTCGCCCACGCCGGTGAACACGGAGAATCCGTCGTGACCTTTGGCAATATTGTTGATCAGCTCCATGATGAGCACGGTCTTGCCAACGCCCGCACCTCCGAAGAGGCCGATTTTGCCGCCCTTGCTGTAAGGTTCGAGAAGGTCGATTACCTTGATGCCGGTGGTGAGGATTTCGGTGCCTATGGTGAGGTCGTCGAAATCCGGCGCGGGCTGGTGGATCGAACGCAGGTTGTCGCGGTTAAGCTCGGGCAGCTTGTCGATAGCCTCGCCGATTACGTTGAGAAGACGTCCTTTGATTTGCTCTCCTGTGGGCACCGATATGGGGCGGTCGAGGTTCTTTACTTCGAGTCCTCGGCGCAGGCCGTCGGTACTTTCCATTGCAACGCAACGGGCGGTGTCCTCGCCTATGTGCTGCTCCACTTCGAGAATCAGGTCGGTGCCGTCGGGGCGTTCTATTTTCAGAGCTGTGTAAATCGGGGGTATGATGTTGCCTTCGCCTTCGAAAACAACGTCTACTACCGGTCCGATTACCTGTGCAATCTTGCCTGTCTTGTCGCTCATTGAATTATGCGGTGTTTGTGGTGTTTTTCGGTTTTAAATTAGAAATGCCATCCGAATACGATAACAAGTACCATCAGCACCAGGTTTACGAGGTTGATGGGAAGGAGGTATTTCCATTCCAGAGCCAGAAGCTGGTCGATTCGAAGGCGGGGGAAGGTCCACTTGAACCATATGATGATGAAGGAGAGTGCCACAGCCTTGCCGATGAACCAAACAACGGAAGGTATGTAGTCCATTATGTGGTTGAAAGCTTCCCAGCCGGGGATATGGAGGGGCATCCAGCCGCCGAAGAAGAGCAGTGAGGCAACGCCGGAAACGATGAAGAGGTTGAGGTATTCGGCGAGGTAGAAGAAGCCGAAGTGCATACCGGAATATTCGGTATGGTAGCCGGCTGTCAGCTCGCTCTCAGCCTCGGGAAGGTCGAACGGGCCGCGGTTTGTTTCGGCTGTGCCTGCTATCATGTAGATTACGAAAGCGATGATGGCGGGGATGTGGCCCTTGAAGATGAACCACATATCGTTCTGCGCTTCCACTATGCCGCCTACCGACATTGTTCCGGCAAGGCATACGATGGTGATTACGGACAGGCCGATAGAGAGTTCGTAGCTCACCATCTGGGCGCCCGAACGGAGCGAGCCTATGAGAGTGAACTTGTTGTTACTCGACCAGCCTGCGAGCAGTATGCCGAGCACGCCGATGCTCGAAACAGCGATGAGGAAGAAGATACCGATGTTGAAGTCGATTACCTGCAGGCCGTTGCCCCAGGGCAGGACGGCGAACGCGAGCATCGATGCGATGATTACGAGGTAGGGCGCGAGGGCGAAGAGGAAACGGTCGATATGGTTAAGGTGTATGATTTCCTTGATCAGCATCTTGAACATATCGGCAAAGCTCTGCAGAAGTCCCATGGGGCCGACGCGGTTCGGGCCGAGGCGGCACTGGAAAGCGGCGCAAAGCTTACGCTCGTAGTATATATAGAATAGTGCCAGCAACGCGTAGACCAGCAACAGGCCCACTCCGATGAGCAGACATTCTACCGTCACGGTAAGCCATCCGGGCATGAGCGAGCTCAGGAAGTCGTGAATCCACGTGGTGATGAGTGATAAATCTTGCATAGTGCGT
This sequence comes from uncultured Muribaculaceae bacterium, assembly GCA_910579035.1. GTDB lineage: Bacteria > Bacteroidota > Bacteroidia > Bacteroidales > Muribaculaceae > CAG-873. The sequence continues at coordinate 33,182 of CAJTSR010000002.1, read as the reverse complement.
TAGATATTACTAAATTGCGTGTTTCGATGTACTAAGGCTATTAACGGTCGATGTCGGGCACGATGTAGTCGAGCGAGCCTCCGATTGTGATAAGGTCGGCAATCTTGGCATCTCTGGTGAGATGGTCGACCACGGCTGCCTGCGGAAGACAGGGGGGAGCTATCTTGAGGCGGTAGGGCTTGGTGCTGCCGTCGCTCTCGAGGTAGAGGCCGAATGCTCCGCGACAGCCTTCGGTGAGCTGGAACCAGCTGCCTGCGGGCAGTTTGAGCATTTTGGGCACTTTCACGCAGTATTCGCCGTCGGGTATGTTGTCGACGAGCTGAGCGAGAATCTTTGCCGATTCCTCGATTTCGCGCATACGGCATTTGAAGCGAGCCATGGAGTCGCCTTCGGTAGCTGTTACTTCCTCGAAGTCGAGCTCGGAGTATATGCTGTAGGGCTGGAGCTTTCGCATATCGCAAGCCCAGCCGGAAGCACGTCCCGAAGGCCCGGTTACGCCGTATGCAATGGCGTCTTCACGTGTAAGCACGCCTACGCCTTCGAGGCGGTTGCGGGCTATCACGTTGCCGGTGAATATGTCGTTGTATTCCTTGAGGTTTTTGGGCAGGATTTCGAGGAGCGCTTTCACGTCGGCCACGAAGTCTTTGTCGATGTCGGCCATAACGCCGCCGATGCAGTCGTAGTTGAATGTCATACGGGCGCCGCAGGTCTTTTCCATTATGTCGAGAATCTGCTCGCGCACACGCAGTGTGTAGAACAGCATCGTCGTTGCACCGAGGTCCATGCAGAAAGTGCCGAGGAACAGGCAGTGCGACGCTATACGCGACAGCTCGTCCATCATCACGCGGATTACCTGCGCACGGCGGCTGATTTCGATGCCGGCAGCCTTTTCTATGAGAATGCAGAGTCCGTGGTGGTAATTATGGGCCGAGAAGTAGTCAAGACGGTCCATGAAGTGGAGTGTCTGCGGGTATGTGAGGTTCTCGCAGAGTTTTTCAACACCACGGTGGATATAACCCATGTAGACGTCGATTTTCTTGATTATCTCGCCGTCTACAGCGGTGCGGAAACGAAGCACGCCGTGTGTGGCGGGGTGCTGCGGGCCGATGTTCACCACGAAGTCTTCTTTCTCGAACACGCGGGTTTCGTTCTTCACGATTTCGCCCTCGGCGTTGAGTGTGTACACGTCGGTGAAGTCCGTCTGGCGTTCGTTCTTGATGCTTACGGGGTTGATATCGGGGTTGGCGTCGTAGTCCTTGCGCAGTGGGTAGCCCACCCAGTCGATGCTGAGGAAGAGGCGACGCATGTCGGGGTTGTCAATGAATATTATGCCGAGGAAGTCGAATACTTCGCGCTCGTATAGCGTGGCTACTTTCCACACGTCGGCCACCGATTGGATATAGGGCTTCTCGCGGTCGCCTTTGGCTATGACCTTTACGCCTACTACCTGGTCGAACTTGCTGGACATAAGGTAGTAGATGGCGCCGAGGCTTTCTTTCCAGTCCATACCCACGATTGTCACGAGGTAGTCCATGGCGGTGTCGGCGTCGTCGCGCAGCTTGATGGCGGCGTCGTGCCACTGTTCTTCGGGGATAGTCACCATCGGAATGGTGTCGCCCTCGATTTGAGCCTGAGGGAAGAGCTTGCTTATCTTGTCGTTGATTGTTGCCATAATGCTGTAATGGGTCAAAGCGCTTAGTCCTCAACGCCCTCCACGGGGTGTGCGGCGAGGAATTCTTCCTGTTTTTCCTTGCGGTTGACGCCTCCGAAGAAGCGTTCCACTTTAATTTTGCGTGACAATTGCATGATACCGTAAATCATGGCTTCGGGGCGGGGAGGGCAGCCGGGAACGAACACGTCGACCGGAACGATGTCCTCGATGCCTTTTGCCACGTGGTAGCTGTTGCGGAACGGACCGCCGGAGATTGCGCAGCTGCCGCAGGCTATAACGTACTTAGGCTCGGCGAGCTGGTCGTAGAGGCGGCGGAACACGGGCACCATTCGGTGCACGATTGTGCCGGCAACCATTATGAAGTCGGCCTGACGGGGCGAGGCGCGCGCTACTTCCCAGCCGAAACGGGCCATGTCGAAACGCGCTGCTCCGAGTGATACAAACTCGATGCCACAGCAGCTGGTGGCGAAGGTGAGAGGCCATATAGAGTTAGAGCGGCCCCAGTTGATGAGCTTGTCGAACGAGCCGACAATCACGTTTGTGCCGCTTTCCTGAAGCTCTTTTACGAGCGATTCAATGTATTCGTTGTCTTTCCATGCCTCGTACGGCATGCTTTTTGTTGTTACTTCCATTCGAGTGCTCCTTTCCGCCAGGCGTATACGAGGCCCAGCACTAAGATTCCGAAGAATACGGCTATGCTAATCAAGCCGTCGACGCCCAGCTCGCGCATACGCACTGCCCAGGGGAAGAGGAATACTGTTTCGACGTCGAACATGAGGAAGAGAATGGCGAACAGGTAGTATCCGACTTTGAACTGCGACATACTTTCGCCGCGAGTAGGGATACCGCATTCGTAGGCTTCGCCTTTCTGGGGGTTGAACGAGCGTGGTGAAATGAGCTTTGCAATCCAGAGGGCGAGTGCCACAAGAGCCACGCCGGTAATCAGCGCGGTGATAGCAAGCACGCCATTGTTCTCAATTCCAAAGATGGCTGATGATATCATATTGTAGGTTTATATTTATTTGCGTTTTGTCGGCAAGAAATAAGAATGTTGTTATGTCACCGGCGTAAGCCGTTGACAGCGTGTGTAATTGGAAATCCTGCTCGCGGCGCGGGCGGGCAGGGTAGCCCAATTGCGTTGCAAAGGTACACTTTTTATCTTAATTAACACAATCCCACGGCAAAAAACTTTTCTACATATGTGTGTCGTCGGCGAGTTTTGGCGACGTTCTGCCCATTATGCGAACAGGCGGCCGGAGGGTTTCTCCGGCCGCCTGTTCGTGGTGGTTATAACGGTGCTTATTCTTCGGTTGGTACTGAGGTGTAGTTGCAGTCCACGTCGACGGTGTATGATTCAGCCACAGACGACGGATCGCACTTGAAGCTCATCTTCAGACCCTCGGTGAAGTCGTACACGCCTGAAAGGTCGGAGATGGGGAATGCGGGATAGGGAGTGTCGCCGATTTTGGGTATTATGCTTTCTGCCCTGAAAACGGCTGTGGTGCCTACGATGGTGAAGTCGATGTTTGACAGCACAATGTTCATAGCGGGCATATTCGGCACGAACTGCGCGGCAGCCATGGTTATTTCCATTTTCTTGGTGTCGGCGTTGAGGTCGAGCTTGTAGGAAGTCTTGCCGGTCTTGCTTACTTCGCCGGAAGCCGAGGTGGAAGTGGTGGTTCCGAACTGTATCTGCTGGGTGTCGGACGACAGCACGTTGTACTTCAGGTCGAGGTTGAACTTCACGGAGAATCCGGGCACGTAGAGATTGTTGACCAGACGGTCGAGGAGGCGCATCTCGAATGTGTTGAACAGAGGCACGTTGGCAAATCCCGAAGCGGAGGGGGTGATGTCGGTGCCCTTGATTACCTTCCAGCCTTTTTCGGAGATGGTGAAAGGAATGTCGGAGAGTACCAGCGAAGGATAGTTCTTGCCGTCGGGGGTGCGGAGATTGTTGATTGTTATTTCGGCTTTGCCCTGGGTGTAGTTGAGCCTTATTTTGTAGTTCACGCCTGAGTAAGCCGCCTGGGAATTGGTGGTTATGTCGTTTACGAACTCGAAGCAGTCAATCATAGTCTGCTCTGTAATGGTTTCAGCGTCATTGTCGTTGCAAGCCGTGAGGCCGAGTACAGCAACAACTCCGGCGAGAATCATGCGGATTTTTTTTGTCATATTAAGCTTGGTTTACCAATTGGAAAAATCAATGTAGATGTGTTAAACGCCCTATGATGGACGCTGCAAAAGTAAGCAATACGCTTGATTTGTGCAATGCGTAAATGAGAAGTGTCTGATTTTTAAACAAAAATTTGCACACATCAACCTTTATTATTATTTTTGCATCGGAAATCGGGTGCGGCTTCTGTTGCAAGACGCCAATCCCGCGATTCTTTCATAAGATATATGTTTTTATAGATTGTAGATTATTAGAGGGCTCTGTTGGGAAACACGGCTCTTTTTTATTAACCGTATCATATCTCTGAATCTAATGAGCAATAAGTGTTTAGGTGCCGTATTGGCCTGTCTGCTTACACTCGCGACCTTTGCGGGTTTTGCCGTGTGGAACAGCCACGCCCCTATGGCTCAGGACGATTTTTACTTTACCACAATGGTTCCGGACGGGGATATGGAGGCTTTCACTTACTGCGAGGGACGCCCGATAGAGTCTTTCGGCGACGCGTTGGCTAATGTGGTAAATGTTTTTCTGTATGATTTCGGGCGATGGCCTAATCTTCTGCATATTTTGTTTGTGCCGTTTCCGCCCTTGGCGGAGCGGGTGTTCAATGCCTTGGTACTCGCGTTGGTGCTTTGGCTGATGATTCGTTTCAGCCGTGCCGGAGCGTCGGTTTCGATGCCCGAGGCTATGCTGTCGGTGGTCTTTCTATGGTGCGCGTTTCCGTGGTACAACAATTTTGAATCTCTTGCCTATCAGGCTAACTATATATGGATGACGGCGGCAGTGCTCGGATTCATGCTCGCGGCAGGGCGTGCCGACATTATGCGGAAAGGCGGCTACGCGCTTTTGCTGCTGCTCGCGTTCGCCATAGGCGAGGGACACGAGGGCTTTGCCATAAGCACAGGAGCGTGGTTCGCCGGCGTTGCGTTTTTTGACAAGCGTCTTGGCTCGTTGAGGACGTGGGGCGTGGCCTTCGCCTTGCTTGCCGGTTTCTGCGTCAATCTGTATGCAGGCACTTTGACTCGTCTGGATATGGCGATGGGCGGCTCTTATTCGTTCTGCGGCATAAGCTACAGCCTCAGCCGCCTTGTGAGTCAGGCGTGGCCTTTTTGGCTGGCGCTGTCGCTTTGTGGCGTGGAGATAGCAAGACGCCGCACGTTCAGAATCGAGTCTGCCCGCATTGTGTATCCCTTGCTGTTTGGCGCCTTTGCCAATCTTTGCGTGGTAGTGGTGATACAGCACTTTCTGCGTGCTTTGTGGCCATTGGATTTGTTTTCGAGTCTTGTGGCTGTGATAATATTGTCGCGTTGGCTTGGGCGTGTGCCCGCAAAGACTATGGCGGCGTTGTCGGCGGTTTTTGTTGTATGCTATGGCTGGTGGCTTTCGGAGCTTGTCAAGTGGGAGAAGCTGTACGGCGCGGAGCATTCGGCAATTATGGCGGCGATGGAAGAAGGCCGGAATGACCGGTCCGAGGTGTATGCCGGAACGTTTACTCCGTCGGGAAAGGCTCCGTGGTACCTGATGGGCATATCCCACAATCAATTCGACGAACTGTATAACAGAAGCTGGGCGCGGTCGTACTACGCGCGCTGCAAGGGGAGGACTTTTCTTGTGGCTTCCGATGAGTCCATGCTCGGAGATTTCGAGAACTGGCCGTTGATTCCCGGCACAGCCGGTGCTCGCGGAGTGTGGCCGATGGTTGCCATGGCAGACACCACTGTAAGCGATCACCTTATATTTACCATAGGCGCCCCTACCGGAAACGAAACGCCTATCGACAAGCTGTTGATACGTGTCAAGGAAGGTGCCGAGCCGGCAGATGTGGAAATATCCCTCGGAACGGTTTATCATCCTCTCAGGATAGCCGATTCTGCTGAGGTCTTTGCGGTGGAAACCGAGCCTCTCCCGCGCACATTGAAGTTGCGCGATGTTGTGAGAATCGACACAATACCCTGTGAATGATGCGGAGATTTGAAGGACTTTCAGTGGTTTTTCTGCTTGTGGTGACACTGGCCGGAGCCGTGCTGTGGTGCCTTGAGTGCCCATATGCTTATGACGATTGGATTTATTCCCATGTGCTGTGTCCGAGGGAATGCGCATGGCAGGCCGGTGCTTTCGAGCCTGCGATAAACAACTGGACGCAGGCGTGGGAGTCGATTACCGGACGCTACGGCTTTGTGGGCGGCGACGCGCGACTGTCGAATGCAGCCCATATACTGTGGGTTCCGGCAGGGCATGGCTCGGAGGCTGTGTTCTGCGGCTTTATGATGGCGGCGATGCTATATCTGATGGCGGCGTTTGCAGGCCGAAGTGCAAAGCCCCGGCTTTTGACTGTGCTTGCAGCGTGTGCGCTTTTCTGGACTGCTTTCCCGTGGAGCAATCGTATGATGGCCGTGGTGTATCAGGCCAACTATGTGTGGCCGTCGGTGTTGGTGCTTTGCCTTATGATTTTGTTGAGGCGTCTGCCCGGTGCAGGGCGGAAGGAAACGGTCTTGACCGTGCTGTTTGCTTTTGTGGTAGGAATGTTCCACGAAGGCTTCACGGCAGTGATGCTTGCATATGTGCTTGTGAGATGGGTGCAGTCGGGGTATGACCGCCGGATAATGTGTGTTGGGCTGGCATTGTTCGCCGGTTTTGTGGTGCTTGCCGTGTTCGGTGCCTTGGGTCGTGCTTCGGGCGATGAGGCGCTGTCGAGCGGTTCTACCCACCTCAGAGAGTTGCCGCGTATCGTGCTGCAGTACTGGCCCTACTGGCTGGCCTGCCTGCTGAGCCTGTCGGCATATCTGCGAAAAGACAAGCACAGCCTCGAGAGATGGGCGGCGCCGATGCTTGCCGGATTCGTGTGCCTTTGTATGGCCGTTGTCCTTGGGCGCTCGGATCGCACGCTGTGGCCCGGATTGCTTATGGCTGCAATTGTGCTGATCGATGCTGCAGGGCGGTATTCGTCAAGGCGGCTTCGTCCGGCTGTGGCCGTGGCAGCTATGATGCTGTATTGCTTTTGGCTGTTCGGACTTGTGAAGTGGCAGAGAGTGCTCGGCAGAGAGGAAAATGCAGCGTTCTCCGTGGTCGGGAAGAGCGGCGCCGGGCTTGTGTTTGATGACTATACTCCTGACAAGGACGTGCCTTGGTGGTATATGGGCATTGTGCGTCACCCACTTGAATCGGATTTCGGGGTGCGTGCTGCCATTATGAATCTGTTGAAGAACAGGGAGCATATTCTCGTGCTGCCGCCTGCGTTGGAAGGAAAGCGTTTTTCCGAGTGGCCTCTTATACCCGGTACGGCCGGGGCGAGAGGCGTATGGCCTATGATTGCGATGAGCGACAGTTGCGGGGCGCAGCTGTCCGTCGCGTTCTCGTCGCCGGTCAATGACGCGCCCGTGGATCTTCTCCTTGTCCGAGCCAAATATGGAAAGAGCGGCGGGTTTCAGATAGAGCGCGACGTGGTGTGGGGAGCGGTGTTCTCTCCTGCCGACAGCTGCGATGTGTACCGGGCGTACATAGTTCCTGGAGAGATGCTGTGGCGCCGCGACGTATCGAGGATAGACACCGTTGCAAGCGATTCGCGAATTGTGCTATGAAGAATCCCAAGGTTTCTGTGATAGTGATATGCTACAATCAGCGCGATACTATAGGGAGGGCGCTTGATTCGGTGCTTGCGCAGGAAGATTGTGACTACGAGGTGATAATCGGAGATGACGCCTCGGCCGACGGAACGCGCGAGGTGTGCGAGGAGTATGCCCGCCGTTATCCGGGGCGGGTGCGGCTTATGCCTGCGGCTCCGAACAAGGGAGTGGTGGATAATTACTTCGATTGTTTCGATGCGGCCCGTGGAGAGTATGTGGCCGATTGTGCCGGCGACGACTACTGGCTTGGCACGAGGCGCCTTGCCGAGATGTGCGGCGTGCTTGATTCTCGCAGCAATGTCAACACGGTATATTCCGATTTCGAGATATTGGATTTGTCGACGGGCAAAAGCCGCCTTGCAAGCACCGACCCGGAATATTCGCGATGGCTCGGAGGCGATACCGAGGGGCGCAGTCTGCTTGCAGACATTCTCGGGCATATCGGGCCGCTGCCGTACCTGCTTTCGGCGTCTGTTTATCGCAAGAAGGCGCTGATGGAGGTCTATGGCAAGCATCGCCATATGGTGCGCAACCGTGCTTTCGGCTGCGAGGATCTGCCCGTGATGGCTGCTCTTGCCCGGAGTGGGGCTGCCGCGTATCTTCCTATGCCTACGATGAGCTATTCTGTCGGTGGCGAAACCATAACGCATAACCGCTCTGTGGAGCGCCAACTCGGATTCTACTGCGCCACCCTCGAGGCATCGCGCGTTCTTGGCGAGTTTTACGGCGTGGACCAGGCTCAGATGGCCGAGATGTTCAGAGCCAAAAGCCGATATATGGCAAATATGGCGTTCAAGAGCCGTCGGCATGGCCTCGTCGGCAAGGTGGCCGACACAGTGGGCAGATGGCGCCTGTCGGTCGGAATAAAGACGAAAATATACCTTCTGCTTGGCCGTATTCTGTAGGCTAAGCGGCGCGATGAGGGCGTTTGCGTCCTTGCGGTTGCAAAATAAAGAGTGTTGCTAAAGACATTTTCGGCAGAAAAGTGCTATCTTTGCAGTGCTTTACACGCTATTATACCGATATAAAACATCACTATATATTATGGCTCAATCTGAAGTACAGGAAGAATCTGAAAAGAAAGGATTAAATTTTGTAGAAGAAGAGGTGTTCAACGACCTCAAGGCCGGAAAGAACGGCGGCAGACTAAGCACCCGTTTCCCGCCGGAGCCTAACGGTTATCTTCATATAGGCCATGCCAAGGCCATATGTATGGACTTCGGTGTGGCCGAGAAATTCGGCGGCACCTGCAACCTGCGTTTCGACGACACCAACCCGGTGAAGGAAGACGTGGAGTATGTCGACTCTATACGCGAGGATATCCACTGGCTCGGTTTCGACTGGGGAAATCGCGAATACTATGCGTCGGATTATTTCCCTCAGCTTTTCGACCTTGCCGTGCGCCTGATAAAGGAAGGCAAGGCGTATGTCGACGACCAGACTTCGGAAGAGATTGCAGCCCAGAAAGGCACTCCGGGCACACCGGGGCAGGAAAGCCCCTATCGTAACCGCAGCGTGGAGGAGAATCTCGACCTGTTTATGCGAATGAATGCCGGAGAGTTCGACGAGGGTGCGCGCGTGCTGCGTGCCAAAATCGACATGGCGTCGCCCAATATGCACTTCCGCGACCCCATAATGTACCGCATAATCAAGACACCCCATCACCGCACAGGCACGACGTGGAAGGTGTACCCGATGTATGACTTTGCCCACGGGCAGAGCGACTATTTCGAGGGTGTGACCCATTCGATATGCACGCTTGAGTTCGTGGTGCACCGCCCGCTCTACGAGTACTTCGTCAAAGAGCTTGCCGACGAAAGCTACTGCCCGCGCCAGATAGAGTTCAACCGCCTCAACCTCACATATACTGTGATGAGCAAGCGCAAACTGCTGCAGCTCGTCAAAGAAGGCCTTGTGGCAGGCTGGGACGACCCCCGTATGCCGACCATATCGGGTATGCGCCGCCGCGGATACACTCCTCAGTCGATCCGCAACTTTATCGATACCATCGGTTATACCAAGTATGAGGCGCTTAACAGCATCAGCCTGCTCGAACACGCCGTGCGCGACGACCTCAACCGTGTTGCCACACGTGGCATGGCCGTTGTGAATCCTCTTAAAGTGGTCATTACCAACTATCCCGAGGACAAGGTGGAAACTGTGACGATGGAGAACAATCCGGAAGATCCTGAAAGCGGCGTGCACGAAATGCCGTTCTCGCGCACTATTTTCATCGAGCGTGACGACTTTATGGAAAATCCGCCCAAGAAATTCTTCCGTCTAGCTCCCGGCACCGAGGTGCGACTGAAAGGCGCCTACATAATCAAGTGCGACGAAGTGGTTAAGGACTCAGAAGGCAATATCGTGGAACTGCGTTGCTCTTACGACCCCGATACTCTCAGCGGTATGGCCGGGGCGGCACGCAAGGTCAAAGGCACCCTCCACTGGGTGTCGGCTCAGCATGCGGTAGACGCAGAAGTGCGTCTGTACGACCGTCTTTTCGACGTTGAGAATCCGGCTGCCGAAACAGAGCGTGATTTCCGCGAGATGCTGAATCCTGAATCGCTCGTAGTGGTGCAAGGAGTCAAAGTAGAGCCTTTCATTGCCCGCAATGCCGAGGCCGGAGCCAAGTTCCAATTCCAGCGCGTGGGCTATTTCACCCCTGACGCTGATTCTACTCCGGAGCATCTTGTGTTCAACCGCACCATAGCCCTCAAGGATACTTGGGAGAAGGTGCAGAAGAAGTCATAGAGTGAGTTATAACGACGACAATCCAAGAGATGAATTATACCGCCGGTTCCTTAAAAGCCTTAAGGAGCCGGCTTCAGAGCGTTTTTTCGACGAAGACGAGCTTGTAGAGGTATTTGATTATGCCGGTGATATTGCCAATGACTATGCGCGCTATGAGGCGCTGTTCATAGGTGCGAGGCTTTATCCCGACAGTCAGGCACTTGCGGAGCGCCGTGCTCTCTTGTATCTCGATCTTGAAGATGCCGACAAGGACTTGAAAGACGGCAGTGCGGCGGCATTTGTTGCCGACCGTCCCGAGGCAAGTTCGCTTATCTTCGACATAGTGCGGCTCGAGGCCAGCCACCCGGACAACGGCGAGGCGGCACTCGAATACCTGATGGCGCAATACGGCAAGTTTTCCGACGAGGAGATTATACGTTTTGTCGACCTTGCTTTTGACCTTGGCTGCTATCAGTGGGTGATCGACAATATGGCAGAGCTTCGCAAGAAGGTGTCGTTCCTTCCCGCGCTGCTTTACGAGGTGATGCAGGAAGCCGACGAGCAGGGCGACGACAAGACTCTTGCCGCCCTTGCGGAGGAGCTGATAGAGTCCGAGCCGTTCGCGCTCGCATACTGGGTGATGCTTTTCAAGGCTCAGGCCCGGCTCGGGCAGGAAGAGGAGGCCAAGCAGACTTTTGACACGGCCAAGGCTCTTGCCTCGGATAATGCCGCCGGAATGCTTGCGCTTGCCGATGCCGTGTATACGCTCGCTCCGTATTTGCAGCGCGAGGCTATCGACATGCTCGAGCTTGCCAAGAGCGAGAATCCCGACGAGTTTGCATACGCCGACTGCCGCTGCGCCCTGCTTGTGCAGGCCGGAGCGTCGGAAAAGGCAGTGGAAGAGGTGTCGGCTTATGCAGCGGCGCACCCGGCCGAGCTGCGTCCGATGCGCCAGTTGCTGATGTGCAATGTGGCTAATGCGCGCGCCGTTTTCGAGCGCTATCTTGATGCCAATGACGGACGCGAGCCGTCGCCCGAAGAACTCGACGACATTATCAGCAACCTGCACCTTCGCTCGGGGCTGAGGGCGCTCAACGGCGTTATGGAGGCATTGTCGGCCCGCAGGCCGCTGACGCCGCCCGAACTGTTATCGTGGATCGAAACGCTTTTTGCCGCGCAGAAGTACGACAAGGTGGTTGCCTTGGCAGAGGGTTGTACGGAGTTCAAAGAGCTTACCCAGACGCCTCTTAAAGGTGCGGCTGCGGCTTACCAGTACACAGTGTCACTTATGAAGCTCGGACGCGATAAAGACGCGCTTGCTTTTGTGGGCGAAGTGCTGCCATTTTTCGAGCTTATGATGCACGATTCGCCTATGCCTGTACGTATGTCGCTGAGGTGCTTCCTTACACTTGCCGACAAGATACGCCGGCACCCGGCACGCGAAAAGCTCTATTGGGAGTATTTCGACATGCTCGGCTACTCCAAATTCTGATTCCGGGCATTCCGAAGCCGGACAACGCTCATGCCGCAGCGCGCGCAGTCGAAATCGAGCCGGTAAAGGCCTGAATCATTTTTAAGGAATAACGGACGGGGCAGTTTTGTCCCGTTTTTTTCTTTCAGGCATGCTCCAAGTTCGCGGCGGAGGCAGTACTTGGTGGTCATTACCACCAGTTCGTCCTCTTTTTTAGGAGCGGTTTCTATTGCCATTTCGGCGATGGAAGCGCCGTGGCCGGTATAGAAGCGGCGAGCCAGCCTGTTGGCCACGTTGTCGTGGTAATCGAGGGCTTTGGCGCCTGCGAACGCGTCGTCGGCGAGCGTGCAGGCTTTGCGGCGGTCGTAAGCATAAGTGTCGGCAGCCGCTTTGTCGAGGAGCGCGAGCACGTCGCGGCGTGCTGCCGTGAGTGCCGATGCGGGTATGAAGCGTTCGCTGAGGCGGTCGTCGACATTCCCGAGCGTATAGTCCGTGTCGCCGAGTTTTGCCATAATATTGCGACGGTGAGCCTCCTGCGGGGTCTTTGCGGCGGCATATACGGAGTCTGCCACAAGGCATACCGAGCAGCCGCGTTCGTCGTCGGCGCTGATGGCTATCCTTTCGTTATCGACAGGCCTAAGGGTGAAGTCCACGCGGATTTTCCGGTAGCAGCCTGCGTCGGGACGTTCGAGGAGGTCGAAGAATGCCTTGTCGTTGTTCCTGTAGAGGGTTGTGCCGGTGGTGAGTCCTTCGGGCGCGGAGGCCGGCCACAGCTCGTTGCCTTCCACGCGGTTGAGCCGGAAGCCCACGAACGTGCCTGCGGCGTTGAAAAAGCCGAGTCCGTCGCCATTTGATAGCTGAGCCGAGAGCCTGGCCCGGAAGCTGCGCCTGCGTTTGTCTAATTCGCCTGATATTGTGCCGACGGGTATCCCGGCCCATTTCGGAGTGTCTGTCGAGGCCATTTTGCCGGGAGTGCCTTTGAGGAAATAGCTGGTGTAGCCTCTGTTGAAAGTGCGGTCGAGGTCGGGAGTGAATCCGTAGGTGCTTGTTCCTGCAGAGCTTCGCCGGTATTTGCCGCCGGAGCGCTCTACAATACGGTCGAGGGCGCGGGAATAAGCCGCTGTAACGTTCGCCACATATCGGGCGTCCTTGAGCCTTCCTTCTATCTTGAATGATGCGGCTCCGGCCTCGGCGAGGGCTTCGAGGTAGTTGACGCGGTTAAGGTCGCGTAGCGACAGGTAGTGCTTGGGCGGAGCCACGGCATTCCCGTCGGCGTCCACAAGCTCGTATGGCAGGCGGCACATCTGGGGGCACACGCCTCGGTTGGCGCTGCGCCCCATGGCTGCGAATCCGGCTTGGCAGTCGCCGCTGTAGCTTACGCACAGCGCTCCGTGCACGAATACCTCCACAGGCACATCAACGGTGTCTGCAACCGCCTTTATTTCAGCCAAAGAGTATTCTCGCGGCAGCACGAGCTGGGAGAAGCCTGCTTCGGCAAGCCATGCCGCCTTGTCGGGCGTGCGGATATCGCACTGTGTGCTGGCGTGGAGCGCTATCGGCGGCAGGTCAAGCCCGAGGTAGGCCATATCCTGAACTATGAGGGCATCGACACCTGCTCCGTAAAGCTGCTTGACAAGGCGCGAGGCTTCGTCAAGTTCGTTGTCGTAGAGAATGGTGTTCATCGTCACGTAGACCCTCGCGCGGTATCTGTGGGCGAGTTGGGCGAGCGAACGTATGCTTTCAACGCTGTTTGTGGCAGCGGCGCGTGCGCCGAATGCCGGCGCGCCGATATATACGGCGTCGGCACCGGCCATAATGGCTATGCGGCCTGTTTCGGCATTTTTTGCCGGGGAAAGAAGTTCAAGAGTTCTCAAGAATGGCTGATATTTTGTTGAGAATTGTGTAGGCGTCGGCTCTGGAGGCGCTGATGCGGTCGGGCGCGTGTGCGTCGCTGTTGACGAGTATCGGTACTCCGGCCCTTACCAGCCGGTCGAGGTAGCGTATGCCGGGGAAGAATCGCCCGTGTTCGGCGTATGCCTTGGTGTTCAGTTCGATGGTAAGTCCTCGGTCGATTATCGTGTTTATCACAGGTTCGATGCAGCCTTGGTAGAACGAGCTGTCCTCGATTCCGGGGTGGAAGTAGGACGCGTTCTGTCCCACCTTGTCGAAGTGCCCCACGATGTCGAAGCCGCCTTTTTCGAGCATTTCGGCCGTGCGCCGGTAGAAAGTGTGCACCACATATTCGATATCTCCCCGGAAGTACAGCAGCATTCGTTTGGCGAACGAGCTGTATTTGCCGTCGATGTCGACGGGTTCGCCGCTTTGCGACGGTATGAAATGGACAGAGCCAATTATGAAATCGAGGGGCAGGCTTTTGAAATATTCGTTGGAGGGACCCCAGTCCTTACCGAGATAGTCGACCTCCATGCCGGCATAGAATTTGCACGACGAAAGCTCGGGCATAGCTGATATGCGGCGGTATTCGTCGATGTATTCCTCCACGGCATCGAAACTCATATTGCACGGCGATTCTATAGGAATGGGGGAGTGCGGGGTGAATCCGTAGGCGGTGAATCCTTCTGCCACGGCGGCACGCGCCATGTCGAGCATGGGCGCGTGTCCGTCGCAGAACTGTGTGTGACTATGGAATGTGTATTGCTTGTGTTCGGAAATTAATTGTCTGAAGTCCATGTGGAAAAGCAGTGAGGCTTCGTTAATATGCCACTTCGTGTATCAGTTTCCCTTTGCGAAGTAGCAGCAGGTAGCGGCAGAAAAGGCCGAGAATAAGGGCGTCGGACAGTCCGGCGATAGTGAGAGAGGCTGCCATCGGCAGGCCGAATCCTTCGGGAGCGAAGAATATGTATGTGACTACGACCAGTGTCATAAAGAGCGCGGGCAGCAGGCATATCACGTATGCCTTACGATGCCGTGCGAGATATACTGTGGCAGCCCAAAGTGTGACAGCGGCGAGAGTCTGGTTTGTCCACGCGAAGTATCGCCATAGAATGTCGAAATCAATCAGCAGCAGCCCCAAGGCGGCTGCGAAAACAGGCAGTGACACCAGTATTCGCTTGCGGATAGGGCCTTGGTCGATATGGAGCATGTCGGCAAGCATCAGGCGTGCCGAGCGCAGGGCGGTGTCGCCGGTAGTGATAGGCGCTGCTATCACGCCGAGCATTGCGAGGAGGCCGCCGGCGGCTCCGAGCCATTCGACGGATATGGCGCTTACGAGGGCGCCTGCGCCTGCGTGGGAGGACAGGAAGTCGGCAAGGCCGCTGTAGCTTCCTGTGAATGCTATCGCAGCGGCCGCCCATACGAGGGCCACTATGCCTTCTGCCACCATTGCGCCGTAGAATACCGGGCGGGCGAGCCGTTCGTTCTTGAGGCAGCGAGCCATCATGGGCGACTGTGTGGCATGAAAGCCCGATATGGCGCCGCAGGCTATGCTCACAAACATCATCGGGAAAACAGGATGGGTTGAGGCATCTGAATAGCGGGAGGCAAGACCGTCGGAAAAACCGTCGGGTATCGGGTATGCGCCGCTGAGCAATACCACCAGCAGGCCGCCTGCCATAAACAGCAGGGCGAAGCCGAATATGGGATAAAAGCGCCCGATAAGCTTGTCGATAGGCACGAGGGTGGCCGTCATATAGTAGAGGAATATCACGGCGATCCAGAAGAGCGTGCCTGCCCACGAGGGAGTAAGCCCGGCCAGGAGTCCTGCCGGAGTGATTACGAACACAGCCGCCACGAGCACAAGGAGCAGCACGGACACCACGCGCATCACCTGCTTGACTGCCGGGCCAAGTTCACGACCGACGAGTTCGGGCAGCGAATCGCCTCCCGAACGTATCGACATCATAGCCGATATGAAGTCGTGGACGGCTCCGCCGAATATTGTTCCGGCAACGATCCATATAAAAGCAGCCGGGCCGAACATAATGCCCATTATTGCTCCGAAAATTGGGCCGAGTCCTGCTATGTTCAGGAATTGTATGAGGAACACCTTCCATGTAGGCATAGGGGTGAAATCCACCCCGTCGGCTTTGGTATGGCAGGGCATCTTGCGGGAGTAGTCTGTGTCGAATACCTTTTCGGCGATGGCGCCATAGACGAAGTAGCCGCCTATAAGCACGGAGAGAGCTATCAGAAATGCCGTCATTCCTTTATTTCAGGTATGGCCGAGCCGGGACGTCCGAGGCTTTCGCGCATATTGGTGTCGGCTTCCATATTCTTCATTCTGTAGTAGTCCATGATGCCGAGGTTGCCGCTGAGGAATGCCTGGGCCATTGCCTTGGGGAGTTCGCATTCGGCTTCGATAACCTTTGCGCGGGCTTCCTGCGCGAGGGCTTTCATTTCCTGTTCGCGTGCGATAGCCATTGCCCGGCGTTCTTCGGCCTTGGCCTGGGCGATGTTCTTGTCGGCCTGTGCCTGGTCGATTTGCAGAGCCGCGCCGATGTTGCGGCCTATGTCGATGTCGGCGATGTCGATAGAGAGTATCTCAAATGCTGTTCCCGAGTCAAGGCCTTTGCGCAGCACGAGCTTGGATATCGAGTCGGGATTTTCGAGTACCTGCTTGTGGCTTTCGGAAGAGCCGATGGACGACACGATGCCTTCTCCGACGCGGGCGAGCACAGTGTCTTCGCCGGCGCCGCCCACGAGCTGGCGGATATTGGCACGCACTGTAACACGTGCCTTGGCTATGAGCTGAATGCCGTCTTTGGCAACGGCTGTCACCGGCGGAGTGTCGATTACCTTGGGGTTCACGCTCATCTGCACGGCCTGAAAGACGTCGCGGCCTGCGAGGTCGATGGCTGTGGCCATCTTGAAGCCGAGGTCGATGTTGGCCTTGGAGGCCGATACGAGGGCGTGCACCACGCGTTCGACATTGCCTCCGGCGAGGTAGTGGGCTTCGAGGTCGTCGCGGTTGACGTCTTTAAGCCCTGCCTTGTGGGCTTCTATGAGGGCGCGCACGATTACGCTTGCCGGCACTTGGCGTATGCGCATGAGCACGAGTTGCACCAGGGAGATTTTCACGCCGCTTACGCGCGCTGAAATCCACAGGAAGAACGGGCAGTAGTAGAAGAATACAATCAGGAATACTACCGCCAGAACGATAACGAGAATTACTGTAAGTTTCATATTAAATAGTGTTCTATTGGTTTTCGAGTCGGACCACCGAGTTGCGCAACGAGGCTATGCGGGTGCGCATAGCGCTTGTTTCGGCCTCGCTCCGCACTATGGCGTCGGCCACGGAGCGGTCGCCGCTGCCGTACTTTGCCCGCAGGGCGTCTTCCTGCTCCAGATGGCGGCGCAGCGCTACCGACGCGGCGAGATATTCGAGCATGGCACTGCGTGCGCGTTCGCTGCGGAAGTCGGATAGGGCGGTGTATACCTTGCCGTTGCCCATATCGAGGGCAAAACGCGGTTTGGACTTGTTTGCCGACGACGCATTCTCTGCCGGGAGGCGTTTTTCGAGCAGTGCCTTGTAGTCGGTATCAGGTTTGCGGGTTAGCGATATGTCGCTGAGTTTGGCGAGCGCGGCGAGATTAGGGTCGTCGGGCGACGCGTTTCGGCGCATCTGCGAGGGTATGAACACATATATTGTCACCTTGCCGGGTATGTGGTTGCGGTCTGTAGCCCACCAACCGAGGCCTGATGCTTCGTCGATGGCGAGGAGGAAGTCGTTGTCGGGCGAGTTGTAAGGCATGCCTACGTTCTGTGGCTGGTAGTAGCCGTCGTCGGAACGGCGGGTCATAAATATGTCGTAGCCGCCGAGCGAGTTTTCTCCGTTGTTGGCGAAGTACAGCGTCATGCCGTCCGGCATAAGGAAGGGGAATAGCGCGCTGCCTCCTTCCGCGAGGTTGTCGGATAGTGGGCCGGGATGGTCGAGAGTGCCGTCGTCGAGTATTCCGGCGCCATAGAGCGAGTACACGTCGGCGGTGTCGGTTGATGCCCAGAGTATCTCGCTGTTGTTTTCAGGCATATAGGCTACCGAGAGGGGGCCGGCTCCTGATGCGCCGATGCTTTGAAGGGCGTCGGGGGGCAGTATGCGCCCGGCCTGCGGGCTGAGGCAGTATGCCTCGAAGAAGCTGAGCGAATCGACAGAAAGCGAGTCGACAATCTCTATCTGTTCCACTCGTTCGAGCATGTTGCGGAGCAGCACGAGCCTCGAACTGAGCGTCTGGTGTTCTTCGGGAAGTTTTTTGTTTCGCGATTTGGCCACTGTGGCAGCCCATTTTTCGAGATGGGCGTCGGCCTGTTCCACATCGTACTGCTCGAGGGCGTATTCGGCGAGCATCTGCGAAGCTTCTGTCACACCTCGGCTTTCGGCCTGCTTGAGCGGTGCGACGGCTTCTGCCGTTTCGCCGAGTTTCATGAGAGAGGCTCCGAGAACGAAGTTGGCGTTTCCGTCGCGTGGCGAGCGCTTCACTAATTTGCGAGCCTGCTCTGCGGCTGCGGCGTAGTCGCCTTCGCGGTATAGCTTGCGTGCTTCGTCGATAGGCGCTGCTATGGCCGATGCCGCAATGGCGAGCGACAGTATGGCTGGGTATATGCGTTTCATCTGTAGATTCATTTGATACCGCGGGCGTTCAGCGCCTTGTGGTAGCGGGCGGCGTTGATACGGTGGCGGTCGTAGTCTTTGGCAAAATCGTGGTATCCGGAGAAGTCACTTTTGGCGCACATATAGAGATAGTCGTGCGCCGGGGCGTCGAGTACGGCGTCCAAGGTCGATTTTTCGGCTATCCGTATGGGTCCCGGTGGCAATCCGGCGTGGATATATGTGTTGTACGGAGAGGATAGCTTGAGGTGTTGGGAGTTGATGCGGCGCAATGCGAAATCGCCGGTTGCGAATTTCACGGTAGGGTCGGCTTGCAGCTTCATGTTTTTGTCAAGCCGGTTGAGGTATAATCTGGCCACTTTCCCGCGTTCGTCGGGCTTGTTCGTTTCTTCCTCGACTATGGAGGCGAGCACGGCCACTTCCACCGGCTTCAGGCCGAGCTTCGAGGCTTTGGCCCGGCGCTCGTCGTTCCAGAACGAATTGCGGTAGCCAAGCAGTTTTTCCGCCACGGCTTTTGCTGATGCCGTCCAGTAAAACTCGTATGTGTCCGGCAGGAATGCGGCCGAGTATTCTTGCTTTTTGAATCCTGCCTCTGGCAGTATGCTGTCGCACGCGGCGGCAAAAGCGGCTGAGTCTATTTCGAGAACGTTGCCTATGCGTGCGGCGAGTTCGCCGAATGTCCGCAGGTTGTTGTATGTGAGTTTCACCGGAGTCTGGCGCCCGTGGAGTATTGTGCGGGCAAGGCTTAGCGCGCTTGTGCCCGGCTGCACGAGGTAGGATCCGTGCGCTTCGGCAGCGTCGCCGTTCTGCCTTTCCCATAATGTGGCAACCTTGTTGCCGAAAGATTCTCCGAGTGCGTCGCAGAGTATGCGCCGCACATCGCCGTGCGATGCGTCAGCCGGTATCTCCACGCGTGTTGCTTCATATTCGTATTTGGTAGAGGCATAGCTCCATGCGGCCCAGATGCACGTTCCGGCAAGTACTATGGGGGCCAGGAATAACCATATGATAATCTTCTTAGTTTTCATTGCAACACAAAAGTACGAAATATCCATAAAACCGCCAAACCAAAGCAAAAAAGAGGCGCCTGAACAGACGCCTCTTTATAAGGCCACACCAAAGGATGCGATGAAACTCCGAAATGACAGGATTTGAGTGCTCGCCGCCCTTTGTAATCCCCCGGCACAGAGGCTACCGGCAATCGCAAGGATTGACAGCGGGGCCCGCCATCGGTCGGCTAAGCTTGTTCTCGGTATTTCACGTAAAAATTGACGAGTTTCCCAATCAACTTTGATGTGGTATGCTTTCTTGTGTTTTGAAGCGGCTCTCTTGTCGCTTTTGTTTTATAACGCAAAGTTAAGTCACAAGGTTTGTATCTGCAAATTTTCGATGAGGAAAAAGTGAAATAATCGCGAAAAAAAGAGTAATTGAATCTAAGGCGGCTCCGCGTTGGGGCTAATTCGGAAAAAATGCTTAATTTTGCGTGATAGAGAAACGCGAACGGCTTTTTGTGCCGTGCGCCGACAGTAGAACTGATAGATAAAAGTATGGGATTTTTCGATTTCTTTAGCAGGGACAAGAAGCAAAACCTCGATCGTGGCCTGCAAAAAACCAAGGAAGGCGTGTTTGGCAAACTGCGTCGCGCGCTTGCCGGGCGTCGCACTATCGACGACGATTTTCTGGACGAGCTTGAGGAAATCTTTATCAGTAGCGATGTCGGCGCGGAAACAACCCTTAAGATAATTGAGCGCATACAGGCACGAGCCGCACGCGACAAATACGTTGGCGAGGACGAGCTTAATGCCATGCTGTGCGAGGAAATAACGGCATTGCTTGCCGAAAGCCCTTCGGAAGATAATTCGGGGCGTTTTGTTGTGCCGTCCGGCCATAACCCCTATGTTATAATGGTGGTGGGCGTGAACGGCGTCGGCAAGACCACGACCATAGGCAAGCTTGCCCATCAGTATAAATCGGCCGGCTACAAGGTGATGCTCGGAGCTGCCGACACTTTCCGAGCCGCCGCCGTCGAGCAGCTCGACGAGTGGGGCCGCCGCGCGGGAGTGCCTGTTGTGAAGCAGCAGTTGGGGTCGGACGCTGCGGCAGTGGCATACGACACACTGTCGTCGGCAGTGGCCAACGGCATAGACGTGGCCATAATCGATACCGCAGGCCGTCTTCATAATAAGAAAGGCCTTATGGACGAGCTTGCCAAAATTAAACGCGTCATGGAGAAGGTGGTGCCCGGCGCTCCCCACGAGGTGCTGCTTGTGCTTGACGGCTCCACGGGGCAGAACGCCTTTGAACAAGCGCGCCAGTTCTCTGCCGCCACGCAGGTTACCGATCTTGCCGTTACCAAACTCGACGGCACGGCACGCGGCGGCGTGGTGATAGGTATCAGCGACCAGTTCCAGATACCTGTGAAATATATAGGAATAGGCGAGGGTATAGAGGATTTGCAGTTATTCAACAAGCGTGCTTTTGTTGAGTCCCTTTTCGGAAATAAGTAATGAGCCATATGAAAGTGGGGATTGTGAGCATGGGTTGCTCCAAGAACCTTGTAGACAGCGAGCGGCTTGCCCGCCGCTTTCTTGACGCCGGAATAGAGATTGACTTCGACAGCGCCGAAGGCGCCGATTATGCCGTGATTAACACCTGCGGCTTCATAGGCGACGCCAAAGAGGAGTCAATCGAAAAAATTATGGACGCGCTCGCGGCCAAAGAGCGAGGTGAGTTGCGCGGAGTTTATGTGATGGGCTGCCTGAGCGAGCGCTATCGCAGCGAGCTTGCCGACGAGATACCCGAGTTGGACGGCATTTATGGCAAATTCGACTGGGATGGCATCGTTGACGAACTTGCCGGAAAGAACCGTGCCTCTGCCCGGCCATGGGAGCGCGAGCTTTCGACCGCGCCGCATTACACATATGTAAAGGTGTCGGAAGGCTGCAACCGTTTTTGCGCGTTTTGTGCCATACCTCTCATCACGGGCCGGCACCATTCGCGTCCTGTTGACGAAATAGCCGCCGAAGTGGCCGACCTTGCCTCGCGCGGCACCCGCGAGTTCAATATCATAGCTCAGGACCTGTCGAGTTACGGCTGCGACATTGCCGAAGGGCGCTCGCTTCTTGCCGAGCTTGTTGACACTCTTGCGGTGATTCCCGGTGTGGAGATGCTGAGGCTTCACTATGCCTATCCTGCTGATTTTCCCTATGACGTGCTTGAGGCGATGGCGCGCCATTCCAATGTGTGCCGTTATCTTGACATTGCCTTGCAGCATATCGACGACGGTGTGCTGGCAAATATGCGGCGGCACATCACAGGAGCGGAAACGCGCGAGCTGTTGGCGCGCATACGTGCCGCCGTGCCCGGCATACATATACGTACCACTCTTATGGTTGGATTTCCGGGAGAGGACGAGGCTGCATTCGGCCGCCTGCTCGATTTCGTGCGCGAACAGCGGTTCGAGCGTATGGGCGCCTTCGCTTACTGCGAGGAGGAAGGTACATACGGAGCGCGCAACTTTGCTGACGACATACCCGACGATGTGAAAAAAGACCGTCTTGACCGCCTTATGGCGCTTCAGCAGGACATTGCCTTTGACATTGCCGAAAGCAAGGTAGGGCAGAGGCTGCGTGTGATTGTCGATGAAGCCACGGCGGGCGGATACATTGGTCGTACCGAATATGATTCGCCCGAAGTCGACTGCTGCGTTTATCTTCCTGCGGAACCGCGCCTCGAAATCGGAGCTGTGTACGATGTCGATATTACCGGGAGCGAGGATTTTGACCTGTTGGGCGTTGTAGCAGCGAGCTGATATGCTTTCTCATTACTTAAAGGACGATTTTAATGGCGTGGCTCGTTTTGTCGATGACAAAATGGCCGAGGGACGTTCGTTCTGTCTGTTTCGTCTGCCCGGTGACGCTGACGGCACCTTGTGGGTAGTATTTGATTTGTTTGCTGACGACGACAAGCACAGGCCGACGGCGCGTGTGAGGCCGTGGCAACAGCCGCGCTGGATAGACTTTTCGACACTTGAAGACAGGGCCGTGCCGCGTATGGAGGTGTGTCCGGAGTCAACCCCCAAAGAATATTACCTTGGCAGCATATCCTCCCTTACGCAGGAGCTTGCCGAAAGGGGTGGCAAGACTGTGATATGCCGCAATATATGCGGGACATTCGACAAGTTTTCGCTCTGGCCTATGGTGAGGCGCTATTTCGATGAGACAGAGGGTAATGGCGCGCTCACATTTTTATTCCGTCATCCGTCGACGGGCTTTTGGATGGGTTCTACTCCAGAGCTTATACTGGAGCGGACTATGAGGCGCGCCTTTCACACAATAGCTCTTGCCGGCACGCGCCGCGCGGGAGAGCTTGGCCCCTGGGACGATAAAAATATAGAGGAACACCGTCTTGTGGCCGATGATATAGAGCGGCGCCTGCGCGGGCTGGGCTTTGATTTCAGCCGCAGTGACATGCGCGAGCTTGCATACGGGAGGATAGAGCACCTGTGCACGGATTTTGAATCTGGCATCGTGGAGGACTATTCGCGGGAACGGTTCGACGCCGTGGTCGACGAGCTGGAACCGACGCCCGCTGTTGCCGGTTTTCCCCGGGAGAAGGCATTGGCCGAGATTGAGAAATACGAGCTATGGCCCCGCCACTGTTACGGAGGTTGTCTGAACATAGCCGACGTAAGGGTAAATATGACTTACGGAATACTGCGCTGCGTGCATTTCGACGACAAGCGCTGGGCCGTGTATACCGGGAGCGGTATAACGGCTCTGTCGAATCCTGAAGCCGAATGGGCCGAAACAGAGGCTAAGGCGGCTCCGCTTCTTAATGTGCTTGGAGTATGAAGGGGCATCCGTCGCGACATATGGTCATTGTGGTGTTTATCTCAATGGGCGCGCTTTTCTTGTTGTCGGCCGTGCCGTGGGGGCGTATTACCGGCAACAGGATAAAGGATTTCAATCTGATAGAGGACTTGGTGCCGCGTCCCAAACCGGCAGTTGTTGCCGAGGCGCAGCCTGAGGCACCGGCGATTGATCCAGAACTTGAGAATTTTATGGCAGAGAGTGCCAAACCTGTCGAGGAGCTCCCTGCGGAGCCTGTCCCCGAGGCTGTCGTGGAGGTGGATACTTCGGTGGTGGAGCATGTGCCTGTGATGGTTGAAGAAGTTGCGACGGTCGATTCTGCGGGAATGGTGCTTATAGAATCCTACGGAGAGGCTATGCTGCCTCGTTTCAAGGCAGCGCTTTCGCGCGGCAAAGCGCGAGTGGCGGTTCTCGGCGATTCTTTCATAGAAGGCGATATTTTCACTCAGGACCTGCGCGCCATGCTTCAGGAGCGTTATGGCGGCGAAGGAGTGGGATATGTTGGAATGCATAGCGATTTTCCCGGATTCAGGCAGACGGTTCGTCTTGGCGGCTGTGGCTGGAAGATGCGCGATATACGGAATTTTTCAGGACGCGACACCGTGCGCACGGTAAGCGGAGAGTACGGTCTTGCCTCTGCCGGGGCAAAAGCCACTTACAAAGGCTCCAAGAGCCGTAAGGCGCTTGGCAGCTGGAGTCGTTCGCGCTTTCTGTTCGTGTCGCCCGACAGCGGCACCGTGACCCTTGCCACAGACGCCGGCCCGCGGAGTTTTGCGGTGGCTCCTTCGGGAGAAGTGCAGATGCTTGAACTTGAGGGCGCTACCGGCGAATTTGTTGTCGAGTCGGACATTCCCGGAATGGTCGGCCTCGGCGTTTACCTTGACGCAGCCGGAGGAGGTGTGCAGGTAGACTGTATGTCGATCCGGGGCAATTCCGGCATAGGGCACAGGAAGATGAATATGCGTCTTGCCGCCGGTATGCGGCGGTGGGTGGACTACGACCTTATAGTGCTTGAATACGGTATGAATGCCCTGAGCCCCGAGCAGTACAACTACGAGCCTTACGCGGTGGCGATGGCGAAGGTTGTGGAGCGCATACGTTCCTGCTATCCCGATGCCGACATAATAGTGCTCGGAGTTTCGGACCGAGGTGTGAAAAACGGTGCAGATGTACGGTCGCTGCATACTTGCGAGGCTATGGTGAAGGCTCAGCGCTCTGCAGCTCGGCGCACCGGGGTGCACTTCTGGGACACTCGTATGGCTATGGGCGGCGACAACGCCGTGGTCGACTGGCGCCGGCGCAAGCTTGTCAATGCCGACTACATACATCTTAACTATGCGGGAGGAAGAGAGCTTGCCACCCTGTTCTATCAATCGTTAAACGCTTCTCTTGGTGAATAGGGCGATTGCGATAGTTATAGCGTGTGTGCTGGCGCTGTTTTCGGTGCGGGCCGACGACGAGTCGCAGTCAGAACTGCGCCTCAACCCCGAGATAGAGCAGGAATCGGACGAATCCACCTATGATTACGGCTTTCTCGATATGGAGGCCAACAAGATATGTATGAACGGTGCCGACTGGAGCGCGCTGCGCGAGCGTTATGCCGGGTCGTGCGACACCGGCGAGGTATTCTCGGTGGTGTACCTCGGCGATTCCCATGTTCAGGCTGATTTCGGCGGCGCGGTGCTTCGCAGGAGGCTTTCAGAGGTGCCGGGCAGCGCCGGTCGCGGCATAGTGATACCATTCAAGCTTGCCGGAACGAACGAGCCTAACGACTACAGTGTGCGCATGCAGCCGAGATATCTCTCGGCAAAGCTTATGAAGCAGCCGTGGGAGGTCGAGATGCCTTTTACGGGCATAGGCTTGAAGCCTTTGGCGAGCGAATGCTGCGTTGAGATATCGTGTGCCGAGCAGCCTTTCAGCGAGGTTCGGCTTCATTATCGGGGCGAGCGCCCGGAAGTGCTGCGGGTGGAGGATTGCGAGGGCAATAAGCTGCCTTTTGAGTATTGCGATTCCACTCTGTGGTTCGACCAGTCGGTTTCAGATGTTAAAGTGTGCTTTGAATCGGCTGAGCGCACCGTTTTCGGCGGTTTTGAGTTGTGGACCAAGGGCGGGGGCGTTCTCGTGCATTCGGTTGGCAATAATGGTGCCACATATTCGTCGTATGGGGCGATCGATAATTTCGGGAATCGCTTGTCGGCATTGCAGCCCGATCTTGTAATCATAGCCTTGGGTACGAACGAGGCATTCGGTCGCTTCGACGAGGGGGTGATGCGGCAGTCGATAGGCAGGCTTGTCGACGAGGTGAAGGCTGCAAACCCTGAATCGCAGATTCTGATGGTTTCTCCTGCGGAATGCCTGCGCAAGGTGTATCGGCGTGTCAAGGGACGTAGGCGGCGAGTGGCCGCTACTGTGGTCAACGACAATGTGGCGCAGGTGCGCGATGTGATAAAAGATTATGCGCAGAGCCACGGTATCGCTTTTTATGATAGTTATGCTGTGGCGGGAGGCAGTGGCGCCGCAGAGAAAATGAAGCGTGAGAAAGTGCTCGGATCAGATGGGGTGCACTATACTGCCGAAGGGTATCGCCTATGGGGCTCGCTTCTCGGAGATGCAGTTCTCTGCGAAATGGGCTGTTGGTGATTAAGTTGGTCTTGCCTCGCTGTATCGTTTTAAAAGTTTTCCATTTTAAAACTTTAATTTGTTAGATATTAGTGTGTTGGCTATTGCAGGTGTTGTTATAAATTTTCCAAAATGAAAATTTGTGGATAAATAAACACTGCAAAAGTTGCACTTTATCGGGAATATTCATAGCTTTGCAGTGTTATTCTGATGGAGCTCTTCGCGGGCTCTTTGTTTTGGATACTTTGGAAAATTATAAAACACATGATACAGGTAGTAGTGAAACGCGACGGTCGCGTCGTGGGCTATAACGAAGAAAAAATCAAGGCAGCCATACGCAAGGCCATGCTTACAACGGAGCTTGGCGAGGACGAGGCTCTTATCCAGAAGATAACCGACCGCGTTGGCGCCCGGGGCTCCGAGCGTATGACGGTGGAGGATATTCAGGATATGGTGGAGCTTGAACTTATGAACAGCCCCCGAAAGGAAGTCGCAAAGCGCTACATAGCATATCGCGACCAGCGTAGCATAGCCCGCAAGGCCAAGACCCGCGATATGTTCCACGAGATAATCGAGGCCAAGAACAACGATATCACCCGCGAGAACGCCAATATGAATACGGATTCTCCTGCGGGAATGATGATGAAGTTTGCCAGCGAAACCACCAAGCCTTTCGTTGACGACTATCTGCTGTCGGCGGAAGCACGCGATGCCGTGCGCAGCAATTATATCCATATCCACGACAAGGACTATTACCCGACCAAGAGCCTTACCTGCGTGCAGCACCCGCTCGACAACATTCTGAACTACGGCTTTATGGCCGGCCATGGGGAGTCGCGCCCGGCCAAGCGTATCGAAACGGCAAGCATAATAGCCTGCATATCGATGGAAACGGCTCAGAACGAAATGCACGGCGGGCAGGCCATCCCTGCATTCGATTTCTATCTGGCGCCATTTGTGCGCTCGTCGTTTGTGGAGGAGGTCGAAAATCTGGAGCGCCTTACGGGTCGCGACCTGTCGGAAATGAAGACTGCCGATTTCGGCGACTATGTGAGCCGTCCTCTTGATGAGCTTCAGGGCGACGAGCGCCTGTTGCAGCATGCCGTGAACCGCACCGTGAGCCGTGTGCATCAGGCTATGGAGGCATTTATCCACAATATGAACACTATTCATAGCCGTGGCGGCAACCAGGTGGTGTTCAGCTCCATAAACTATGGTACAGACACTTCGGCCGAGGGTCGCTGTATTATCCGGGAGTTGCTCAACAGCACATACGAGGGTGTGGGCAACGGTGCCACGGCCATATTCCCGATACAGATATGGAAAAAGAAGCGCGGAGTGAGCTATCTGCCCGAGGATCCGAACTACGACCTCTACAGACTTGCCTGCAAGGTGACGGCGCGTCGCTTCTTTCCGAACTTTGTAAATCTCGACGCAACGTTCAACCAGCACGAGAAATGGCGAGCCGACGATCCGAAGCGTTATCAGTACGAGGTGGCCACGATGGGCTGCCGCACGCGAGTGTTTGAAAATCGGTTTGGCGAAAAAACATCGATAGGCCGAGGCAATCTGTCGTTTACAACGGTCAACCTTGTGCGCGTGGCCATCGAGTGTATGCCGATACGTGACAGGGAGGAGCGCCTTGAGGCATTCTTCCGCAAGCTCGACAATGTGCTTGAGGTGACGGCCCGTCAACTGAACGACCGCTATGACTTCCAGAAGACGGCTCTTGCCAAGCAGTTCCCTCTGCTGATGTCGAAATTGTGGACGGGAGGCTCGGTGCTTGCTCCTGAAGATACTATTGAATCTGTGATAAACCAAGGCACGCTCGGCATAGGGTTTATCGGTCTGGCCGAATGTCTGATTGCGCTGATAGGCAAGCACCACGGCGAAAGCGACGAGGCTCAGGCGCTCGGACTCAGAATTGTGAGCCATATGCGCAGCCGCATCAATGATTTCTGCGAACGGTACAAGCATAATTTCTCGGTGCTGGCAACTCCTGCCGAAGGTCTTTCAGGCAAGTTCACGGCCAAGGATCGCAAGACGTTCGGCGAAATTCCCGGAGTTACCGATAAGATTTACTATACTAATTCCAACCATGTGCCGGTGTACTACCATTGTTCTCCGCGCCACAAGGCTGAGGTGGAAGCTCCTTACCACGCCCTCACGGGAGGCGGACATATATTCTATGTCGAAATCGACGGTGATGCGACCCATAATCCTGATGCAATCGCTTCGATAGTCGACCTGATGGATAAGAACAATATCGGCTATTGCTCGGTTAACCATACTCGCAACCGCTGCATGCACTGCGGGTATGAGGACGCTTCGGCGGAGCTTGACGTGTGTCCGAAATGTGGCAGCGAGGCTATCGACCGCCTGCAGCGTATCACCGGCTACCTTGTAGGCACTACCGACCGCTGGAACAAAGCCAAGCTTGCCGAACTTAACGACCGCATAGTGCATGAATAAACCGCTAAGGGTGGTGCGCATAGTCGAGGGAACGTCGGTCGACGGCCCGGGCTTGCGCACTTCTGTTTATTTTGCGGGGTGCCGCCATCGTTGTCCCGGTTGCCACAACGAGCAGACATGGGATTTCTCCGCCGGCAGTGATATGACGGTGGAGGAGGTGATGGCAGTTGTGCGTTACAACGATTTCCCGGTTACTTTCAGTGGCGGCGACCCTATGTACAGCGCGGACGCAATACTTCCGTTGGCGCGCGCGCTCGTAGCCGAGGGCTATGGCATATGGTGCTACACGGGTTTTACCTACGAAGAGATTGAGCAGCATGGCACAGAGGCTCAGCGGGAGCTGCTCGGGCTTGTCGATGTGCTTGTCGACGGCCCTTATGTGGCATCGTTGCGCTCAACCGACCTTCGGTTCCGAGGCTCTTCCAACCAACGCCTTGTCGATGTTAAGGCCACGCTGCGAAGCGGTATAATTAGGAGTTGGGAGTGAGGAGTGAGGAGTGAGGAATGAGGAGTGAGGAATTAGGAGTTGGGAATTAGGGGTTAGGAATTATAAAGGGCGGGCGGCGTGCTGATGCGCGCCGCCCGCTCTTTATGATGCGATGTAGAATTTAGAGGGCTGCTTTGACGCCTTCCACGAGTTTGTCGTGGTTGCGGAAGTCGGGGTGGCCTGTGGCCTTGCCTTCGCGGTCAACGAGAATGTAGTAAGGTATGCCGTCGACGTTGAAGCGGTTGCGGATTTTGGCTATTTGCTCCTTGTTTACGAGCATGTGCTTGCCTTTGATTCCGGGAATCATTGCGGCATAGTCGCTGAGTACGGAGCTTTCGTCGGCAATGTATAGCCACACGATGTCTTCGTTGGCGAGTTCGTCGGTTTTCAGATGTTCGTTGGCAGCTAAAGCGGCACGGCACGGGCCGCACCAGGTGTTCCAGAGGTCGACAAGTACCACCTTGCCTTTGTAGGGAGCCACGATGGCGTCGAAGAGGTCGCCGTCGGTTTCGGGTACGGGGGTAAGCTGTGCCTTTATTTCCTCAAGTGCTTTGAGTGCGGTTTCCTGACGCTGTTTCAGAGCGTTGGTGTAGAAAGGTGTCGAGGCGCCTGCGAGTCCGGCAAGGTCGGCTTCGGAGAGCTTGCCGCTTTTGGCTTTGGCATATGCCTTGACAAATCTGCCTACTTCGGCAGGCTGGGAGCTTTCTACTCCGCATTCTTTCCAGTTTGCCTGACAGGCGTTGCCGTATGACGAGAACGCGAGCAGTTTCGGGTTGGCAACATTGATTGTCTTTGCTACGCGGGCATATTGCTCCGGGCCGGGGAGTGCTTTGATCGAGTCGGCTATGCCGGCGCCGTTGCCTTGCTTGTCAAGGTAGTAGCTGTTGTAGTATGTGGGTCTTGCATCAACAATAGTAGTGAGCACGTCGGCATCGATGCTGGCAGCTATGTATTCTTTTGCCGGCTGCGGAATATTTAGAGAAGCGAGGCTGTCGAGCAGATTCGAGCGTAAGCCGAGCAATGCAGTGGTAAATTCGTCGGGAGTCATACGCCAGCTGAAGTCGGGGTTCCCGTATGTGACGATTTCCAGATTTACGTTTCCTGTTGCTCTGTTGAGAGCTGCATAACGGCCGTTGTCGAATGTGCGGTTTATCATCGAGATGCTTTCTCCGCCGGGACGGTTTTTGAGTATGGCATCACCTGCGTATGCGGGGTCGATGTAGATATCGGTGGGAGTGCCGGGAGCCACAAACACACCGGGGAAGTATACCGTCAGCGCTTCGAGCTTTGTGCTTATGTTGCTTGTGCCTGAGAGGTCGGGGCTTATTGTGCCGTTGCCTTTTTCGTCGAGTTCCACGGTGTATTCCTCGTATCCTGCGATGCTGCTGGCTAAAACTTTGAGTTTGCCATATCCCGGGCGGTAGTCAAGTACGTGGAAGCGAAGCTCTGTGGGTGCCGATTCCATAACGGGTTCTGCGAAAATGTCGGTGGTGTCGAGGCCTGTGATTTCGGCGGGAAGTGCCTTGTTGAGGCGAGGCGCTTGAGCGGTCGCGTTTTCGCCCACGTTGATGCCCCATATGTTCCAGCCGTCGGGAGTACCCTCGGTGAAGTCGATGCTTTCAGTGTCGAAAGGCACAGGCTCGAAAGTGAGGCGGAATTCGGCTTCGCCGCTTTGGGGCATTATCAGCTCTTCGCCGGGAACGATGCTGTCGGCGCCGGTTAAGGCGTATGTTTTGCCTCCGGCAACTATGTGGCTTTCGGGCGCTATCTTAATCCACATGCCCGGCTGATATTTTACGTGGAATTTCAGTGTTGTGGCCGAGTCGGAGAGAGATACCTGATATACGTCGAGATTTCGGTTATCGGCTGCTGCTACTTGAGGCATGTCCACTGTTCTGGGGCCTTTGGAGGTGCAGGCGCAGACAAGCAGGCACAAGATTGCAAGCAAAGGGAGGAAGAATTTTTTCATTGTTTTTAGAGGGTGTTTAATAATATCTGTTAAAGCACAGGTTGGTGTATTTTTGTTTAAGCTGTTCATTAAGAAGAGGGAGCATAGCGGTTGCTATGTGACCGATGAGTAATGGGGCAGGTTAACAAAAAGACGCCAAAACGGCACTATTGTTAAATTTGCCCTCAACGAAATCATCGGATAATATCTGCCGGGGCGGCATCAAAGGCTTCGCCTCCAAAAAATTTGAGTGTCTTTATCCCTTCGCCTCAGTCACATAGCCACCGCTATGCTCCTTCATCTCAGTGATAAATCCATCTCAAACTTTTTGGCCTGAGCTTGAACAGATATTATTAAGCACCCTCTTAGGTTTAGATTTGTTGCAAAGATACTAATTAGAATACAG
This sequence comes from uncultured Muribaculaceae bacterium, assembly GCA_910579035.1. Lineage (GTDB taxonomy): Bacteria > Bacteroidota > Bacteroidia > Bacteroidales > Muribaculaceae > CAG-873. Next base: position 2,148 of record CAJTSR010000002.1, on the reverse strand, counting down.
TGGCGTGCAGATTATTACGCTCGTTAGTCTTAAAAAAATATAAAACACAATTATTATGCCGGTTTAGGATCTGCTGTATGTTCTCGTGGCGGTCGGAGCTTGGTAGCTCAGGCTGTACCGGGCGGGGACGAATTGCCCACAAGGTAAATGCGATGAGAGGTATAATTATGCCTGCCATAACCATAGTGTATATAAAGGCGTTGTATTCCCGGTTTCGGTAGTGGCGCTCCACTGCTTTGCCTCTCCGGCCAGAATATGCTTTGGGCGCGATGACGAAGGCAATGGCGAAAAGTGCTATGCTGATAAAGGCATAGATGGCTAAAGACACGGCTCTATGCCCGACTTCGGCAGCTATGATTAATGTCGGGTAATAGATGTATGTCAAATAATAAAGTGAAAGCATGGTGGAGCCGTCCATGCGCCGGGCATATGACGTCATGCCTGCTTTTTCGCCTATCCACCACAGATAGTCCAGAAAGGTGAAACGGTATTTTTTAGCCATATTATTACGCTCTCATAATCTTGCAGATGGTTCTTGCTGCAAAAATAGTGCGATTTTATGAAAAAAGCTATTGCTGTTATGCTCGAAATCGTTATATTTGCGAAGTCTAACCTTGTATTTGGAATCGCTATGAGCAATGAGCCTAAAGATAATGATGTGAAAGGATATTTCGCGGCGTCGATTCTGCTATCGGAAGTGCAATGGGACCCGGATAAGTTTCTGAAAGATTTGTTGTCGGATTGGAATATTGATTTTTCATCGGACGATAATGACAAGGAGGCCATTGTGGCGCATTACGGCGACGGTTTTGCAGCTGTGGCGCTTATGCCCGGACGCGTGCCCGATGACGAGGCCGAGCATTATGCGGCGGCCAACTATATGTGGCCCGGAGCTGTAGACGCGGCCAAAGCCCACAAGGCACATATACTTGTGGCGATAACAGGAGGCGACGACGACATTATGGCCAAGGCCAAATTATTTACAAAGATTGTGGCCACATGCCTTAAGCAGGACAACGCAATAGCCGTTTATACCGACGGGGTAGTGTTTCAGCCCGAATTTTATAAGACGGTAGCAGCGATGCTGCACGAGGACGGCCTTCCTGTATTGGACTGGGTATGGTTCGGCCCTTATCATGCCGACGGGCATACGGGCATATATACCTACGGCCTGCGGAAGTTCGGCAAAGAGGAGATAGAGGTTTATGCCGACGCTGACTTGAACGAAGTGCGTGACTTCCTTTTCGATATAGTTGCCTATGTGCTTGAGTGCGATGTTGTGCTTAACGATGGAGAAACCATAGGCTTTTCAGAAGAACAAAAACTTCAGATAACTGTAAGTCCGGGCATTGCTTTGCCCGGCGATACTATCAAGATAGAGTATCCGTCCTGAAATCAGCAGCATTTATAAATCAATACAGCTATGAAAAAGTTATTGCTAATTCTTGCGCTTGTCACAATGGTTGTGCAGTCTGCATCTGCCCGCGCACGTGTGCCCATTACTTACGGCGAACACGAAAAAATTGAAAAAGTAGGAACTCTTCCCGAAGGTTTTACGACGGACGGCGGTGTTCAGCTCGATCTGGGCTACAAATACACTGTGTTCGAAATAGCATTCGTTCCGCTGTGGACTACCGACGAGGGCAAACTCGTAGGGTATGACACTAACGACCCCGACAGCTATTATGATATCGACACGCTTCTTGAAGAAGACGAAGTTCGCGCAGAAGTGCTTTCAGCAGCCGGTGTGTCGGAGCTTACAGATCTCTACAAAATGCCTTTTTGGGACGCGTGGGGCGGAAAGCTCGTGGCGCTTGCCGTTGTGGCACTGATACTGTACGGTATTTTCGGGCGTGATAAAAAAGCGAAAGAGCCTGAAGCGATAGCTCCTGCCGTAGAGGAATAAACACTCTCTTAAAATAAACTACAGACTCCGGGGTTTTCCGACACTTTTCGGGAAGCTCCGGCGTTTTTTGGTGGACAATAAGAAATTGTTTAAAATGGCCAAAGCCGAAATTTTGGATTGGCGGGACAATTAGAGGGTGTTTCATAATATCTGTTAAAGCACAGGCCAAAAAGTTTGAGATGGGTTTATATCTGAGCCGAAGGAGCATAGCGGTGCTATGTGACTGAGGCGAAGGGATAAAG
>CAJTSR010000001.1 GCA_910579035.1 uncultured Muribaculaceae bacterium | reverse complement strand
GCGAGGGCTCCACCTCTTCCCATTCCGAACAGAGAAGTTAAACCTCGCCACGCCGATGATACTGCGAAAGTGGGAAAGTAGGTAACCGCCCCCTCTCAGGCCCGGAAGGCAGCAGCCCTCCGGGTCTTTTTTTTATTCCCACCCGGCACAGGGCGGCGATAAACCGCAGCCCGCCCTTCCGCCGTCCGCCTGCCGGGCCGCGATATATCGCGACCCTACGTGCGACCGCCGGCGCGCGCCACCTGCCCACCTAACCACCTGCCCACCTAATTAATTTTGCGGGCTTGGGGAATTTCGCTATTTTTGCATTAGTGAATAACCAACTTGCCATGGAACAACGTATAATAGAGTGCGTGCCCAACTTCAGTGAGGGGCGCGATATGGCTGTAATCAAGAGTATTACAGATTCAATTGAAGCGGTAGAAGGTGTCAAACTCCTTGATGTGGATCCCGGAGCAGCAACCAATCGCACAGTGGTGACCTTTGTGGGAACTCCCGAAGCTGTGGTGGAGGCGGCATTCCAAGGTGTGCGCCGTGCCGCAGAGCTTATCGATATGCGCCATCATCATGGGGCGCACCCCCGTATGGGCGCTACCGATGTGTGCCCGCTGATACCTGTGGCGGGCGTGACGCTCGAGGAGTGTGCAGACTTGGCTCGAAAGCTTGCAGAACGCATATCTACTGAGATTGGCGTGCCCACATACTGCTATGAGGCTGCCGCCCTGAAGCCCGGACGCAAGAATTTGGCAGTGTGCCGTGCGGGCGAGTACGAAGCATTGCCGCAGCGCCTCGGCATGGCCGACGGAGCCGATTTCGGCGACCGTCCTTTCGACGAGGCAGCAGCTCGCACCGGTGCAACGGCTGTAGGTGCGCGCGATTTCCTGATAGCTGTTAATTTTAATCTTAATACGACTTCGACACGTCGCGCCAACGCGATAGCGTTCGATGTGCGCGAGAAGGGACGCCCTGCCCGTGAAGGCGGCAAGCTTACCGGCAAACCGCTGAAGGACGAGAACGGCAAGCCCGTGATGATTCCCGGCACTCTCAAGGGTACTAAGGCTATCGGGTGGTTTATCGATGAATACGGAATAGCGCAGGTGTCGATGAATATTACAGACACTTCTGCAACACCGCTCCATGTGGCCTTTGAGGAAGTAAGCAGGGCTGCCCGCGAACGCGGAATACGTGTGACGGGTACTGAGATCGTGGGTCTTGTTCCTAAGAAAGCCCTTGTTGAGGCAGGAAAATATTTCCTGCGCCGTCAGCAGCGCTCCCTCGGCATTCCTGAACACGAGATAGTGCGTATCGCAGTCAAGAGCATGGGACTCGACGAGCTTAAGCCTTTTGAACCGGCTGAGAAAGTGGTGGAATATATGCTCACTGCCGGTCAGGAGAGTCGCGAGAAGCTTGTCGGCATGACCTTGCGTGGCTTTGCCGAGGAAACTGCGTCGGAGTCGCCCGCTCCCGGCGGAGGCTCGATATCGGCGTATATGGGTGCGCTTGGTGCCGCCTTGGGTGCTATGGTGGCCAATCTGTCCTCGCACAAGGCCGGTTGGGACGAGCGCTGGGAAGAATTTTCTGATTATGCCGAGCAGGGACAGGCTCTGATGGAGCGTCTGCTCTATCTTGTCGACGAGGACACGGAGTCGTTCAACCGCATAATGGCTGTTTTTGCAATGCCGAAGGGAACGGAGGCTGAAAAGGCCGCCCGCGACGAGGCTATGGAGGCGGCAACGCTTTATGCCACGCAGGTGCCGCTGCGCACAGCAGAAACCTCATATCAGGTGTTTGCCTTGTTGAAGGCTATGGCCGAGAATGGCAATCCGGCATCGGCAAGTGATGCCGGCGTGGGTGCTTTGGCGGCTCGCGCGGCAGTTCGTGGCGCACTTCTCAATGTTAAAATCAATGCGGCATCGCTTAAAGACCGCGAAACGGCTGATAAGCTTACCTCGCGCGGAGAGGAGCTGGCTGCAATGGCGGCCGATGCTGAATCGGAGATACTGGCAATTGTTGAAAACAAGATAAAATAAGCACTCATGACCGAAATAGAATTTAAGGAAGCGATAAGGGCCGGCATTCCTGCCGAGCTACCCGCTCCGAAACCATACGACACGGAGGTGAACCACGCCCCCAAGCGTAAGAAGATACTCAGCCCAGAGGAGGAGAAGCTTGCGTTGAAAAACGCCCTGCGTTATTTCCCCGAGCGGCACCATGCCGAACTCGCACCCGAATTTGTGAAGGAGCTGCGCGAATATGGCCGCATCTATATGTACCGTTTCCGCCCGGACTACGATATGTATGCCCGCCCGATTGACGCTTACCCGGCGCGTTCGCGTCAGGCGGCGGCAATCATGCTGATGATACAGAACAATCTCGATCCCGCCGTGGCCCAGCACCCCCACGAGCTGATTACTTACGGCGGGAACGGCGCTGTGTTCCAAAACTGGGCACAGTACCTGCTTGCCATGCGCTATCTTAGCGAGATGACCGACGAGCAGACCCTTGTGATGTATTCAGGCCACCCGCTGGGGCTCTTTCCCTCGCACCCCGGTGCTCCGAGGGTGGTGGTGACCAATGGCATGGTGATTCCCAACTACTCCAAGCCCGACGACTGGGAGCGCTTCAATGCCATGGGTGTGAGCCAGTACGGGCAGATGACAGCCGGCTCGTATATGTACATCGGGCCGCAGGGCATAGTGCACGGCACCACTATCACCGTCCTCAACGCAGGGCGCAAGCATCTGCGCCCCGGGCGTACCGACCTTGGCGGAATGCTCTTTGTCACAGCCGGACTCGGCGGAATGTCGGGAGCGCAGCCCAAGGCGGGCAACATAGCGGGCGTGGTGACTATTGTTGCCGAGATAAATCCGAAAGCGGTGGAAACCCGCCGCAGCCAAGGCTGGGTCGACGAGGTGTATACCTCGCTCGACGAGCTTATAGCACGCGCCCTCAAGGCTCGCGAAAACCGCGAGGCCGTGTCGCTGGCATATCTCGGAAATGTGGTTGACCTATGGGAGCGTCTTGCTGCCGACGGCATAGAGGTGGAGCTTGGCTCCGACCAGACCTCGCTGCATAACCCGTGGGCAGGCGGTTACTATCCTGCCGGTCTGTCGTTTGAAGAGGCTAAGACTATGATGGCCGAAGACCCTGCCGAGTTCAAAAAACGTGTGCAGGAGTCGCTGCGACGCCAAGTGGCTGCTATCAACAAGCTTGCCGGAGCGGGAATGTACTTCTTTGACTACGGCAATGCCTTCCTTCTCGAGGCATCGCGCGCGGGAGCCGACGTGGCCGGTGAAAACGGCCGTTTCCGCTATCCTTCGTATGTTGAAGATATTATGGGTCCGATGTTCTTCGATTACGGTTTCGGCCCCTTCCGCTGGGTATGCACATCGGGCAAGGCTTCCGACCTTGAGGCTACCGACCGTATTGCGGCCCGTGTGCTCGAAGAAATTCGCGCCACAGCTCCCGAAGACATCTGCGGGCAGCTCGACGACAATATACACTGGATAAAGGAAGCCGGGGCCAACAAGCTCGTTGTAGGCTCGCAGGCCCGAATACTGTATGCCGATTCGGAAGGACGCACAAAGATTGCGCTGGCGTTCAACGACGCCATTGCCCGCGGAGAGATTTCCGCGCCCGTGGTACTTGGCCGCGACCATCACGATGTGTCGGGCACTGATTCGCCCTTCCGCGAAACTTCGAACATATACGACGGCTCGCGCTTTACCGCCGATATGGCCGTGCAGAACGTCATAGGCGACTCTTTCCGTGGTGCCACATGGGTGTCGCTCCACAACGGTGGCGGAGTAGGCTGGGGTGAAGTTATGAACGGTGGTTTCGGAATGGTTATCGACGGTTCCGACGAAGCCTCCCGCCGTATAAAGTCGATGCTCCTTTGGGACGTCAACAACGGCATTGCCCGCCGAAGCTGGGCCAGAAATGCCGGCGCAGTCGACGCTATCCGCCGCGAGATGGAGCGGACTCCGCTGCTTGAAGTCACTCTGCCTAATTTTGCCGATGATTCATTAATAGAAAACGCATTGTCATGACACACTACATATCTCCCGAAAGGCTCACCATAGAGCACGTAGGCACCATACTCCGCGAGAAAGCCACGTTGGTTCTCAGCGAGGAGTCCAAGCGGCGAATAGAGCGCTGCCGCAAGTATCTCGATGATAAAATCAGCACCTGCCGCGAGCCTGTATACGGCATCAATACCGGTTTTGGCTCGCTGTGCAACATTTCGATTAATTCCGACGATCTTGCCCAGCTTCAGAAAAACCTTGTGATGTCGCATGCCTGCGGCCTGGGCGAGCGCGTGCCCGCTCCTGTGGTGCGCCTGATGCTGCTTCTCAAGATACAGTCGTTGTCGTATGGCAACTCGGGCGTGCAGCTCGCAACGGTGCAGCGTCTTGTCGACTTCTTCAATGCAGACATACTCCCCGTGGTGTACACCCAGGGCTCGCTCGGAGCCTCCGGCGACCTCGCGCCGCTTGCCAACCTCTCGCTGCCGATTCTCGGTCTTGGCGAGGTGGAATACGAGGGCAAGGTGCGCCCGGCTGCCGAGGTGCTTGCCGAGAAAGGCATGGAGCCGCTCAGCCTGATGTCGAAAGAAGGTTTGGCACTGCTCAACGGCACACAGTTTATGAGTTCCTACGGCGTGTGGTGCCTGCTTCAGGCGCGGCGTCTTGCCGAACAGGCCGACGAGATTGCGGCGATGTCGCTCGATGCTTTTGACGGGCGTATAGAGCCGTTCGGCCCCGAGGTGAACGAAGTGCGCCACCATCGCGGACAAATAGAGGTTGCCGCCCATATGCGCGCCCTGCTTAAGGGAAGCTCCCTTATAGCGCGTCCCAAAGAACACGTGCAGGACCCGTATTCGTTCCGCTGCATACCGCAGGTGCATGGCGCCGTGCGCGATACTCTGGAATACGTGTGGTCGGTGCTCGAAGACGAAATCAACAGCCCTACCGACAATCCGACCGTGTTCCCCGACGAGGACATAATAGTTTCTGCCGGCAACTTCCACGGCGAGCCTATAGCCATGCCGATGGACTTCCTTGCCGTGGCTCTTACTGAGCTGTCGAGCATATCGGAGCGCCGCACATACAAGCTGATAGCCGGCACACGCGGCCTGCCTTCGTTCCTTGTGGCGCGTCCCGGCCTCAACAGCGGGTTTATGATACCGCAGTATGCCGCCGCATCGGTTGTGAACCAAAGCAAGGGCTTGTGCTGGCCCACGAGCTGCGACACCATCCCTTCGTCGCAGGGGCAGGAAGACCATGTTTCTATGGGCGCAAACGCCGCCACCAAGCTGCTGCGGGTTGTCGACAATACTCGCCGCGTACTCGCTATCGAGCTGATGAATGCCGCGCAGGCTCTTGAATTCCGCCGCCCGGCAAAGTCGTCGTCCCGTGTCGAAGAACTCTACGAGGAGTATCGCAAGGTGGTGCCCTTCATAGTCGATGACACCGTGATGTACCCGCATATTGCCGCATCTGTCGAATTTCTTGCGCAATGCTGATAGTAAACATAGCATCAATCCAAGGCATCATTCCGGGCGAATATGACCGCCTTGCCGGAAAGGATATGGAAGCCCGTTGCGGGGAGCTGGCTGATGCCTACCTCTTGGTGGAAAACGGGCTGATATCGCGTTTCGGGCCGATGTCGGAGCTTGCCGAGGCCGACTATGCCTCGGGCGAGGTGTTCGACGCCGCCGGTGGAATGCTGCTGCCGTCGTTCTGCGACTCGCATACCCACATAGTGTACGCCGGAAGCCGCGACGGCGAGTTTCTAGACAAAATCAACGGCCTCAGCTACGAAGAAATAGCACGCCGTGGCGGAGGCATACTCAACTCTGCCGACCGCCTCCACGAAACTTCGGAGGACGAGCTTTTCCGGCAGGCTATGGAGCGTGTCGGCGAAATGATAGCCAAGGGCACGGGCGCCATGGAGATAAAGAGCGGCTACGGGCTTAATACCGCCGACGAGCTGAAGATGCTCCGTGTGATAGCGCGGATCAAGGAGGCTACTCCGGCGGCTGTTAAGGCGACCTTTCTCGGCGCGCATGCCGTAGGGCGCGAATATGCCGGCCGGCGTGGCGACTATGTGGATATGCTGATATCCGAGATGCTCCCTGCCGTGGCAGCAGAGGGGCTTGCCGAGTATGTCGATGTGTTCTGCGACGAAGGATTCTTCACCGTGGAAGATACCGGGCGCATACTCGAGGCCGCCGCACGCTACGGCATAAGGCCTAAGATACACGCCAACGAGCTTGCCAATTCGGGTGGTGTGCAGGTAGGCATACGCCACGGAGCTTTGTCTGTCGACCATCTCGAGCGTATGGAGGCTGCCGAAATAGCCGCCTTGCGTGAAAGCGACACCATTCCGACCATGCTTCCGGGAGCCTCGTTCTTCCTCGGCATGCCTTATGGCCCGGCAAGAGCCGCCGTCGAGGCCGGTCTGCCCGTGGCTTTGGCCAGCGACTATAACCCCGGGTCGTCGCCGTCGGGCGATATGCGCATGGTGATGGCGCTTGCGTGCATCAAGATGAAGCTGACTCCGCGCGAAGCCCTTGTGGCAACCACCCTCAACGGTGCCGCCGCCATGGGACTGGGCAGCGAGCTTGGTTCGATAGCCGTTGGCAAGCGCGCGTCGTTCATCGTCACGCGGCCTGTGCCCTCGCTCGCGTTCATACCGTATGCGTATACCACTCCCTTCATTGCAGCCCATTTCATAGGAGGCCGACAGGTCTAATCCCCCTCATTTCATAATATCAGCAGCGGCAGTCTTGTACAAAAGATTGCCGCTGCGTTCATAATGGGGTTGCTATGTTTCAAATAGCCGTATTAATTGATATATCGGTGGAATTTGCATTGTGAAAAAGGGTTGTCGTGGCTAAATTTGCGGGATAGTTAGATTTAACCAAAATTTGACCAGATTTTTACATTATGCTAAAACCATTTTCACTTGTGCTTTCGGTGCTTCTGCTTTGTGCAGCAAGCACTGCGGCGGTTCCTCTTCCACCAAGAGTTACAGCCAAATCAGCGTCCGGCGTTTCTGTGACAAAAGAACTCGACCGAGCGAAAAAATCGGGGTCGCTTGCGATGCCCAAAGTAAAAAGACCGGGAATAGTGCGTGCTGCCCGCGCCGGCGTGGTTCATAATCTTGAGGGCAGCGTGGTGCGTCCGCGCCGGAGCAAGGCAAAACGCCTCTCGCCGACCAAGGCGGTTTCAAGTATGGTAAACCTGCGCGGCGTGGTAATTTATGCCGATTCGTGGGACTATGGCACCTATGCGTATGGCGTGTATACCGTTCCGACATCTGCCGGTGCTTCCTTCGAGCGTCTTTTATCGTTTGATTATGCTATGGATTTTGGAGCCGTTGACGATGGAAACGGCACTTTTACCGCTGTCTACAATAGTGGCATAGCAGGTTTGTACTATCTTCCTTATGTCGCTACTTTCGATACTGAAACATGGAGCCAGCTTACCGACGAAGGTGCGCCTGATTATTCGTGTATGTCGCGGCTGGCTGTGTTTGATCCTTCGACAAAGCAGGTATACGGGTACTATTATGACGCTGATATGGAGTCGATACACTGGGGCATAGGCGACTACGAGCATATGACGTCTTCCGTCATATCTCCCGGTGATAACGATATGGCCGCTATCGGTGTTACGAAAGACGGCCAGTTCTATGGTGTGGACAAAGAAGCCAAGCTTTACAAAATAGACAAGGCTACAGGTGGCATTGAGTTTGTGGCGCAGACAGAGGCATATACCGACTATGCCGCAGGCGGTTGTGTCAACGACATCGACAATACTTTCCTGATGAGTTATGGTACAGATGATAAAGGCGGCCTTTATGAAATAGACCTTGCCACGGGTGCTACCTCGATAGTGACTGAGTTTGCCGACGGCGAACAGGTGCTTTCGCTTTATATAGCCAAGCCGCTTGCCGAAGATAAAGCTCCGGCTGCTCCCAAGATGACTGCTACATGTGCGAAAGGCGCTATGGACGTTGATATATCGCTCGCTATGCCGGAAACGTTGTTCGACGGCACATCGGCTGCCGGGCAGACTTTCGACTATGCTGTGACGTCGGGCGGAACTGAACTGTTAAAAGGCACGGCCACAGCCGGGCAGATAGTTACAAAGACTTTTGCAATGGCCGAAACAGGAATGGTGTATTTTGAGGCGACAGCAGCCAACGCAGTAGGCTCTTCTCCTCGTGTAAAGGCCTCGTGCTTTGTAGGCAAAGGAGTTCCGGCGGCCCCGGCAGAGGTGTCGCTTGCTTGGGATGGCGGGAAATCGTCGCTTAGCTGGACTGCCGTGGCAGAATCTGCCGATGGCGGATACATCGACCCTGCGGCAATAACATACACAGTTCTTGATGCCGGTGGCAAAGAACTTGCCAAGGGCATAAGCGCAACTTCGTGGACTTGCGATTATCCCGAGCCAAGCGGAGTATATGTAAATCTGTATTACTCGGTCAGGGCAGTGTACGCCGACAAAACGTCGGATTCTACAGATTCTAATGTGATAGGCATTGGCTCCTACAGCGCCCCTGTGGTGATTGATTTTACAGCCGCGGACGGCGAAACATTATTTGGTCAACACAATGTGCTGGATGCCAACGATGATGGCCGCACGTGGGAATACTCATATTCGGCACAATACAAATATCACGAAACCAATATTGCCGATGACTGGCTGATGAGTCCGGCGTTAAATTTGGAGTCGGGCAAGATTTATCAGTTCAAAGCTTATGCTTATGGTTCCGCTCTTTATCCTGAACGAATCGAAGTCAAGTGCGGAATGGGTGCAACGGCTGCCGATATGTCGATAGCCCTTATCGAGCCTACCGAGCTTGCCTGCTATGGAGATGAGGTAATGGAACTTAAGGCGCTGCTGCGTCCTTCCGTTACAGGAAAGTACCATATAGGATTCCACGCCCTCTCAGACGCCGACAGGAACAGGCTTATTGTCAACAGCTACGAGGTAGGAAGTCCGATGAATCCTACAGCTCCCGGCGAGTGCACTGCAATATCCATCAGGCCCGACACAAAAGGCGCCCTTAGCGCCTCAATATCTTTCGCCGCGCCCAAGGTCGATTTGGCAGGCAATGCTATTTCTGGCAAGGTTTCAGTGAAAGTATTCCGAAACGATACGGAAATCAAGACGCTCGAAGGTGCCGCCGGTGAAAAACTCAGCTTTACCGACCAAGTGGAAGCCCCCGAAACTTATGCTTACACCTTCGTGCCGTATGTTGCAGGAAGTGAGGGTATTTCAGCATCGGCAAGTGCCTATATCGGCCCCAGAGTGCCGGCGAGTGTGGCTTATACTGATATGAGGCTTATCAACGGCAAGACAATCAAACTCGACTGGGAGGCTGTGACAACCGATGCCGACGGTAATCTTCTACCACCCGGAAATAAGATTACATATAATATCTATACCGTTGAAGAAGAGAATGGTCAACTTTATTTTGACGAAAAACTCAATGCCGAGCCACTGACAGTAACCACGTTCACATATACGCCGCCGCAGTTGCCGAGCGAGCAGAGTTTCTATTATCTCGCCATCGAGCCTGTGAACAGCGGAATGGTTGCAGGAGGCGCTATCGCGGCCAAGGTTATTGTGGGTGAAGCTTACGAAATGCCGATATGCTACAGCGATGAGCAATCTGTGGAAAACTACCTGATGTCGGCCGGCGCCACCACGGCATATCACGGAAACTTCACCCTTGAGAGCTACGATTCCTTCGGATATGTGATGGAAGCTGTTGATGGTGATGACACATTCTTTGTGATAGAGCATATGAACAATGCGGACGCAATCGGAACCAAGACATATATTTCGACAGGCAAGATTCACATATCCGGTGATTATCCCGTTCTGAGTTTTTATGACTTCAAGGTGGCCGATAACTGCTATAATCTTACAGAAGTTTCTGTGATATGCGACAATGAGGAAAAAGTACTCGAAAGTTACGCCGGTTATTCCCTGCCGCGAAACGGTTGGAACCGGGTCAAGACAGATCTTTCGGCCTACAAAGGCAAAGATGTGATTATACGCGTGGGAGGCGTGCTACGCTCGCACCTTTACAATATATACGACCGCATAGAAATCAGAGACGACTACAAGTATGACCTCGGTGTGGCTATATCAGGTCCGGCTAAAGTTGCCGCGAATGAAAAGTTCGATGTCCTTGCTGTTGTGGAAAATAATGGCGCTCTTGAATGCAAGGGAGCATCAGTCGATCTTCTCAGAGATGGCGCAGTGGTAGATACCAAGGAAGTAGACGCGGTATCTGCTGGTGATGCTGTGACTCTTAAATTCGCTCAGACCATAGGCGTGGTCGATGAGTATGCCGAGTACTCGGCTGTTGTCCGCTATGCTGCCGATGAAAATGCTGCCAACAATGCTACCGAGCCGATAACGGTAGTACGCAAGAAGAGCAACCTGCCTATTGTTACAGGTCTTGACGGAAAGAACGAGGCATCAGGCAATGCCTTGACGTGGAATGCTGTCGATCGTCGCGACTTCCCCCTCGATCCGATATCCGATGATTTGGAATCTGCAACATCGTGGGAACACGGGTATGCCGGCTGGACATTTATCGATAACGACGGCGAGCCGGTAGGTTCGTTTGATGGTCTGGACGTGCCCGGCATTACTGCAGGACAAACTAAGGCGTCGTTCTTCGTGTTCGATAGCAGTGCCGATGGCTTTAATGCCTCGTTTGCCGCTCATAGCGGATCCAAGTACCTTGCGGCGCTCTTCCGCTACGACGACTGGCAGTCTGACGACTGGGCTGTCTCGCCCGAGCTTTCAGGCGATATGCAGACCATATCTTTCTGGGCCAAAAGCTACTCCGGCGAATATCCAGAATGGATTGAAATATTGTATTCTACAACAGATGCCGAAATATCAAGTTTTGAAACGGCTGTCAAGGTTCAGGAAGTCCCTGCCGACTGGACTGAATTTACAGCTGATCTTCCTGCAGGAACACGCTATTTCGCAATACGCTCGTGTGGCGAGGGTTCTTATATGCTGATGGTTGATGATGTTACCTATAGCCCTGCAGGCGGCGAGTGCACTCTTGAACATCTGGGATATAATGTATATCGCGACAACGTTAAAGTAAACGACAGGCCGATTACGTCTAATTCGTATGTCGATGTTGTTTCCAATGAGAAATCGCATACCTACCATGTGACGACCGTTTTCGACCGTGGCGAATCTGAAATATCGGAACCGATCACTATCGAAACCACCGGCATAGAAGACCTCTCCGCCGGAGTTAAGGTATATGTCGATGGCTATTGCATCGTAGTAGAGGGTGCAGCCTCCAAGTGTGTCAGCATAACCCAGGTTGACGGTCGCGTGATTTACAATCGTGAAGGCGATACTCGTGTGGAGGTATCTGCCGGAATCTACCTCGTGACAGTCGGTGGTCAAACTGTTAAAGTGATGGTGCGATAGTATCTGCAACCGATTTGTAGTAAAGCCTGTGCCGGAATCGCCCGGTACAGGCTTTTTCATTAGGGAACGGTTGTGGCACAGTTGTGCGACAGGGACAAAAAGAAGCTGCGGCGTAAGCGATACGACGCAGCTTCGGAGTGTTTTACTGTATCAGAGATTAGAGTTATCTGAATGAGAAGGGAACGGTTGCACGGATATCGGTAGAGGAAGAACCGATAAGTGCTTTGAATTTACCGGGTTCGGCTACCCATGCGTGGGCTTTGTCGTCGAAGAATTTAAGGTCGTCGGCCTTGATGGTAAATTCTACGTTTGCAGTAGCTCCGGGAGCGAGCGAAACCTTGCTGAAGCCTTTAAGCTCCTTGAGCGGGCGGGGCAGTGATGATTTCTCGTCGGATATATAGAGCTGTACCACTTCCTTGCCTTCCATGCTGCCGGTGTTGGTTACAGGCACGGTCACTGTTATGGAGCCGTCGCCTGCAAATTCCTTGGCGCTTACCGTGGGCTTGCCGTATTTGAAGGTGGTGTAGCTCAGACCGTGGCCGAAGGGGAACATCGCGGGAATCTTCTTGGTGTCGTGCCAGCGGTAGCCTACGAGAATGTCGTCGGTGTATTCCTGTTCGGGTTTCACGCCCATATGGCCTGCGAAGGGATTGTTGGGGTCGACAGGCTGCGGGTCTGTTTCTATGCCGGGATAGGAGTTTTCGCCGGCATAGTGCGCGCCGTTGTCGGCGAGGCGCTTGGGGAAGGTGAAAGGCAGCTTGCCGCTGGGGTTTACCTTGCCGCTGAGCACGTCGGCCATACTTGCGCCACCCATCGTTCCGAGATACCACGACTGGATAACGGCGGGCACGCGGTCGAGCCAAGGCATTGCATAGGCGTTGCCGGAGATGTTGGCTATCACCACATTGGGATTGATGTCGATAAGGGCGTTGATAAGGCTGTCCTGTCCGAAAGGCAGGTTGTAGTCCTTGCGGTCGGTAGCCTCGCTGTCCTGAAAACCGTTTTTGTTAAGGCCTCCGATGTAGATGATGAGGTCGGCATCGCGGGCCATTGTTGTTGCTTCGTTAAAGAGCGAGTCGGTGACATTCTTCGGGATAGGCATCTGGAAGCTGTATATGGCAGGGCCGGACACATATCCTGTGGCGAATTTCACTTTGTCGCCGTAGAGCGCCTTGAGGGCGTCGAGGGGCGAAACCATGTCCTTCACCTTAAGTTCGGAAGAACCGCCGCCCTGATTGAGCATGCGGGTGGCATTTTCGCCGACTACAAGTATGTTTTTGTACTTGTCGGCCTGCAAGGGCAGTATGCCGTTGTTCTTCAGAAGCACTATCGACTCGTCGCCTATGGTTTTGGCTGCGGCGTAGTGTTCGGGCGAGGCAATGCTTCCGAAAGGCTTGTCGGGGTTCATTGCCGTGCGGAATATGAGGCGGAGGATATTGCGCACCTTGTTGTCGACGGCTTCTACGGGCACTTCGCCGCTCTCGATGAGCTTCTGGAAAGGCTTGCCGAGGTAGTACTCGTCGTAGGTGTTGGCGCTTTCGCTGGTAAGGCCGTTTGTAAATGTGCCCATCTCTATGTCGAGGCCGTTGAGAGCGGCTTCGCGGGTGTCGTGCGCGCCGCCCCAGTCGGTTACCACGCAGCCGTCGAAGCCCCACTCGCCGCGCAGAATATCGTTGAGCAGGCGGCTGTTGTGGCAGCAGTGCTGGCCGTTGTATTTATTGTAAGCGCCCATGATAGTCCATGCGCCGCCGTCGATAACGGCTTTTTTGAATGCCGGGAGATAGATTTCGTAGAGCGCGCGGTCAGACACGGTTACATCGATGTTTCCGCGCCATTTCTCCTGATTGTTCAGGGCAAAATGCTTTACCGATGCAGCCACTCCGTTCTTTTGCAGCTCCTTTACATAGGGCACCACCATTTCGCCTGCGAGATATGGGTCTTCGCCCATATATTCGAAGTTGCGACCGTTCAGGGGTGTGCGGTATATGTTCACGCCCGGGCCGAGGAGTATGTCTTTTTCGCGATAGCGGGCTTCCTCGCCCACGTTTTTGCCGTAGATGGCCGACATTTCAGGATTCCACGTGGCAGCGAGCGCTGTGAGGGCGGGGAAAGCCGTGATGGAGTCGTTGGTCCACTTGGCATATCCCCAGTCGTTCCAGTTGATTTCGGCACGCACGCCGTGTGGGCCGTCGCTCATCCAGATTTCGGGTATTCCGAGGCGTGGCACGCCGGGGCTGGAGAATTTGCTCTGGGCGTGGCACATCTTCACCTTCTCGTCAAGCGTCATGCGGGAGAGGGCGTCTTCGACGCGTTCTTCGATGGGCTTGGTCTTGTCGAGATATGCCGGAAGCTCAGCGGCGGCAGCGCCGGCGGCTATGGCGAGCATCAGGGCTGATGCTGTTAGTTTTTTCATAAATGCTTAGTTGCGGGTTAGACGGTTGATTTCTGTTTTGGGGCTGAGCAGGCTGGCTACCTTCTGCTGCGAGCCTTCCACGTCGGCGGTCATTTCGCCGCGTATGTCGCGCGAGGATGCGCCTACGAGGAAGCGGTAGGTGCCGGGAGCCACTACCCATGCGGATTCTGCTTCGTCGAAGGAGGCGAGGGTTGCCGGGTCGACGGTCAATACCACGGTTTCCGATTCGCCGGGAGCGAGTTCGCGGGTCTTGGCAAATGCTTTAAGCTCTTTTTCGGGCTTGTTGGCTGCCTTGGCGTCGGGTGCGGTGACATAGAGCTGCACCACTTCCTTGCCGTCGGCCTTGCCGGTATTCTTGACGTCTACCTTCACCACGTACTTGCCGTCTACCACGGCAATCACGGGAGTGCCGTATTCAAAGGTGGTGTACGACAGGCCGTAGCCGAAGGGATAGGAAATATCCTTGCCGAAGGAATCGAAGTAGCGGTAGCCTACGTAGATGTCTTCCTCGTAGGGTGTGTAGTCAACAAACTTCACCTTGTCGGCTTCGGCTTTCTCTTCCTTGTTGGTAAGGTCGACATTGGCCTTGATGTCGATGGGGAAGTTGGCAGACGATGCGTGGTCCTCAAAGCGCACCGGGAATGTCATAGTGAGCTTGCCGCTGGGGTTTGCCTTGCCGGTGAGAATGTCGGCCACGCTGTTGCCGCCTTCCTGTCCGCCCTGCCATGCGCAGAGGATGGCGTCGGGGGTGTTTTTCCAAGAAGCTGTTTCGATTACTCCGCCGATGTTCATAACCACCACCACTTTCTTGCCTTTGGCGTGGAAGGCGCGGGCAACGTCGTCGATGAGCTTGCGGTTGTTGTCGCTGAGATAGAAGTCGCCCGATTCGCGGTCGAGGAACTCGCCAGACATGCGGCCTATCGTTATAAGGGCTATGTCGGATTCTTCTGCCTGACGGGCGAGGTCGGCAGCGGGAATCAGCATTTCTTCAGGAAGTTTCTTGGGCATGAAAGCGGAGAAGCGCCCAGGTTCGGGTTTGTTCTTGTCGTTTTCAGCTGCGATGTGCTTTTCATAAGCGGCCTGAAGCGCGGTATCGGTTACGAATCCGGCGTTTTTAAGACCGTCGAGCAGCGATACGGTGTATGCGCGGTTCACATTGCCCGAGCCGGTGCCGCCTGCTATGAAGTCGTAGGACGTGCAGCCGTAGACGGCGATTTTCTTCACATCGTCGGCCATCGGGAGAGCGTTGTTGTCGTTTTTGAGCAGCACCATGCCCTCGGTGGCGCTGCGGCGTGTCACGTCGGCGTGTGCCGTCAAATCGGGCTTGTTGGTGTACTGATAGCCTTTGAAACGCGGTGTGAGCATAATCATTTCGAGAATGCGCTTAACGTTGCGGTCGAGCACCTTCTCGTCGAGGCTGCCGTCTTTGAGGCCTTCCATTATCTGCTCGTACTGCTTGGCATATCCGGGCTGGAGCATGTCGTTACCGGCTTTCATCTGGGCCACTGCGTCCTTGCCGCCGAACCAGTCGGTCATTACCATGCCGTCGAATCCCCATTCGTCGCGGAGCATGGCTGTCTGCAGCTCGGCCGACTCGGAGGCATAGTCACCGTTGATATAGTTGTACGACGACATTACTGTCCAGGGCTTGCTTTCCTTCACGGCTATCTCGAAGCCTTTGAGATATATCTCGCGGAGGGCGCGCTCCGACAGGCGGGCGTCGTTGCCCATGCGGTTTGTTTCCTGGCTGTTGACGGCAAAGTGCTTGATGCTTGTGCCGACGCCGTTCGACTGCACGCCGCGCACGTATGCCGCGGCTATTTCGCCGCTTACCACGGGGTCTTCGGAGTAATACTCGAAGTTGCGGCCGCACAAGGGGTTACGGTGTATGTTGAGAGCCGGGGCGAGAAGTACGTCGGCACCGTACTCAAGCACCTCGTTGCCGATTGCCTTGCCCACGTTGGCCACAAGAGTGGTGTCCCATGTGCATGCAAGCAGGGTTCCGATGGGGAAATGGGTGCAGTAGTATGTGGCGCTGTCGCCTTCGCGGGTAGGATTGATGCGGAGTCCCGCCGGGCCGTCGGCAAGCACTACTGAGGGTATGCCGAGGCGTGGAATGGGATATGTTGTTCCGGCCGCACCGGGAACGATGTTGCGGGTTTCGCCTACGACGGCGCTGTCGCCGTTGTCCATACCGGCCATGCCGGTGCCGATTACGAGCCGGGCTTTTTCTTCGGGCGTCATTGCGGCGATAACCTCGTCGAGAGGTGCCTCGCCGAGCATCGGGGTCTTGGGGCCGCAGGCCGAAAGCATCACGGCTGCAAAAGCTGCCGCTGTGAAAATCTGTTTAGTCATAGTACCGTCTTATTTTTTGAAGAGCATAGGCACGAACTCGGTGAGATAGATACGCCAGTTTTTCCAGATATGGCCGTCGGGCGACTCGCGGTATACATACTTGTAGCCTTTGTCGTCGAGCATCTTGCGATATTCGGTGTTAGCCTGATAGAGGAAGTCCTTGTCGCCGATGGCTATCCAGTAGAGAGCGGGCTTTTTGTCGAACTGCACTTTGAGTTTGCCTTCGATATTGTCGTAGATAGGCGATTTCACTTTTTTGTCGGGCATGATGGCTGCCGAGAAGAGGCCCACGTAGTCGAACATGTCGGGATATTCCTTGGATATGTGCATGGAATGGAAGCCACCCATCGAGAGGCCTGCGATAGCGCGGCTGTCTTTGCTTGCCTTGGTGCGGTAGTTCTTGTCGATGAAGTTCACCACTTCGGGGAAGTGTGTTTCAAAAGAGCCTTCCATAGTCTTGGGAAGCTGGATCGACGGAGCGGCGAAGCCGAGGCTCGATTCGCCGGGAGCGGCCTGCAGGGCGGCGTTGCCGTTTGTCATAACCACAATCATGGGTTCGGCCTTGCCCTGGGCAATCATATTGTCGAGCACCTGGGCTGCGCGTCCAAGCTCGGTCCACGCGTTCTCGTCGCCACCCATGCCGTGGAGGAGGTAGAACACGGGATAGCGCTTGTCGCCCTTCTCATATCCGGCAGGAGTGTACACGGTGAGTCGGCGGTTCATACCCAGCGAGGGGCTGTTGTACCATACTTTCGACACTGTGCCGTGGGGTACGTCGTTGATTTTGAAATAGTCGGCATAGTCGCCGCCGATTATGAACACGTTGGTGACGCTTGCCACGTCGCGGAGCTGGTGAACGTTCGACGGGTCGGTGATCTTGAGGTCGTCGACAAGGAAGGTGTAGCTGTACAGCTCGGGTGCGAGGGGTGCGGTGGTGGTGTATTCCCACACGCCGTCTTTATGCACGAGGTCGGCAACGCCCGGGCCGTCAAACTCGCCGAACGGGGTCTTTATCTTCTGTGTGGGCAGGAAGTCGCCTGTCACCTGCACCTTGTCGGCCTTCGGAGCCTTGAGGCGGAACGTTACGGTGTTGTCGGGGTGTATTTCGGGTGAAACCACGGGAGCAGCTCCCCAGAGAGCCTGCTGGGCGTTTGCGGCGAGAGCGCCTAACATGGCAACGCCGAGTATGAGATATTTTTTCATATGGAGATATTGATTGGTTGAAATGTCGAAGTATGAAAAAGGGGAGCGGAGCCTCAATTTACGGATATTCCGCAAACCATGTAAATTGAGGCTCCGTTTCCCTTGGTTAATTATTCAGCGGGGAAAATTTCAGAGAATTTTTTAAGGATTTTGGGGGTGCAGGCAGTCCAGAAAGCCCAGTCGTGAGCGCCTTCGCGTTCGATGAAGTCCCATTGTATCTGCGAGTTCTTGAGAGCTTCGCGGAATCCGCAGGCCGACTCATAGAGGAAGTCCTTGGTGCCGATTTCCACTGTTATGCCGGGCAGTCCGGGCACCCACATCATTTCGTAGATGTTGGGAGTGTTTTCTATCCATGTGGCGGGGCTGCAGGCATATATGTGGCAGAACATGTCGGCGTGGCCAAGACCGTAGTAGAGCGAGCCGTAGCCGCCCATCGACAGGCCGGAGATGCCTCGGTTTTCCTTGCCGGGCTTGATTTTGAAATCAGCCTCTACCTTGGGCAGGAGTTCGGTGAAGAAGAACTCTTCGTATTTCACGCCCTTGCCGGCGTAGTTGTTGATATAGAAGGTGTCGAAGCCGTCGAGTGTGGCGCAGGGGCATACAACCACCATGTCGCGTCCGGCAGATGCAGCGAAAGCCGATACCATGCCGTTCTGGAGCCAGTCGTTGTTGTTGCCGGCAGCGCCGTGAAGCATATACAGCACGGGATAGCTCTTGGTGCCGTCGTAGCCGTCGGGGAGAAATACCGAGTATGGCACTTCGCGTCCGAGAACGGCGCTGTTGATTTTGAGGTCGCGCAGTTCGGTGCCGGATACTGTGAGCATTTCGGCGAATTTGAGCGACACGTTGGTGGTGGTGCCGGGAGTGCCGTCGGCATTTATGAACGGCAGAGCCGAGCCTGCGAAATTGATGAGCTGTTCGCCGTTGATACCGTCAACGAACTCTATGGCCAGCTCGCCGCCGGTGATGTACTGCTTCTTGCCGTCGG
Organism: uncultured Muribaculaceae bacterium; assembly: GCA_910579035.1. Classification (GTDB taxonomy): domain Bacteria; phylum Bacteroidota; class Bacteroidia; order Bacteroidales; family Muribaculaceae; genus CAG-873. The sequence goes on along the minus strand of CAJTSR010000001.1, from coordinate 151,609 downwards.
GAGCCACGAAGTATGTGCCTCCGGCCATGCCCCAGTCGGGCGCTGTCCAGCCGTTGTCCATGAGCCATGCCTTGTCGGGGTTGCCTTGGATTTTGTATGTTCCTGCAAGGGCTGTGATATCGACATCGGTGGCGTTGATAGCGTCGATGGCGCCGGCGTCGTTGCCGTCGGGGTCGGTAATCTTGAAGGTATATTTCGAGAGGCCGGGCAGGGGTATGGGCTGGTAGGTGACAGGATCCTGGATGGTAGCCTGCTGCTTGCTCATAGTCACCTTGTAACCGCTGGGTTCGGGGTCGTCTTCGCCTACTATGAATTCGAGCTTGCCTTTGTAGTTGACCACGAACTGGTGGGCGCCTTCGTTGGCACGGTCGGTGAAGATGCCGTTGATTTTATACAGTCCGTTCTCGATCACCACGTTCAGCGAGCCTTCGGAGCAGACATATTCATTGTTTTCGGTGCTGCCGATGAAGGTGAAGTTCTTCACAAGGTCCATTTCGGTAATGCTTTCGGCCACCGTGTATGCGCCGGGTTGCAGCACCCAGTCGCGGAGGTATACCTTGAGATCCATTTTTTCGCCCTGGGCGTTCGAAAGGCCGATGTTTAGCTCCTTGAAGCCTTTTTTGAGTTTTAGTGTCTGGCCTACTTCGGCGTTTTCAAAGTTGAAACGCTTCACATAGTCGTATTTTCCGCCGAGGTCGTCGATGGGATTTTCGGAGCATCCGGCCAGCAGGCAGAGCAGAGGCAGGAGCCACAGTAAATATATTTTTTTCATCGTTTTTCGTGTTAAGGTTTTTTACCAGTTTTCGTTCTGGGTCATATTGGAATTCAGCTCAAGTTCCACGCGGGGTATCGGCAGGAGTTTGTGTTTGGGCTTGAATCCGAATGTGGCGTTGGTGAATGCGGCAGGCACTACTTTGCCGTCGACAAATGCGGGAATTTGTTTGCCCTGTTGGCCGAGTACTTTTTCGGCGTCGCCCCAGCGCACGAGGTCCTGGAAGCGTACTGCTTCAAAGCAGAGTTCGAGGCGCTTTTCATTCTTGATGTCTTCGAGGGTCACCGAGCCGAGGGGGGTGAGGCGGGCGCGCTCGCGGATAATGTTGACGTATTCCACGGCTTTTGCGGCGCTGCCACCCTTGATGTGGGCCTCGGCTGCGAGGAGAAGGACTTCGGCATAGCGCATCACACGCAGATTGATGTACTGGAAGCCTTGGAAGTACTCGGCGTCCATGATGCAGTCTTCTTTGAGGGCGCGGTTTTTCCAGTTGAACACGCCTTCGTGGCCTACGAGGCGTTCACCGGACTTTTGGGATAAGTTGTATTCCTTGTTGAGCTGTTCGTAGGTGCGTAGGGTGGATTTAAGACGGTATCCGTCGACACCCTCTGTGGCTACGAAAGCGTCATAGAGGTCCTTTTTGGGATTGAGGAAGCCGTAAGTGCCCAAGGCGAAAGACTGGCTAAGGTCACCGACATTGAGAAGGGCGGTGCGCCATCCCATCATAAGGTATGTCATAGTGAACTGCGACCATGTTTGCTCGGGGTCGTTGCGTTTCTGCGCTTCGAGGATTGATTCGCAGCAGGAGTTGGCTGCGGCATGGTGGAGCATGTCGAGTTCGCCACGGTACAGGTCGTATTTCTTGGAATCGATTACCTTGTCGAGCATCTTGGCTGCGTCAGCATCTTTGCCTTGGAAGAGGTATGCCTTGCCAAGCATGGCCTGAGCCGCCTCGAGGGTGATGCGTATGGTCGTTTCCTTGTCGTTTACGTCGGCTTTCGAGGGCAGGGCGCTCATTTCGATAGCGGTGGTGAGGTCGCTTTCCACGATTGCCCACAGCGCTTCGGGCGTGCTGTTGGGCTGGTGGTATTCTCCGTTGGCAAGGAGATGGTCAACCACCGGAGCCGTGCCCCAGAGGGTGACAAGCTCGAAGTGTGCCCATGCGCGGAAGAAGTAGGCCTCGGCGAGTACGCGTTTCTTAACCGGGGTGTCCGGCTCCACTTTCTCGATTATGAGATTGGCATTGTATATTATTGCATAGAGGTTCTTGTAGGTTGTTTTGATGCTGCCGTGATCGGTGTCGAAGGTGTACTCGTTGAGCCGTTCATAGTCGGCGTTGTCGCCGCGCGAGCCGCCGCCGGTCCATGCATCGTCGGATATAAGGTTTTTGAGGAAGAACCAGTCGTAGTAGTTGCCGGACCATGAGCTGTAGAGGGAGGCTGCTGCCTGCATGGCCTGTTCGTCGGTCTTGTAGAAGTCGTCTTGGCCGCCCATGTTGCCGTGCTTGGGTATGTCGAGTTTGTCATCGCAGGAAGCGAGTCCTACCGACAGCGCTGCGGCAAGCGCTATAATGATATGTTTTACTTTCATGATTATTAGCGTGGTCGAGATTGTTAAAATTGAATGCTTGCGCCGAGTACCAGTTTCTTCGAGCTGGGGTACGAGCCTTTGTCTACGCCCATACCTGATGTGGCGTTGACAGCCACTTCGGGGTCGAAGCCGGGATATTTGGTGAAGGTGAAGAAATCGTCGAGCGACACATACACGCGGAGGTTGCTCATACGGATTGTGCTGAGCCACTTGGCCGGAAGTACGTAGCCGAGCTGTATCTGTTTGATTTTGAAGAATGAACCATCGTATACCATGGCGTCGGAAATCTGGTATTTATCCATATTGGCAGCGCCGGCGCGGGGCACGGTGCCGTTGGGATTGTCGACAGTCCAGCGGTTGTCGTAGAAAATCTCTTTGAGTTTGTTGTACTGGGGGAAGTCGGCGCGGTTGATGCAGTTGAACACCTTGTTGCCGGCAGCTCCTGTGCCGAACACGGTAAGGTCGAAGCCTTTCCAAGCGGCGGTAAGGGTGAGGCCGAATGTCACGTCGGGTATGGCGTCGCCGATGTAGGTGATGTCGCCGTCGTTGAGCGTTCCGCTGCCGTCGAGGTCGGCGAAGGTCGGGTTGCCGTTTTCGTCAAGACCTGCAAATTTGTAACCCCTGAAGTAGTATACGGGGTATCCTTTCTCGAAGTAGGTTATGGTGGAGGTGTGGAAGTTGGTGCCGCCTATGCGCTGGATAGAGGGGTCGAGGTAGGTTACCTTGTTCTTGAGCGTTGCCACGTTGGCGTTTATGCTGTAGTTGAAGTCGCCCGCGTGGTCGCGCCAGCCCACTTCGATTTCCCAGCCTTGGTTGCTTACGTTACCGGCGTTCATAGGCGAAGTGTTGCCGCCGATAATGAGAGAGGGTATGGTGCCGTTCACGAGCAGGTCCTTGGTCTTTTTGTCGAACCAGTCAACGCTGAAGCTGAGTCGGTTGCGGAGGAAGCGGGCGTCGATACCGAAGTTGAGCTGTTCGGAAGTTTCCCATTTGAGCTTGTCGTTGCCCATGGTGGCGGGAGCGGATCCGGTGATGTAGTTATTGCCCGGCAAGAAGGGATAGAGAGCGCCAAGAGCCATGTCGGTGCTGTAGGGATAGCCGGAGAGAGCTGCGAGGCTACCGTTCTGACCCCAGCTGCCTCGGATCTTGATTACGTCGATGTTGCCTTTGTGGCGAATGTCTTCAAAGAACTTTTCTTCAGAGAGTGTCCAGCCTGCCGACACGGCGGGGAAGTAACCCCAGCGGTTGGTGAGGGGAAGCTTCGAGAGGTCGGCGGCATCGGCACGGAGTGAGGCCTGAAGGTGGTAGCGGCCTCCGTATTCGTAGCTTGCGCGGCCGAAGTAGGAGTACTTCGAGGAGCGGGTCTTTTCGCCGCCCACGCCCTTGGTGGCGGAGGCAGAGCCGAAGTTGAGGTACCAGAAGAGCGGGTCGCGTTTCTTGATGGCGTCCTCGGCGTTGGGGCTGAGGCTACCCTGGGTATAGTCGTATGTCGATTCCTGGAACGACATACCCACCATGGCGTTGATAGTGTTTTCGCCGAATGTCTTGAAGTAGTTGGCGAAGTTTTCCCACTGGTAGTATATTGTAGAGGAGTTCGACGCTGTAAGGCCTAAGAAGTCGCGGCTCTGGGTGGCGTTTCCGTAGAAGGGAAGGTCTACCGACGAGCTGCGGGAAGCTGACAGGCGGTAACCGAGGCGCGAGGTGACTACAAGGCCTTTGACGGGCTTGAACTCGCCGAAGATGCTACCGTTGACGTTGAATCCGCTCTGGCGTGCCACGGTGTTGTCGCGCATGGTGAAGGGGTGGTAGCTTTCGGCCGACTGCCAGCGCGATACCGAGTAGTAGTTGCCGTCCTTGTCGGTAAGAAGTTCTTTGCCGCTGTTCAGGGCCTGTACCATGTGCGAGGGAAGATTGTCCGGAGAATATTTGAACGGTGTGAGGGGGTCGAGCATAAGCACGGAGGTGAGTACCGAGCCGTATTCGTTGTTCGACGATACTTGGCGGGAGTTCCATTTCTCGATCTGGTTGGTGGTGCCTACCTTGAGCCAGTCCTTGATGTCGTACTCGGCGTTGATGGCTGCGGTAAGACGGCTGTAGCGGTCAGCGTCGCCGCCGATAATACCGTTGTTATCCATATAGGACAGCGACAGGTAGTAGTTTCCGCGTTCGTTGCCGTTGGTGAAAGAGAGGTTGTGGCGCTGCATATGGCCGGTTTCAAATGTTTCGTCGATCCACGATGTGTTGGTCACGCCGTCCCAGTTGAGAAGCATCTGGTCGAGAGTGAAGGTGTTGGCCTCGGCCATATACTCGATGTACTGCTCGGCGTTGAGCATCTTGGGCACTTTGGCAACGCGTTCGGAAGTGTACTGGAAGTCGTAGGTAATCTTGCCCTGGCCGGCTTTGCCGCGCTTTGTGGAGATGAGCACCACGCCGTTGCCTGCCTCGGCACCGTAGATTGCTGCGGAGGCGGCGTCCTTAAGCACTTCGATAGATGCGATGTCGTTGGGGTCGAGGCCGCTGATGTCGCTCAGACGCACACCGTCGACAACATAAAGCGGGTCGGACGACACGTTCGACGAGTAGCCGCGCACGCGCACCGTCGGCGACGAGCCGGGAGCGTTGGAGGCCGACACGATCTGTACGCCTGCGGTCTTGCCCTGAAGGGCGGACTGAGGATTTACAACCGTGCGGTTCTGTATGTCCTCGGCCTTTACCTGCGAGATGGCGCCTGTTACGGAGCTTTTTTTCTGCACGCCGTAGCCTACTACCACTACTTCGTCGAGGGTCTTGTTGTCTTCCTGCAATACTACGTCGAGGGTGCCGTTGACGGCCTTGAGGTCCTGAGGCACATAGCCAACATAGGCGAAATTGATTGTGGCTCCGGCGGGTACGACGATGGTGTATTTGCCGTCGATGTCGGTTGTGGCGCCAATGCGGGCGGCGTCTTTGCCGGAGGTGATGCTGACACCTATCAGAGGTTCGTTGTTTTGGTCGGTGACTGTGCCGCTTACTGTCCATTTGGCCTGTGCCATCGCCAGTGGCAGGCACAGTATGAACATGGCTGTGACAAGCAACAGTCGGCTAACTGTTTGTTTCATAATTTGGTAATGATTTAGAGGGTGTTCAATAATATCTGTTCAAGCGCAGGTTGGTGTATTTTTGCTTAAACTGTTCATTAGGAAGAGGGAGCATAGCGGTTGCTATGTGACCGATGAATAATGGGCAGGTTAACAAAAAGACGCCAATACGGCACTATTGTTAAATCTACCTTTGGTCAGGGCGTTTAGTGATATCTGCACAGGCGGTATCAAAGGCTTCGCCTCCAAAACTTTTTGTCCTGCGCTTTAACAGATATTATTAAACACCCTCTTAGGTTTTGCTTTAGGTTAGAATCCGCGGACGGGTGCGCGGTGAACAATATCGAGCAGTTCTTTATCGTGGTGGTTGGTTACGTGGCAGTTGTTGTCGAACCACATCGTGGCGCCGTTCTCAGCCGTGTATGCGGGCCATTCGGGCATCCCTTCTGCGGCAGGCTTGCCTGTGCGGGCGAAGTTGAGCCACGCCTCGCTCATAATCTTGCCGAGCTTGCGGGCGTCTTCTCCGCCGCCGGTCATCGATGCGTGGCGGTCGGTGTTGTTGAATACGAAGGGTATCTCTATGCAGTGTGTGCTGCGCAGACGACCGTCCATCACCGGCGACTCCCATGCGAACATATACATATATACGGGAGCGGCTCCTTCGACAGCCGATTTGAGATTGCCTTGCTCCACTGCGCCGGGGCGGAAGGTGAAGTCGGTGTCGATAAGGTCGATGGGCTGGTAGCCGGGGAATGCCTTTTCAAACGCGGTAAGGAAGTCTTCGGTGTTCTCGCCGTAGCGCTGTTTGAGGTTCTCTATTATCTTTTCTTTAGGCATTTCTTTAAGAGCGGGCACGTAGGTGCTTGCGGTAAACTCGTGGAGCGTGGTGCCAATCATCATAGGCACTTCCTTGCTCTGGGCGGGAGCTTCCGGCTCGAAGGGGTGGGTGGGGAGCACGTCGCCGTCGACGGTGGGTGCCCAGCCGAATATGAATGTGCCGCCGGTATTGTCGGCGAGTTCAGCTTTTACCTTGGCTATGGCCTTTTCGCCGGCTGCGAGCAGGTGTTCGTAGGGTATGGTGTCGATGGCGGAGATATCGGCGGGATTGAGGCCGAGTTCTTCAACTGCGGCGCGGCCTATGCGGCGGGAGTTCTCGGCGTTCATCATACGGAGCATGGAGCCGCTCTGCACGATAGCCTTGTGGAACAGTCCGTCGGCCGACGGTGTGCCCAGAAGGGTCGTCACCTTGCCGCCGCCGCCCGACTGTCCGAAGATGGTCACATTGTCGGGGTCGCCGCCGAAGTTGGCGATGTTGTCTTTCACCCAGCGCAGTGCGGCCACGAGGTCGAGGAGGCCGGCATTGCCCGATTTGGCGTATTTTTCGCCAAATTCGGAAAGATCGAGGAATCCGAGCACGTTCAGGCGGTGGTTGAGAGTCACCACCACTGCGTCGCCGTCTTTGGCGAGGTTTGCGCCGTCATATCCCGGAAGCTCCTGTCCGCTGCCAGCCGCGAAGCCGCCGCCGTGGAGCCATACCATCACAGGACGCTTTTTGCCGTCGGCAATGGCGGGAGTCCATATGTTGAGTCGCTGGCAGTCTTCGCCGGTGTAGCCGTCGTCCCAGTCGAAGGCGAATGCTATCTCGTCGTTCTGCCAGCCTGCACGCTCAGCCTGAGGCGAGGTGGGGCCGAAAGAGCGGCAGCTGCGCACGCCTTCCCAGCTGTCGGGAGCCTGCGGAGCTTGGAAGCGCTCAGCCTTGGCATACGGTATTCCTTTGAAAATATTGATGCCGTTCTGCACGTATCCGGCGACCTTGCCTGCCGATGTGGCGGCCACGGCGTCCGATGCCGACGCGTGTATTTCGGCACTGTCCGAACCATTGGTGCGGCTTTGGTTGCCGCACGCGCCAAGCGCCAACACGAGGGCGGCGAAAATGGGTAGTTTCAGTTTCTTCATATGATAATGATTCAAGGTTGTTTTTTCACGATGCAAAATTAGCTGCGTAAATCGGTCTTGCCTTTGCAAAGAGTGTTATTGTTTTGTCTGTGGGTTAAACGGCGCTTTGCAATATGTTTAAACTTTTGACAATTTGTTTAAATGCGTGGCATCAAATGTTATAAGGGGCTTTGCGAGTGAGCGGCAATGCTTAAATTTGTTCTTAAACGAACAAACCTTATGAAGCCATTGAACAAACTTGCAGCCATATTGTGCCTTATGCTTACGGGGTGTTCCGCACCCGGACAAAGCGATTCGGGCAGCGATAGAGAAACGCCCACGGCGGTTTCGCCGGAGCTGTCGAATCAGTTCGTCTACTCCATAGGCGAGGACGCGCAGGGGCATATCTGGCTCGGCACTTTCCGTGGCCTCAACAAATACGACGCCCACCAGTTCCACCAGTATTTCGCGGGCAGTGACAGCACGACACTTTTCGATAACCACGTAAGAGATATATTCCGCGATTCGCGCGGGCGTTTGTGGATTGCCACTGTCAACGGCGTGTGCCGCTATACCGAGAGTGATGATTTCAAGCGGGTGAAGATGCCTCCCGGTAGCCGCTATGTGAAGGACATTGTGGAAACCTCGGACGGCAAACTTTATTTCAACAACTACGACGCCTCGCTGATGCGATATGACGAGGAGGCCGATTCGGCGGTGGTGGAAATACCCAAGATGGATTCGCAGAATATGTTCTGGGTGAAAGCGCACCCCGATAGCGACGGCGACCTCTGGATTGTGTCGCAGACCTTTGTCAAGCGGTACGACACCCGTCGTGGCGTCGTTGCCGATTCTGTGGCTTTCGAGGGCGCGGCTACCAACTCCTTTATGCCGTACCGGCACGAAATATGGGTGACAGGGGAGCATCTGCTTAAGGTTTTTGACACCCGCACCCGCCGTTTCCGAAGCTTGCCCGAGGCTCTTACAGCTCATCCAAGCCTGAATACGGCTGACTTTGAGTATGTTCACCCCTATGGCGAGGACGATGTGCTGTTGCTCACGGCCAAGGACGGAATGTTTCTCTACGAGCGATCCACAGGCAGACTCAAGCATCAGGACGACGACGGCTTCCCCTTTGCCGTGCCGGCATTCAAAATCAAGACCATATTCACCGACTCGCGCCGTAATATATGGTTCGGCTCGGAGGATCAGGGATACGCCGTGCATTACCATTATAAGGAGCGATTCAACAATAATAACTTCCTTAGTTCGAGGCTGAAAAACAAATCGGTGGTGGCTGTTGCCGCCGACAGTACCAACAGGCTTTGGGCGCTTACCAAGCGCGACGGAGTGTTTATCTACGACCCCTCCGAGCAGAGCATTGAAAACATACCTGCCGACCGTTTCTGCTCCGGTGTGTCGCAGTCGGACAAGGGGCCGGCCAATATAATAGCCTTGCCCGACGGCGATATGTGGATTACCGCCACCAACAACGAGGTGCTGCGCTGCTCCTATGCCGACGGCAAGCTTACCGTTAAGGAGCGCCACTGGATATGGCTGCCGATGCAGATGTTCAGAGGCAATGACGGAACCATATGGGTGGGTACGGCAAGCCCGTATGTGTACTATCTGAGGCCGGGCGCAGACAAATTCGAGGCCGTGCAGGTGTTCGAGGGCTTCTGCTTCACTCCGGGTCTGGCACAGTTCGACGATTCTCATATTATGGCTCTCGCCTTCAACCAGCCGATGAAGCTTATCGATACCAATACCTGCGAGGTAAGCCTCGCGCCGGTCAATTCCGAGGGGTTCAAGGCTGCCATAAGCCGCTCGGTGTTTATTCCTACCGCTGTGCGTGCCGATTCCGACAGCATATTCTGGATAGGGACAGTTTCCAACGGCCTGCTGCTCTATCGTCCGGCCGACGGCACGATAGAGCGTGTCGGCGGCTTGCCCTGCTCCGATGTGTCGGCTATAGAAAAAGACGAGGACGGGCAGCTATGGATAAGCACGCTTCACGGCATGGGGCGCCTCAATCCCGAATCGATGGCTGTCGATAATTTCTATGCTTATGACGGCATAGGCGGTAACCAGTTCTATGACAGGGCATCGGCTCGCATGCAGCACGGCACCATTATTTTCGGCGGCACTCACGGCCTGACATTCTTCAGGCCGGAGGAGGTGTTTGTGTCGCCTGATGTGCCGGTACTGTTTGAAAACCTCAAGATACACAACCGTGCCGTTGTCCCCGGCGAGGGCGGCGTTATCGACAAGCATATGTCGTATAACCCCACGGTGAGGCTCCGCCACGACCAAAACAGTTTCACGGTGTCTTTCGTGGCTCTGGACTACTGCGAAAACCACCGTGTGCAGTGCCAGTACAGGCTCGACGGGGTTGACCCTGCGTGGGTCGACGCCTCTGACAGGCGTGAGGCATCGTATGCCAATGTCGCACCGGGCGATTATACATTCAGGGTGCGCATACCTGTGGAGGGCGCCGAAGGCTCTTTCCGTACCATAGCCATCAGGATAGAGATATCTCCGGCATGGTGGGCGTCGTGGTGGGCAATTGCTATTTATATATTGGTAGGCATGGCCTTGGTGTACATACTGTTTGTGGCCAGAATGCGCATACAGGCCGAGCGAAACGCCGTGAGGCAGGCCAAGATGGAAAAGGAGCAGGAACAGCGTGTCAACACTATGAATATGCGCTTTTTCGCAAATGTGTCGCACGAGTTCCGCACGCCTCTGACCATGATAGCCGGGCCGGTGGTTCAGCTTGCGTCGTCGCCCGATATCAGCGGTCACGACCGCAGCCTGCTCGCCATAGTGAAGACCAATGTGGACCGTATGCTGCAGCTTGTCAACCAACTGCTCGATTTCAACAAACTCGATAACGACGTGCTGAAGCTGCAGGTGCGGCGCGCTGATATAAACGATGTTCTGCGGCGTGTCACAGCGCCCTTCGTGGCTACGGCAGAACAAAAGGACATTCAGTGGACCACATATGGATTCGATGACTCCTGCGCTATGTGGCTCGACGAGGACAAATTCATAAAGATATACACCAATCTGCTGTCCAACGCGCTGAAGTACACCCCTCGCGGCGGAACGGTAAAGACCTCGTTCGACGAGATTATGGCTCAAGGACTCCGCTTTGCCAAAATCACTGTCGAAAACAGCGGCCCTGGCATACCTGCCGACAAGCTCGAGAAAATATTCGAGCGATATTACCGTCTTGAAAAGCCCGACAGTGTGAGCAGCGGTTCGGGCATAGGGCTTTACTATGCGCGCCGCCTCGCCGAGCTGCACCACGGCTCGCTCAGAGCCGTTATGCCCGACGACGGTAAAGGAGCCTGCTTCGTGGTGTTGCTTCCTATCGACAAGGAGTCGTACAGCGCCGACGAGCTGGCGTCGCGCAGCGCGGAGCAGTCGGAAGTCTTTCCGATAAGTAACGACGCCACCCCCCGCGCCGAAAGCGAGGAGGCGGCTTCCGACAAGCCTCTGGTACTTGTGGTGGACGACGATGTGGAGGTGGCCCACTATCTTAAGACGCTGCTGTCGGGTACTTACAGGGTGGTGACGCGCTTCGATGTCGATTCGGCTCTCGAATGGCTCGAAACGTCCGCTCCGGCACTGATTATAAGCGATGTTGTGATGCCGGGCAAGGACGGCTTGTCGCTGTGCAGGCAGGTCAAAGACGATATCAGGCTCAGCCATGTGCCGCTTGTGCTTGTCACGGCCAAGGCCACGGTTGAAAATCAGGTGGAAGGACTAAATGCGCAGGCCGACGCCTATGTTACCAAGCCTTTCGACCCCAATTTTATGATGTCGCTGATTAAATCGCTGTTGCTCAACCGAGAGAAGATGATGCAGATAGTGAATTCGAGCACCACTATCGACGATGTTGACCAGGAGATACTGTCGCCACACGACAACGCTTTCCTATCGGAGCTGTATCAGCTTATGGAGCAGGAGATTGCCAATCCAGAGCTTGACATAACCAATATATCGCGAATGATGAAGATATCGCGAACCAAATTTTACTACAAGGTGAAAGGCCTTACCGGCGAAACGCCCGGAGTGTTCTTCAAAACCTATAAGCTCAACCGCGCGGCGCAGCTCATACTCGAAGGGCATCACACGATGTCGGAAATAGCCGATATGACGGGATTTACGTCGCTGTCGCATTTCTCGCGCTCGTTTAAAAAGCAGTTCGGCACGTCGCCCAGCGAGTACCACGCCTGAAAAAAGCAGTGGCCGGCAACCTTAGCCGGCCACTGTTTGTTATGATTTCATAGCAATAGATTATAATACGTTTTAACTACTCTTGATATGAAATCTGTCAATATTAACTATCTTGGGCAAACCCGCTGGTGGTGGGCTGTGCTCGTGGTCGGTATCTTGCTGGTACTCGGCGGCTTCGCTTACTGGTTCTGGCCCGAGGCCGGATATGCCGTGGCATCGCAGATATTCGGCTGGCTTCTGGTGCTCGCCGGTGTGGTGCAGCTGTGCGTGGCTGCCGGGCCTAACCGTGCCGCAGGCTGGGGCTGGTGGATAGCCGGAGGCGTAATCGATATATTTATCGGCTTTATGCTTGTGAGGAGCGTCATCCTGTCAGAGATGGTACTCCCTTATTTCCTTGCCATAATCTTTATATTCTGGGGGCTTGAGGCCTTTGTAGGAGCCGGAGTAGGGCGTCGCGCGCGCTATTGGTGGCTCGGCATCATCAACGGAATACTCCTGTGCATCATAGGTTTCTTCTTCCTCGAAGCCGGCTGGGTAAGCGATATGCTCATGGTGTCGTTCCTCACTTCGGTGGCATTCATATACTGGGGCTTTACCCTCGCCATGGCGTCATACGAAATGAGGCCCGTCAGAAAAGAATAGTCCCGGCCTATGATTCGCGTCCCGCTGCCGCTTGTAGAATTGGCGGCAGCGGGATTCGCGCTATTAACACCCGCTAAAAATCATTAAAAGGCGCGCCGGTCGTCTGTCCGTTATAGAAAAGTGGTGCGAAATTGTGTAACTTTGGCTTCTACTTAGATACTCCCAGTCTGTAAAATTTGATTTTACCCTCGACTTGTCCGTATCTTTGCCTATTAAACCTTGAGCGCAGATGCGAGTCTAAGCATTACAACAGTTCGTTATCACCTAATTAAACTAACTAAGATGAAAAAGGTCACCCGCATATTCTCCCTCCTGTGTGCCGCCGCGTGGATTCTGTCTGCGCCGGTGTACTCCGTGGCCCAGGACTACGACGACGATTTATACTATTCGCCCTCCAAGGCTGCTGAGAAAAAGAAGAAGGAAGATGCCCGCAGGGCAGCCCAGAGAGCTCAGCTGCAGCAGGAAATCGACTACTATCTTGATAATTCCAAGTCGACTGACAACTATAGCGCAGGCAGCACCCGCCCGCTCGAAATGGACGTCGATGCCTACAACCGCCGCGGCGGCAGCGAAAGCGCCGTGGCGGCAGACGGCCCGGAAACTCCCGATTTCGCGAACACTCGCCGCATAGAGCGCTTCCACAACCCCGACGTGGTGGTAAATACCGGCGATACCGCGCTGATGCAGTATTACTATTCCGCTCCCGAGGCGCAGGATATAAACGTCTATGTGGTCAATAGCATAGACTATCCGTCGTCATGGGGCTGGAACTACGGCTATCCGTCGTGGCGCTGGCGTTTCGGCCGCCCGTACTGGAGCTTGTCGTGGGGCTATGACCCGTGGTTTGACTTCGGCTGGGGCTATGACCCATATTGGGGTCCATCGTGGGCATGGGGGCCGTCGTGGGGTTGGAACTGGGGCTGGTCGTGGCCCGGCCACTGGCACCCAGGGCATTGGAACCCCGGTCATTGGCACCCGGGGCACTACCCGTCGTATGGCCCGTCGCACGACTGGGGCTATAACCGTCCCGGCGCAAGCCGCCCGCATCGCCCTGCATACGGCGCAGGCTCTACAGGCAACCGCCGTCCCGGATATTCCGGCGGCAACTATCGCCCGTCGACCAACCCCGGCGGCAACTATCGTCCCGGAAATATGGGCCGTCCGTCCAACAACGGCAATAACGGAGGCTCGTACCGTCCGTCCTCTCCCGCCGGAAACGGCTCTAATAAGAATGATAATTACCGCCCGTCGAACAATAGCCGTCGCGGACGTGACAACAATAACAGCGGAACTCGCCGCGACAACAGCAACTATAACCGTTCCAACAGCAATTACAACTGGGGCAACTCAGGAAGCTCCTATCGCGGTGGCGGCGGAAGCCGTGGCGGTGGTGGTTCTTACGGTGGCGGTGGCGGCGCCAGCCGCGGGCGAGGCCGTTAACATACTCATCTCCTCAATCGAACGTTTTTCAACTATCTTTTTATTATGAAAAAGAACGCTCTCATAGTCATTGGTCTTGCGGCGCTGCTCCCGGCAGGTGCCGCAGCCCAGAGCGCTGTCGACGCATACAATATCACGCCTACCCAGCTGCGCGGCACAGCCCGCTTCATAGCAATGGGCGGAGCATTTACCTCGCTTGGAGGCGACCTGTCGTCAATGACGCAGAACCCTGCCGGTCTTGGCCTATACCGCAAGAGCGACATCGGCCTTACTTTCGACCTTAGTTTCAGGAAGTACAACACTACCACCGACCAAGGCAAATACTCTGAAAGCAAGACCGTGGCCAAATTCGACAACATCGGATATGTGGGTGTGGCCAATCTCTCAGGAGCGATGAAATCGTTCTCCTGGGGTGTGAGCTATAACCGAATTAATGTGTTCGACCGTCAGTACTCTGGCTACAATATGCCCACGCAGACATCGCTGTCGAACTACATAGCCTCGTTTACCAACGGCGTTAACTCCGACAACCTGCTCTTCGAGAAAGACAAGTACAACCCATACCTCGACGGCAACGAGGACTGGCTGTCGATTCTGGCATACAACTCGATGCTTATAAGCAACACCACCGACAATACCGAGTATACCGGCCTTTTCCAGAACGGAACGGAGGGCGACGCTCTCTATAACATAAAGGAAAGCGGCTTTACCGACGAATATAACATCGATTTCGCCGGAAATATCAACGATGTGGTGTTCTGGGGCCTCGGTGTAGGCATCGTCGATATGGAATACCGCCGCGAAGCGGTGTACAGCGAGAGCATGGCCGGAGCATTGGTGTACAACAGTAGTACCAACAGCCTTGTAAACGGCAACGCCGGCTTCTCGCTCAGCAACCTCAAGTACACGCGCGGCTCGGGTGCGAACCTCAAGTTCGGCCTTATCGTGCGCCCGGTAGAGATGCTGCGTCTTGGTGTGGCAATCCATACTCCGACATGGCTTTCTCTGACCCATACTGGCTACGGGGAGATAGATTTCAATTACACTCCCGATAATGCCGGCGGCAAGACGGATAGCGGCAACGAGTACACCGACAACTACGATTACGACTCTCGCCTGTCGTCGCCGTGGCGGTTTATGGTAGGCGCCTCGGCTGTGCTTGGTTCGCAGGCTATACTCAGCCTTGACTACGAGCGTGTGGCTTACGGCGATATGTCGATGAAGGCTCCGAACTACTCGTCGTTCGGCGGCAACTTCGTTGAAGACAAGCTGGGCAACGAGGACATAAAGAACTACTTCAAGGCGTCCAATATTGTGCGCGTTGGTGCCGAATACCGCGTGACACCGAGTTTCAGCATTCGCGCGGGATATAACTATCAGACAACCAATGTGAAATCAGACGCTGCGGATAATAAGCTACAGATATATACCGTCGGCACAGATCCGAGCTATTCTTTCGACAAGGCCACCCAGAATATCAGCGTCGGCATAGGCTACCGCTACCACGGCTGGTATATCGATGCCACCTATCAGCATACGCGCCGTGAAAGCACATTCCACGCTTACACGCCATTTGCAGGCCTTGCTACGCCGCAGGCCGACCGCGTGGACTCGTACAACAACGTGGTTATTTCCACCGGCTTCCGATTCTGATTGTTCGACGGATATTGTCGAACACCCTCCGATATTCGGGTCTTTTTGCTAATTTTGCAAAAAATAGCAATATGGATCCACGCAATATCAACATAGAAGAATACGATTACGAACTACCCGGCGAGCGGATTGCACGGCATCCGCTCGCCGTTCGTGATTCCTGCAAGCTGCTCTGTCGCGACGCTTCAGGGCGAGTGGCAGACCGCCTTTTCTCCGACCTGCCGTCGATGCTGGCACCCGACACCATGCTTGTGTACAACAACACGCGGGTGATAAATGCGCGCCTGCGCTTTACCAAGTCGACCGGCGCGCTTATCGAGATATTCTGCCTCGAACCGTATGCCCCCGCAGACTATGCCCAGAGCTTTGCATCAACAAGCACCTGCGGCTGGAACTGCCTTATAGGCAACTCCAAGCGGTGGAAAGACGGGCACTTGCTGATGCCACTCGTTATCGGTGGCCGCAGCCTTACGCTGAAGGCCGAGTGGCCCGAGCCGGTGCAGGGTGCGCAGTCGCAGCGAGTGGTGTTCAGTTGGGACGAGCCGTCTGTTTCGTTTTCAGACATAATAGCGGCAGTGGGAGAGATTCCGATACCTCCGTATCTCAACCGCCGCTCCGAGGAATCCGATTCGGAAGATTACCAGACGGTATTCAGCCATATAGAAGGCTCTGTGGCGGCGCCTACCGCGGGCTTGCATTTCACTCCTGAGCTGCTGGAGAAGCTTGATGCCCTCGGTGTGGAGCGCCGCGAGGTGACTCTCCATGTCGGCGCCGGTACTTTCCGCCCTGTGAAGTGCGACCGTATCGGCGACCACGATATGCACAGCGAGTTTATTGCCGTGGAGCGTTCGTTTATAGAAGATTTGGCCAAGGCGGCGGGTCGTAGGCCTGTAGTGGCGGTAGGTACTACCTCTGTCCGCACGCTGGAGAGTCTTTACCATATAGGAGTAAGGGTGATGGACGGCTGCTGGGATGGCGAGCTGCCTCAATGGGCGCCTTACGACAGGGCGGGGCAGTGGCCGTCGGCGCAGGAGGCGCTCGAGGCTCTCGCGGATTATCTGCGCGAGCGTGGCGACGACACTCTGATGGCCCGCACTCGCATAATAATCGCGCCGGGCTATGACTACCGCGTGGTGAAAGCTATGATTACCAATTTCCATCAGCCTGCATCTACCCTTCTGCTGCTTGTGTCGGCGTTTATCGGGCCGCAATGGCGCGATGTTTACAGCCACGCCCTCGATAGCGGTTACCGCTTCCTCAGCTACGGGGATGCTTGCTACTTTTGTTAATTAGGAATTATGAATGAGGAGTGAGGAATTGTTAGTGGGGGATTAGGGGTGCGGCATTAAGTGCCGGTGCTGCCTTCGTCGTATTACTTTAATGAATTTGATAAAAACGATTAAATCATATAATTATGGTAAATTTCTCACTCGAAGGTAAGGTAGCATTGGTGACAGGTGCCGCATATGGTATCGGTCTTGCTATGGCACAGGCATTTGCTGAAGCCGGCGCAAAAATTGTGTTCAACTGCTCGCGCCAGTCGACTGTGGACCGCGGTCTGGCCGCATACAAGGAACTCGGTATCGACGCCAAGGGCTATCTCTGCGATGTCACCGATGAAAACGCTGTGCGGGAGATGGTTGCCGATATTGAGAAGACCGTTGGAACTATCGATATATTGGTGAATAACGCCGGTATTATCAAGCGCATACCGATGGAAGAAATGGCCGTGGAGGATTTCCGCCGCGTGGTGGACGTCGACCTGATAGCCCCCTTCATATGCGCAAAGGCTGTGATTCCGGGCATGGTTAAGAAAGGCCATGGCAAGATTATCAACATCTGCTCTATGATGAGCGAGCTTGGCCGCGAAACAGTGAGCGCCTATGCTGCGGCAAAGGGCGGCCTCAAGATGCTTACCCGCAATATTTGCTCTGAGTTCGGAGAAGCGAACATACAGTGCAACGGTATCGGCCCGGGCTACATAGCCACAGAGCAGACAGCGCCGCTGCGCGAGCGTCAGGCCGACGGCAGCCGCCACCCCTTCGACCAGTTCATAATATCCAAGACTCCCGCCGGGCGCTGGGGCACTCCCGAGGATTTGATGGGCCCGGCTGTGTTCCTTGCCTCGGACGCGTCCAATTTCGTGAACGGCCACGTTCTTTATGTCGACGGCGGTATCCTCGCCTATATCGGCAAGCAGCCCTGATAATGCTAAATTCAGGCAAGGATGGAACAAGTTTTTTCTTATATAATAGGGCTTGGAGCGGCCGTGATGATGCCCGTGATTTTCACGGTGCTGGGCTTGTGCATAGGCATACGCCTCGGCGACGCTCTCAAGTCGGGTCTTAAGGTAGGCGTCGGCTTTATCGGCCTTTCGATAGTGACGGCGCTGCTCACGTCGGCGCTCGGCCCGGCACTCAATAGCGTGGTGGGCATCTACGACCTCCAGCTCCATGTCTTCGACATGGGCTGGCCTGCCGCCGCCGCTGTGGCTTACAACACGGCTGTGGGCGCTTTCATTATCCCCGTATGCCTCGGGGTGAATATACTGATGCTCGTCACCAAGACAACCCGAACGGTCAATATCGACCTTTGGAACTACTGGCATTTCGCATTCATAGGCGCTGTGATATACTTTGCGAGCGATTCTCTCGCATGGGGCTTCTTCGGCGCCATCGTGTGCTATATAATCACTCTGATTCTTGCCGACATCACGGCTAAGAAATTCCAGACATTCTACAAGGATATGGACGGCATATCCATTCCGCAGCCTTTCTGCGCCGGTTTTGCCCCGTTTGCGTGGGCTATAAACAAGGGGCTTGACAAGATTCCCGGTATCGAGAAACTCGAAATCGACGCCGAAGGCATGAAGAAGAAATTCGGCCTCCTTGGCGAGCCTCTCTTCCTCGGCGTTATAGTGGGCGTGGGCATCGGCTGCCTCACCTGCACGTCGTGGGCGGAGATTGTCGACAGGATACCCTACATACTCGGCCTCGGTATCAAGATGGGTGCCGTGATGGAGCTTATACCGCGTGTCACGGTTCTGTTTATCGAGGGCCTGAAGCCGATAAGCGATGCCACGCGCGCGCTGATAGCCCGCAAGTTCAAGGGCGCGCAGGGTCTTAGCATAGGTATGAGTCCGGCTCTTGTGATCGGCCACCCGACGACGCTCGTTGTGTCGCTGCTGCTTATCCCGGTCACCCTCGCCTTGGCCGTCTTCCTGCCCGGCAACCAGTTCCTGCCTTTGGCTTCGCTGGCGGGTATGTTCTATGTGTTCCCTTTGGTGTTGCCTTTCACCAAAGGCAATGTGGTAAAGACCTTCATAATAGGCCTTGTGGTGCTTGTGATGGGCTTGTATATGGTTACCAACCTCTCGCCCGCATTCACGCTTGCGGCCAAGGACGTCTACGCCGCTACCGGTGATGCCGCCGTGGCCATACCCGAAGGCTTTGCCGGCGGCAGTCTTGATTTTGCCTCCAGCCCGCTTGCATGGGTAATCTACCAGTGCACGGCCGGCCTCAAGTGGATAGGCGCAGGCATACTCGTGGTACTGACCATGGGTATGATGTGGTGGAACCGCGTACATATAATACGCAACCAGAACGAGATGATAGCCGACAATTCTACTGAAATAAAAACGACAGAATAAAATGAAAAAAATAGCATTGACAATTCTGGCAGCCGCAGCATGTATGCTGGCTTCGGCCCAGACCTCCTACACGATACAGCGGGCCTGTCACCCCGACGACGTGAAGAACTATGATACCGAGCAGCTTCGCTCGCGCTTCATGATGCCCAAGGTGATGGAGGAGAATAAAATCAATCTTACCTATTCGATGTACGACCGCCTGATTTTCGGCGGTGTCGTGCCTGTGGGCAAGGCTGTGGTTCTTGAAACTATCGAGCCTCTCAAAGCCGAATACTTCCTTGAGCGCCGCGAACTCGGAGTTATCAACATCGGCGGCGACGGCATAGTGACAGTCGACGGCAAGGACTACGAACTGCATTTCAAGGACGCCCTCTATGTGGGACGTGGCAACAAGAATGTGTCGTTCCGCAGCAAGGACAACGCCAATCCCGCCCGCTTCTACCTCAACTCTACCCCCGCGCACAAGGCGTACAAGACACAGCTTATAACCATCGACGGCCGCAAAGGCACAGTCAAGGCAAATTCTTTTGCCGCAGGTTCGATGGAGGAAAGCAACGACCGCGTTATCAACCAGCTGATTGTTAACAATGTGCTTGAGGAAGGTCCCTGCCAGCTGCAGATGGGGCTTACCGAGCTTAAGCCCGGTTCGGTGTGGAACACCATGCCCTGCCACACCCACGACCGCCGCGTGGAAGCATACTTCTACTTCAATGTACCCGAAGGAAACGCCATATGCCACCTCATGGGCGAGCCTCAGGAGAACCGCCTTATCTGGCTGCACAACGAGCAGGCAGTGATGTCGCCCGAATGGAGCATACATGCTGCCGCCGGCACTTCAAACTATATGTTCATATGGGGCATGGGAGGCGAAAACCTCAACTATGGCGATATGGACAAGTGGAACTATCTTGAAATGAAATAAGGACTGATGTCGGACGAACGAACAAGTCGTAACGAGCCGTGGCGCGAAGACCTTAGAGCTATGTACACGGCAAAACAGCGCACAGCGATTCCGCGTGTGCGCATGCCCGAACTTACGCCGGAGTATGCCGTGACGGTCGATGACGAAGTTCTGCAGGGGCTGAGCGTGGAGCAGGCCGTGCTTGAGGCGCGGCGCTGCCTCGACTGTCCCGATCCGGGCTGCATCAAGGGATGCCCGGTGCATAACGACATTCCGGGATTTATAAAGAATATAGAGCGCCGCGAGTTCGGCACGGCGCTGCGTGTGATACGTCGCACCAGCGTGCTGCCGGCTGTGTGCGGGCGCGTGTGTCCGCAGGAGAAGCAGTGCGAGGCCAATTGCACGTACACCAAGATGAAGCGTCCTGCCGTTGCCATAGGCAATCTCGAACGCTTCGTGGCCGACAACGAGCGGCTTAACCACCCCGAGGCCAGTGCCGAGAAGATAGCTCTCAGCCCGCTGTCGGTCAAGGTTGCCGTGGTAGGTTCGGGGCCGTCGGGGCTTGCTTTCGCCGGCGATATGGCGCGGAGAGGTTTCCGGGTCACGGTATTCGAGGCTATGAGCTGGTTTGGCGGCGTGCTCAAAAGCGGCATACCGCGCTTCTGCCTGCCTAAGTATGTGGTGAACTATGAGATAGAGCGCCTCAGGGCCTTGGGCGTGGAACTCGTGGCTAACTGCCACGTGGGGCGCGACATAAGCTATGAGGACCTTCTGCGCGACGGTTACAAGGGTATCTATGTGGCCACCGGTGCCGGAAAGCCGCGAATGATGGGCATTCCGGGAGAAGACCTGCCTCAGGTACTTTCGGCGCAGGACTACCTTGCCTGCGTCAATCAGGCATATTGCCCGGCTGTAAGCTTCGATGTTAAAGATCTTAATGGCAAGACTGTGGCCGTTATCGGCGGAGGGAACACGGCGATGGACGCCGTGCGGGCCGCTATCCGTGGCGGAGCTTCGCGAGCTCTCATCATATATCGCCGTGGCGAGGAGGAGATGCCTGCCCGGCTTGAGGAGGTGCACCATGCGCGCCTTGAGGGCACTGAGTTTATGTGCCTGCGTAATCCGGTGGAATATGTGGCCGGCGATGACGGCGCTCTCCGAGCCATGCGGCTTCAGGTAATGGAGCTTAGCGAGCCGGACGCTACCGGGCGGCGTAGCCCTGTGCCGGTCGAGGGCGCCATAGAGGAAGTGCAGGTCGATATGGTAGTGGTGGCTGTGGGCTTCCTGCCCAATCCGCCCAAGACTTTCCCCAACGAGCTTGAAATGAGCCGACACGGGCGAATCATGGTTGATGAAGACTCGCTCAAATCGTCGGCCTCGGCAATATATGCCGGTGGCGACATAGTGCGCGGACCGGCGACCGTGATTCTTGCCATGGGCGACGGCCGTCGTGCCGCCGACTCGATGACGGAGGCTTTCCGCAGGAGCATTGAGGAAACGACGCTTTTGTGAATTAGGAATGAGGAATTAGAAATGTGGAATGGCGGGTGCTGTGGTGCTTGCTGTAAAATATTGCAACAATGAAGATAATAACACTGGGTGAAATAATGCTTCGCCTTTCGCCTGCCGGAAGCAAGCGCTTTGTGCAGGTAGATAATTTTGATGTTATATGGGGTGGCGGCGAGGCCAATGTGGCTGTCAGCTGCGCCAATTATGGCCATGAATCCTGCTTTGTGAGCAAGCTGCCCGAACACGAGATAGGTCAGGCCGCAGTCAATGCACTGCGTCGTTACGGCGTTGACACGCGCTATGTGGCGCGCGGAGGCAACCGCGTGGGTATATACTATTGCGAAACAGGCGCTTCGATGCGCCCGTCGAAGGTTATCTACGACCGTGCCGGTTCGTCCATCGCCGAGGCAGACCCCTCGGATTTCGATTTCGACGCCATTATGGAAGGTGCCAACTGGTTCCACTGGAGCGGTATCACTCCTGCCATAAGCGACAAGGCCGCCGAGCTTACCCGCTTGGCCTGTGAGGCTGCCAAGCGCCACGGCGTGACGGTGAGTGTCGACCTTAATTTCCGCAAAAAACTGTGGACTAAGGAAAAAGCACAGTCGATTATGCGTCCGCTGATGCAGTATGTCGATGTTTGCATAGGCAATGAGGAAGATGCCGAGCTTTGCCTCGGTTTCAAACCCGACAGCGATGTGGAGGCCGGAAATACCGATGCCGAAGGCTACAAGGGTATTTTCGCCGCGATGATGAAGGAATTCGGATTTAAATATGTGGTGTCGACGCTGCGCGAGTCGTTCTCTGCCACCCACAACGGCTGGAAGGCAATGATATACAACGGCAAGGACTTCTATGTGTCGAAGCGCTACGATATCAATCCGATAATCGACCGCGTGGGCGGTGGCGACTCGTTCTCCGGCGGCCTTATCCACGGCCTTCTCACCATGCCCTCGCAGGAGCAGGCTCTCGAATTTGCCGTGGCCGCGTCGGCGCTGAAGCACACCGTGCCCGGCGATTTCAACCTTGTGTCTGTGGCCGAAGTGGAAGCTCTTGCCGGAGGCAGTGCCAACGGTCGTGTGCAACGTTAAAGAGGAGATTGCAGAGATGGCTAAATTTGACAAACTGGCAGTTCTTGCCAAGATGGGACAGGCTCCGATGGTGCCTGTGTTTTACCATGCCGATGCCGAGGTGGCCTGCAAGGTGCTTAAGGCCTGTTATGACGGCGGTGTGCGCGCTTTCGAGTTCACAAACCGTGGCGACCGTGCCCACGAGGTGTTTGAGCAGGTAGTAAAATTTGCGGAGAAAGAATGCCCTGATATGGCGGTGGGTGTCGGCTCTGTTGTAGAACCGGCCACGGCCGCGCTCTATATGCAGCTTGGCGCCTGCTTCGTGGTAGGACCGCTCTTTAACCCGGAAGTGTCGAAGGTGTGCAATCGTCGCGGAGTGCCGTATACTCCGGGTTGTGGCACCGTGAGCGAGGTCGGAGCAGCTCAGGAAACAGGCTGCGACCTCTGCAAGGTGTTTCCCGGCGACGTCCTCGGCCCGAAGTTTGTAAAAGGCTTGCTCGCGCCCATGCCGTGGAGCAAGCTTATGGTGACCGGCGGCGTGGAGCCTACCGAGGAGAATCTTACTGCTTGGTTCAAGGCGGGAGTCTACTGTGTGGGTATGGGCTCCAAGCTCTTCCCCAAGGACAGGGTGGCAGCCGGCGACTGGGAGTATGTAACGGCCAAATGCCGCGAGGCTCTCGCTATTATCGCCTCCCTCCGCTAACGATACCTCAATTACCATATCAGGCAAGGAGCAGCCCCGCGCCGCTCCTTGCCTGTGTTTGTGTTGTTGGGGATAGGGTTCAGAGTTCGGAGGCGATTTCTGCGAGCTGGCGTATTTTGCTCCATTGGTCGGCGTAGAGGAGGCCGCGTTCTTCAAAGCTGCTGAGCTTGAATCCGCTTTGCGGGCTTATGGATAGCCGTGAGGCGGGTATATAGTTCTCGGCGATGCGCACGGCGCGTTCCACCCGCTCCTTGTTGTCGGGGAACGGTGTGTGTGCGTTGAGCAGTCCCAATGCTACTTCGCGTCCGGCGGGAATATAGCGCAGAACCTGCAGGGTGTCGGTTGCTCCGGCATCGAATGGAAGATAGAATTTGTCGACTTTGAGTCCTCCAAGCGCTTTTGGCACGATATTGTCGGCGATGTCGTGTGTGTTCCATTCAGGAACCACGTTGGGGCCGCCGGATATGTAAATCGATACTTTCATATCAGAGGGCAGGCCTTCGATGGCCTTGTTGACCATTCCTATGAGCGTGGTGTAGAACGCATCGAGATCCACGCCGCCCTGAAGGAGCTTGCGGGTCATTTCGGGGTCGCAGAGGCGCCCGAATACTGAGTCGTCGAGCTGTACGCGGCGGCAGCCTAGTTCGTAGAGTTTGGCGAAGGTTTGGCGGTATGCCGAGGCGATGTCATCGGCAAGCGATTCGGGTGCGCAGTATATGCGTGAGGGCGTGAAATCGCTCATCAGCATAATGTCGAGGTAAAGCTCAGTAGGGGAGGGGACGGTCTGTCGCGGCAATGCGCGGCTGCCCGTATAATCGCGCAGGAATTTGAAAGAAGTGAAGCCGGGGTGCTCGGGATTATAGCTGATGCGGCCTGTGAAACGCGGCATGTCGGTGTACGAGTCCATATCCTGGTATATACGCCCGCTGTCCACATATTCCTTGGTGATGCCTCCGAGGTGGAAGAAGAAATCTTTGTCCCAGTAGCGCCTCCTGAGCTCGCCGGTAGTCACTGTGGTGAGGCCGCATTCTATCTGGCTGTCGATAAGTTGTCTTACGGCTTCGTCTTCGATTGCAACGAACCGGCTGCGGTCGATATGGCCGGCATTGAATTCTTTTCTTGCGTCAATTAGCTCTGCAGGAGGGAGAAAGCTTCCAACTACTTCGTATTTCATAGAATATCTGTTGTTGAGCGGAACTGCGTTGTCCCGCTTTTGCGCTGCAAAGGTATATACTTTTTATTTAATACGGAAAAATTTCCGCAATTAATTGCGGAAATTTTTCTTCAATTGCTTTCGCGCAGTATGCGGGCCACCAAAGCCGGCTCGAAGCCTCTTGAGGCGCCGAAGCGGTAGAGCTTGGTTCGTCCCTCGTAGGTGTCCGGCTCGGCGATGCTTGCTGCTTTTGCCTTTATCAGATGCCGGAGTATGTCGGTGTATTCGTCTTCGTCGATTTCGTCGAGAGCCTGTTCGATAGTGTGTCGGTCGATTCGTTTCTGCCTCAGCGCCATGGCGATTTTTATGCGCCCCCAACGCGAGAATCGGTATTTGTCGCGGACAAACGATGCGGCATAGCGCTCATTGTCGACAAAGCGGCGCTCGATGAGTGAATCCACTATTTTGTCGGCATCGTCGGCTGATACCTGCCATCGCGCGAGCTTCTGCCGCACCTCGTACTCGCACTGCTCGGAGCGTGCGCAGAGGTTTTCGAGCCTTTCGAGGGCTTTGCCCGGAGGGACTGGGGCTTTCGAGCGCATCATGGCAGAGGCTGTGTGGCTATGGCGTAGCGGAAATTGCCGAGATAGTCGCGCGTGATGTCGATATCGGCGAAGCCGTCCGACTCGAGCAGAGCCTTCATTTCAGAGGGAAAGCGCGAGTTTATTTCAAAAAACAAGCCGCCGCCCGGCGAGAGTGCCTTGCGGGCGTATTCCGCGATGGCTCTGTAGAAAAGGAGCGGGTCGTTGTTGGGTACGAAAAGAGCCTGCGACGGCTCGTGGAGCAGCACACGGTTCTCCATTTCGGATTCTTCGGAGCGGCATATGTAGGGCGGATTGCTCACTATTATGTCGTAGCGGGCGCTTTCGGGAGGCCGGGCACTGAGAATGTCGAGTTTTTCAAAATCGACATTGGCTTTGAGCGCGGCCGCGTTCCGGCGGGCTATGGCTAGAGCGTCGTCCGATATGTCCACGCCTGTCACTTGGGCGAAAGGCAGGGCGCGGGCAAGGCTTATGGCTATGCATCCGGAGCCGGTGCCGATGTCGAGCACGCGCAGGTCGCGGCGGGAGCCGAAAGCGTCGGTGATGCGGTCGACGAGGCCTGCCGTTTCGGGTCGCGGTATGAGCACGGCCGGGCTTACCTCGTAGTTATTGCCCATAAACTGGGCTTTGCCCACGGCATACTGTACAGGTTCGCCCGCCTCTACCTTGGCAATGGCGCGGTCGATTTTGCCTTGGGCATATTCGCCCAGCTCGCGGTCGCCGTTGGCGAATATGTAGGTGCGCGACATGCCTGCGGCGTCCTCAAATATTATCGATGCGGCGGCTGCCCCTTCGCCCTCGGAGCGAAGGATGGCTGAGAGGGCAGTCACGCACTTGCGGTAATATCCGGCTATGGTTGTCATTGGCGGTCGTCGTTGATTGCCTCGTAGCCGAACGCTTCGTCATCGTCGGCCACGTCGTCGTCATCGTCGATTTCGGCGTCGTCCCAGTCAATGTCCTCGCCCCATTCGTCGGGGTGTATGCTTCTGAGGTCTTCCGCCTCCTGCTCTTCCTCTTCGGGTGTTCGCTCGTACTCGAATATGAATTCGTCCTCTTCGCGTACGCGGTGGTGGCCGTCGAGCGGGCGGTGTATTATGTCGGAGTTGTCTATTCGGTTGCTTTCGTCGGTGATTGCGCCCCATAGCATATCTTTAAGCTCGGTTATGCCATAGCCGGTAACGGCCGATATGAACACGTGTGGCACGCCCTCGGGGAGCGTCTTGGCTATTTCCTCGCGCAGCTCGTCGTCAAGCAAATCGGATTTAGATATTGCCAGCAGGCGCTGCTTGTCTTCGAGTTGCGGGTTGAACTTGCGAAGCTCGTTGAGCAAAATCTCGTATTCGGCGGCTATGTCGTCGGCATCGGCAGGAACCATGAAGAGTAGCACGGCGTTGCGCTCTATATGGCGCAGGAATCGCAGGCCGAGGCCCTTTCCCTCGCTCGCGCCTTCGATGATGCCCGGTATGTCGGCCATAACGAAGGAGCGGTTGTCGCGGTACGACACTATGCCGAGCTGTGGCTCCATGGTGGTGAAAGGATAGTCGGCAATCTTGGGTTCTGCCGCCGATACCGCCGAGAGCAAGGTGGACTTGCCTGCATTGGGGAAGCCCACAAGGCCGACGTCGGCAAGCATCTTAAGCTCGAGCACCACCGAGCGTTCCACGGCCGGCTCGCCCGGCTGGGCGTAACGGGGTGTTCTGTTTGTGGCGCTTTTGAAATGCCAGTTGCCGAGGCCTCCGCGACCGCCACGGAGCAGCTTCACTTCTTGCCCGTCGTCGGTAACCTCGCAGAGGTATTCGCCGGTTTCGGCATCAAATACCACGGTTCCGCAAGGCACTTCTACCACCACGTCGTCGCCGTCCTTGCCGAAGCTGCGTCCGCCGGAGCCGCTTTGGCCGTTTCCGGCGAAGATATGGCGCCGGTATTTCAGAGGAAGCAGCGTCCACATATTGCGGTTGCCTTTGAGTATGATATGGCCTCCGCGACCGCCGTCGCCACCGTCGGGGCCCCCTTTGGGTACATATTTGGCACGATAGAAATGGCGCGAGCCTGCGCCTCCCTTGCCCGAACGGCAGAGGATTTTCACATAGTCTATAAAATTGGATTCAGCCATAAAATCAGGAGTTGAAAGAATTGTGGTGGCGCATAAGTTCGGCAGCTTGCCTGAAATCGACGTGGGAGCCCACGTCGATCCATGTGCCTTTGATGGGAAAATATGCACATCGGGCGCCTTGCTTCAGGGCGTCCGATATAAGGTCGGTGGCATCACAGCGTTTGCCGGGCACCAGCTGTTGTAATATCTTGTTTGAAAATATGTAGATGCCGGCGTTGGCATAGTAGGAGTACGACGGCTTTTCCTCGATGCCGCTTACAAAGTCGGGCTTCTCCGGGTCGAGGGCGAGTATGGCGAAAGGCACGGACACTTGATAAGGCACTACCGCCACTGTGATGTCGGCGCCGGAGTCGCGGTGGTGGAGATAGAAATCCTCGAACGATATGGTGGTGAGGAGGTCGGAGTTCATTACCAGCGTGTTGCCGTCGGGGTCGGAGGCCGCGTCGGTAAGTGCCACGGCGCCGATTGTGCCGCATGGGCTGTCCTCGCACACGCATTTCACCTTTACGCCGCCGACAGGCTTCTCGAAGTGCCGCTCTATCTGTTCAGCCAGATAGCGGGTAGTGACGCTTATGTCGGTGATTCCGCAGGCGGCAAGAGCCTCCACATTGTAGTCTATGATGGCCTTGCCCTCTATCTGCAGGAGTGGTTTCGGGGTGTGCTCTGTGAGTGGGCGCAGGCGTTCGCCCTTGCCTCCGGCCATAAGCACGGCTTTGAGAGGAAGACAGGAGCGCTGCCGCGACAGGTCAAGCACCCCTTTGAGGTGTCCGCTGCCGTCGAGCACGGGGATAAGCACAATGCCCTCGCTGCGGTAGCGGCGGAGTGCGCCGGCGTCAATTGTCCCCTCTGTCACGAATCGGAAACCGCTCATCGCGGCATCGGCTGCGGCACTATCGAGCGAGGCGCCGCCGAGCAGGGCGCGCCTTATGTCGCCGTCGGTGAGGGTTCCGGCCATTTTGCCGTCCGCCTCTGTCACGAACAGTGTCATGGCACCTCCCGACAGCCCGTTAAGGCGATCGAGAGCCTCCAAGAGCGAGGCGTCGGAAGATATAATGTGCTTTTTCATCGTTTTATTAACGTTTGTCGGCTCATTATGGTTTCGGCAGCGAGCCAGTCGGCCGGCCCGTCAATGTCGATGCTCCTTTCGCGGGGCATCACGGAGGGCACTCTGTGGGCGAACATTCCCATAGGCATGGCTCGCAGCGATGCCGGGTTTATGGCGTATACAGCGCCGTTGTATACCCACGCCTTGGGGGCGTCCTGCCTCCGGGTGAGCTTGCCGTCGCCCTTGCTGATGTGCAGGTAGCCGTCGGCGTCGGTTTCAAAGATGTTGAAATACGGATTGTCGGCAGCCTCGCACACGCTCACGGCCATATCGATGCCCGGCTCGAGCAGCTGTGTGCAGGCCACGATGTCGGCGGCGGTACGGAACGGCGAGGTGGGCTGTAGCAGCACCACGCAGTCGTATTCTATCCTCTGGCTTTCCGCCCAGTCCATGGCGTGGAGCATCACCTCGCGGCTGCCCGATGTGTCGCCGGCCAGTTCTGCCGGCCTCATATACTCGACCTCGATGCCGAGTCCTTTGACGATGCCGGCGGTTTCGGCATCGTCGGTCGACAGGAGTATGTGGCCTCCGAGCCGTTTGCGGGCTTCGATGGCTGCGTCCACGGTGTATGCTATCAAAGGACGTCCGCAGAGTTCCTTGATGTTTTTACGTGGGATTCCTTTGCTTCCGCCGCGTGCCGGAATTATGTACAGGGGCTTCATAAGTCGTGGAAATGTTTTGGTTGGGCAGGCAGGCTGTCGGCAAGAGCCATTATGGAATAAATCATAATGTCGAGCGTTCCTGCTTTGTAGTATGGGTTTTGTCTCAGCCCTGCCAATGCTCGCATTTTGGGCGAAAGGGCTTCGGTTATGGCTTCGGCAATATCCGAAGCCGATGAGCCGCAGTGTATCACCGACGGTGCGGAGATGCGTCCGCGCTGGCGTATGCCGATGTCTACCGTGGGTATGCCTGCCGACGGAACCTCGACTATTCCGCTCGACGAGTTGCCTATCACCACCGACGCGTGGCGCAGCAGGGAGTGGTAGCGGAGCATTCCCAATGACTGGAAGAGCCTCACGCGGTCGCGATTCCTCTCGGCGTAGCTTTTCAGCAGCGGGATTATTGAAGCAGCTCCGGCATCGTTGTTCGGATACGTTATAACGCACTTCAGGGCGGGGAAAGAGTCGAGAGCTTCGAGCAGGGCACTGGTTTGTTCTGCCGGGCTTGCCGATGAGTCGTTAGTGGCGGGGTGGTAGGTGACCACGGCGATATCGCCGTCGAGCCGGAGGTCTAAGAAATCCTCCAAAGCATTTCGGTCGAGAGGCTTTATGTTGAAAGCGTTCCACACACCGATAGCGCCCGTGTTGACCACCGTATCGGGCGCCTCGCCCATCTGTATCACTCTGCGGCGGTATGCCTCGGTGGCAGTAAGGTGCAGGGTGGAGAGCTTGGTGATGGCATGGCGTATGGAGTCGTCGACAGCGCCTTCCGACACCTCTCCGCCCGCGATATGCACAATGGGGAGGCGCATCACGGCGGCAGCCGACGCCACGGCAAGCATTTCGTACCTGTCGCCGAGCAGCACCACGCAGTCGGGGCGCAGACGCTCGAACGCACCGGCCATGCCGCCGAGGCACATCGCCATTGCCCGAACCCGCGAAGCCTCGTCGTCGCCGGCCACGGCCATCTCGACACGCTCGTCGACAGTGAATCCGGCATCGGTGATTTCGTTGACGGTCATGCCGAATTCGGGCATAAGGTGCATGTTCGACGCCACCAGTTGCAGCCGCACAGCAGGCTCGGCAGCCAGTCGGCGGGCCAGAGGCATCAGAAGCCCCCAGTCGGCACGTGTGGTGGTGACAATGCAAATCCGTTTTTCCATAGACTGCAAAAGTACGGATTTTCGCCGAGAGATACAATACTGCGATGTTTACGCCAAAGGTAAGACCCTTATGCGGGCACGGTGGTGAACGGACGTTAATTTATCTCCGCGGACTTGCCTATTGGCACTTTTTGCTTAACTTTGCACGAACAAATTATCCAGATGATTTCAAGGAAAATCGACGAAAAAGCTATCTGCAAGGCCAAACGCCTTGTCGATGACGCGGAGCATATAGTGGCAGTGTGCC
Organism: uncultured Muribaculaceae bacterium; assembly: GCA_910579035.1. Classification (GTDB taxonomy): domain Bacteria; phylum Bacteroidota; class Bacteroidia; order Bacteroidales; family Muribaculaceae; genus CAG-873. Next base: position 121,381 of record CAJTSR010000001.1, on the reverse strand, counting down.
ATATGGCGCCCGATGGCGATGCCATAGGTTCGTCACTTGCTGCTGCCCATGTGCTGGGAGCCCTTGGCAAGGATTGCCGTGTGGTCGTCCCCGATGCCTATCTGTCTAATCTTGCCAAACTGCCCGGAGCCAAGGAGATAGTCGATGCCACGCGGTATCCCGATTTTGCCGCTCGGCTTTTCAGGGAAGCCGACCTGGTGCTGTGCCTCGATTTTAACGAGCCGAGGCGTGTGGGCCGGCTTGAAAAAGTGCTCAGAGAATGCCCGGCGCCCAAGATACTGATAGACCACCATCTTCACCCCGATATCGATGCCGAAGTGGTAATCTCCCACCCGGAGATGCCTGCCACGAGCTATCTGATGTTCCGCTTCTTTTGCAGGCTGGAGCTGTTCAATTTCATAAATGCGCAGGCCGCCGAGTGCATGCTTGCAGGCATGATGACCGACACCGGCAACTTTTCGTACAATTGTTCCGACCCCGAACTGTACATAGTTGTTGCCGAGCTGTTGAAAAAAGGAGCCGACAAGGAGCGCCTTTACCGCGCCTTGTTCAACACATACAGCGAGAACTGCCTGCGCCTCAACGCCTATGCCATACTCAACAGAATGGAGGTGTACCCTGAGGACGGGGCCGCGCTGATAGTGCTGTCGCGCGACGAGCTTAACCGCTATCATTACGCAAAGGGCGATACCGAAGGGCTTGTGAACAGGCCGCTGTCGATTCCGGGCATACATTACAGCGCTTTCCTTCGCGAGGAAGCCGATATGGTGAAAGTGTCAATGCGAAGTGTGGGCGACTTTCCGGTAAACATACTGTGCAAGGAGTATTTTGGCGGGGGAGGGCACCTCAATGCCTCCGGCGGCGAGTTCTATGGAACGCTCGACGAGGCCGCCACGCTATTCCGTTCCTTGCTCAAAGAGAACAAGAAAAAGTATTTAGCAAACGTAAAAGACTGAAAAATAAACCAATGAAGATATTCCACATTGTAGCTGCCGTTTTTGCGCTGGCTTTTTTGGCCTCCTGTGAGGACGGCAAGTCGTATGCCGAACTGCTCAACGAGCAAGACCGTGCCGTAAACAACTTCCTCGCCGACCAGGTGGTGCTTCTCGACATACCCGAGGACACTATATTTGAGGTAGGTGAGGACGCTCCCTACTACCGTCTTGACGAAGACGGCTCGCTGTATATGCAGGTTCTGAATGCGGGTACCGAGGGCAACGACGTTGTTGATAACGAGCAGATATATTTCCGCTATACCCGCTACAACCTCCTTGCCTATGCCAACGGCAAGCTGCCGCAAGGCGGCGGCAACAACCTTTCGCTCAATCCGAGCTGGTTCCGCTACAATAATTTCAGAATCGAAACCTCATACCAGTGGGGGACAGGCATTCAGGCTCCTCTGGAATTCCTGCCTGTTGACTGCGAGGTGAATCTGGTGGTGAAGTCAACGCAGGGTACAATCGACGATCAGACCGACGTGGTGCCCTTCCTCTATAAGCTCACGTACCAGCGTCGGGAATAATACACAATTGAATACCTTAAAAACCAACCTATTTTATAATGGCACTCATCAAATCAATATCCGGAATCCGCGGTACCATAGGCGGACCTGCCGGTGACGGGCTCAGCCCGCTTGATGTGGTTAAATTTACGGCGGCATATGCAAAGTTCATAGCCACAACGACCACAAGGAAGAACAATACTATCGTAGTGGGCCGCGACGCACGCGTGTCGGGTCCGATGGTTCGCGATCTTGTTGTGGCCACGCTCGTTGGCATGGGCTTCGACGTGGTAGACATAGGGCTTGCCTCTACCCCCACCACTGAGCTTGCCGTAGTAGGCGAGGAAGCCGCCGGAGGCCTTATCCTCACTGCCTCGCACAACCCCGCGCAGTGGAATGCCCTCAAGCTCCTCAACGAGCATGGCGAGTTCCTCAATGCCGAGGAAGGCGCGCGCGTGCTTGCCATAGCTGCCGCCGATGATTTCGAGTTTGCCCCGGTTGAGAAACTGGGTACTGTATATACCAACAATACTTGGAACCGCCGCCATATCGAGCAGGTTCTCGCCCTTCCTCTGGTCGATTCCGACGCTATCCGCAAGGCCGGCTTCAAAGTGGCTGTCGATGCTGTCGACTCTGTTGGCGGCGTGGTGATACCCGAGCTGCTCGCAGCTCTCGGCGTGGAAAAGGTGGAGTGTATGAACTGCACCCCCACAGGCCGTTTCTCGCATAATCCCGAGCCTATACCCGCAAACCTCACAGGCATCTGCGACCTTGTTCGCGACAGCGGTGCCGACGTGGGCTTTGTGGTTGATCCCGATGTCGACCGCCTTGCCATAATATCCGATGGCGGCGAGTTCTTCGGCGAGGAATACACACTTGTGTCGGTTGCCGATTATGTGCTTGCCCACACTCCGGGCAACACCGTCAGCAACCTCAGCTCTTCCCGCGCTCTTGCCGATGTGACGGTGGCGCGTGGCGGCAGCTACAGCGCGGCAGCCGTGGGCGAGGTTAATGTTACCACCAAGATGAAGGAAACCGGCGCCGTTATCGGCGGAGAAGGCAATGGCGGAGTCATATATCCCGAACTCCACTACGGCCGCGACGCTCTCGTGGGTGTGGCTCTCTTCCTTACCATGCTCGCCAAATCGGGCAAAAAGGTCAGTGAGATACGTGCCGGGCTTCCCGCATACGAAATATACAAGACAAAGATACAGCTCACGCCCGACATTGATGTCGACGCGATACTCGCAGCTGTCAAGGACCGCTTCTCCAGCGAGAAGATAACCGATATCGACGGTGTGAAAATCGATTTCGCCGAAAGCTGGGTGCACCTGCGCAAATCGAACACAGAGCCTATCATACGCATCTATGCCGAGGCCCACACTCCGGCCGAGGCCGAGGCGCTTGCCGACAGGATAAAGGCCGTGGTAAACGAAATGTGCTAACATTTTTGCCCTTTGCCTTGTTCTTATTAGAAAAGAAACGTAACTTTGCAGCATAACTCAAACAAAACAATATCCGTAAATTTTTAACAACATTACTATGGCTTACGTAATTACCGACAAATGCGTGGCTTGCGGCACCTGTCTGCCCGAATGCCCCGTTGAGGCCATCTCTGAAGGCCCCATCTACGTTATCGACCCCGATACCTGCATCGACTGCGGAACATGCGCTTCTGTATGCCCCAGCGAGGCTATCATTCCCGGCGAATAATAGTAGACGCTATTAAAAAATATTCCGACGCCGCGCTTCCCGAACTATCGGGGCGCGGCGTCGGTTGTTTAGGTATGGTATCTAACTGTACGAAACGAAATGTGTTCCGCCTGTTGTCTATCATAGGTTTTGCCTCGCTTGTGGCGCAAGGGGTGCGCTTGGTGGCCGGAGGCGATGTTGACGGCTGGGAGATAGTGGCCCAGCTGATGGCCACCGTTGTATTTTGCGTGATGTGGCGCAAGTATTCGCTCGCGGTAAGGCGCGATTATTTTTATGGCTCGGTGCTGCGCCGCTCGCGAACGTGGAAGGACACTGATTAGTCCTTGTATTCCACAGCTACGATGCTTATGTCGCCTTTTTCCACAGGTATGTTCCGGAGGGTGACGCTGCCATCCTTTTGCTGTGTGGCGATTTTGCGTCCGCTGCCCACCATATAGGCGCGGCGTGCTTTCTTGCCGCCTTCAAAAGGTGGTAGCGTGAAATGGTCTTTGTCATATTCTCCAAGGAAATACACATACACTTTGTTGCCCTTGCGGGTGAAGCCGTACTGCCCGTCGACAGGATTCCACGGGCCTCCCTCGGTGCCGTAGATGGCTTCGGCGTGTTCGTCGGCCCAACGGCCAAATTCGCGCAGACGTTTCTGCACAGCCTGCGGCACCTTGCCGTGGCGGTCGGGCCCTACATTGAGCAGGAAGCACATGCCGCGCACCATGCAGTCGGCGCACATACGCTTCACGGCCTGTAGCGACAGTATGGCTGTCGAATCCTCGCGCATGGCGCACCAGCCCCACGGGCCTCCGAGAGTCATGCACTTCTCTACCACGCCGCTTCGCACATCGCCTTTGACGCTGCCGCCGCCTTCCTCGCAGGTGAAATCGCCTATCCAGCCCGAACGCGGGTTGCACACGATGTCGGGCTGCAGCTCGCGCACCATCTCCATAAGCTTGCCGCTTTCCCAGAAGGGTGCGGCGTCCTCGTCTGTTCCGCGCTGCTGCAGCCAGCCGCCGTCCCAGAACAGGTGGTCGATTTTTCCGTAGTTCGACATCAGTTCGTACGTTTGGAGGTATAGCTCGGCTTTCATCTGCTGAGCATTGTAGCGATGCCACGCCTCGGTCTGATGGCCGAAACGGTTTGGCGCACAGTCGGTGCCGTAGGGGTCGAAATATCCCGGGTAACGCCAGTTTATCAGTGTCTTGTACAGTCCTACTTTAAGTCCGGCCCTGCGTGCGGCTTCCACGTATTCCTTTACGAAGTCGCGGCCGTGGGTCTGCATGCTTGTGAATGCGGAGGCCGACTTGCTGTCGAAAAGCGCGTATCCGTCGTGGTGCTGGGTGGTGAGGCACATATACCGTGCGCCCATGTCCTTGGCAAGAACCGCGAGGGAATCCGCATTGAAGTCTTTGGCGGTGAAATACCAGTCGCCGCTCTCGGGGTATGCGAGTCGTTCGTATTCCTTGACGGGCACGCCGCTGTTCTCCATATACCATTCGCCTCTGCCCGGCCCGGCATACAGTCCCCAGTGTATGAACATGCCTATGCGTGCGTCGCGCATCCACTGTATTTTCTCGTCGGGCTGCATGGTGATGCCCAAGTGGGTCTTCACTTCGCGTCGGCGCGGGCTGTTGCCGGAAGGCGCGGCATAGTCGCCTGTGCGCCTTATGCTCAGGCTGTCGAACTCGGCATCATAGCGGTTGCCTGTGCCGGCGACGATGCGTATGGTGAGATTGTTGGCGTCGGCTACGTTGAGCTGTTGGCTGAATCGGGTCCATGTGGCTTTTGCCGTCGGTATGGATATGTCGTGAGCGCCGAGGCCCGATGTTTCGAGCGTCACGGCGTCGCTGCCCGATGCCGTGCGCATCTTCACCTCGAGGGTGTACGTGCTGTTGGGTTTTACGTCGAATGTGCGCGTGCAGGCAGTGCCGGGAGCTACGGCTGTCTGCGCCTGCAGCGTTAGGGCCATTGTGGCGGCTGCAGCGATTGTGATTGGTCTTAGTATTTTCATGGCAAGGTTCTAAAAAAGCGGAAGACCCCACCGGGTATCTTCCGCTTTTGTATGTCAGCTAAGAGTGTTATTTCTTCTTGGCATCGACCGCGGCAGCAAGCTCGGGGTCAATCATGATGCGTCCGCAGTATTCGCAAACGATAACTTTCTTGTGCATCTTTATCTCGATTTGCTTCTGCGGGGGAATGCGGTTGAAGCAGCCGCCGCAGGCGTTGCGGTCAACGATTACGATGCCGAGGCCGTTGCGGGCGTTCTTGCGAATGCGCTTGAACGCCGAAAGAGTGCGGTCGTCCACATCGGGTTCGAGCTTCTTGGAGCGTGCTATGAGGTTTTCTTCCTCGGAGCGTGTTTCGCTCACGATGTTTTCGAGATCGGACTTCTTTTCGTTGAGTATGTGGGTCTGGTCGGAGATTTTTTCCTCGGTGGCGGCTATTTCGGCCTTGCGGTTTTCAATGTCGCGTTCGATATCTCCGATATTCTTGACGCTGAGCTGTATTTCGAGCGTTTCGTATTCGATTTCCTTTGTGAGGTTGTCGAATTCGTGATTGTTGCGCACGTTGTCGAGCTGCTGGCGGTAGCGCTCTATGAGCAGCTTTTTGTTTTCGATTTTGTTCTGCTCGGCAGTGCGTTTGATTTTGAGGTCTTCGATGTCGGCCTGAAAGCGCTCTATGCGAGTGTTAAGGCCGGCAATGGTGTCCTGCAGGTCTTTTACCTCGAGGGGCAGCTCGCCGCGAATGTTGCGAATGCGGTCGATTTCAGAGAGTATGGTCTGAAGTTCGTAGAGTGTCTTGAGGCGGTCTTCGACCGTGCGGGGGGCATCGGTTTTGTGGTCTGTTGCCATATGGTGCTTACAAGTATTTTACCGGATTTGATTCGATTTCCGAATAATAGACTGCAAAGTTAGCAAATTTATTTGTAAGGACGTGATAAAAAATGTCTTTAGCGCAGGATTCGCTCTCGAAATGGCCTATATCGAATATGGCCATGCCGCTGCGGTTGTCGGCAAAGTCGTGATACCTTATGTCTGCCGATATGTACGCCTGCGCTCCTGCCGACCGGGCTTTGCCTATAAATTCGCCTCCGGCGCCTCCGCATAGCGCTATGCGGCGCACCTTCGCATCAGGGGCATATGCGGCCGACACGCGGATAGCCCGGCAGCCGAATTCTTTTTTGATTTTATCGGCAAGTTCTGCCATGTTCACAGGTTGCGGGAAGGAGGCAATGACTCCGAGGCCGAGATTGGCCGGTCGGTTGTCGAGCGGCAGTATGTCGACCTTGGCCGATTCAGCCCCCGGTATTTCGGTTACAGAGGCCGCGAGCCCGGCGCATTTCCATGCAGGAACCACTGCCTCTACGCGTGTGAGGGCTGTGTGGCGTATGTCGACCACTCCCGGCTCCGGACCGGGCGACTTCGGCAGGCTTTCTTCTTCGCAGTCGTAATAGCTTACGGCAGAGTCCGTGTCGGCGACGGGCGCTGTCGGGCTGAGGCTGCTGTTATCTGAGCAAGGCTCTGTGCCTGCATCATGGTCGAGCAGCACCAGGCGCACGCTTGCGGCAAGTTCGCGCGGGCATGTCACGCTGATGCGCTTGAACTGCAACTCGGAAGGCACGAGTACCCGCTCCACTTCCGCGCCCAGGCGCGAGGCCATGGCGTAGGAAACTCCGCCCATGGTGCTGTCGAGCGAGGTGTGAGCGGAATACACGGCTATTCCGGAGCGAATGGCGGCCATGGCGGCGCGTTCGGTCACGGTAGAGCCTGCGATGCGGCGCAGCCCTTTGAAAATGAGAGGGTGGTGCGACACCACAAGGTTGCAGCCCAGACGGGCGGCTTCTTCGATGACTGATTCGGTCACATCGACGCACAGAAGGACGCCTGTGCACTCGCCGTCACCGTCGGGCAGGCCGATTTGCAGCCCGCTGTTGTCCCATTTTTCCTGAAGGGCCCCGGGGGCATATTCCTCCAGGGCCCTTATTATGTAAGATAATCTCATTTTTCTACGATTGCCAGAGTAAGCTCGTCGAGCTGGCTTTGGTCGAGAGGCGCGGGGGCATCGAGCATGACGTCGCGTCCCGAGTTGTTTTTGGGGAATGCGATGCAGTCGCGTATGCTGTCGAGGCCTGCGAAGAGGCTTACCCAGCGGTCGAGGCCGTAGGCGAGTCCTCCGTGAGGCGGAGCGCCGTACTTGAAGGCGTTCATAAGGAATCCGAACTGCTCCTGTGCCTTTTCGGGTGTGAAGCCGAGAATTTCAAACATCTTGGCCTGAAGCTCGCTGTCGTGGATACGGATCGAGCCGCCGCCTACTTCTACGCCGTTGATAACCATGTCGTAGGCATCGGCGCGCACGGCTGCGGGGTCGGTGTCGAGCATGGGTATGTCTTCGTCCTTGGGGTGGGTGAAGGGGTGGTGCATGGCCATGAGGCGTCCTTCCTGCTCGCTCCATTCAAACATCGGGAAGTCGACTACCCAGAGGCAGGAGAACTTGTTCTTGTCGCGCAGGCCGAGCTGGCGTCCCATTTCGAGGCGCAGCTCGCACAGCTGCTTGCGTGTGCGCATCGCGTCGTCGCCGCTGAGTATGAGTATGAGGTCGCCGGGTTTTGCGTCCATGGCGTCCTTGAGTTCCTGCAGTTTCTCCTGTGTGTAGAACTTGTCGACGCTCGACTTGACATTGCCGTCGGCTTCGACACGGGCGTACACCATGCCTTTGGCGCCGATTTGCGGGCGTTTCACAAATTCGGTAAGGGCGTCGAGCTGCTTGCGGGTGTACGATGCCGCTCCCTCGGCGCAGATGCCGCCGATGTACTCGGCGTTGTCGAACACGCTGAATCCGCAGCCTTTGAGCACGTCCATCAGCTCGACGAAGCGCATGCCGAAACGGGTGTCGGGCTTGTCGCTGCCGTAGTATTTCATGGCGTCGGCCCAGGGCATGCGCTGGAACGGCTCGTTAAGCTCGATTCCGCGTATCTCCTTGAAGAGGTGCTTTGCCATGCCTTCGAAAAGCTCGATTACGTCGTTCTGCTCGATGAAGCTCATCTCGCAGTCAATCTGTGTGAACTCGGGCTGGCGGTCGGCGCGCAGGTCTTCGTCGCGGAAGCACTTCACAATCTGGAAGTAACGGTCGATGCCGCTTACCATAAGCAGCTGCTTGAGGGTCTGCGGCGACTGGGGCAGGGCGTAGAACTGGCCTGGATTCATGCGGGACGGCACCACGAAGTCGCGTGCGCCTTCGGGAGTGGAGCCTACGAGCATGGGGGTTTCGATTTCGAGGAAGCCCTTGCTGTCGAGATATCGGCGCACTTCCATCGTCATGCGGTGGCGCAGCTCGAGGTTGCGGCGCACCGGGGCGCGACGTATGTCGAGATAGCGGTAGCGCATGCGGAGGTCGTCGCCACCGTCGGTTTCGTCTTCGATGGTGAACGGCGGTACCTCGCTGGCGTTCAGTACTGTGAGGCTGTTGGCTATTATCTCGATGTCGCCGGTAGGAAGGGCGGGGTTCTTGGCGGTACGCTCGGCAACGGTGCCTGTCACTTGTACCACAAATTCGCGTCCGAGGTGGTTGGAGGCTTCGGTGAGCGCTGCGTCGTGGTCGTTGTCGAATACCACCTGTGTTATGCCGTAACGGTCGCGGAGGTCGACGAAGGTCATACCACCCATTTTGCGGGCTTTCTGCACCCAGCCGGCGAGTGTCACTTCCTTGCCGGCGTCGGCGAGGCGTAGCTCGCCGCAGGTATTTGTTCTATACATTGTGCGTTATATATCTGATAATGAAAGGTAGCGGCTGTTACCGCCCCTACCTTTCATTATAATGTTTTTTATGAGATGTTATTTTCCGGCCTTGGCGGCGAGATCCATGTTGGCGCCTGCGAGGCCGCGGTTGCGCAGAAGGGCATCGACAGAGGGTGCCTGTCCGCGGAAGTTGATGTAGAGCTGCATGGGATCTTCGGAGCCGCCTTTTTCAAGTATGTTTTCCTTGAATTTGCGAGCTGTTTCGGGGTCGAAGATACCTTTTTCCTTGAATAGCTCGAAGCCGTCGGCATCAAGGACCTCGGCCCAGAGGTATGTATAGTATCCCGAAGCGTAGCCGTCGCTGCCGAAGATGTGCTTGAAGTAGGGCGAGCGGTAGCGGAAAGTAAGCTCTGCAGGCATGCCGAGGTCGGATGCCACTTTCGATTCAAATGCGGCGATGTCGATGTCGGAGTCGATGTTGAGCTTGCCGTACTGGAGGTCGAGCAGTGCTGCGCCGGCGAGTTCGGCAGTGGTGAAGCCCATATTGTGGGTGGAGGACGCCTGCAGCTTGGCTATCATGTCGTCGGGAATTACTTCGCCGGTCTTATAGTGCTTGGCGTATACGCGGAGCAGTTCGGGTTCCATAGCCCAGTGTTCGTGAATCTGCGAGGGAAGTTCCACAAAGTCGCGGTCCACGTTGGTGCCGGCCTGGCTCTTGAGGCGAGCGCGGGATAGCATGCCGTGGAGGCCGTGGCCAAATTCGTGGAACATCGTTTCAACTTCGTCGAGGGTGAGCAGGGCGGGTGTGTCGGCGGTAGGACGCGAGAAGTTGCCCACGTTGTATATGATAGGACGCGAAGACGTGCTGTCGGCATTCTGCCACGAGCCTTTGAACTCGCTCATCCATGCACCCTGGCGCTTGGAGGCGCGTGGGAAGTAGTCGGTCATGAATACAGAAACGTGTTCGCCGGTGGCTGCGTCGGTAACGTCGTACACGGTCACTTCGTCGTAGTATTTGGGAGCGTCGGGCATTTCGGTGAATTTGACGCCGTAGAGTCGTTCGGCCATTGTGAAGATGCCTTTGCGCACAGAGTCTACCGCGAAGTATTCGCGAACCTTGCTTTCGTCGAGGTCGTATTTTTTCTGACGTACCTTTTCGGCATAGTAGTAGTAGTCCCACGGCTCGATTTTGAAGTTGCCGCCTTCGCTGTTGGCGAGTTCCTGCATTTCGGCCACTTCCTGCTGCACGCGTGCCACAGCCGGTTTCCATATCTGCATGAGCAGGTTTTCGGCGTTGGCAACGGTCTTGGCCATCACGTTGTCGGTCATATAGGCGCCGTAGTTCTCAAATCCGAGGAGGGCGGCTTTCTTCGTGCGGGCCTGGAGCACTTTGTTTATGATGGGAAGGTTGTTGCATTCGCCGCTTGTTGCGAGGGTGGTGTAGCCTTCGTACATTTTGCGGCGCAGCTCGCGGTTGTCGGCGTACTGCAGCAAGGGCAGGCGGCTGGGAGCATGGAGTGTGAATACCCAGTTGCCGTCGCCAAGGTTACGCTCTTTGGCTGCTTCGGCAGCCTGTGCGATGCTCGACGCGGGCAGGCCGGCAAGCTCGGTGCTGTCGGTCACCACTATCTCGAACGCGTTGGTGGCGTTGAGGAGGTTTTTGTTGAAGGTGAGATACAGTTCGGCAAGTTCGGTGTTTACGGCTTTAAGTTCTTCTTTCTTTTCGGGCGAGAGGAGGGCGCCGTTGCGGGTGAAGTCTTTGTAATAATCCTCCACTGCGCGCTTCTGGTCGGGGTCGAGGCTCTCGCGATTGTCGTAGACTGTCTTGATGCGGGCGAAGAGCGAGTCGTTCATCGTCATTTCGTCGGCAAACTGCGAGTATGCCGGATAGAACTTTTCGGCTATCTCCACCATTTCTGGCGAGGAGTTGGACTCGTCGAGTGCGAAGAATACGTATGCCACCTTGTCGAGTATCTCGCCGCTGTGCTCAAGGGGCATTATTGTGTTCTCGAAAGTGGCGGAGTCGGGATTCGACACAATTTCGAGTATCTGTGCTTTCTTCTGGGCTATGCCGCTGTCGAGGGCGGGGAGGTAGTGCCCGTAGCTGATTTCGTCGAAGGGCGGAATTTCGTAAGGCGTTTCGTAAGGCGCCAGGAATGGGTTCTCGGCCATTTCGTTCTTATTTGTGCTGTTGCAGGCCGATGCAAGCGTCAGGGCTGCGGCAGCGATAAGTATTGAATTTTTCATATATAATGTGAATGATTTGCTTGTATGGCACAAAATTAGTTAGAAAATCCCGAAGATGCGAATTTTGTGTCCTAAAAATTTGCGAGAAATAAAAAAAGAGCTTAACTTTGCACCCGCAAACACACCAATGGTACCATGGCCGAGTGGTGAGGCAACGGTCTGCAAAACCGTGTACAGCAGTTCGATTCTGCTTGGTACCTCGAAATTTGATAATCCGGCAAATCCCGCGTCCTTTCGGAGGCGGGATTTTTTGAAATACCCTCTTAGAGTATGTTTACTTTTAACTCTATGAAATCTTTAGAAGCTTTTTCGGCCAGTTTCAAGCTTTCATTCAGTCGTTATGGGACCCCATAACACCTTCATTCAATCTCAAAACATACTCGAAAAATCATTCTAAATCTTAACATAAGCCAAAAGTAAACATACTCTTAGATGAAAGTACTTAAGTTCGGAGGCACCTCGGTAGGCAGTCCGGCGCGCATCAAGCACGTTGCCGGCCTTGTACGCCGTTCCGGCCGTAACGTAGTGGTGCTGTCGGCGATGTCGGGTACGACAAACACCCTTGTGGAGATAGCCGAATATCTCCACAAAGGCAATATCCCCGGTGCGCAGGAAACTGTCAATGTGCTTGCAGCCAAGTATTCTCAGGTCGTTTACGAGCTGCTGTCCGACGAAGCGTCGCGGCAGGCGGCCACAGCGGCCATAGAACGTTCGTTCGCAATCATTCGCTCGTATTTTTCAGAGCCGTTCACAGAGGCCGGCGAGAAGGAAATTCTCGCTCAGGGCGAGCTTGTGTCGACAGCCCTGATGAGCGCCTACCTCTCGGAGCAGGGTGTCCGGGTTTCGGTGCTGCCCGCTCTCGACTATATGCGCACCTTGCCTGGCGGCGAACCCGACATGCCCCATATATCGGCGCGCCTGCACCGCATTCTCGAGGTTGAAGGCGAGGCCGACGTATATATCACGCAGGGATACATATGCCGCAATGCCACCGGCGGAATCGACAATCTGCGTCGTGGCGGCAGCGACTATACCGCCTCGATAATAGGGGCTGTGCTGAACGCCGAGGAGATCCAGATTTGGACCGATATCGACGGTATGCACAATAACGACCCCCGCTTTGTAGAGGGCACGTCGCCGGTGGGCACGCTCCATTTTGAAGAGGCCGCCGAGCTGGCATATTTCGGCGCCAAGATTCTGCATCCGGCCTGCGTGTTGCCGGCCAAGCTGCACAACATACCCGTGCGCCTGCTCAACACCCTCGAACCGGAGGCTCCCGGCACACTGATATTCAACACTCCGCCTGACGGCGCCATAAAGGCCGTGGCAGCCAAGGACGGCATCACGGCCATAAAGATAAAGAGCGGACGCATGCTGCTTGCCTACGGCTTTCTGCACAAGGTCTTTGAAACGTTCGAGAACCACCGCACAAGCATCGACATGATGGCGACCTCGGAAGTGGGTGTCACTCTTACTATCGACGATGATTCCCGGCTTGCCGCCATAATCGACGACCTCAAGCACTTCGGGACAGTGAGCGTGGACCGCGACATGGTGATTGTGTGCGTGGTCGGCGACCTCGAGTGGCATAATACCGGCTTCGAGGGAAAGGTGCTTGCTGCCTTGGGCGATATCCCTGTCCGCATGGTGTCGTATGGCGGCAGCAACTATAATATTTCGGTGCTCGTGCGGGCGGCCGACAAGGTAGAGGCTCTCCGACGACTCTCTGCCGCGCTTTTCAAATAAGAACGATATTTTTCCACACATAATGATTACTGTAAGCAATTTAGGTATACAATTCGGCAAAAAGCCCCTTTTTCAGGACGTCAATCTCAAGTTCACTCCCGGCAACTGCTATGGCATAATAGGCGCCAACGGTGCCGGCAAGTCCACGCTGATGCGCATGCTCAGCGGGCAGCTCACGCCCACAACGGGCAGTGTGTCGCAAGGCCCCGGCGAGCGTATGAGCGTGCTGGAGCAGGACCACTTCAAGTTTGACGACTGCACAGTGCTCGACACCGTGCTTCAGGGTCATACCGTGCTGTGGGACATTATGAAGGAGAAGGACGCGCTCTATGCCAAGCCTGATTTCGACGATGCCGACGGCATAAGGGCTTCCGAGCTGGAGGAGCGCTTCGCCGAGCTCGAGGGTTGGAACGCCGAGAGCGATGCCGCGGCGCTGCTGAGCGGCCTTGGCATAAAGGAAGACCGTCACGGAATGCTGATGCGCGACGTGAGCGCGAACGAGAAAGTACGCGTGCTGCTTGCCAAAGCCCTCTTCGGCAACCCCGACAATCTTCTCCTCGACGAACCTACCAACGACCTTGACCTCGAAACCGTGGCATGGCTCGAGCAGTATCTGTCGAACTTCGAGAACACGGTGCTCGTGGTGAGCCACGACCGCCACTTCCTTGACAGTGTGTGTACCCATACCCTCGACATCGACTACAACCGCCTGCAGCTCTTTGCCGGCAACTACAGCTTCTGGTACCAGAGCAGCCAGCTTGCACTGCGCCAGCAACAGCAGGCCAACAAGAAGGCCGAGGAGAAACGCGCCGAGCTTTTGGAGTTCATACGCCGTTTCAGCGCCAACGTGGCCAAGAGCAAGCAGACCACTTCGCGCAAGAAGATGCTCGAAAAGCTCAACGTAGAAGAAATCCAGGCATCGTCGCGCCGCTATCCGGGCATTATCTTCACCCCGTCGCGCGAGCCGGGCAACAAGATTCTTGAGGTGAAGGGCCTTACGGCGAGTGTTGACGGCGAGGTGCTTTTCCGCGATGTCAATTTCCAGATAGAGAAAGGCGACAAGGTGGCTTTCCTGAGCCACGACCCTCGTGCTATGACAGCGCTTTTCGAGATTATCAACGGCAACCGCAAGCCCGATGCCGGCACTTACGAGTGGGGGCAGACCATCACCCACGCCTACCTGCCGCTCGACAACTCCGATTTCTTCAATACCGATTTCAACCTTGTGGACTGGCTCGCACAGTTCAGCGACGACTCCAGCGAGATATATCTCAAGGGATTCCTCGGCAAGATGCTGTTTTCGGGCGAAGACGTGCTTAAAAAAGCGTCGGTGCTGTCCGGTGGCGAGAAAATGCGCTGTATGATAGCCCGTATGATGATGCGCGACGCCAACACGCTGGTGCTCGACTCGCCCACCAACCATCTTGACCTGGAGTCGATTCAGGCCTTCAACAACACCCTGCAGTCGTTCAAGGGCAATGTGCTGATGGCTTCGCACGACCACGAGTTCATACAGACCATCTGCAACCGCATAATAGAGCTGACTCCGGGCGGCATCATCGACAAACTCACCGAGTACGACGATTATATCACCGACCCGCGTGTGGCCGAAGCCCGCGAGCGCCTCTACGGCAATAAATGACGGCATAGCAGACGTACCCTTCCGCAAAAACGCGGCACGCCGCGTCCCTACCCACCTAATAACTTAATAACCTATCCACCTACCAATGGTAACACATATAGTAATGTTCAAACTGCGCGGCGAAGCAGACGAAGTGGCTGCCGCTGCGTCGAAATTCAAAGCCGGTCTTGAAGCGCTTCCCGCCAAGATAGCCGAGCTTAAATCGATCGAAGTATTTATCGACAACAGTTCTGTGGAAGGCAACTGGACGCTGTCGCTCATAGCGCGTTGCGACTCCTATGCCGACCTCGCGGTATATGCGGCGCATCCGGCGCATTTGGACTGTGTGGCAATCATCAAACCTCTTGTGGCCGAACGAGCCTGTGTCGATGCAGAATAAACATGCTATGAAGCATAGTCAAAGAGCACCCCGGTAAAGACCGCAGGGTGCTCTTTGTCAAAATAATGTCACTTTAAGGCAATATATAGTATAACTTAGCCGTGAATGCTTCGTACATTTGTAGCTGTTAACCATTATTGTCACAAACCATGAAAAAATTCCCCATACTTTTAGTAGTATTGCTCGTATTCAGTAGCTTCTGGGCCTGCAAACAGCTCGGACGCACTGCTGCCGAACCATCACCTTACGTGCGCGTTGCCGACGGCAAATTTTATATCGGCGACAGCGTGTACCGATACGTGGGCACAAACTTATGGTATGGAGCCATACTCGGCAGCACAGGGCGTGGCGGCAACCGTGAGCGTCTTGCGGCCGAACTCGACCTCCTGCAGAGCATCGGCGTCGGCAATCTGCGCGTGCTCGTGGGTGCGGACGGTGCCGAAGGGCAGCCAAACCATATAGAGCCGGTACTTCAGACAGCCCCCGGGCAGTATAACGACACTATTCTCGACGGCCTCGACTGGCTGATGGCCGAGCTTGAGCGCCGCGATATGAAAGCGGTCCTCTATCTCAACAATGCGTGGGAGTGGAGCGGCGGTTACGGCACATACCTCGACTGGGCCGGCGAAGGTCCGACTCCGAATCCCGCCGTCGACGGCTATGGCGCCTATATGGCGGCTGCGGCTAAATTCGTGCATAGCGACAGTGCCCGAGCGCTTGCCGCCCGCCATGTGGCCAATATGGTGAGCCGCACCAACCGTTATACGGGGCGCCCGTATGCCGAATCGCCCGCGCTTATGTCGTGGCAGATTGCCAACGAGCCGCGAGCATTCGCCGCCGACAGCGCCACCAAGGCCGCTTTTGCCGGGTGGATAGCCGAGCAGGCTGCCCTGATAAAGAGTATCGACAAAAACCATATGGTATCGACCGGTAGCGAGGGACGCCACGGCTGCGAGGGCGACATGGACTTGTGGCTTGCCATACATTCCAATCCCGACATAGACTATGGCATAGTGCATATGTGGCCCTATAACTGGGCGTGGATTTCCGACAGCACGGTTGCCGAGGGTGTCGACACTGCCTGTATGCGTGCCCGTGAATACATCATGGAGCATGCGGCACTTATGCGCCGTCAGGGCAAGCCCTTGGTGGTGGAGGAATTCGGCTACCCCCGCGATGCCATGGCCATTGAGGCCGGCAGCCCTACTACAGGCCGCGACCGTTTCTATGAATACGTGTTTGCCCTCCTCGGCGACAGCGCCGGCATAGCCGGTTGCAATTTCTGGGGCTGGGGCGGCTATGCCGAGCCTGCCCACCGCACATGGCAGCCCGGCGACGACTATACCGGCGATCCGGCTCAGGAAGCCCAGGGGCTTAACTCCGTGTTTGCTGCCGATTCATCGACAGTGGCGCTGATACACCGTGCGACTGCCAACATATAAGAGAAACCATTAACCTTAACCCATTTATAATCTTAATGAAAAAAATACTATTTTCGATGGCTTGTGCCTGCTCGCTTGCAGCGTCGGGCGCCGAAGTCCACGCAGATATGTCGCACAATCTGTGGTGGAACGCTCCCGAAGTACCCGTGCTGCGCCTTATATTGACCGACAGTGTCGCTTCGCGTGGCACGGTGGCGGTAGATGTGGCACCCGACATACCAGGCCGCTGCGGCTCGGTAAAGGCGCAGTTCGATTACGTGCTTGCGCGCCCCGGGGCTTCCGACACATTGGAGCTTGCGCTGCCGTCCTTGCAGCCCGGCTTCTATCGCTGCACAGTTAGCGGCGATGTAACCGACAGCTTCAACATCGGCTATGAGCCGACAAACATAGTGTCGCTGCCTGACGCTCCTGCCGATTTCGACGAGTTCTGGGCCAAGGCGAAAGAAGAGCTTGCCGCAGTGCCGGGCGACTTCAAGCTTACCGAACTTACAGCCAAGTCCGGCAAAAAACGCAAGATGTATCTTGCCGAGATGACCTCCTTGGGCGGCGAGCGCGTCAAGATGCAGGTGGCAATTCCTGTTGCCGACGGCAAGTATCCAGTGCAGATATACTATAACGGCTATGGCGCGAAGCCGTGGGAACTGGCCGTTGATGCCAATCCGAACGTTATTGAAATAATGGCTTCTGCACGCGGGCAGTTCTTCAGCGAGGCAGACAATACATATGGCGACTGGATTCGTTACAATCTCGACAAGCCTGCCGAGTACTACTACCGGGGAGCTTTTATGGACTGCATTCGCGCCATTGACTTTGCGTGCAGCCTGCCTCAGGCCGATGCAGACCGCATATTCGTAGAAGGCGGAAGCCAGGGTGGCGCCTTTACCATCGTGGCAGCAGCTCTCGACGACCGCGTGCGCGCGGCAGCTCCCTACATACCCTTCCTCAACGACTACCGCGACTATTTCTCGATTGTCGACTGGCCCGCGCAGCCTGTGCGCGAACAGGCTGCCAAGCTTGGAATGAGCGAGGAGCAGATGTTTGCCAACCTGAGATATTTCGATGTTAAAAATCTTGCGCGCCGCATCAAATGTCCCGTCCTGATGGGTATAGGCCTGCAAGACCCGGTTTGCCCACCGCATACCAATATGGCATCGTACAACCTGATAGAATCCCCCAAGGAGCTTGTGATATATCCGCAGTGCGGCCACTGGGTGGATTACGGCGACTGGAATCCCCGCCGCGACGCTTTCTTCGCAAAGTGGGGCGCAAAAAAGTAAAACAATCCCACCTTCTTAAGACCTCCGTTAGCCTTATCCAAAACATTTTCCTTGGATAAGGCTAACGGAGGTCTATTTATATGTGATTGTCACATGGCAATCACAATGAATTCGATTATGTAATCAATTGATTGTTAGTGTAAAATAAGCTTTGTGCTTCCGTTGTTATCCTGCATATGTGTTTTTTTGTCACATGAAATCACATGAAAAACTTCTATCCCCATATAGGTATATATCCTAAATCTCGACGGTTTGTGCCCTCAGGAGTACCTAATTTAATTAATCCGGCTACAACAGCGTCTTTGATCAAACGGGATATTGAGGCGTAATTTTTTGCATCAACTTGCAGGCGTTCTCGTAGTGATTGGTTCGTAAGCATTTCGTTAGATAGATACTTAAGGAAGGCATGTTGGTAGCACGCTTGTAATCGCTCTGATTTTGTGGTTTCAGCCCATGTCTTGTATGATGTTATTATTACATTGGTCCTTGTATCTGAAACTCTGAAATTCAAAGCGGGTAATTGGTATTCTTCTATTGACATCAGCGCTTTGTCCATCCCGCTGCCTTTTTCCTCGCAGAATCCCATACGCCTCATAATATCTGCAAGAGAATCGTTGCGCGATTGATATTCATCAATAAAACGGTCTGTGCTAATAAGAGGCTGCCCCGGAGAAGAAATCTCTATCCTGTCTGAATAAATTTCAATCATGGGGAATCCGGAAACAGAAAAATCCTGATGAATTATCATATTGGCCGAGATTTCTCGTATAGCAATTTCCGGGTACATTCTCACATCACGTCGCAACGCTCGTCCAATTTCTTCATTTGCCGGAAGTTGGCCGTTAACCCAATCAATCATTGATCGGAAGCAGACAGCATAGCCTTGCTCAAATATCTGTTCGCGTATTGTTTCTATTTTATTTTTGCCCTTGTATACAATTACACGGATTGATTTTCTGCTTAAAGAATCAAAGTTCCGAAAATTTTTTGCAAGCACTAAGGCTCCTAATTCAGTGATTCCATATCCTTTTTCTGTTTCGACAACAAAGCATTCAGATTTAAAACGATCGATTATGCCTTTGGTATTCTGTGGCATAGGAAGCCGCATAAGGTCAAAATAGGTTTCGGCGCTAATTAAGGATATAATATCTCTAGTAGACAGACCGTCTTTTATAATGATGTTTTCGAGAGGTTTGGTTTCAGACTTTCTCCATATTTTTGCTTCTTTCTCAGGATATCCGATTAACAATTTAGTCAAGGACCCAATTCGGATATATGCTTTATTTAGAAAAGATACAGGCTGATTCGAAGCGGCCGGGATTCGATATATTGATATATGCTTGTTGTCTATGTCAAATTCATATGCTTCAAAATCGATTCTCGGAGATAGCCGGTTTAGTAACCACATTTCCAGCTCTTCATTTCCTTTCTTATGGCTTTTTGCCTTGAAATTAGTTCCTACAATATTATGTGTTTTATCTTCTATCCCAAACACAAGGTAGCCATATGGCTTATTGTAAAGGCTCGCGCTATTGGATAGAGCTGATATGCGCTCTCCTATTTCTTCAGGAGAGTTAAAGTTTTGTTTGAACTCAAACCACTCTGTTTCTTTTGGCTGAGAAATCAGGTATTTGAGGATATGGGTCAATTCATTGTCTGTCATATTGCAAAATTAGCAAAAAAACTTAATTTTGGAATAACTTGAAAAAGGCCTGTGCAGTAATGATGAGTAAGTTTCAAGGGTCGTATTGTATGGCATTGGTGGTAATTTAGCAGCGAGCTTAGAGGCGCTCCGCGGCGTATGATGCGCTGCGGAGCGCTTTTTTTTATCGAATTAACTTAAAAGATTGTGCGGGAAAGTGTAAAATATGCTGTTTTTGTGAAATATGCTGAAAAAAATATCACGGAGCATAAACGGTGTAGTTAATGGTAATATAATATCATTTTGCACATAAATAATTGCTTAACTTTGCATCGTCAATACCATGCAACAAATATAATAATCCTTATAATAACCAATAACCAATCTCTACATGAAAACCAGTAGAAGAATCGTCGGCCTGTTCCTGATGGCGCTATGTGTGATAGTGTCGTTCGGGGCGGCGGCGCAGACAACCGTCACCGGTACAGTCTTCGACAATCTGGATGAGCCCTGTATCGGAGCCTCTGTAGTCGAAAAAGGCCGTAAAAGTGGTGCCACCACCGATATCGACGGTAAATTTACCATCAGCGTGTCCAAACCTGATGCCACGCTCGTAATTTCTTATGTAGGTATGAAAACCGAGGAAGTAGCCCTCGGGGGCCGTACCAGCATCGAAGTCAAGCTCAGCGAGAACACCGAAAGCCTCGACGAGGTTGTGGTGGTTGGCTACGGCACACAGCGCAAGAGCGACATCACGGGTTCTGTGGCATCGCTCTCGAAAGACCAGATGGCTCAGACCATTGTTACCAATGCCGACCAGATGCTGCAGGGCAAGGTTGCCGGTGTGCAGGTGACGCAGAACTCCGGCGCTCCCGGCGGTGCAACCTCTATCCGAATACGCGGTGCGAGCTCGCTCAACTCGTCCAACGAGCCGCTATACATCATCGACGGTGTGCCTATGAACACTACTACGTCGTCTATCGGCGGTTTCGACTGGATGGGCGGCAGCAACGGCCAGACCACCGTCAATCCTCTCGCGGCCATCGCGCCGAGCGATATTGTGAATATCGATGTGCTCAAAGACGCCTCGGCATGTGCCATATACGGTGCGGCGGGCGCAAACGGCGTGGTTCTCGTAACGACCCGTCGCGGCAGCGCAGGCCACGCCAACATAACATACGACGGCTATGTGGCTTGGCAACAGACCGCCAAACGGCTCAAGATGATGGATCTGCGCGAGTATGCAGGCTATCAGCGCGAGTTGCTCGAAGACGGTATCCTCAATGAGAACAATTTCGATAAAACTTACTCCGATCCATCTCTCCTCGGCCGTGGTACTGACTGGCAGGACGAGATTTTCCGCACGGCTTTCATGCAGAGCCATCAGGTGGGACTCAGCGGCGGCAACGAGAAGACCGTCTATGCCTTGAGTGCCGGGTGGATGAATCAGGAAGGTATAATCATAGGATCCGACTTCACCCGATTCAATACCCGATTCAATATCGACAACAACTTCACCAAGTGGTTCAAAATAGGAGGCTCGCTGGCCTATACCCGTACCGACGAAACAATTACCCGCAACGACGGCTCCGACGGCGTTATCATGCAGGCTATGACTATGATGCCCTCTGTGCCCGTTCGCGATTTCGACGGTAACTGGGCCGGACCGAACACTGTCAACGGCGCTTCGACATGGAACCCTGTGGCACTTGCCCTCATGACCAACAACACCCTTCTGCGCCAGCAGATAATGGGTAACTTCTATGCCAGTGTCGACTTCCTCAAATACTTCAACTTCCGCTCGGAATATGCTTTCGACGCCACCAAGAACCAGAACAAGTCGTTTATTCCCCGCTACAAGTTCGGCCTGGTGAGCAACGACATCAACCAGATGATGCAGCGTGAGGACGGCAGTTTCTACTGGATGCAGAAAGACTATATCACATACAAGCAGACATTTGCCGACAAGCACGATGTGACTGTGATGGCCGGTTTCGAGGCGTCCAAGTCGAGCTGGGACCACACTCAGATTATAAAGAAGAATTTCACCACCGACTATATCCACGTCATGGGCGAGGACGGCGACTTTGTTAGCAACAGCGGAGCCAAAGACGCCCAAAGCACTGCCTCTGTGTTTGCCCGCGTGAACTATGCTTTCGATTACCGCTACCTGCTTACCGCCACCATACGTCGCGACGGTTCCAGCAAGTTCGGCTCGAACAACAAATGGGGCTCTTTCCCCTCTGTCGCTCTGGCTTGGCGAATAAATCAGGAAAAATTCATGCAGGGAGCAACTTGGCTCAATAACCTCAAGCTCCGCCTCGGCTATGGCAAGGTCGGCAACTCCAATATCGCCACCTACCGCTACGGCTCTGCCATGCAGACTATGCTCACCCCCATGGGCACCGCATACTTCCCCCTCAACCTCTCCAACCCCGACCTCAAGTGGGAAGCTTCGGAGCAGTACAACGCCGGTATTGACTTCGCCGCCTTCAACAACCGCCTCGAAGTGACTGTCGACGTGTACCGCAAGCAGACCAACGACCTCCTTATGCAGGTGTTCGTACCCAGCCATATAGGCCCGTCGGGCGATGATACGTGGGGCTCGATAGCTCCTCCGTATGCCAACATCGGACAGACACGCAACACCGGTGTTGACGTGCAGATCAATGCCCGCCCGGTGGTGACAAGGGACTTCACATGGCATTCGGCTCTCACCCTGTCGCACAACAAGAACAAGATTGTGGCTCTCAACGACGACGACCAGGTGATCTACGGCAAGGTCGACTGGTGGCCGCAGTTCCAGACAGCGACGATGTTCAAAGTAGGCCAGCCTATGGGTGTGTTCTACGGATATGTTACCGAAGGCCTGTTCCAGAACGAGGCCGACATAGTGGGCCACGCTACCCAGACCGGAGGCAGTACTCCCTATGCCAATAAAATCGACAAGAACTCCGGCGTGTGGGTAGGCGACCTCAAATTCAAGGACCTCAACGGCGACGGTGTGATCAACGACGACGATCAGACGGTTATCGGCGACCCCAACCCCGATTTCACCTTTGGCTTCACCAACACTTTCACATATAAGAACTGGGAACTCAACATCGGCCTGACCGGCCAGCTCGGAGGCGATATCCTCAACTGGGCGCGTTTCCGCACCGAGGGTCTTAGCTCGATTTGGGACAATCAGGCAGTGAGCGTGCTCGACCGTGCCCGTCCCTATATGATTGACCCCGCCGCAGGCGACAACATCTCCAACTACGGCTACACCGGCGGTTCGACCGGCATACCCCGCTTCTCGAATCTCGACGGCAACGGCAACCAGCGTATGAGCGACCGTTGGATCGAGGACGGCTCCTATCTCCGTATTCAGAATATATCGCTAAGCTACCTGCTGCCTCAGAAGTGGGCTAAGAAAGCCTTCCTTCAGACCGCCAAGATATACGTCAATGTGCAGAATGTATATACATTCACCAAGTACACCGGCTATGACCCCGAGATCGGAGCTTTCAACCAGAACGCGCTCTTGCAGAACATCGACCGTGGCCGCTATCCCACTCCCCGAACATATACCGTGGGTCTGAACCTCTCTTTCTAATATCATAAGACAAACCGATGATGAACAAAATATTCACCCGCGCGCTGCTTGTATGCACCATGGCTGCATCGATGGCTTCGTGCAACGACTTCCTGACAATCGACCCGGAAGACAAGCCGGTGCTGGAATCGTACTATACCTCGCCCGAGGCACTGCGGTCCACCACCATGACCTTATACGCCTCCAAGACATGGAGCAATTTCCATATGAACTTCCAGTGGAAGATGGATATGATCAACGGCGACATGTACTATACCTATGGCGACGAAGGCCAGTGGTACTTCGGTTCGTACACCGCCGTCAATCCGTACATCAACGAAGGCTGGAAAGGTCTTTACAACGTTATTCTGTTTGCCAACTCCATAATCAACGATATCCCGAAGGCGTGCAGCGGCACCATTACCGAGAACGACATCGTGAAGGCTACCGCCGAGGCGCGCGCCATACGCGGATTCTGCTACTACTGGCTTGCCGAAGTATGGCATGACGTGCCCATTGTTGAAAACAACTCCGCCACCATCGCTTCCGGCAACTTCAAGCTGCCGCGCAACACGCAGGCAAGCGTATATCGCTTCGCCATGGAAGACCTTGATTATGCCGTGGCAAATCTTCCCTCGGAGGATGGCGACGCCTTCCGCCTCGACAGCCGCAAAGCCCGCGCGCTCCGTGCCAAACTCGCCATAACGATGGCCTCCCACAAGGATTACGGCTACGACCGCGACGCTCTCTACAAGAAAGCGGCCGACGACGCTCTTTTTGTGATAGAAAACACCCGTGCCCTCACCGAGATAGACTATTCGACACTTTTCGATGTCGAGTCCAACAATGGACCCGAATCCATTCTCGCTATCCAGTGCGCAGTGCAGGGTTACTCCTTCGGCAATGCCCGCAACACCGCTTGGAGCCGCTCGAGCGTTATCGCCGACCAGACCTGGGGCGCCGGCAAAGGCCCCACAGTGTCGCTCCAGGAGATGTACACTCAGAACGACCGTCGCCGTATGTGGACATATATGACCGGTGGCGACTATTACCCGATGCTGAACCGTGCCGGCGGCGGATACACCTACAATCTGGTGAGCCGCGATGACTCCGGCGATGTTCTCGAGGACAAGAACGAGATGCTTGCCCACGTCAAGAAGTACATAATAGGCAAGGGTGCCGACTGCGATGGCAATGTGGGCATCAATCAGGACGCCGCCAACAATATCTATCTGATGCGTCTTGCCGACGTATACCTCACCTATGTCGAAGCCAAGATGGGCACAGCCACATCTACTTCCGACGCCACCGCCATGAAGTACTACAACATGGTGCGCCAGCGCGCCGGAGTGACGGAGGAACAGTCCGTTACCTACGAGGAACTGCTGCGCGAGCGTCGTCGCGAACTCGCCTTCGAGAGCCAGACATGGTTCGACACCCAGCGCTACCGCTATCGCGAGGGCGACGACAAGGCTCTTGAACTTATCAACACCGGCTATGGTACCGGCTACAACCGCTGCGCCATGTTTGTCAACAAGCCCGGTGTGACCATCGACCCCACCAACGAGAACGACCGCGGCAGCTACCACGTGGTGCAGTCGACCGCCGACTGGGGACAGTACGATCCTATCAACCTGCGTGCGGAGTCGTTCGTGGCGCCGATACCGGCCGCGGTGAGCAGTGCCTCGCCCTCGCTTTCGGCCGAGCCTGTCGATTTCTATGCCGCAGCAGAATAAGCATAAGCATCGATAATAAAAACACAAGCAAGATATGAAACATATCGTTCAATATACAATATTCGCGGTGGCTGCCGCAATGGCATTTTCGGTGCAGTCGTGTTCCGAAACAGATGCCGAGAGCGACCGTGGCGCCACTCCCGTAATCAAATACGCGCGTTCCTGCGATGTCAGCGAGGCCGACTCGCTGATAGTGAGCGCTTCGCTTGGCGCACGCCTCGCCTTTGTGGGCGATAACCTCGGCGATGTGCAGCAGGTGTGGTTCAACGACCAGAAAGCCAAACTCAACCCCACGATGGTGACAAGCCATACCATAATAGTGGATATTCCCAACCTCCTGCCGGGAGAGGTGACAAACGAAGCCCGCTTCATAACCTCGACGGGCGTTGAAACAGTTTATCCGTTCAATGTGTTCGTACCCGCGCCACGCGTGGAGAGTATGAGCTGCGAGTATGCACAGGCCGGTTCCACAGTGGTGCTCAAAGGCGCATACTTCGCCGACGACCCCAATGTGCCTCTTACCGTGGAATTTCCCGGAGGCAAGGATGCCAAGATTGTAAGCCTCACTCAGGACGTTCTCGAAGTGGTGGTGCCGGAGGGTGCCGTTGAAGGCCCCGTGGCCGTCACTTCGATATATGGCCGGGGCGAGTCGGGTTTCCACTATCTCGACACGCGCGGCATGATGTTTGATTTCGACGGCCTTACAGGCCTCGGAAACCACGGCTGGCACAACGCTCCTATCGAGGACGACGGCAGTGGCATCAGCGGCAACTATATGCGCCTCGGCGACGGCCAGACCGTCCTTGCGGGCAAGGACGCGTGGGACGACAATAACTTCTCCTTCGAGTACTGGGCCGGAAGCTGGAACACGCCTACCGACTATCCCGAGCGCGAGGGCGTGCGCCTTTTCGATATCGTGGATTTCTCCGACTACAAGAATATGAGCCTTAAATTCGAGCTGTGCATACCGTCGACAGCCGCATGGCAGGCTTGCGCCATGCAGCTGATATTCGCCGGTACCGACAAGGTGAGTATGGGCAATGCCGGCACCGACTGCTTCGGCAACACCGTGGCCGGCTGCAACAACAGCTACTTCCAGTCCGACTGGGCGCGAGGCCTCTATCGGCCGTGGACGGCAACCGATGCCTTCCATACCGACGGACAGTGGATCACCGTGTCGCTTCCTATCGCCGACTTCGTGTACAACGGTGACGGTGCCGGAGCTGCAAGCTTCCTCGGCAGCGAAGCCGATTTCGCCTCTCTCCAGATTTTCCTGTGGAACGGCGGCGTGGACGGCGTGGACTGCACTCCGCTTCTTAAGATAGACAATATACGTGCCGTTAAAAACTAAGCCGGATTATGAAAAAGTTTATGAAATTATCGGGCTTTCTTGCCCTCGCCATGGCATTGGCCACTCCGGTGTTCACTGCCTGCGATAACGATGACTACGATACCCAGCAGTATAAAGGTGGCGTGAACCTGAACAGCTTCGGACCCAGCCCCGTGGCGCGCGGAGGCGAGTTGCGCTTCCTCGGCAGCGGCATGGACCAGATAGTGAAGGTCAGCATACCCGGCTGCGACGACATTACCGAGATAACACGCGTGAGTGCGGAGGAAATCCGTGTCACCGTGCCTCAGACCGCAGAGCCCGGCCACGTGAAGCTGCACTATGCCGGAGGCGTGCTCGAAACCAAGACGATGCTCACATATTCCGAGCCTATATCGATCGAGTCGATAAGCCCTGCGCGCGTCAGGCCCGGCACATCGCTCACCATCGAGGGTGAATACCTCAACCTCATCAACGAGGTATGCTTCCCCTTCCTTGAGGACAGCGTTAATGTGTATGCGGCCGATTTTGCCGTGCACGAGCGTAAGCAGATTGTGCTTACCGTTCCCGAAGAAGCTGTAAGCGGTATAATCATAATATCTGATGCCAAGGAGGTGCCCAATACAATCAAGGCCGAGGCTGAAACCGAGATAGTGCTTCCCGCCGTGGAGTCGCCGCTTGATCTCAGCGGAGCCAAGGGTGGCGACGCCGTGACGGTGAAAGGTACCGACTTTGACCTCGTGCGCAGTGTGCTTATGCCCGACGGCGGCGAACTCGAATTCAGCTACTCGGCCGAGGAATCGGCAATATCCTTCGTGCTTCCCGACAATGCTACCGACGGCGCCATAGTGGCTGTTCCGGCATCGGGGGTGAAAGTGGCCGTGGCCAATATCGGCATAGCGGTTCCGACCGAACTCGTTGCCAACCCGGCCGAAGGCATACGGGGCGGACAGGAAATAGTGATTTCGGGTGTGAATATGGAGCAGGTGGTAAGCGTGCTCTTCCCCAACGTAGCCGAAGCCGTAGAACCGGCCGAGGTGACTGCCACGGCTGTCAAAGTGGCCTTCCCCGAAATGGCACAGAGCGGAAACGCCGTGCTCAACCTCAAGAGCGGCAAGACTGTGGAGATAGCACTTTCCACAGCCAAGGCCGAAGTCACCGGCTTCGAGCCTGCCGAAGTGGCGGCAGCGGCCACAGTCAAGATGCTTGGCCGCAATCTCGACCTCGTGGTGGCCGTGGCCTTCCCCGGTGCGGAATCCTTTGAAGTAACGCCTGTTTCTGCTGCCGAACTGTCGGTAGAGGTGCCTGCCACGGCACAAAGCGGGGCAGTGGTGCTCACTATGGCCAACGGCGAGAGTGTAGAAACACCCGCGCTTACCGTCAACGCCCCTGAGTGCGCCAATATCGTGGCCGTGGAAACCGAGGAACTGCTTGCCGGAGAGATTATGGTTGTGCAGCTTGCCAATGCCGACAAGCTGACCGCCGTCGAAGTCAACGGACAGGCGGTGCAGTACATCGTCAATGGCGACAAACTCTATATCAACCTGCCTACAAGCTGCGGCAAGGGCACTGTGGTGCGTCTGCTGTCGAGCAACGGCGAGATAAGCTATACCTACGACGTGACGCCGGCCACGCATGTCGAAAATGTGATATGGACCGGTATGTTCGACCTCGGCAACTGGGACGGCGGCGGCCTGCGAATCGATAAGAGCGCCCTCGAGGGTGTTCCCGCCGGAGGCAAGCTCGTGTTCTACCTCGCGCCCTATGCCGATGCGCAGGTGCAGCTTAACGATGCCAACTGGGGCCAGCAGGGCGATATCATAGATGTTCCGGCTGATGCTTCAAAGGTGGAATTTGAGCTGAGTGCCGATTTCCTCAACGCAGTGCTGACCACCGAGGACGGCTGGAGCGAAACAGCGATAATCGTCAACGGCCACAGCGCCGTCATAAGCAAGATAGCGGTAGAGTACGAGCAGTCGCTCGAAACAACGATATGGAGCGGTAGCTGGTCCAGCGGAAACTGGAGTGGCAATCAGGACCTCGCGTGGGGCGCTTTCGACTGGAGCACGGTAAAGGCAGGGTCTATGCTGCGCCTGTATGTGACTCCCGACGTGGCCAACCCTGCCGACGACTGGTGGTGCGTGGCCCTGCGCCACGGCGATGGCTGGAACGCACTTCCCGCTCCGACCCCCGACCAGTGGGGGCAGCCCGTGAGCGGCGTGGTTGAGCTTGTGCTCACCCGCGAGATTCTCGACGACCTCATCGCCAGCGGCGGCCTCGTGATTACCGGGGCTGACTATACCCTTACAAAGGTCACCATAGAATAAGATGGATTAAATAGGTTAATGTTTTCAGTCCAAGGGTACAATTTCTAAGGTTTTTTACGTATCAGACACTATGTTACAATCATTATATACCAAGACTATCGCATTGGCTGTAGGCAGCGCTCTGTGCGCGGCGGCTGTGGCTTGCGATGAGGACCACAAGCCCGACTGGCCCGTGCAGGAAGCCGAGGCTGTGGCTCTGAGCTCGGCCTCGGTGGCCGAAGGTGCCGAGATAGACCCGGCTACCACGGAGATTTCGCTTGTATATGACCACGCCGTGGCTCTAAGCACCATCTCTCCGATAACCCTCAACGGGCAGACCGTCGCCACAGAGGTGCGCGAAGGCAGCACCGTTATTGCCAAGGTGGCTCTTGCCGCCGGGCAGGCTTACAAGCTCCACGTTCCTGCCAATGCCGTTGCGGGAGTGGGCACCCTCACTTTCGCTCCCGAGCTTACAGTCAACTTCACCACCAAGGCCGGCGCGCCCGTAGGCCCGGCCGAGATTCTCGGCCTTGTCAACGCCGACGCCACCGAGCAGACCCGCAAGGTGTACGATTTTATCATACAGCAGCACGGCAAGAAGATCCTTTCGGGAGCTATGGCCAATGTGAACAACAACAATGATTTTGCCGGATGGATAAAGACCGTTACGGGCAAGGACGTCGCTATCGCTGGCTATGACTTTATCCACCTGCCGGAAAGCGGACAGGACTGGATCGACTATTCCGACATAAGCCCCGCCAAGGAGCAGTGGGAGGCCAACGGTCTTGTGAGCTATATGTGGCACTGGCGAGTGCCTACCGACAAAGAGGCGTATGACAGCAAGGACATCGCGCGCTATGGCGCCCGCGCCCCCGGCAGTGATGTCGAAGATCCTACCGAATTCGATATCCGCGAGGCCGTAAAGGAAGGCACGTGGCAGAACGAATTCATACTCTCCGACATCGACAAGGTGGCGGCTGTGCTAAAGCAGTTGCAGGAAGAGGGCATACCCGTGATATGGCGTCCGCTCCACGAAGCTGCCGGCAGCTACAAGTACAGCGGCGCGTGGTTCTGGTGGGGTCGCTATGGCGACGAGCCTACCAAGCAGCTGTGGAAGCTGATGTACGACCGTCTTGTGAACCACCACGGCCTGAACAACCTTATCTGGGTGTGGACAGCACAGTATGAGGAAGGCTACGAGGCTCAGATGGCTGCCTCCTACCCCGGCAACGATTTCTGCGACATAGTGGGAACCGACATCTATGCCGATAACGACGGCTCTCAGAAGGCGGCATACGACGCCCTCGTTGCCATGACCGGCGGCAAGCGTCTTGTCACTATCTCCGAAACGGGACTTATTCAGAATCCCGACAAATGCTTTGCCGACGGGGCGAACTGGTCGTGGTTCAACCTCTGGTATACATACGACAAGCATGTGTCGGGCGGCACTACCGACGGATTCGGCAACACCGCCGAGTCGCTGAAGGCCGTGTTCGACAGCGAATATGTTATTAACCGCGACCAGATGCCGTCGTTCAAATAATATTTTGTAATTTTAAGGGCATTAAATTCAATACCAATATGTTGTCATTTATAACCCTTGCAATAAGCACTATGCTTTATCAGAACCCCCAGGCGCCGGTAGAAGAGCGAGTCGAAGACCTTCTTGGCAGAATGACGCTCGAAGAAAAGGTCGGGCAGATGAACCAGTGTGTCGGAGTGGAGCATTTCCGCTCTAATATGGGCACTCTTACCGAAGAAGACCTGCTCACAAATACCGCGCAGGCCTTCTACCCCGGCCTCGTGCCGGAAGACTTGCTTAAACTTACGCGAGAAGGCAAAATAGGCTCTTTCCTCCATGTCCTCACGGTGGAAGAAGCCAATCAGCTGCAGCGCGAGGCAATGAAGAGCCGTCTGGCCATACCCATCATCTTCGGTATCGACGCTATCCACGGCAATGCCAACGCCCCGGACAACACCGTCTATCCTACCAACATCGGCCTTGCGTGCTCTTTCGATACCGATATGGCACACAAGATCGCGCGGCAGACCGCTCGCGAGATGAGGGCTATGAATATGCACTGGACTTTCAACCCCAATGTGGAGGTTGCCCGCGACCCCCGCTGGGGACGCTGCGGCGAAACCTTCGGCGAGGATCCCTTGCTCGTTACCCGCATGGGCGTAGAGCAGGTGAAAGGCTATCAGGGCAATCTCGACAGCGAGAACGACGTTCTGGCCTGCGTCAAGCATTTCGTAGGCGGCAGCCAGCCCGAAAACGGCACTAACGGTGCTCCCTTCGACTGTTCGGAGCGCACTATCCGCGAGGTGTTTTTCCCGCCGTTCAAAGCCGGTGTCGATGCCGGTGCTTTGTCGCTGATGACGAGCCACAACGAGGTTAACGGCGTGCCTGCCCATACTGATCCGTGGCTTATGACCGACGTGCTGCGTGGCGAATGGGGCTTCAAAGGCTTCGTGGTGAGCGACTGGTACGACATAGAGCACGTCCACGACCTTCACCGCACAGCCGAGAACAACAAAGAGGCTTTCTATCAGAGCGTGATGGCCGGTATGGACATGCACATGCAC
This sequence comes from uncultured Muribaculaceae bacterium, assembly GCA_910579035.1. Taxonomy (GTDB): domain Bacteria; phylum Bacteroidota; class Bacteroidia; order Bacteroidales; family Muribaculaceae; genus CAG-873. Next base: position 90,534 of record CAJTSR010000001.1, on the reverse strand, counting down.
GGGCCGGAATTTACCGACGCCGTGGTGGAGCTTGTGCGCGAAGGCCGCATTCCCGAAAGCCGTATCGACGAGTCGGTGCGCCGTATCCTGCGCGTCAAGTTCGCCCTCGGGCTGTTCGAGAATCCCTATGCCGACGAGAAAACCACGATGGACGTGCGCCTGTGCGACGAACACCGCAACACGGCTCTCGAGGCGGCGCGCAACTCCATAGTGCTTCTTAAAAACGACGGCCTGCTCCCATTGAAGCGCGGCCGGTACAAAAAAATACTTGTGACGGGCATCAATGCCGACGACGAGAATATTCTCGGCGACTGGAGCGCGCAGCAGAAGCGCGAGAACGTAAGCACTGTTCTCGACGGCTTGCGTGCTGCCGACCCCTCGGCAGAGTTTGTGTTTGTTGACCAAGGCTGGGATCCGCGCAATATGGACCGGGCGAAGGTCAACGAGGCAGCCCGCGCCGCAGCCGATGCCGACTTGTGCGTGGTGGTGGCAGGCGAGTATATGATGCGCTACCGCTGGGCCGACCGTACTTGCGGCGAAGATACCGACCGCAGCGACATCGACCTCGTGGGATTGCAGAACGAGCTTATCCGCAGGGTGGCAGCCTCCGGCAAGCCGACCCTGCTGGTGCTGATAAACGGCCGTCCGCTCGGCGTGGAGTGGGCTGCGGAGAATCTTCCCGCCATTATCGAGGCGTGGGAGCCGGGTATGACAGGCGGAAGGGCCATTGCCGAGATAATATACGGCGATGTCAATCCGTCGGCCAAGCTCGCAATCACCATTCCCCGCTCGGTAGGCCAGACGAGAATGATATACAACCATAAGCCGTCGATGTACTTCCACCCCGTGGTCGTCACTCCGTCGACACCTCTCTATCCTTTCGGCCATGGCTTGTCGTACAACACCTATGAGTATTCCAACCTCCGTCTGTCGGAAAAAACGATAGGCACCGACGGCAGCACCGTGGTAAGTGTCGATGTGACAAACCGTGGCAAGCGCGACGGTGTGGAGATTGTGCAGCTTTATATCCACGACTGCTATGCGCAGACCACGCGTCCTGTGAAAGAGCTTAAGGATTTCCGACGTGTCGCTCTTGCTCCGGGCGAAACCCGCACGGTTGAGTTCACCGTCGGTCCCGACCAGCTCCGCTATCTCGACAGGAAGATGAACCCCATTGTCGAGCCGGGCGATTTCACCATTATGGCAGGTCCTTCGAGCGAGGACGACAAGCTGCTGAAAACCACACTGACCGTTGAATGACTTTGATGACTAAAATAGTATATGCGGCTTTTGCCGCGCTTGCCGTGGCATCTTGCGCCACCAAGGCTCCCGAGGTGGCGCAAGCGCCGGCAGAATCGCTGAGGAATCGTTTGCAGATGTGCGTCGATTCGGGCAAGGTGGTGTTCGGCCAGCACGACGCCACATCTTACGGCATAGGCTGGCGCGGCGAGTCGGCCCGCTCCGATGTCAAATCGGTGGTGGGCGATTATCCCGGACTTATCAACTGGGACCTCGGCCTGATAGAGTGGGACGCTCCGAGCCAGCTCGACGGTGTGCCGTTCGACGACATACGTGCCGGAGTGGCCGCGCAGGACGCCCGTGGCGGCATCAATGCCATAAGCTGGCATCCGCGCAATGCCGCCACCGGCGGCGACTCGTGGGATGTGTCGGCCTCGCCCGTGGCCGAAATGGTGACACCGGGCACCGCGTTTGCCGACACTCTCGACCTATGGCTCGGACGCGCCGCCGATTTCATACTCTCGCTCAAAGATGCCGACGGACGCCGGGTGCCGGTGCTTTTCCGCCCGTGGCACGAGCATACCGGCTCGTGGTTCTGGTGGGGCAAGGATTTGTGCACTCCGGAGCAGTATAAGGAGCTGTGGCGCCGCACTCGGGCTGTGTTCGATGCCAAGGGAGTCGATAATGTGCTGTGGGTGTATTCTCCCGACCGCGTGGCTGATTTCGACGATTATGCCGAGCGCTATCCCGGCGATGAATACGTCGATGTTTTCGGTGCCGACGCCTACCACCACGGAGGCGAGGCCGGAACGGAAGAATTTATGGCCCGTGCACGCGTGCAGCTCGATGCTGCCGTGCGTATGGCGGCTCCGGCCGGCAAGCTTGTGGCTTTGTCCGAAACGGGCTGCGAGGGGCTTGCTGTCACTGACTGGTACGACAGCGTGCTGACTCCCCTGATGGAGGGCTATCCGCTGGCCTATGTGTGCGTGTGGCGCAATGCCGACAATATTCCCGGACATTTCTATGCCCCTTATCCGGGTCACCCTTCATGCCAATCATTTGTGAAATTTTATAATAATCCTAAAATACTTTTTGCAGCCGGAATGGCGCAGATGAAATAGCTTATGGACCTCTTTGAATACCGCAAGGCTCTCGTCCTGAGCCGATATGAGTCGCTGATACAGCGATGCAACCGCCCCGTGGAAGGCAACGGTGTGTATTGCCGATACGAGAACCCCGTGATAACAGCCGAGATGGTGCCGCCTACTTGGCGCTATGATTTCAATCCGGCCACCAATCCCTACTTTATGGAGCGCATAGGCGTCAACGCCACTCTCAATTCCGGCGCCATAAAGTGGAACGGCAAGTATGTGCTGGTGGTGCGTGTGGAAGGAGCCGACCGCAAGAGCTTCTTCGCTGTGGCCGAAAGCCCCAACGGCATCGATAACTTCCGCTTTTGGGAGCGTCCGGTCGTGCTGCCCGACACGGAGGATATAGGTACCAACGTGTACGATATGCGGCTCACCCGCCACGAGGACGGATATGTGTACGGCCTCTTTTGCGTGGAGCGTCGCGACCCCGCGCACCCCGGCGACCTGTCGGCAGCGACGGCGAGTTGCGGCATAGCGCGCACAAAAAATCTTGTAGACTGGGAGCGCCTGCCCGACCTCAAATGCGGCAGCCAGCAGCGCAACGTGGTGCTTCACCCCGAGTTCGTCGACGGCAAGTACGCCCTCTATACACGCCCGCAGGACTCCTTTATCGATACCGGCAAGGGCGGTGGCATAGGCTGGACGCTCATCGACGATATAACCAAGGCAGAGATTACCCGTGGCGAGGACATCGTGGACGAACGCATCTATCACACTATCAAGGAAGTGAAGAACGGCGAAGGCCCGCACCCCATAAAGACGCCCAAGGGCTGGCTGCATCTGGCACACGGCGTGCGCAACTGTGCCTCCGGCCTCCGCTACGTGCTGTATATGTATATGACGGCGCTCGACGAGCCGTGGCGCCGCATCGCCGCCCCCGGAGGTTATTTTATGGCGCCTGTGGGCGAGGAATATACCGGCGATGTGATGAACGTGCTGTTCTCCAACGGCTGGATTGCCGACGAGGACGGAACGGTGTTCATATACTACGCTTCGAGCGACACGCGTATGCACGTGGCTGTGTCGACCGTCGACCGTCTTGTCGATTACTGCCTCAACACGCCTGCCGACGGTCTTACCTCGGCTGAGTCTGTAAAGACTATCAACGCTCTTATCGATCGCAACAATGCCTTTATGAAGGCCGGTAAATAAGGCCAAGTTCCATGAAAAACTTAAAGGAAAAGATAGGCTATGGCTTCGGCGATATGGCGTCGTCGATGTTCTGGAAGGTGTTCAGCTACTACCTTCCGTTCTTCTACTCCAATATATTCGGGCTTAGCCTTGTCGATGCGGGCATACTCGTGCTGGTGACGCGTGTCTGGGACGCCGTTTCCGACCCTATGATGGGCATAGTGGCCGACCGCACGCGTACTCGCTGGGGAAAGTACCGTCCCTACCTGCTGTGGGTAGCGGCGCCGTTCTCAGTGTGCGGCATATTGCTTTTCACCACGCCTGATTTTTCGTATGCCGGCAAGCTGCTGTGGGCGTATGTGACCTACATACTTATGATGACGGTGTACACCGGCATCAATGTGCCCTATGGCGCGATGCTCGGCGTGGTTACGGACAATCCGCGCGAAAAGACCGTGTTCTCGTCGTTCCGTATGCTTTTTGCCTACGGAGGCTCTTTCGTGGCCTTGTTCTCGTGGGATCCCTTGTGCCGCTTTTTCCAGGCCTCGCTCGGAGCCTCGCCGGCTTCGAGCTGGCAGTTCGCCATGGTGGTGATAGCGGCGGCCTGTTTCGTGCTTTTCCTTTGTTGTTTCGGTATGACGCGCGAGCGCGTGCACACAGTTTCCACGGCTTCTGTGGGCAAGGACTTCCGCAGCCTGCTTTCCAACAGGCCGTGGTGGCTGCTCATCGGCGCAGCCTTGTGTTTCAACCTGTTCAATACCGTCCGTGGTGCCACGGTGGCATACTTTTTTGCCGATGTAATTGGCGAGGAGGCGCACCTGTCGTTCGGCCACTGGGGTAATATACTGTTTTACTCGGGTCTGTTCCTCGGCATAGGCGAGACTGCCAATATGGTGGGAGTGGCCCTTGCCGTGCCCATATCGGGGCGTCTTGGCAAAAAGAATACTTTTATAGCTGTGAATATGGCCTTGGTGGTTTTCAGCGGCTTGTTCTGGTTTGTGCCCGTAAGTGCGTCGGGCTACTGGCTCATGCTCGGGCTGCAGGTGCTCATCTCGGTGCTTACAGGACTTATGTCGCCGCTTGTGTGGTCGATGTATGCTGATGTGAGCGACTATGCCGAGCTGCGCTACCGAACAGCCTCCACCGGGCTTATATTCTCTTCGTCCTCCATGGCGCAGAAATTCGGCGGTGCCATAGGCGGAGCTGCCGTGCTGTGGCTTCTGAGCGCTTTCGGCTATCAGGAGTCGCTTGCCGGTAGTGCCGCGCAGCCCGAAGCCGCCATAAGCTGTCTGTGGTTTATGATGTCGTGGCTCCCGGCCATTGTGGCTTTGCTCGCGGTGGGTGTGGCCTCGTTCTATCCTCTCACCACCGAAGCTGTCAACGACATAGTGGAACGCCTCAGGCAGCTTCGCGCCGGTACGCCCGGCAAAGATGTGCCTGCAGAGGACGAAATGACTGATTTTGCAAATGTTTGATACCCGTATAGAAAAATTCAGGCAGGAGCTTGCAGCCAATCTGCACGAGAACATTCTGCCGTACTGGCTCGACCGCATGCGTGCTCCGGAGGGCGGCTTTTATGGCCGTCGCGACGGCTTCGACCGCCTGCATGCCGACGAGCCGCGAGGCGCTATCCTCAATGCGCGCATTCTGTGGGCCTTTTCAGCTGCTTACCGTGTGTTCGGCAACCCCGAGTACCTTGACGCGGCCACGGCGGCCAATCGAGAGATTATCGACCGGTTTTACGATCGCGAGTATGGCGGCATATACTGGTCGGTAGACGCGCAGGGGCGTCCGCTCGACACCAAGAAGCAGTTTTATGCCCTTGGCTTCGCCATTTACGGCCTTTCGGAGTATGCCCGTGCCACGGGCGATGCCGAAGCCCTTGATTATGCCTTGCGCTTGTTCGACGATATAGAGAGCCACAGCCGCGACCGCCTCAGAGGCGGTTACATAGAGGCAGCAACGCGCTCTTGGCAGCCCATAGAGGATATGAGGCTCAGCGACAAGGATTTCAATTCAAGCAAGACGATGAACACCCATCTGCATATCATAGAGCCGTACACAAACCTGCTGCGGGTATGTGATGACGAGCGCGTGCGCGAGGCCGCAAAGAGTTTGCTTGAGCTTTTCCTTGACAAAATTACTTGTCCGAGCGGGCATTTGGGCCTGTTTTTCGATGACGACTGGAACCGGCAGGACGGCATAATATCGTATGGACACGATATCGAGGCTTCGTGGCTTATGCTTGAAACGGCGCAGGTGCTTGGCGACGCCGGGCTTCTGGCCCGCACGCTCGAAGCCACACGCCGTATAGCCGAGGCCGCCTCGGAAGGCCGTTGTCACGACGGCTCGATGATATACGAGCGCCATGCCTCAGGCGCATACGACAACGACAAGCACTGGTGGGTGCAGGCCGAGAACGTGGTGGGGCAGATATATCAGTATGTGTTCCACAACAGGCCGGAGCAGCTTGTCCGTGCTATGGAATCATGGGAATATATCAAAGCTGAGATTGTGGATAATGAGGGAGGGGAGTGGTACTGGAGCCGTAAGGCCGACGGTAGCGTGAACCGTGCCGACGACAAGGCCGGCTTCTGGAAATGCCCCTACCATAATTCGCGAATGGTGCTCGAAGTCTACGAGCGACTTAAAGAGGGCGTTTCATAATATCTGTTAAAGCATAGGCCAAAAAGTTTGAGATGGATTTATCGCAGAGCCGAAGGAGCATAGCGGTTGCTATGTGACTGAGGCGAAGGGATAAAGACACTCAAAATTTTTTGGAGGCGAAGCCTTTGATGCTTCCCCGGCCGATATTATCCGATGATTTGGTGGAGGGCAGGTTTAACAATAGTACCGTCTTGGCGTCTTTTTGTTAACCTGCTCATTACTCATCGGTCACATAGCAACCGCTATGCTCCCTCTTCATAATGAACAGTTTAAACAAAAATACACCAACCTATGCTTTAACAGATATTATGAAGTGCCCTCTAATTCAGCGGGTTGCCGCCCGGAAATTTAAGAGAGCCTTCTGCGAGCGACTGCTCGTAGAGGGCTTGTCGTAAGCGGGCGTCGTAGGAGTGGCGTGCGCGTGTGAGCAGGCGTTCGCGCACCAGTGGCAAGGCCGCTTCAAAAGGCATGGTATCCCCTTCGGGTATAAATTCGCTGATGCTCAGCAGGTAGGTGAAGCCGTCGTTGGTCACGTCGAGTGGTCGGCGCGAGCGCAGGAACGATGTCGGCCACGGTATGTCGGTCGGTATTCGTGTTTCTATTTGTTCCCAGTCTACCCAGCGGTCGCGGAAGTAGTCGTAGTGTATCGCCGCAGCGGGCGCCTCTTTTTCGAGGCGGTCCATGTCTTCTGATTTGGAAGAGGTGTACAGGCGTCGCAGCGTGCCCAGATTCGGGGCGTCGGACGGCACTTTGAGGTATATGCCGCGTACCAAAGGCCGCTCGAGTGTGAACTCGTCGGGGTGTCTGTCGTAGTAGGCTCGCAAGGAGTCTTCCGAGAATATGCCGTCGGTGGCCTGCATGGCCATTGTGCGGCGGTACTGGCTCATTATAAGCTCCGTGCGGTACTCTGCCGTCAGCCTGTCGATTTCGTCCATATCTATCTCGCGGGCTGCCACGGTTGCTATCAGCCGGGCGTCGATCCAGTTGCGGATATATGCCTTGGCATATGCGGCGCTGTCGGCTGGCGGAAGTCCGCCGGGTACGTGGCGGCTCAGTTCGCTGCGTGTGAGGTAGCTGCTTCCGACACAGGCTATGGCATCGGCCGGGATTTCGTTGTCCGAGCTTTGGCAGCCTGTCGCGGCAATGGCCGATAGGGCAAGTAATACCGAGGATAGTTTGTTGAAGCCTGTCACTTTAGCGAGTTGAATACTTTTTTATTGACCTTTACCTTGTACTTTTTGTGAAGCTCTTTCAGCCATTGTTGTTCGAGCTGAGCCTGATAGTCGCTCACGGCGGCTCCGCGCACATCGGCGGCTTCTTCGGGGGCGTCGAGCATTCGGCCCTTGTATGAAGTGTAGAAGTTCCAGCGGCTGTTTGGCTTGTCGGCGGGGCGTTTGCCTCCGAAAGCCAGATAGTCGGTGATGGCATTGTCGCCCTTGCCTGCCACCACGCGTTCTATCTTTATGTCGCGGTTGAACTGTTTGCGCATAGCGGCTGCAAACTGTTCGGGATCGTCGGTTGACAGTGTGTTGGCATATTCCACCGCTTTTTTAAGCAGGGAATCGGAGCTTGCAAAGAACACGTAGCTCTTGAACTTCGGGCTTTCCCATGCGTACTTGGAGGCATGCGCCTTGAAGAATGCTTCGAGTCCGGCTTTGTCGTCGGTCGACTTTTTCCATACCTTTTGCTCGGAAATGTCGCATAGCAGTATGCCGTCGTGGTATTCGTTGAGCAGGTTCCGGTAGTCGGCGGTGGTTTCATAGAGGCGGTCGCGCTCGCTATTGGCCAAAGCCTCTTCGAGAGCTGCTGTCACGGCGCCGATCACGGCGTCTTTGTCGCTGAGCGTCCCCGGCGCCATCGCGCTCAGAATGTCGGAGGCAAGTATGGCGCCGCCGTCGAAGGTTGCAAGCTTGGCCTTGTCCTCGCCAAGACGCTCTACTATGGCCGTGTCGCCTTTCTCTGCGAGCATTGCCGCTTTTTCTGCGAGGCGGGTGGCGGCCTGGTGGTCTATAGCGGCGTTGCGACGTTTCATAAGCCGGGCGATATACGCTTTTTCAGGCATGTTGGCGCGCTCGTCGTTGGCTATGGCGTGGAGAATGGTCGGCTTTAATTCCTCGAAATCCTGTACGCCGCGATGCCCGTTACACCGCAATATGTGGTATCCGAAAGCTGTGGCAAAGGGGGCTGAAACCGCTCCGTCGGGTGTGGCGAAGGCCGCGCTGTCGAATTCGGCCACCATCACGCCGTGCCTGAACCAGCCGAGGTTTCCGCCGCGCGATGCCGAGCCGGGGTCTTGGGAGTGCTTGCGTGCCATCTCTGCAAAGTCGGCGCCTGCCTTGATTACGGCATAGATAGAGTCGGCGAGAGCCTTGGCCTTGGCGGTTGCTTCAGGCGATTTGTCGCGGTTCATAATCAGTATGTGGTCGGCGTTGACCTCGCCTGCGGCGGGTGTGCGCTTTTCGACAAGGACTATGTGGTAGCCCACGCCGGAGTTGAAGACAGGCGACATGGCGCCTGCATCTGTGCCGTAAGCGGCTTCCTCGAATGCCCACGGGAAGCGGCCAGGCACAATGTAGCCGAGCCGGCCTCCGCGTGCTGCCGATGATTTGTCGACCGACAGTCGCCCTGCCTCGGTGGCAAAATCCGCCTTGCCCGACTCGAGCAGCGGTCGAATCGAATCAAGGACGGCCTTCCCGGCAGCGGTGGGGGGTACCATGATATGGCTCGCGAGAATATCCTCGCCATAGTGGCTGTATGCTTTTTCGATAAGATTCTTCTCCACAACGGTATCGCGCATGTACGGCTTTGCGAGTTCGATGCGGAAGGATTCAAACTCGTTTCGGAACTTCGGCGAGCTGTCGAGGCCGGCATGGCGGGCGTCGGCTACCTTGAGCTTGTAGTTGATAAACATGCCGAGATAGTCGTCGAGGGTGCCTTGTTGCAGCTGCTGGTTGTTGTTCTTGTTATAAAGATATTCAAATTCGCTCACGCGCACGTCCTGGCCGTCGACGGTCATTAGTACGGGGTCGCTGTCGGCACCTTTGGCGCACATCGCTGCTGCGGCTATCGCTATTGCGGAAAGAATATGTCGTTTCATCTTTTTAATAAAAAGCGGCGCAGCCGCCGTGGCTGCGCCGCTGCTTTTTATGTAACGGCAGGAATGTGAATTTATTGCCCTCCGGCGCTATAGTTGGGCGCCTCGCTCGTTATGGCCACGTCGTGCGGGTGGCTTTCGGCCACGCCGGCATTGGTTATGCGGGTGAACGATGCGTGGTGCAGGGCCTCGATATCGGCCGCGCCGCAGTAGCCCATGCCTGCGCGGAGGCCGCCCAGCATTTGGTATACCACTTCGTAGAGCGAGCCTTTGTAGGGCACGCGGGCAGCGATGCCTTCGGGCACGAGTTTCTTCACATCGGTTTCGCCGGCCTGGAAGTAGCGGTCCTTGGAGCCGCGTTCCATTGCTTCGAGCGAACCCATGCCACGGTATGTCTTGTATTTGCGTCCGTTGTAGATGATGGTGTCGCCGGGGCTTTCCTCAACTCCTGCGAGCATGCCGCCGAGCATCACGGCGTGCGCGCCTGCGGCAAGAGCCTTAACGATGTCGCCTGAGTAGCGTATGCCGCCGTCGGCAATCAGGGGTACCCCGGTGCCTTCGAGAGCCTTGGCAACGTCGTACACAGCCGATAGCTGGGGCACGCCTACGCCGGCAATGACGCGGGTGGTGCATATTGAGCCGGGGCCGATGCCGACCTTTACGCCGTCGGCGCCGCATTCCACAAGGTAGCGGGCGGCGTCGCCTGTGGCGATATTGCCTACTACCACGTCGAGTTCGGGATATTTGGTTTTGACAGCTTTCAGCACGCTTGCCACGCCGCGTGAGTGGCCGTGGGCGGTGTCGATGACAATGGCGTCGACTCCTGCGGCAACGAGGGCGTCGACACGCTCCATCGAGTCGGCAGTCACACCCACGCCGGCTGCCACGCGGAGGCGTCCGAGGGAGTCCTTGCAGGCATTGGGTTTGTCCTTGGCCTTGGTGATGTCTTTGTATGTCACCAGACCCACGAGCTTGCCGTTGGCGTCGACAACGGGCAGTTTTTCTATCTTATGCGATTGCAGTATGTCGGCAGCTTCTTCGAGGCTTGTGGCCTGCGAGGTGGTGACGAGGTTTTCGGAAGTCATTACTTCGTCGATGAGGCGCTGCGGGTTGCGCTCGAAGCGGAGGTCGCGGTTTGTCACGATGCCCACGAGCTTGCCGTTGTCATCGACAACGGGTATGCCGCCGATGTGGTATTCGCTCATCATGCGGAGGGCGTCGGCCACGGTGGAGCCGCGACGAATGGTCACGGGGTCGTAAATCATGCCGTTTTCGGCGCGTTTCACGGCGTGTACCTGACGGGCCTGTTCTGCTATCGGCATATTTTTATGAATCACGCCAAGACCGCCCTCGCGCGCTATGGCTATAGCGAGCTGGGCTTCTGTAACGGTGTCCATAGCCGCCGATACGATGGGTACGTTCAGTGTGATGTTGCGGGAAAAACGCGAGGCAAGCGAAACTTCGCGCGGAAGCACTTCGGAATAAGCCGGTATGAGCAGGACGTCGTCGAAGGTAAGACCGTCCATCTTTACTCTGTCTGCAATAAACGACATAAATTTAGATGTGTTTTAAATTGCACGCAAAGGTAAGAATTTTTCGGGATATGACAAAATGTTATGGAGTGTTAAAATTCATATCTCTGTTAAACCATCGTGGCATATTGCCGTCCTATAGGCAGTAATAAGACAATTAAGGGCCTCGAGGAGGCTCCTACGACTTTCAGATACAGAAAATATACGCTAACTTTTTCAGAAAGCCCCGACTCGCGAAGAATCGGGGCTTTCGGGTATATTTGGAGAATCGGCCGATAGTTGCTAATTTTGTGTGCCGTCAATGTCTGGCGGTCGATGTTATATCTGAACCAATGAAAAATATAGTTACCCGCTCGCTTTCGGGAATCGTTTATATAGCTTTGATAGTAGGCTCCATTCTGGGCGGCGGAAATTATTTCAACGCTCTGTGCGTTGCGTTCGCTCTGCTTGCCGTGTGGGAATTTCAGGGCATTGTCCTTCCCGGCGGCAGGAGGCCTTGGCTCGTGGCGGGGCGTGTTGCCGATATTTTCGCTGCCGGAGTCATCACGGCGCTTCCCGCTATCTTCGAGGCGTCGTTGGCAGCCTTTGAGGCTTCGCTATGCGTCTTGTTGCTTTATCCGATAGCGCGTTTTGTAATATCTCTTTACGACCGTGGCGCCGACGCCTATGCCTGCGCGCTCCGGTCGGTGGCATCGCTTATGTACGTAGCGCTTCCCCTTGCAGCCCTGAATCTTGCCTATGTGGCTTTTTCGGAGGGCAAATGGCTTGTGCTGCTTATGTTTGCCATGATATGGCTCAACGATACAGGAGCCTATTGCGTAGGCTCGCTCATAGGGCGCCGAAGGCTTTTCGAGCGTCTTTCGCCAAAGAAATCGTGGGAGGGCTTTTTCGGAGGACTCGCCTTCTGCCTCGCGGCAGGTGCGCTTGCGGCCTTGTTCCTGCTGCCTGATTCTCTCGGCCTTATGTCCGGGCTTGGGCTGGGTGCGATTGTGTGCGTGTTCTCCACGTGGGGCGACCTGTTCGAGTCGCTTCTCAAGCGTAGCCACGGCATCAAGGATTCCGGCAAACTCATACCGGGGCACGGCGGCATACTGGACCGCATAGACTCCCTGCTTTTCGTCGCCCCCGTCACTCTTGTGTATCTTTTTATAACAGTCGTTATCTGATTTTTCAAAGATGAAGTATGTATTGTCTGCCGCGCTGGCTGTGTGTGCCGCCGGCATTGCTTTGGCGCAGCCCGAATCCCACGGCTATCCTATCGACCCGGTTCCGTTCACTTCTGTTTCGGTGTCAGATCCTTTCTGGAGTCCGCGCTTGCAGGCAAGCCGTGAGGTGACTATTCCGCTCGCGTTTTCAAAATGCGAAGAAACAGGTCGTTATCATAATTTTATACGTGCCACTCAGCCTTGCGACACTTTCAAGGTCGAAGGCTTTCCCTTCGATGACACCGACGTGTACAAGACCATCGAGGGCGCCTCATATCTGTTGCAGACATATCCTGACCCCGCTCTCGAGTCCTATATCGACAGCGTGCTCGTGCTTGTGGCGGCTGCGCAGGAGCCGGACGGCTACCTGAACACGTCGTACACTATGAATCCGGCCCACCCGCACCGTTGGATGGGGCCCGGCCGCTGGGATGCCGTCGAGGTTCTCAGCCACGAGTTTTACAACCTCGGCCATATGGTTGAGGGGGCAGTGGCGCATTACAGGGCCACGGGCAAACGCAATTTCCTCGATATCGCCATACGCTATGCCGACTGTGTGAGCCGTGCCATAGGCGACGGCGAAGGGCAGAGAGCGCTCGTGCCTGGGCACCAGATAGCCGAGATGGCGCTTGCCAAGCTCTATCTTGCCACGGGCGATAAGAAATATCTTGACCAAGCCAAGTTCTTTCTCGACAAGCGCGGCTACACCTCGCGCAAAGATGCTTACAGCCAGGCGCACAAGCCCGTTGTGGAGCAGGACGAAGCGGTGGGGCACGCCGTGCGCGCGGCATATATGTATGCCGGCATGGCCGATGTGGCTGCATTGACGGGCGACACCGCCTATATTGCAGCCGTTGGCAGGATATGGGACAACATCGTGGGCAAGAAACTTTACATAACCGGCGGCATAGGCGCACGGCATGACGGAGAGTCGTTCGGCGATGCCTACGAACTGCCCAATCTCGAGGCTTATTGCGAAACGTGTGCTGCCATAGGCAATGTGTATGTTAATCACCGCCTTTTCCTGCTTCACGGCGACTCGAAATACTACGATGTGCTCGAACGCACGCTCTACAATGGCCTGATTTCGGGAGTGTCGATAGACGGCGGACGTTTCTTCTATCCCAATCCGCTTGCAAGCGAAGGCCAGCACCAGCGCGAGCCGTGGTTTGGCTGCGCGTGCTGTCCGTCGAACATCTGCCGCTTCATACCCTCGCTGCCGGGTTATCTCTACGCTGTGAAGGGACGTGACGTCTATGCCAATCTTTACATAGGCGGAACCGCCAAGCTTAATGTGGGCGGACGCGATGTGACTCTTTCCCAAAGCGGCGATTATGCAGGTACCGGGCGCCAGACCATAACAGTCGATGCCAACAAGGCCGGTCGTTTTACCCTCAAACTGCGCATACCCGGCTGGGCGCGCGACATCGTGGCGCCGGGCGGCCTTTATGCTTTTGTAGGCAATGCGGGCGGCTATACCGTCAAAGTAAATGGCGAGGAAGTGGCCGGCGCGCTCGACAAGGGCTATCTCGCCATAGACCGCAAGTGGAAGAAGGGCGACCGCGTGGAACTCGAGTTCCCTATGGAACCGCGCTTTGTGGCAGCCCGTCCTGAAGTGGAGGCCGACCGTGGCCGTCTTGCCGTGCAGCGGGGTCCGCTTGTATATTGCGCCGAATGGCCCGACAATGATTTCGCATTCGGAGCGGCGGTGGTGAACCCCGAAATGCCGATGACTACCCGCAGCAGCGACGTGCTCGGCGGTGTGACTATGATAGATGTGCCGGCGCAGCTTGTCGAGCGCCGCGACGGGCGCCTCGGCCTGAGCGATGTGAAGCTTGCAATGATTCCCTACTACGCGTGGGCGCACCGTGGCAAGGGCAAGATGGCCGTATGGCTTGCCGCAGAACCCTCTGCCGTGGCATTACAGGCCGATCCTGCCTCGGCTCGCTCATTCAAAATCTGGGACGGCAACGAATAAAAAATACCCTCTTATCAGTATCCCTTTCGGCGCAAGCACGAAAGGGATACTGCTTTTTTTGTGTGAATGAAACCGATATTTCATTTTTAAGTGAAATAATTGTTGTATCTTTGCGTTATAATATAAAACGCAATATAGATGAGCGAGGTCGAACTTATATTACTTAACAACAGCGATAAATGCACTGTCTATACCATTCAATTCCTCGGCGACGAATTGGATGAGTTCAATAAATTTGTCGCTAAATTCAGAGAGGATTCACAGTTAAATGTCGATTATCGCGCTATTATCAGATATGTGGAGCAAATAATCGAGCACGGAGCGCTTGAGCGTTACTTCCGTAATGAGGGAAAGATGCGCGATTCTGTGGTGGCACTTCCTACCTTACGCTCTAAGCTGCGTTTATACGCCCTGCGGCTGTCAGATAAGATAATAATCCTCGGTAACGGTGGCGTGAAAACAACCCGGACATATGAGGAAGACAATGAACTTCAAGGATACGTCGTAACCCTGCAAAAGTTTGAGGAACTGCTCAAATCAGGTGTTAAAGACGGCTCGGTAGTGATAACAGAGAATATAATCGACACTGATAAAACTTTTGAGCTATGAAAGAGAACTTAGATTTGTTGCCACGCTTATTTTCAGAGATACCTGCGGAAGAAAGGGAGAGTGCAAGACTTACCTTTGCAATCTCTGACCGAATATATGACCTGATGCAGGAACGCGGATTGTCAAAGAAACAGTTTGCTGATGCTTTGGGGCGTCGTCCGAGTGAAATTACCAAATGGCTCAGCGGACAACATAACTTCACTATTTCGACAATTGCTATGCTTTCCACCTTTTTTGGAAAATCAATAATAACAGTGTAGTTATAACAAACTCTTGATTGAGGCCAAAATTCACTATTCGCTTCGTTTTGGTATCTCCCTAAAAAGCATGCCATTAGTATGTAGCTCATTATAAACCGTTGATGATAATAAGATTTGCACGGTAAGGAAATAAATACTAATTTTGCGGGAGAAAAGCGGTGCGCTGTCATAGCGCTTAAAAGGGAACCGGGTGAAAATCCCGGACAGTCCCGCTGCTGTGAGTTTCTGTTGGAATCCCTTGTGCCGGTAAGCCACTGATGTTTTTTTGGGAAGGCGGCGCGAGAGGAAGAAA
Organism: uncultured Muribaculaceae bacterium; assembly: GCA_910579035.1. Lineage (GTDB taxonomy): Bacteria > Bacteroidota > Bacteroidia > Bacteroidales > Muribaculaceae > CAG-873. The sequence continues at coordinate 75,376 of CAJTSR010000001.1, read as the reverse complement.
CGAGTCAGAAGACCTGCCGTGTTTTCATCTGTTCTAACGCTTGCGAGGACGAGCGCGGAAAGAGGCCGAGGATCCGGCTAAGGATTCCCGAGCCGTGTTTTTCTCCGTTTTTTCCATCGAGGGTATTAGGTACAGAATTACTGTATACGGATTAAGGCGGCGCTTTTTGCCGCGTAAGGAAAAAATGAGGAGAATATTCCTGTTTATATTATCAGGCGCAAGTCTTTGGGCATCGGCCAATGTTGCCGATTCGGTAAGCGCCGACACCATATCGCTGCGCGAGTTTACAGTGGCGGCATCGGCGCCGAGGCGCGAAACCGTGCCTGTGCAGACCCTTGCCGGCGAGAAGCTGAGGCGTCTGAATAGCAACAGTATAGCCGATGCCATGCGCTATTTCTCGGGAGTGCAGGTAAAGGACTACGGAGGTGTGGGCGGCATAAAGACTGTCAATGTGCGTTCGATGGGCACCAATCATACAGGGGTGGTGTACGACGGCGTGGCTCTCGGCAACGCCCAGAACGGGCAGATAGACCTCGGACAGTTCTCGCTTGATAATATGGAGGCGCTGTCGCTGCATAACGGGCAGAAAAGTGCCCTCTTGCAGCCTGCTCGCGATTTCGGCAATGCCGCTACCATTTATATGCGTACTCGCGTGCCGCATTTCGTGGCGGGCGAAAAGTTTCATCTGAGAGGCACGGTGCGCACCGGTTCTTTCGACCTTATAAACCCGTCGGTGTTAGGCGAGTTCAGGTTGTCGAACACGGTCAACACCTCGGTGTCGGCCGAATGGCTTAAATCGTCGGGCAAGTACAAATTCAGGTATCGGCGCGTCAAGCCAGATGGCGGAATTGCATATGATACTACCGCCACAAGACAGAACGGCGATATAAACGCACTGCGAGCCGAGGTTAATTTCAACGGGGTGACTCCCGGCGGTGACTGGCACGCAAAGGTTTACCACTATAATTCTGAGCGCGGTATTCCGGGGGCGATAGTGAACAATGTGTGGCGCCGTGGCGAGCGCATATGGGATAACAACACCTTCGTGCAGGGGCGTTTCTCACATTCGCAAGGGCGCTGGTCGACAATGAACAATGCCAAGTATGCCTACTACCATACCCACTATGTGAACAACGACGACCGCCAGATAAAGGTCGACAACCGCTATCGGCAGCAGGAGGTGTACCTCTCGACGGCAAACGTGGTGACGATAACGAGGCAGTGGTGGGCGTCGGCAAGCTATGACTTCCAGTGGAACACGATGTCGGCCGACCTTCGCGATTTCTCGCGTCCTGTCCGCTTCACCAATATGCTTTCTTTGGCCACGGCAGCCGATTTCGGGCGTGTGCGTGCCCAGGCAAGCGGGCTGCTCACGCTGGTTAACGACGAGGTTAAAGGCAAACCGTCGTCGAGCAAAAAGGTGTTCACTCCTGCAGTCTATGTCACGGCATACCCCTTTGAATGCCGCAACCTGAGTGCGAGGCTGTTCTACAAGCGCTCGTTCAGAATGCCCACATTCAACGACCTCTACTATACCGACACCGGCAATTCCAGCCTCAAGCCGGAGCGGGTAGACCAGTATAATTTCGGACTGGTCTACGGGTTTGCCCGAAGCGGTTTCCTGCGCGGATTCCGCATCAGCTCCGATGTGTATTATAATCGTGTTAAAGACAAGATAATAGCATATCCCAAAGGCCAGCAGTTCCGATGGACGATGCTGAACCTCGGCCTTGTCGACATTAAGGGTGTTGATGCTTCGGCATCTGCCACGGTGGAGCCTGTCTGCGAACTTGAGATTACCGTGCGCGGGCAGTACACCTACCAGCGTGCGATAGATGTTACCCGCAGTTCCGATAGCTATTACCGCCATCAGATTCCGTATATACCGAGGCATTCCGGCTCGGCGGTATTGAACGCGTCGTGGCGCAAGTGGGGCCTTAATTACAGCTACATATATGTGGGCGAGCGCTATAACCAGCAGGAGAACACAAGCTATAACCATATGAGGGCGTGGCATACACACGACATATCCGTGAGCCGCGACTTCGTGTTCGGCAAGGTGCGCGCCCGTGTGCTGGCCGAAGTCAACAATCTTCTGAGTCAGGATTACGACGTGATTCTCAATTACCCTATGCCTAAGCGGAACTTCCGCTTCACATTCACTGTCGAAATATAATATATTGATTTTTTCTGCCGCTCCTTGGGCGCCACGAGTTGTCGGGATGACCAACTCGTGGTTCCGACGGAGTATTGCCGAAGAAGTTTTTTTCGTAACTTTGCAAGGCTTAGAGGGTGTTTCATCACGGCTGACCTGCCCATTACTCATCGGTCACATAGCAACCGCTATGCTCCCTCTTCTTAATGAACAGTTTAAACGAAAATACACCGACCTGCGCTTTAATAGATAGTATGAAGCACCCTCTTATGAAAAGAATCCTCAATTTTGCTGTAATTATATGTCTGTTGCTGCTGGTATCTTCGTGTGGCAGCAAGCGTGCCGCCGTGGTTGAAGCGCCAAAAATAGAGCATCCGTCGAATCTTCCGACCGAAGTGCCGGAAAAAGAAAAAAAGCCGCAGGTGCCCAAGCCCGAAAAAAAGAAGGACAACAGAAGCGCTTCTGTTGGCAATATAATGAAGGAAGCCCGCAAGTGGATGGGCACTCCTTACCGTTATGGTGGCAAAAGCCGCGCTGGCACGGATTGCTCCGGTTTCGTTATGTCGGTATTTCAGGAGGCCGCCGGTATCAAGCTGCCGCGCAGTTCGCGCGAGCAGCAGGTATATTGCGAGGGCATCGACCGGCGCAGGCTTGAACCGGGCGACCTCGTGTTTTTTTCCACATCGAGGCGCAGTAAGGCCGTGAGCCATGTGGGTATTTATATAGGCGACGGCGACTTTATCCATGCCTCCACCTCGAAAGGCGTGATAATAAGCAGTATGGACGAACGCTACTACACGTCGCACTATCATTCGTGCGGGCGTGTGGAAGCACTCGGAAAAGGAAGCTATGTAGAGATAGAACAGGAATTGGAGCAGGCCGAGGCGAAGGCCGAAGTGCCTGAAGGCAGGGAGCCTCGATACGAGCCTGTCGACCGTCTGCCCGGCAGTAGGCGCGTCACGGCAAGACCTCCGCAGAATAAGTCGGCGGAGCCTGAGCCTGCACCTGTGGCAGTAGAGCCGATTGTTATAGACCCGGTGGCAACGGAGCCTCGAGTAAAGCCGGTTGAGGCTGATACTGTGGCGGAGTCAGACTCCATACGTGAGGCCGTACGCCGCGCCATACAATTTTAAAAGTTTAAAAGTAAACATACTCTAAAAGAGCCTTTACTCCGCAATGGTGTAAAGGCTCTTTTTGGTGTCGTTACAGGCTATCAGCGTGCAGCGAAAGCGCTGGCAGTAGCGATTTCCTGGTAGGCGTACACGCCGGCCTGGGAAACCTCTACTGTGCGGTATTCGCGGCCTCCGTCGACGGGCACTTTCACGTGGGTGTCGTCAACGAACTGGAAGAGAACGTGGCTCTTGCCGTCGGCTTCAACGCTCCATGTAAGTTCTTCGGCGTCGAAGTCGAGGCGCACGGAGCTGCCGTCGTTGCAGCTAACGATATCGTAGCCCTTGCCGTCGCAGCGAACGAGGTATTTGCCGTCGTTACCCTCGATGGTGCGTTCGCCCTTTGCCATGGGGTTGCTGCCGCTCCAGAACTCGATGCTGTTCAGCACCAGAAGGTCGGCAAGGCCGCATACCTCGTATACGGGAAGCACCCAGAATGCGAAGAATACGAGTTCGTTGAGGAACTTGTTTCCGAGGGTGTTGTTCCAGCCCAGGAGGCGGTTTGAGAGAGAGAAACTGCCTATGCACGAAGGCGTGGTAAGCATGGTGCTGCCAAGAAGGCACACGATGGCTACAGAAAGAATGGTTTTTCTCATATCGATATATAGTTGATGAGTGTGTTCGATGTGATTTTTAAGAGTCAGGCGCTGATTTCGCGGCGGGCATGTTCGTAGAAGTCGGTGATGCGTTTCACGTATGCCACCGTTTCGGTTCCTCGGCAGTATCCGTAGCGTGTCACAGGGTCGTTGTAATACTTCGGATTCATCTTCATAAGTATGGCCTTTTCCACATTGCCGTCCCAGCGCTGGGGGTCGAGATTGTATTTCTTTGCCAGAGCTATGGCGTCGTACACGTGAGCTATGCCCACATTGTATGCGGCGATAACGAATTTGAGCCGTTCCTTGTCGTTCGGCACATATTTCACCAAATAGCTGTCGAGGTCGTTGATGAGCTTCGACGCCACCTTCACGCTTGTTTCAGGATTGCCTAATTGCGACACGCTCGTGCGGTAGCCGCGTGCCGTGCTCGGCATAATCTGCATCAGGCCGCGCGCGCCCACCCACGAGCGGGCGTTGGGCTTGAACTTGCTTTCAACGAAAGCCTGTGCGGCCATAAGGCGCCAGTCCCAGCCAACTGTCGGGGCGTACTTCTTGAAGATGTTGTCGTAGCGCGATATGTAGCCCTTTGAGAAGTCGAAGGGAACCGTCGGCAGGCTCTTGGTCTGCTCGAAGTAGCGCTTGAGCAGGTCGGCGTTGGTTCGTTGCGGCGATTCGCCGGCAAACCACGCGTCCACAGAGTCGGCGAGCCATTCTTTGCCCGGAGCTACGGCCCACGACGCCCGTTGCGGAAAACTTACGTCCATGCTGATGTCGAGGTCGGGGTAATACGTCTTGTTGAGCTGCGCGATGTCGCTGTCGACGACAGTCATTGGTATCTTGCCGTCGGAAACGAGGCGTATGAGGTCTTCCGTTATCAGTGTGTCGGCGTCTACTTCGCGAATGTCGATGCCGCCGCCTATCTCGTCGTTGAGGTGCTGCATGCGCCGGAGGTACTTGCTGTCTTTCTCAACGTATACCTCGCGCCCGACAAGCTCTGTCACGTCCTCGACTACCGGGCGCCCCTTCTGCTTTGGCTGCACAAGCACCTGGGTGGTGTAGTTCTCCGGGCCGCAGGGCAGCACGTACTTCTTGTAGTGCTCGGTGATGGGCACTTCGTATGCTATAAGGTCGACCAGACCGGAATCGAGCATGGCGACAGCCGCCGACACGCTGTTTGCAACCTTGAGGTCAAGCACCATGCCTTTCTGGCGGGCGAGGCTGTCGACGAGCGTATAGTCGTAGCCCATCGGTTCGTCGCGATAGAGGAAGTACGATGTCGGGCCGTATAGCGTGGCTACCCTGAGTGTGTCGGGGAGGGGGTGTTCTCCGGCTTTCGCGGCAACAGCGCCTGTGCTGTTGCCGCAGGATGAGAGCGATATAATGGTTATACCCAGCAGTGCTATGCGCATAATGCGGCGGGTAAGTTTCTTGCCGGAGTTCATGTGCTTGTTTCAGATAGGCGTTCAGTAGGTAAAGGTGCCGTAGGGCGTGGCCAGAGTGAGCTTCTTGGCCGTAGCTTCCTCGACGCGTCCTATCACCTTTGCCTCGATGCCGAAACCTTCTGCGATTTCGATTATCTGCCGGGCTGCGGAGGGTGCGCAGTACATTTCCAGACGGTGACCCATATTGAAAACCTTGTACATTTCGCGCGGATCCGTGCCCGATTCGCGGCGTATGAGGTCGAAAAGCGGGGGAACGTCGAATAAGTTGTCTTTAATAACGTGTTTGCCTTCCACAAAGTTCAGAATCTTTGTCTGCGCGCCTCCCGAGCAGTGCACCATGCCGTGTATCGACGGGCGTAGTTCGGAGAGGACGGCTTTCACCACCGGGGCGTATGTTCGTGTGGGCGAGAGAACGAGGCGTCCGGCATCGAGGGGAGCGCCTTCCACGGGGTCGGTAAGTCCCTTGGTGCCGCAGTATACCAGCTCGCGGGGAAGGCCGGGGTCGAATGTTTCGGGGTATTTGTCGGCTACAGCCGGGCCGAACACGTCGTGGCGGGCCGAGGTGAGTCCGTTACTGCCCATTCCGCCGTTGTATTCTTTTTCGTAAGCGGCTTTGCCGTAGGAAGCCATGCCCACGATGAGGTCGCCGGCCGATATGCGGGCGTTGTCGATAACGTCGGCACGGCGCATGCGGCAGGCCACGGTGCTGTCCACGATTATGGTGCGCACGAGGTCGCCGACGTCGGCTGTTTCTCCTCCGGTGGGGTGTATGCTCACACCCATCGAGCGAAGCTCTTCCACGAGTTCTTCCGTGGCTCCGATTATGGCCGATATGACCTCGCCGGGAACCAGGCGCTTGTTGCGTCCGATGGTCGACGACAGCAGTATGTTGTCGGTGGCGCCCACGCAGATGAGGTCGTCGATATTCATTATCAGGGAGTCCTGCGCGATGCCTTTCCATACGTCCATATTGCCTGTTTCGCGCCAGTAGGCGTATGCGAGAGCCGACTTGGTGCCGGCGCCGTCGGCGTGCATTATATTGCACCATTCGGCATCTCCGCCGAGGTAGTCGGGTATTATTTTACAGAAAGCACCGGGGAAGATGCCCTTGTCGATGTTCTTTATAGCCGAGTGCACATCCTCCTTGGAGGCCGAAACACCGCGTTGTTCGTAGCGTCCGCTGTTCATATGGGTATGGTTTATATGTTATAATCGAAGAGTTTTTGTTCTACTTTAAAGAGGCTATCTTGGCCGGGTTGCCGACGAGCCATACTATGTCGCCTTCCTCGAACACGAGGTCGGGTCGGGAGTCGATATGGGTGTCACCACGGTCGACGGCTACCACGAGGGCGTCGTAGGTGTCGCGCAGTGCCGACGAACGCGGTGTCTGCGACAGCAGGGGGGAGTCCGGGCCGAGTAGCACGCTGATGAGCTTGATATCGGCGGGGTCGGTGCGTGGGGCTTCTTCCTCGGCCGACGATTCGACTACCGGCAGCAGCCTTTCGAGCTGGTCGTCGGTGCCGATTATTCCCAGGATATCGCCGGGGAATACGCGTGTGCGTCCGTTGGGTATGGGTATGAATGTGGCTCCGCGCTGTATGCTTACGATGTTGACTCCGTATTTGTTTCGCAGGTTGGAGTCCATAAGCCGTTCGCCCACGAAGGCGCAGTCGGCTCCGACGGTCATATATGCCTGATGCAGGTCGTTGACCACGGCGTTTTTCTTGCCGCTGCGGCGCAGTTCGCGTTCGTTGAGGTTGTCGAGAAATTTACTTTCTATGCGGTTCATGCTCAGCCTGAGCTTGCGCGAGAAGTAGAATACAAGCAGCATTGCCACTCCGGCTATGGCTATCATGCCGGCGCGGGCGGAGTAGGCTATGGTGATTGCGCGTGCCACGAAGAAGAGCGCTATCAGGAATCGGAAGATAGTCATTACTATGCGTGGCACATTGCCTCCGGCGGCTTCTTCGCCTGCGGCGGTCTTGGTCTGCACGGGCATGATAAGAGCCAGGATGAATGGTGCCATAACCACGAGGGTGGCGAGCATGCACAGCAGCTTGCTCCACCGTCCGGCAAACTCCGAGAGGTAGGGCAGCAGGTAACTTTGCGATACTATGAGTATTGCCAACAGCACTATCGAGTACAGCACTGTGCGCCAGATGTAGCGCTTCATCACTTCTTTCCACGGTCTGCCGGCGGCTTCGCCACGGTCGGCCTGCTTCTGATAGCGGTCGATAAGGAAGTGGAGGCGGCGCGGCAGGTGTCGCTCGAGAATGCCGTAGAAAGGCAGCGACATCTTGATGAAGTAGGGCGTGGTGAAGGTGGTGATTACCGATACCGCCACGACGATGGGGTAGATGGTGGTGTCGAGCACGCCGAGGCTCATGCCGAGTGTGGCTATGATGAATGCAAATTCACCTATCTGGGTAAGCGAGAAACCCGATTGAATGGCTGTGCGCAGGGTCTGGCCGGTGACGAGCATTCCGAATGTTCCGAACACTATCATTCCCACGATTACCACTGTGGACAAAATCAGTATCGGCCCCCGGTAGTTGACGAGTATCGCTGGCTGCACCATCATGCCTACAGAGATGAAAAACACGGCTCCGAAGAGGTCTTTGACCGGGGTGACGACGTGCTCTATGCGCTCGGCGTAGGACGTTCCGGCAAGTATGGAACCCATAACGAACGCTCCCAAGGCGAGCGAGAAGCCGCAGTATACCGAGAATACGGCCATGCCGAGGCACAGCCCCATCGACACTACCAGCAGTGTTTCGGAGTTGAGGAAACGGCGTATGCGGTTGAGCAGCGACGGCAGCACGTACACTCCCACCAAAAACCATATTATGAGGAAGAACACAAGCTTGCCTATGCTGTAGAGGAGTTCGCCGCCTTCAACGCTGTTGTTGATGGCTATCGACGAAAGCAGCACCATCATAAGCACGGCGAAGAGGTCTTCCACAATGAGCACGGCCAAAACGAGGGAGGCGAACTTTTTCTGCCGCAGACCCATGTCGGTAAATGCCTTGATGATGATGGTTGTCGACGACATCGAGAGCATTCCGCCGAGAAAGAGGCTGTTGATATTGTTGAAATCGAGCAAATGGCCTATGGCGAAGCCCGCGCACATCATTCCTGTGACTATTATCAGTGCTGTCACCACGGCTGAGCCGCCTGAGTTTATGAGCTTTCTGAAGCTGAACTCGAGGCCGAGCGAGAACAGCAGCACCACGATGCCTATCTGGGCCCAGAAGTCGATATTGGCCTCCGTTGTGACAGAGGGCAGGTACTCGAAGTGAGGACTCGCCAAAAATCCGGCCACGATGTAGCCAAGCACCACGGGCTGTTTTATCCATTTGAACAGGACAGTCACCACTGCTCCGAGGAGCAGTATGAAAGCGAGGTCGGAAATGAGTCCTTGTACGTCCATCGGCTATATGCTGAGTTGGTTGGCGAGGCTTATCGCCTTGGTGGGATATAGTTTGGCAAACTGGGAGAAGAGGTCGATATAATTGGTGGTTTCGCGCACGAGCACTATCAGATTGAGCCTCGTTTCGTTTGCCTCGAAGTCGTAGTCTACATAGAAGTTGCTCAGGTGTATGTTGTGGCGCTTGAGCACTTTGCGATATTCGGCGATGTCGTGGAGTATGGTGCCGAGGCTTATCCTTATGATTCGTGACTCTGCCCCCCGGCTTACGCGCTTCTCTATCCGTTCGAGTTGTACGAGGATAAAAAGTATCAGAGCGGAGGCGAATATCGACAGCAGGTACATTCCAAGGCCTACTGCCATGCCTATTATCGCCATCATCCATATGCCTGCCGCCGTGGTGAGGCCGCGCACAGAGCCTTTCATCTGGATTATGGCTCCGGCGCCGAGAAAGCCGATGCCCGTTATTACCTGCGCGGCAATGCGCCCGGGGTCGCCGTTTTTAAGTCCCATATATTCCTGAGGCACATATATCGAGAGCAGCATGGCCAGTGTGGCGCCCATGGATATGAGGGAGAATGTGCGCACTCCGGCTGTCTGCCCCTTGCGGCGCCGCTCGTAGCCTACGACAGCGCCAAGGAGCATGCTCAGTATCAGTTTGTATATGGACCCTACGGTGTTTACCTCGATGGAGTTTATGGCGTCGTAGAGGTCGGCGAGCACCTCCATGGCCTTATTTCAGGTTGAAGGAGCGTGACACGAGGCGGAAATTGTCGGCAAACAGTTCCACGGTGTAGTCACCGGCGATAAGCGGCGTGTTGACGTCCCAGAATATGGTTACGCCTGCTATTTCCTCGCCCTCGTACTCTATCGTTTTCTTGGCAGAGCAGGGCACTGAGCCGCCCTCGAAGTCGAAGCTGCCGCCCCCGCCTAAAAGTTGGCCGGAAGGCGATATTATGCGGGCGTATATGGTTTTTTCGCCCACGGGGGTCGAGTTGTTCTGCGGAATTGTGAATGTTATGCGCAGCTGGGTGGCCTTTGTTACCTTTTTCTCGTTCTTGCCTTTCTTGTTGAGAGGTTGCAGGGCAAGGCCGGTAACGTTAAGCTTTTCGGCGAGAGTCATACGCTCTGTGAGCACCTCGTTCTGGCGCGCTGTTTCGTTCACGCGGCTGCTGAGCTGCTGGTTGCGCTCCTTTATCTCGCGGTTTTCGCTTCGCAGCGCCTCGTTTTCCTTGTTGAGGCGGTCTATTTCTTCCACATAGTGGCGGAGAAGGGCGCGGAGAGTGTCGATTTCGTTGCGCAGTTTCGATATTTCGGCAGCGCTTTTGCGTTTCTGGCTTTTCAGCTCCTGCTGCAACTTCTCGACCTGTATGCGTGCGGCCTCGTATTTGTCGCTGAGTTCGCGTTTGAGGGAGTCGTCTTTGATGTATTGGCGGGAGTTCTCGAACTGTGCAAATTCGTCGTTGAGGTCCTGATACTCCCTTTCAAGCTCTCGCTGAGCCATATCGAGCTGCATGAGTTCGATTTCGGCACGGGCTGCGTCGGCTGCGCGGCTTGAGCGTACAGCCCAGAAAACAAGTCCGCCGGCCAAAAGAGCGGCGGCAACTGCTATCGCAATTATTATCCACGAGGGTCTGCGTTTCGATTCCATAACGGTTGTTGGCGATTGGGATATTCTGTATTAAGCTGCAAATTTAGCTCAAAATCGTGACATATCCACACCCTTCCCGCCAAAAATCAGCCACAGCGCCTTAGCATTGGTGAAACGAGTGCAAATTATGCAAAATAATTTCGCAAGAACTTCGTATCTTAGGCAATTCGTATTAGATAACCTAATATATATTCGTTTACAGGAACAGGAGAATATTTGGGAATATTACAAAGTTATTTTACAAAAACTTAGGACAAGGGTTGACAACCCTTATTCGCCAAGAGTCGATGGGATAGCGCCAGACGACAACACCCAGTTATACTGCGTGCGTGAAGCTCTTGTTAATCTTCTCGCTCACGCCGATTATTTTAGCGAGATACATTCAACGGTAAGAGTGTATGACAATAGTATAGATTTCCAGAATGCAGGTAGTTTTGGCTCAATCTTTGGAGCCGCTCAAATATTTACATTAATTCTTGATATGCGTCGATTGTAATTTTCAACATATTTAAGGACTTGTCTAAATGCTTATAAGCAACATCGGTTGCATTATAAATAGCCATTAATGTACTCAGCTCACTTTCGGTATAAGGATATGTTATAACTTTAAGAGTAAAGAATTCTTTCTTTGCTTCAATCAATCGAAAAATGGACTGTTTTCGATCTACGCACGATTCATATTCTTGTTGATATGATTTGCCTAATTTGGAATCAAAATTCCGATTATATAAATTTAATTGTATAGCGATGGATTTCGTGTAAGCCTCATTTGCAAACATTTTTATGTCTGAATTGAGCGTATATAGTTCGTAAGTCAACTTTATATATGATAATTCGTGCTCGAGGGAGTCAACTTTCTGAATAAGGGATTGGAGCTCTACTTGTTGATCTTGGGGTAGTTGGTCTTGAGATTGTGCCCGTATTGAAATGGCGAAAAGAACAAATACAAGAACGAATAGAATTTTTTTCATAAGAAGTATTATTTAACCTTATGAGGCGTTTAAGTTTCCATAAGCACAATTTAATCTAAGAAGCGAGAAACGGCAAATGGGAACTCAAGTAATCTGATTCCTAATTATGCTATGAGGCAATAGTAGGGCGTGGGTTGTCAGAAGGGGGCTTCGTCGGCGCCGGCGGGGGAGAGGAACGAGGTGTTGGGGCCGGAGGCGGTCGATGCGAGGCCGAGGGCTGCGGCATCGGCTGCGGCTGCCTTGGCGTCGGGTACGGCCACAGCCGTGTCGGCATTGTCGCTTGCCGCGCGGAAGCCGAAGGCTGTTTCATCGGTGTTGGGCTCCCAGTTCTCGAAGCGCACGTACTCATTGCGGAAGCGAAGGTCGACGGTGCCGACCGAACCGCTTCGGTGCTTGGCGAGTATGAACTCGGCTTTGCCGCGTATGTCGTTGCCGTTCTCGTCGGTGGAGCTGTGGGCGTAGTATTCGGGTCTGTGTATGAAACATACAATGTCGGCGTCCTGCTCTATGGCTCCTGATTCGCGAAGGTCGGAGAGCTGCGGGCGCTTGTCCTTGTTGCCTCGGTCTTCGAGTTTACGGTTGAGCTGCGATAGGGCCACAATCGGTATGTCGAGTTCTTTGGCCAGCTGCTTGAGCGAGCGTGATATGGTACTTACCTCCTGTTCGCGGGAGCCGAGCTTCATGCCGGCGGTCATAAGCTGGAGGTAGTCGATTATTATCATCTTTACCTGGTGCTCGCGCACAAGGCGCCGTGCCTTGGTGCGGAGTTCCATAATAGAGAGCGCCGAGGTGTCGTCGACAAAGAGCGGCAGGCCCTGAAGTTTCTGTATGCGGTGGAGGAGCTGGTTCCATTCGAGCTGGGAGAGGTTGCCGCTCTTGATTTTTTCGCCACCGATTTCGCACACGTTGGATATAAGACGGTTTACGAGCTGCAGCTCGCTCATTTCGAGCGAGAATACCGCGATGGGGTTGTTGTGGAGGGCTATGTTGAGCGCCATCGACAGCACGAAGGCCGTCTTGCCCATCGCAGGACGCGCCGCGATAATGATGAGGTCGGAGTTCTGCCAGCCCGACGTGTATTTGTCGAGTTCGCGGAAGCCGCTGCTGAGTCCGCTCAGACCCGACTCGCGTTTCGATGCGAGCTGCATCTGGTCGATGGCCTTGGTGATAACGGGGTCGATCTGGGTTACATCTTTTTTCACGTTGCGCTGAGATAGCTCGAAAAGATGTTTTTCGGCCTCCTGAAGAATGTCGTCGACGTCGTTGCTTTCGTCGAAAGCGGAGTTCTCCACTGTCGAGGCAAAGGTTATCAGCTCGCGGGCAAGGTGCTTCTGAGCCACTATGCGGGCGTGGAACTCGGCGTGTGCCGCCGATGCCACGTTCGATGTAAGCCCTACCACGAAGGCTGCGCCGCCGGCCTGCTCCAGTGTGCCTGACTGGCGGAGCTGGTTTACCACCGTCATCATGTCGATAGGCTTCTGCTCGAAGCCGAGTGTCTGGATAGCCTCGTATATGAGCACGTGGCGAGGCTCGTAGAAGCATTCGGGCTTGAGAAGGTCGCACACGGTGGTGTATGCGTCTTTCTCTATCATAAGCGCGCCGAGTACCGCTGCCTCAATCTCGACAGCACGAGGCACGAGCCGTCCGAGCGGGTCTTCGGGCACTGCGGGAGTTTTTTTGAACGGTTTTGCTCTGTTTTGGAAACTATTGTTGGAATCCATCAGCGGTTTTTTGCTTTGTCTATAAAGGCTCGGGTAGGTACGAAGTATATTTCCACACGCCTGTTCATGGCTCGGTTCTCTATACCGTGGTTCGGCATCAGAGGCTCGTCGCCGCCGAGGCCGTAGGGTATGATGCCGGAATCCTGTTCGCCGAGTGCGCGGTAGAAATAATCGTCGACGGTATTGGCGCGGTCGGCGGTGAGGCGGTCGGCATAGAGGCCGTCGCCGGTGTCGTCGGAGTGCGCGGCCACAATCACCTTGTATTTGTCGTGTTGCTCCACAAACTGTGCGAGCGGGGCGAGCCTGCTCTCGCCTTTGGGGCTGAGCGACGTGGAGTTGGGCGGAAACAGCAGTGAGCAGGGGAGTGTCACCACGATGACCTCGCCTGAGCGTACGGCGCTTACGTTGTAGCCTTCGTGACGCAGCTTTACAGCGAGGCGCTCCATGGCGGCAGCCACTGCCTTGCTGTGCTTGGGAGCCACGGCGGGTTGGCGTATGTTTTCCTCTATGCCTGCTGCGAGAGGGTCGAAATCGTCGTTGTTCTGGGCGGGCAGGGCGCAAGGTGCGAGTATGGCCGCACACAAGGCGGTACCGATTAAAAATCCTCGCACCAGCTTCATATCAGGCTCTCCTCGTATGCAATTTCGGCATCGACCATGGCGGCGATGTCGTCGCGCGTGAATCCGCAGGACGGCGCGTTTTTCTTCATATGTTTTTCGATGAAGGCTATCATAGCCTCCACGTCGGTATCGTCGCCATCGGCGTCTATCTCAAGTTCGCCGCTTTCTTCGTAATAGTCGAATATCAGGTCGAGTACTTGGCAAACGTCGTCGTACTGCACGTTTTCCTTGCCGTTGAGTGCTTTGAGCATCAGGTCGACAGCTTTATCGTCGTCGTATTCTTCCATAATTGTAGATGTTTTTTGTCAGAATAGCCCTATGGGCAGATTCATTTCCACGGAGCGTTTCTCCGGGTCTATTTCGGTAATGAGGTCGCCGTTGGCGGGCACGAATATCTCGGTGCCGTCGCGGTCGACGATAAATAGGTAGTTTTCGGTCGAGTCGTCGAAGCCGATTATTTTCCCGACGGTGTTTTCGCTGTCGGTGATGGTGTATCCCACGAGGTCGTCGAGGTAGAACCCGTCGGCTTCCTCGCTGTCTTCTTCCTGCTCGGGCATGGCCGAAGCCTCTGCATACAGGGTCTTGTTTGTGAATTTAGACGCTGCAGGCTGGCTGTCGATACCATCGAGGGTGAGAAGCACGGTTTCCGTGCCCTTGGTGCGCCACGATTCTATGAAAAAAGGCACATACAGGCCGTCGAGTTCCACAAATATGCATGGGAGCTCGCCGGGGTCTATGTCGGTGTCCGGAATCTGGGCTGATATCTCGCCTTTGAGGCCGTGAGGCCTTCCGAATAGTCCGATAGCAGTGAGATTGTCGGTGGCAATCATCTCTTTTTCTTCTTTTTGGCGGGAGCCGGTGCTGCCTTGAAATCGTGCAGGCGCACCTGCTCCGGGTCGAGGTTGATAGCTCCGTGCGACATCATGCGCAGGTCGGAGAACACGCGTTTGTCGTCGACCTGCTCGCGGTTGAAGGCAACCATCGCTTTTTTCATATGATCGGCGATGAGGTATATGAGTGCGTCGCGCTCCTCGCCCGGTTCCATGGCCACGGCTATGTCGACCATTCGTGGTATGTTGGCACCGTAGTGGCGCATTTTGAAGTCGGAGGGCTTGGCAACGGGCATCGTGTCGGGGCGGTCGGCGAACACCTCGCGGTCGACGTGCTCGAAGGGCAGGTCTATGTCAAGCTCGAAACCGCTCATGATTATGAGGTGGTCCCAGAGCTTGCGGCGGTACTCGGCGGGGTCGCCGCCTGTTGGCGGAAAGAGTGCGAGCATGGCGGCCACGATGGTGTGGGCGCAGCGGTTGCGCTCGTCGCGGTCGGCGATGGTGACACAGTGGTCCACCATGTTCTGTATGTTGCGCCCGTATTCGGGCAGTACAAGCTGCTTGAGCTGGTTGGTATATGTGAGCATTTTTGTGCTTTTTATCCTGTTCGGAGGCTCAAAGATACGCCAAAAATCCCGAACCGCCAAAACAGCCCTTACCACGGTTGCAAATAAAGGCACTCTACTATAGGATATTATCAAAAGTAATTAGTAATTTTGCAACCGGATAGGGCACCCCCTTTCCAAGACATTGATGTTAAGAAGGGTTTCTATAATAGCATTCAAGTAAACGTCCTCTAAATCAGAATAGCGGTAGATGTTGGTCGCGTTTGTCGTATCTTTGGTTTGTTTGGCAGCATGTATTGTTCATGTTGTTTGTAGTTATTCTGCCAAGCGAAAAGAGCGGGAGCTTATTGAGCAGGTCACTCCTGTTACTCGCGGAGAGTGGTCGGAGCGAAGAGTGGTGTTGGAGTTATTGAAAGTAGGCGTCAATCCTAAAGCCATATTCCACGATTTGTACATTCAAAAGCCGAATGGGGAATACACGCAAGTAGATTTGGCGGTTGCGACAAAAGCGGGCATTATCGTGTTTGAAGTCAAAGATTATAGCGGTTGGATTTTCGGCAGCGAATATCAGAAGTATTGGACGCAAGTATTGTCGTATGGTAAAGAACGGTATCGGTTCTATAATCCCGTTATGCAAAATTCCGGGCATATTAGAGCTATCAGGCAATGCTTGCCGCAGAATCCCGGAATTCCGATTTATTCTGTCATAGTGTTCTTTGGTAATAGTGAGTTTAGGAATATTACTTGTAATGCAGACGATACTTTTATAATATATCCTTATTCTATACGGCGGGTGGTGTCTGAAATTTTGGAGCAGCCTGATGCTGTATTCGGCAACAAATACGAGATAATGGACTTATTTACCAAGGCTGTGCAAAATGGGGATGATCCGATGATTGTTGCTTCGCAAATCAATTCTGCCGCATATTATGGCCGTAATAAGCCGCGGTCTGCTTACATCGTGTCTTTCAGCCCGTTTTTTCGCTTCGGAGGTTTCTATCGAAGAAGAAGATATTATTAAACACCTTCTTAATATTTGTTTTTGCGCTCGACTTATGCGTATCTTTGTTGTCTATATAGTTTAAAGATTAGAATAGCCGGTTATGAAAAATGGATTTTTCAGGGTGGCCTGTGCGGCGCCCGGAGTCAGGGTGGCCGATGTGGCGGCCAATACGGAAAGCATTATCGAGCAGGCGCGTGCGGCATACGCCGGAGGAGCCGATGCGCTTGTGTTCCCGGAAATGTGTGTTACCGCCTACACCTGCGGCGACCTTTTTCATAACAGCGTGCTGCTCGATGCGGCAGAGCGTGGTATCGACAGAATAAGGGAGGCGAGTGCCTCCCTGCCGGGACTGCTGCTGTTTATAGGGGCGCCTCAGCGAGCAGGGCAGTCGCTCTATAATGCAGCCTACGCCATCTGCGAGGGGCGTGTGGTGGCCGTTGTGCCAAAGACTTATGTGCCGAATTACAACGAGTTCTACGAGCGCCGCTGGTGGAATCCGGCTCCTGTCGGCGACGGTGTGCTGATACGTCACAAGGGTGTGACGCTCGGTGCCGAGATATGCGAGGATTTGTGGGTGCCTGTGCCGCCGAGCTGTAACCTGGCCCTTGCCGGGGCGCAAGTGATTGTGAACCTTTCGGCAAGTCCCGACCTGATAGGCAAATACGCATATCTCACGAATCTGGTAAAGCAGCAGTCGGCACGCTGCATGTGCGCTTACGCATATGCGTCGGCCGGTTTCGGCGAATCGTCGACCGACCTCGCCTTCGACGCCAAACTGCTTATAGCCGAGAACGGAGCGATGCTTGGGCATAGCGAGCGTTGGCAGGGTGCCCCGTCGTTGATTATGGCCGATGTGGATATAGAGGCAATCAAGCGCGACAGGCTGCATATGGGCACTTTCCACGACTGTGCTGAGCGTCAAGGCGGCTCGTGGCGCGTTGTGGATACCGGCTGCGACGCTGAGGGCAACGACTGCGCCGGCGACTTGCTGCGTACTGTCGACCCGCACCCGTTCGTTCCCTCGGCCGACGGCCTTCTGAAGGAGCGTTGCGAGGAGATTGTCAACATACAGGTGGCCGGACTATGCCAGAGGCTCAATGCCACGCGCACCCGTCGCCTTGTGATAGGCATATCGGGCGGACTGGATTCGACCTTGGCTCTTCTCGTGGCGGTGCGGGCTTTCGACCGCCTCGGCCTTGACCGAAAAGGTATTTTGGGCGTCACTATGCCCGGATTCGGCACAACGGGGCGCACCCACGGCAACGCCATCGCCCTTATGGAGGCTCTCGGAGTGGAGATGCGCGAAATATCGATAGTGAAGGCTGTGGAACAGCATTTTGCCGACATAGGACACGACGCCTCGGTCCACGATGTGACTTACGAGAACTGCCAGGCGCGCGAGCGCACACAGATTCTTATGGACTTGTCGAACAGTGTCGGCGGCATGGTGCTTGGCACCGGCGACCTATCGGAGCTTGCGCTGGGCTGGGCCACGTACAACGGCGACCAGATGTCGATGTATGGCGTGAATGCCGGCGTACCCAAGACGCTCGTGCGCCATCTCACTGCCTACTTCGCATCGGAGGCCGACAGCGAGGCTGTCCGCAAACCTTTGCTTGACATTATCGACACCCCAATAAGCCCCGAACTGATTCCGGCAGCTCCCGACGGAACCATAAAGCAGAAGACCGAAGACCTTGTGGGGCCTTACGAGTTGCACGATTTCTTCCTGTACTACACTCTGCGCTATGGCTTTGCGCCGTCGAGAATCTATATGCTCGCGCGCAAGGCTTTTGCCGGAGCGTATGATGATGCCACTATAAAGCATTGGCTCAAAACGTTCTTCCGCCGATTCTTCACGCAGCAGTTCAAGCGCTCCTGTATGCCCGACGGGCCGAAAGTGGGTAGTGTGTGTCTGTCGCCCCGAGGCGACTGGCGCATGCCCTCCGACGCGTCCTCCGCGCTCTGGCTTGCAGAGGTAGAGGCTTTGTAGGAGGCGGAGGTAAGAACTTCGGACGCTGTTTTATTGTTATCAAAGCATAAAAATGCTTTTAGAGTATGAAACAGCGATTTTCCTCAGCATACCTATGCCGTTTGTGTCGCGTGCTTATGGCCGCGATGTTGGTTTTTGTGTGCGCCTGTAGCCTCGGGTCGTGCAAGAACAACGATGACTACAATGCTTTGCCGGGTAAGATAGCCGATTTTGTGTCGCGTTATTTCCCGGGGCAGAGAGTGGCCTCTTATACTCACAGCGGAGTGAACTACCATGTGCGAATCGACAATGGACCAGGACTTACATTCGGCGAAAACTACGGGTGGACGGCCATCGACGGTTATGGTATGCCTTTGCCGCAGGTGATGCTCTTCGACCAGCTGCCACCACGACTGTATGCCTATCTGCAGGACAGCCAGCAGCTCGACAGCGTGTTCGGCATGGAGCGCGACTCCAAGCGCTATGTGCTTACCTTGCTCGACAGCACCCTCACATACGATATATCTACGGGCGAGCTGAGCGGGACGCCTCCGTCGAGAGTGCCGGCGAGGCCCGTCTGAAACGCAGGCTTGAGCCGAGCAGCGGGAATGACAGCTCGAGAACGAGGCCGTCGACAGTGATTGTGGCCGAAGCCTCGTCGGAAACGTCGTTGCCGTAGGCGTCTGTCCATCGTAGGTCGAAATGGTCTTTGAAAGGTGTCGGAATAAGTGCACCCTTGACCTGCGATTCCAGCCACGCGCCGGGATTCTCCGAGGCGCCTCCGAGGTATATTATCAGGTAAGTACCGTCGTCGGATTGCACTGTGGCGAGGCTGTAGCGTCCGCCGGGACGGGAGCGCCGCGAGTCGGTGTTGCGGTCGAGGTATGTCCAAAATCCCTCTGCAGGGTCGTTGCTTGCGGCTATGTGTCGCGCAATATCCTCGAGGTTGTCCAAAGGTGAGTATGCGGTTTTGACGGCAGGTCGGTATATGAGGGTGTGGCGGGTCATTCCTGAGCCTTCCGGCGGGATTGCGGCTACAGCTCCGCAGCCAAGCATATCGAAAGGCACCGGCACGGTTTTGTCCGCTTTACGAGCGCCCATCTCTATCACGGCGCCTGAGGCGCTTGCTTTGAGCACGGTGGAGAATCCGGCCGAGCGCCCCGTGCCGTATTCGCTCGCGAACTTTCCTGACTCGATGATGCTGTCCTGTCCGTGGCGGCGCTCGTAGACTGAGTACCGCACTGTCGACGGAGCAGCTATGTCCGCATCGGCGAGAGCGGGAACTTCCACTTCCACACGGTGGTGGCAGCTGTCGGAGCGGTAATCCCAGAAAAGCGTGTGCACGGCCTGTCGCCATCTCGGCGGGGCCACCCTTGTATGATAGTTCAGTTCGCTTATCCTTTCGGGTAATTCTGCTGCGTGCCGAATACTGTCGGGCGTGGCGCCGCAGCATGCAAGGCTGCCGCACAGCGCCATAAGGCAGGCCGAAAACTTAGCCGCGCCCATAGGCTGCTATGAGTTCGGCCACTGCCGAGGCAAATTCCGCATCGGGCATGTCGTATGGGAACCAGTGTATCGGAAACCCGCGTTTTTCCATACCGCGCCACCACGTCATCTGGCGCTTTGCAAACTGGTGTATCGCTATTTCGAGATCACGCTCCATCTCGGCGCGGGTGATGCGTCCGAGCACATACATAGTGAGATATTTGTACTCAAGCCCGTAGTATATGAGCGTTTCAGGGTCAACGCCCTCGGCGAGCAGCCGCTCCACTTCGCCTGTCATATCTTCTTGCTCGAGCCGCCTTCTGAGTCGTGCACTTATCATGCTGCGTCGCTCGTCCCTGCCTATGTCGAGTCCCGCCACTATGGCGCATGGACGTTCGGCGCCTTTGGCCTTGCTTGCCGCTTCGGGATGCTCGGCATAGTATGTTTCTATTTCGATAGCCCGTATGGCTCGCTGCGTCGTGTCGATGTCGGTGGTGTTGTGCAGGCGTTTCATTCCTGCGAGCATGGCGGCAAGCTCCTCGAGGGAGCGACCTGCGAGTTCGGCTCGCAGGGCTGTGTTTTCCGGCACTTCGGGCAGTTCTATTCCTTTAAGGAAAGATTCCACATAAAGACCGGTGCCACCTACTATGACGGGCATCTTTCCGCGTGCCTTGATGTCGGCCACGGCTGCGCGGCAGTCGCGCAGATACTGGAACAGATTGTATTTCGTTCCGGCGTCTGCTATGTCGATAAGATGATACGGCACGTCTGTTCCGTAGTCGGCAAGGTCTTTTCCTGTGCCGACGTCCATTCCACGGTATACCTGCCGGGAGTCGGCGCTTACTATTTCGCCGCCGGTAAGGCGTGCGAGCGCCACTCCCTTGCGGGTTTTTCCGCAGGCCGTGGGGCCTACTATCACGGGTATGGGGCTTGCCGCGCTGTTCATCCTTGCGCTTTATTCTTGCGGTTGAATATGTTTGTTATCTTGTCGAAGAACTGGCGTGTGTGGAAAAAACGGCGGTCTTCGTTGTGATGCGCTATCCCGAACCACGATTCGTCGTCGTAGTCCACACACCAGTTCTGAAGGTCGCGGAATCTGAATGTGGGGCGGTAGTGCTTTATCGGGTACAGGCGGCGTCCGTTGCGGTCGTATGTCTTCCACGCCATTGTGATGGTGTGGATACGGTATAATTCGTTTGCCAATACCGGGCTGAGCGTGTTTGTGGCAAGCCCTCGGTCGAGCATGTAGGGGTTGAACCAGAGGTCGGAGGGATCGAAGTTGTCTTTTTCCTTGGGGCTTACAAAGGCGGCGTAGTGGAGTATGTTGGAATTGGTGGAAAAGCCGCGACCGTTGAAGCAGTATCTCAGTCCGAAATTGCTGATGCCGGTTTTTTCCACAAACAGCAGTCTTGCCTCGTGTTCGCCGAGGCTCTCGCTGCGGCGTATCACGCTTTCGGCGGGGGTGTCCCAGCGTCCGTCCGCGCCTTGGTGCAGCAGCATGTCGTCGTTGCAGAATACGAGAAAGCGCACCATCGTGGTGGAGGTGCCGGGGGCGTCCTCGCCGCGCATGGCGGTGTACAGAGTGTGCATCGACGCATAGCGTCCGGCCATAAAGAGCAGCGAGAGCAGATACATGGCCAGAGGCATGTAGGTGAAGAAGAAGCGGTCGGGGTCGTTAAGGTCGGAGTTGATATAGCGGGCGAAATAGTACCAGTACTCTATCGCTCCGAGGACTACCGACAGCAACAGCAGTATGGCCGTCTGATATGATACCTCGCGGTAGTATAGCGTGCCTACCACGCTGTCGCCGGCATAGAAACCGTTGCGCCCCTGGCATTCGCGGCATGTGCGCGAGCCGAGGCCGAGCAGCAGGAACAGCCCGCAGTACACGGCCGTGACAGGGAACACTATCAGGCAGGTTATGAACGGAATCTCGCTGTTGTACAGTTCAAGATGGAATGAGGCGGGCACGAGCCAGTCGGTACACAGAATGTTGATGGCGAGCATTATCAGCGCCGATGTGAACAGCGAGCGTATGGCTATCCCGGCAAGAGCCGAGCAGTTGCTTACGGCGCTTGCTATGGCAGCCTTGCGAAGTGACACGAGGACGTATACCTCGGCCAAGGCCAGGAACGGCAGCCATATCTTGGGCATGAACAGAGAGCAGGCCATAGGCAGCATCAGAGCGCCTGTGGCGACAGCCCAGTTGCGCCACATGGTTGACATCAGGTTTTGCGGATTGTGTTCGCGCAGGCCGTTCTTCATTTCTTCAGTTTATTGTCGAAAAATTGCAGCATTTTGGCGAATACCACCGAGCGGGCGTTGCAGCCGTTGATGGAGTGGTTCATATTGGGGAATACGAACATATCGCACAATATGCCGGCAGACTGTAGTGTCGACACGTACTGGAGGGCGTTTGCCGGGTGTACATTGTCGTCGGAAGTGCCGTACATTATCAACAGCGGGCATGCGAGGTGGAGCGAGCGCAGTATGGCCGACGACGAGCGGTAGCCGGCTTCGTTCTGCTGTGGGGTGAGCATGTAGCGTTCGGTATACACGCTGTCGTAGTAGCGCCAGTCGGTGACGGGTGCCACTGATACGGCGGCGGCATAGGGACAGTCGTCGGCAGAGGCGCACATAAGGGCTTCATAGCCGCCGAAGCTCCAGCCGTATATGCCTATGCGGGAAGGGTCAACATATGGCAGGGAGGCCGCATAGCGGGCTGCCGCCACCTGGTCGACTGTTTCGAGGTTGCCGAGGTCTTTGTACACGCTGTATCGGAATGCTGTTCCGCGTCCGCCCGTTCCGCGTCCGTCGACACATATCACCACATATCCTTTCGATGCGAAATAATGCTCCCAGTCGAGGCTCCACTTGTGCAGCACGCTCTGCGAGCCGGGACCGCTGTACTGGCTCATAATCACAGGGTAGCGGCGCGAAGACGAGAAATCGCGGGGCTTGATCATGAAGCCGTTCAGTTCGTAATCGCCTGAGCGGAATGTGAAAAATTCTTTGGGGCAGAGGAGCGGGAGCGCGCGGTCGGCGAGCTGCTTGTTGTCTTCGAGCACTCTCAGTTCCTTGCCGTCGGCTTTGTTGACGGTATATGTCGGAGGGGTGTCGATGTTGCTGTACGAAAGAATCATATTCGAGCAGCCGGGGGAGAACACGGCGGCAGAAGTGCCTTTGTCGCGGCTCACGGCGCTCACAGCGCCTTTGCGGTCAAGACGGTAGACGGTGCGGTCGAGCGGGGTGGGCGCTGCAGCCTGATAGTAGTAGTTGCCTGCGGCGTCGCTTCCGTAGAATGCCGTGGCGTCGCAGTTATCGGGGGTAATGGCCTTCAGTTTTGCTCCGGCGTAGCTGTATTCGTAGAAACGGGTGTACCCTTCGGAGGCTCCGGCCACCACAAATGAGTTTTCGCCCGCGTGAAGTGCCTCGTAAGCCTCGGGTTCTATCCATGCTTTCGACTCCTCGGTGTATACCGAGCGCGAAACTCCCGATTTGGGGTTGGACGAGAAAATCTCATAGCGGTTCTGGTCGCGGTTGAGAGTGGCCACAAGCAGTTGCGAGGGCTTCGGCCCGTAAACTATGCGCGGTATGTAGTCGGGATTTCCGGGCAGTACGATGTCTTTTGTCTTGCGTGTTTCGATGTCGTAGCTGTGCAGGCTTACCGTGGAGTTGGCGGCTCCGGCCACAGGATACTTGTAGCTCATCGTTCCGGGATATAGCGCGTACTCGCTGCGAGGGTCGCAGGTTCCTTCGTATACCGGCAGGGTGTAGAGGGGCACATTGCTCTCATCGAAGCGCACATAGCATAGCGTGAGATTGTCGGGAGCCCACGCGAGGGTGGAAGTGGTGGTAAATTCCTCCTCGTAAGTCCAGTCGGTGGCGCCGTTGATTATGCGGTTTGCCTCGCCGTCGGTTGTGGCAGCGACCTCAGTTTCGTAGTCGAGTTTGGCTATGTATATATTGTTTTCTGCCACGAAGGCCACCATTCGCGAGTCGGGGGAGAACAGCGGCACTTGCTGGCGGGAGTGAGTTTTCGACAGCGGCTTGAGCAGGCGCGAGCGCAGCTCGTAGACATAGTATTCGGCTGAAAACGAGCGGCGGTATATGCTCTGTTGATTGCGCCATACCAGCAGCTTGGAGCCGTCGGGACTGACAGTGAAACCCTCGAAGTCGGGCAGCACGGTTTCGCGGGTATGGCCTATGTCGAAAAGGTCGCCGGTTTCTTTGCCGCTTGCTATCTCTTTGAGTACTATCTTTTTGCCGTCGTCGGTACGTTCGGCGTAATGTATTCCGTCGGGCATGAACACCGCAGAGGCCGTCTGCGCCACGTTGGCAGGATAGCAATAGGCTGCAATCTCGCTTACGTCGCTGCTGCGCATTGTGCCTATGGCCGATGCCGTGGCGGAGCCCCAGAGCAGCAGTGCCGCTCCCAAAATATGCTGTATTTTCATAAGTGCTGTAGTGTTTGTTTCGCAAAGTTACCCAAAAATAGCGTAATTCCATTTTTTTAAACAATAAAAAGCATCTTTTGTATTAAGCCTCTTGCCGAGAATGCTAAAAAAAGCCAAAGAGGCTCCGCGTTTTAAGCTTTTTTTGCTACCTTTGCGGCTGCGCTTGCGACAATCAGTCGCCTGCATTTTATATTAAGAATGCCAATCGCCGAATTTTCGCATAATATGAAACCATTACAAGCCAAACTCGCTAAATATACTGTACCGCAAGAAGCTAAAGCTGCGGGCATATACCCTTATTTTCGCGCAATTTCGTCGGAACAGGATCCCGAAGTGATAATCAACGGTCGCCGGGTTCTTATGTTCGGTTCCAATTGCTATACGGGTCTTGTCAACGACCCTCGAATAAAGGAAGCGGCCATAGAGGCTACCCGCAAGTACGGCACAGGCTGTGCCGGCTCGCCTTTTCTTAACGGCACTCTCGACCTTCACAAACAGCTTGAGGCGCGTATCGCCGAGTACATAGGCAAAGAAGATGTAATGATTTATTCTACAGGCTTCGGCGTCAACCTCGGTGTTGTGTCGACTCTTACCGGTCGAGAGGACTACATACTTTGGGACGAGCAGGACCACGCATCGATTATCGAGGGTCGTCGTCTGTCGTTCTCCCAGTCGCTCAAGTACAAGCACAACGATATGGAGAGCCTCGAGAAGCAGCTCCAGCGTTGCGAGCCCGACAAAATCAAACTGATAGTTACCGATGGCGTGTTCTCGATGGAAGGCGATGTTGCCAACCTGCCCAAGATTGTGGAGCTTGCCAAGAAATATAATGCCACAGTCATGGTCGACGAGGCGCATTCGATAGGCGTTTTCGGCGAAGGTGGCCGTGGTATATGCAACCACTACGGGCTTACCGACGACGTGGACCTTGTGATGGGCACGTTCTCCAAGTCGTTCGCCTCTTTGGGCGGCTTCATAGCCACAGACAAGGAGATAACCAACTTCCTGCGCCATCACTCGCGCTCGTATATATTCACCGCAAGTATCACTCCGGCATCGACGGCTGCCGCCCTCAAGGCTATCGACCTTATGATAGAGGAGCCGGAGCGTCAGGAGAATCTGTGGAAGCTTACCAATCTGGCTCTCGACGGCTTCCGCGCGCGCGGTTTCGAGATAGGAAACACTTCCACGCCGATTATCCCCCTGTATATACGCGACAACTTCAAGACTTTCGCCATAACGCGCGATCTTTTAGACCAAGGAATATTCGTGAATCCCGTGGTATCGCCCGCGGTGGCTCCTCACGACACCCTCATACGCTTCAGCCTTATGGCCACGCACACCGTGGCACAGGTGGAAGAAGCGCTCGAGAAAATAACCAATGTATTTAAAGCCCACGGCATACTTTAAGCCTGCGGCTTTACACCCTCAAACCCCGTAAATTCGACAATGGAAAAGAAATTTATCTGCAAGGCCTGCGGCTACGTGCACGAAGGCGCAGAAGCACCCGAAAAATGCCCCCAGTGCGGCGCTCCCCGTTCCGCTTTCCGCGAACTCGACCCTGAAACAGCCCTCCAGTTCGTTACAGAACACGAAGTAGGTATCGCCAAGGGTTGCGACGAACAGATGATCGCCGACCTCACCGCCCACTTCAACGGTGAATGCAGCGAAGTAGGTATGTACCTCGCCATGAGCCGCCAGGCCGATCGCGAAGGCTATCCCGAAATCGCCGAAGCTTTCAAGCGCTATGCGTTCGAGGAAGCTGAGCATGCAGCACGTTTCGCCGAACTTCTTGGCGAAGTGGTATGGGATACCCGCACAAACCTTGAAAAGCGCATGCTCGCAGAAGCCGGCGCCAATGCCGACAAGATGCGTATCGCCAAGCGTGCCAAGGAACTCGGCCTCGACGCTATCCACGACACCGTTCACGAAATGGCTAAGGATGAAGCCCGTCACGGCCAGGGCTTCCACGGCCTGTTCAAGCGCTACTTCGGCAAGTAATCAACTCCCGAATAGCTCCGTATACGAGTGCTTCCGCAACAATCGCTGCGGAAGCACTTTTTATTTGGAGGAGAACAGGCGGGAGAGGTATTTCTCGCGGAAGTTCTGGAGGAGTTCCCAGAAGTTTGGCACGAATAGCGTGCCGAGCACGGCGTTGACTGCCATGCCGAACACTACGGCTGTTCCGAGCGACACGCGACTTGCCGCGCCGGCGCCGGTTGCGAACATCATAGGCATTACGCCGAACACGAATGCGAGGGCGGTCATGAGTATTGGGCGCAGGCGCACATTGCCCGCTTCTTCCGCCGCCTGCCGCACGGGCATGCCTTTCTTGCGGAAGTCCATGGCATATTCCACGATGAGGATTGCGTTCTTGGCTGCCATGCCGAGCAGGAGTATTATGCCTATCTGGGTGTATATGCTGATACTCTTGTTCATAAATATGCAGCCGAGGATAACGCCGAGGATAGCCGTCGGGGTGGTTATGACCACGGCCACAGGGTCGGTCCACGACTCGTACTGGGCCGCCAATACAAGAATGGTTATTATCACGGCGAATATGAGCATGGTCGTGATGGTGGTGCCCGACTGTGTTTCCTGAAGAGCCTCGCCTGTCCATGCGTACCCGAAGTTTGAGCCTACCTTGTCGGCCATGATTTCTTCCATTGCGCGTATTCCCTCCGAGGAGCTGACGTGGGGTGCCACGGAAGCCGTCACCGATGCCGAGGTGTACATATTGTAGCGGTTCACCACCGACTGGCCGAGCACAGGCTCCACCGAGGCGAACGAGCCGAAAGGCACCATGTCGCCGAGGCTGTTGCGGACACTCAGGCCGAGGACGTCGGTAGCGTGGCGCCGCGCTTCTTCCTCGCCGCTGATAAGCACCTCGTATGTGCGGCCGAATTTGGTGAAATCGTTTACATAGTTGCTGCCCATGAATGACGACAGCACTGAGTATACGTCCTGCAAGGCGAGATTGTACATCTTTACCTTGTCGCGGTCTACTTTCACCGAATACTGCGGTACTTCGCCCTGATACAGAGTGGTGACTTTCTGCAGTTCGGGATATTGGCTGGCGGCATTTTGAATTTCGCTTATGGCCTGAGATATTTCCTTGGCTCCGAGATTGTTGATGTCGAGCAGTTCCATCTGCAGTCCTGAAGACATACCGAGTCCCGGTATTGCCGGAGGATTGATGGAGAACACGATAGCCTCCTGCTCGGCCGCTCCTATTTCGTCGGCTTTCGCTATCACGGCCTCGACGGAGTTGTCGGAGCCTTTGCGCTCTTTCCACGGCTTGAGCACCACGAACATCGAGCCGAGATTGCTTGAGGCGCCCCCGGAGAGGAACGACTGTCCGGCCACCGATATCACATCTTTTACCTGAGGCAGGGTTCGCAGCTGTTCGGACATATGCTTCATAACGCTGTCGGTGCGGTTGAGCGAGGCTCCGGTGGGCAATTGGACGGAAGTAAGGAAATATCCCATGTCTTCTTCGGGCACATAGCTTGTGGGCCAGCGCATAAAGCCCCAGAAAGCCGCACCGCATATGAGGGCGAATATGGCGAGGGCGAGCGCGGGACGGCGCAGCATGCGCCCCACAAGGCCGTTGTAACGGGAGCGGACGGCCTCGAAGCCTTTGTTGAACCAGCGGTATATGAAGAAGCGGGATTCGCCTGCCTTGGGCTTGAGGAACAGCGCGCACATCGCCGGGGTGAAGGTAAGGGCGTTGAAGCCCGAGAATGCCGTGGAAACGGCTATGGTGAGGGCGAATTGCTTGTACAGCTCTCCTGTGATGCCCGAAATGAAGGCTGTGGGGATAAATACCGACAGTAGCACGAGGACTTCGCCCACGATAGGCCCCTGAAGCTCTGTCATAGCCTGCAAGGCGGCTTCGCGGGGCGTGCTCTTGCCTTGCTTTAGTATTCTGGCGCAGTCCTCGACCACCACGATGGCGTCGTCGACCACAATGGCGATGGCAAGCACAAGTCCGAAAAGGGTGAGGGTGTTCAGCGTGAATCCCATCACTTTCATTACGGCGAAGGTGGCTATGAGCGACACCGGCACGGTGAGCATCGGGATTATCACTGCCCGCCAGTTCTGGAGGAACAGCAATATCACGAGCATCACGATGAGGGTGGTTTCGGCGAATGTGACAAGCACCTCGTCGATAGAGGCGTCAACGAAGTCGGTGGTGTTGAGTATCACGCGGTAGTCGACATTCTCGGGGAAGTATTCCTTGAGGTCTTCAAGGCGGTTTTCCACGGCTTGTGCCACTTTCAGGGCGTTTGCTCCCGGAAGCTGGTATATGCCTATAAGCCCCGCGCTGCGCCCCGACACGTCGGAGGTCATAGAGTATGAGCTGCTGCCGAGGTCTACCCGGCCTATATCGCGCAGGCGGAGCAGCGAGCCGTCGGGGTTGGCGCGTACTACGATGTCGGCAAATTCGTCGGCATCAGCGAGGCGTCCCTGCGAGGTGAGGGTAAACTCGAAATTCTGGGAGTTGCCCTCGGGCTGGGCGCCGACGGAGCCGGCCGATACTTCGATGTTCTGGCTTGATATGGCGGCCATGACGTCGGAGGAGGTAATTCCGCGCACCCGCATAAGGTCGGGGTCGAGCCAAACGCGCATGCTGTATTCGCCGGAGCCGAAAGCTTCGACCTGCCCCACGCCTTCGATGCGTGACAGTTCGTCGACAATGTTCAGCTGGGCGTAGTTGGTGAGATAAAGGCCGTCGTATGTTTCGGGCTTGTCGGTTTCGAGAGCCACGAACAGTATTATGTCGGACGAGCGAGATGTCACCGACACGCCCTGCTGGCGCACTGCCGAGGGCAGGGTAGGCTCGGCACGTGACACGCGGTTCTGTACCTTTACCGTTGCCATGTCGAGGTCTGTGCCGTTTTCAAAGGTTACCTGGAGCATGTAGGAGCCGTCGGAGCACGACGAGCTCATATACATCATGCCCTCCACGCCGTTGACCTGCTGCTCTAATGGCACGCCTATTACCTCGGCGACGGTTTTTGCGTCGGCGCCGGGGTAGGAAGCCATTACAAACACCGTGGGCGGCGTTATGTCGGGATATTGTGCCACAGGAAGTGTCTTCACTGTGAGCAGGCCTCCGAGCACCATCAGCAGGGCTATTACCGTGGCGAATATGGGGCGGTCGATGAAGAATTTGCTGAACATGGCTTCTCTATTTTACGATAGGCTTTACTTCCATGCCGTCGCGCACTTTGAGCATGGCCTTGGTGACGTATTTCTGTCCCGGGGCTATGCCCTTGGATATGACTCGCATACTGTCGTTCACGAGGGCGCCGGCGGTGACGGGTGTGTATACCACCTTGTCGGAGTCGTTGACCACGTATATGTATTTTCCGAGCTGGTCGGTGGAAATGGCGGCGTCGCGTATCAGCACGGCGTGGGGTTCAGTGCCTTGGGGCAGTTCGACGGTGGCGTACATGCCGCTTCTCAGTTCGCCGTCGGTGTTGTCGATCATACCTTGTACCTTCATGGTGCCTGTAGATGTGTCTATGAGCGGCGCCATATAGTCAAGTCGGGCGGTGTATGCCTTGGAGAGAGGTTCGGAGAACGATACGGGTATGCTGTCGTAGGCATGCGGGTGTGCTTCGACGCTGTTTCGCAGTGTGGAGAGATAGTTAGCGTCCTCGATAGCGAAATCGACATACATCACTTTGTCGTGGTATATCTTTGCGAGCGGCACCGGGGAGCCTTCTCCGGCGAGATATGAGCCGATGTCGTGGGTGGCGGTGGTGACGTGGCCGTCGAAAGGAGCGCGGACAGTGCAGTACGAGAGCGATGTGCGTGCTGTCTGCAGGGCTGCCTGGGCAGTCTTGATGGACGCTTCGGCTTCCTCTACCGCGCTTTTGGCCTGCGCTACCTCCATCTTGCTCACGGCGTCGCTTGCGAGGGCGCGTTTCATGGCCTCGTAGCGCTCGGAGTTGTATTTGTAGCTGGCTTCCGCCGTGCTGAGAGATGCCGCGGCCTGAGCCACGGCGTCGCGGTAATTGCGGTCTTCGATGGTGAACAGCACGGTTCCCTCGCGCACATAGTCGCCGGGGGTGTAATTCTGCGTGAGCAGGTATCCGTCGACTCTTGCCACGAGGTCGACTTCTCGTTTGGCGATGAGTGTTCCGGGATAGGTTTTGTGGATGGTCACGGAGTCTTCGACGGCGATAGCGACGTCTATTTCCGGGATCGAGTCGGCGTGGTCGGCTTTGTGCTTGTGGCAGGCAGAGGAGAGGCCGGCGGCAGCCACACATAGAAGGAAGACGGAAGGTTTCATGGTGGGTGTGGGATTATTCGTTGCCGGTCCATCCGCCTCCGAGCGCCTTGTAGAGGTCTATGAGCGAGTTGACGGCACGGCCATGAGCCGAAACGAGAGTGTTTTGATAAGTGAGATAATTGAGCATGGCGTCGACCACGTTGGAGAACGGAGTGAGTCCTTCGGTGTACAGGTCGACGGATAATTTTACTTCTTCAGCCGAGTTCTTTACCACGGTTTCTATCCGGGATATGTATTGCAGGGTGGCGGCGTGGTTGTGGGCGGCGTTGCGTACTTCTTCGACGGCGGTAAGCACCGTCATGTTGTAGTTGTCGATTTCCATTTCCATTCTTTCGCGGGCAGCCTCGGTGCTGTAGCGTCGCGACAGGCCGTCGAATATGGTCCACGATATGGTAGGAGCCACAGTGTATGTGAGGCTGTTGTTCCTGAACAGGTCGCCGATACGGTGTGCCTGCGTGCCTACGGAGGCATTGAGCGAGAGTGTGGGCAGGTATGCGTCGCGCGACACTCCTAAGGCGGCCGCGGCGGCTTCGACCGAGCGTTCGGCCTGTACCACGTCGGGACGGCGCGTCAGCAGGTCGAGCGGCGCTCCCATAGCCACTATGGAACTGTACGGTGGCAGGGCTGTGGCTGTGTCAAGGGTGGCGGGAAGGTGCTCGACGGTGGTTCCGATGAGTACCGCCAGAGCGTTCTTTGAAGCCTCGATACTTGCTTCGAGCAATGGGATTGATGCTATCGTCGAGTAGTAGAGCGTGCTTGCCTGTGCCACGTCGAGCTTGGAGGCAAGGCCTGTTTCGTGGCGCGTTTCTGTGATGCCGAGTATGCGGCGCTGGCTTTCGGAGTGTTCCTTAGCCACGCGCAGCTGGTTGCGCGCCACCATCAGATTGACATAGGTAGACGCTATTTCGGCTTCGAGGCTGAGCAGCACGCCTGCATGCTCGGCGGCCGACACGCGTACCTGCGCCTTTGCCTCTTTTGCCTGCCGTGTTATTTTGCCGAACACATCTATTTCCCAGCTTATGCTGACCGCGCCGGAAAAAGAGGAGAGGTCGGACGGCGGAACGGCTGTCTTGTCGGTAAAGCCTGAGAGTCTTTCCTTGCTCCAGCCGACTTGCAGCGACAGCGACGGATAGTATGCGCTTTGGGCTATGCGAGTGTTGCTGCGGGCTATGGCTATTCGTCGTGCGGCCATGGCAAGATTGTAGTTTCCGGCTTCGCCTGCGGCAATAAGGGAGTCGAGGACGGGAGCGTCAAAAACGCGCCACCACTCGCTGTCGATATTGCCCGGTCGCGAGGCCGGATTGAAACAAGTGTCGGAGGGCCATTCGGCAGGAATGTGAACGTCGAGGCGGTCGGCGGCCCATACGCGCGGGCAGAGCGCCCATAGGAGCAGCAGCCCCAGCAGGATTATCCGGATTATGCAAGGCGAAGACTTTGTTTTCATCATTGAAACGTTTTTAGAGGGTGTTTAACAGATATTATTAAAACCTCCTGTACTTACTATAAAACAATCGGGGGACGTTTTGTTGACAGCCACGGCAAAAAAGAAGAAAAAGAGGTGCTCTCACGAGTACCTCCCTTTCCATTCATCACATTATGCTAAAACTAAAGTGCTATATTTTTGTGATGCCGCAAAATCAGTAGCGGCTTTCCACCACTGCCCAATCGACGATATCCCACAGCTGTTTGAGGGCGTCGGCACGTCGGTTCTGGTAGTCGAGGTAGTATGCGTGTTCCCACACATCGAAGGTAAGCAGGGGAGTGAGTCCGGATGTGATGGGGTTTCCGGCATTGGGACCCTGGGTTATGAATAGCTTGCCCGATTCGTCGCGCGACAGCCATACCCAGCCGGAGCCGAACAGGCCGACACCGGCGTCGACAAATGCTTCTTTGAATTTGTCGAAGGAGCCGAACTCGCGGTCGATGGCCTTGCGGAGGTCGCCTTCGGGTTCGTGCTTGGCGTCGGGCGAGAAGGTGAAGAAGTAGAAGATATGGTTCCATGCCTGCGAAGCGTTGTTGAATAGCGCTCCCTGAGAATGGGCTATGATGTCTTCAAGCTCCATATCCTCGAATTCGGTGCCTTTGATGAGGCGGTTGAGATTATCGATATACGCTTTTTCGTGCTTTCCGTAATGGAATTCCACTGTCTTGCGGCTGATTACAGGCTCGAGTGCGTTTTCGTCGTAAGGTAATTGGGGCTGTTCGTAAGTCATAATTATTCTTTTGGTTGATTGTATCATAATAACGCACCGATATGACCTTGGTTCACGGCGGGCTTGATTTTGACAATTGTTAAAGGACGCAAGTGAGCTAAAATCAATAATTTCGCGGCTGCCGTGGCTTTATCTTTGCCGGTGTAAACAATATCTGAACATATGGATAAAATATTAGTGATTGTAGACAACGGCCACGGAGCTGAAACACCCGGCAAGCGCAGCCCCGACGGGAGGCTACGCGAGTATGATTGGTGCCGGAAGGCGGCTCGCAGGCTCTGTGGCGAGCTTGGCCGGCGCGGAGTGGAGGCGGTGCTATTAGTGCCGGAAGATGCCGACATCGCATTGTCGGAGCGCTGCCGGCGGGCGCGGAATCTTGGCTCGGGACGCCGGGCAGTGCTTGTGTCGCTCCACTGCAATGCGGCCGGCAACGGCAAGGAATGGCTCGGGGCATCGGGGTGGAGTGCCTTCGTGGCGCCGGAGGCCGGTGTGGAGAGCAGGCGTCTTGCTGCCCTGATGAATGCCGGGGCACGGCGTCGGGGCCTGCTCGGCAACCGCTGCACGCCGCCCTGCGGCTACTGGACGGCACCTCTCGCCATATGCCGCGGTGTGCCTTTCGCGGCGGTGCTGACGGAGAATATGTTTCAGGACAACCGCTCTGATGCGGCTTTCCTTATGTCGGAGAGAGGCTTGGAGGAGATAGTTGCGCTCCACGCCGACGCGATATGCGAGTACTATGAAGGCGAGTAGCGCGGTATGGGCTGCGGCCTTGTTCGCGGCGGGTTTTGCGGCGGGGTATGGGTTGCGTGGGAGCGGCGGCGTGGCTGTGCGCCCCGAGGTGAGAGTAATCACTCTGCGCGACACCGTTACGGTGGCCGAACCGGCACCTGTCGAGGTGCGCTACCTTAAGCCGGACACTGTGCGGCTTGCCATTGTGGCTCCGACAGACAGTGCCGGGCAGGACAGCGCGTATGTGGGGCTGCCACGGAGCCAGGCGGTGTTCGAGGGGGAGTCGTACAGGGCTTATGTGAGCGGCTACAAGCCCCGGCTCGACAGCCTCGCGCTGTTCCGCAGCACGGCGGCCGTGTCAGTCGTACAGCCTGAGGCGAGGCGCGAGCGGCGTTTTTCGGTTGGCCTTCAGGCTGGCTACGGCATCACGCCGAAGGGGCTGCAACCCTATATCGGCTTGGGTATAAGCGTGACACTTGCCCGATTTTGACGGATAAGTGCTATCTTTGCCGTATGAACCTGATAGAGATTGATTCGCTGGATTATCCCGGTGTGGAGATATTTGCCTCGCTTACAGAGGCTCAGTTGCGCAACGTGCTCGAACCCGACAAAGGGATATTCATAGCCGAAAGTCCCAAGGTAATAGCCGTTGCCTTGAAGCAAGGTTATGAGCCCTTGGCGTTTATGTGCGAGCGGCGCCACGTAGAGGGCGATGCCGCGCCTTTGCTGGCGGGTTTTGATGAGGTGCCGGTGTATGTAGGTGCGCGGGAGCTGCTTGCCGGCCTGACGGGCTACACGCTTACGCGGGGTGTGCTGTGCGCCATGCGCCGTCCTGCGGCGAGGCCGCTTGCCGAGGTTGTGGCGGGCGCGAGCCGTGTGGCCGTTATCGACGGCGTGGTGGACACCACTAATATTGGGGCTATATTTCGCTCGGCGGCGGCGTTGGGCATCGACGCGGTGGCGCTTACACGGTCGTCGTGCGACCCGCTCAACCGTCGAGCCGTGCGTGTGTCGATGGGCTCGGTGTTCCTTGTGCCGTGGACTTGGCTGCCGGCGGGCAGCGGGCCGGAGGCTCTGCGGCAGTTCGGCTTCAAGACTGTGGCGATGGCTCTTACCGACCGCTCCGTGCCTATCGACGATGCGGCCTTGTGTGCCGAGCCGAGGCTTGCCATAGTGCTCGGAACGGAGGGCGACGGTCTTGCCGACAGCGTGATAGCCGGGGCGGACTATACGGCGCGCATACCGATGGCTCACGGCGTTGACTCGCTCAACGTCGCCGCAGCCTCCGCCGTGGCCTTCTGGCAGCTCCGCCGTCGGTGAGCGAGGATTTTGGCGGTTGGTTTCCTGAAAATGATGCCGAAAGTTGATTAATAAAATTTTATGTGCTAATTTTGCAGCTTGGAAACCGGGAAGCCCCTTTTTCCGTTTCAACCTAAGATACATTTATAAATAGAAAAAAGATACATAATGGACGTAACACTCGAAAAGACGAGCGACCTCGAGGGCCGTATAGTCGTTAAAATCGAAGAAGGCGACTACGCTCCCCGCGTCAAGAAGGAGCTTAAGGAAATCGGCAACACCCGTCAGATCCCCGGCTTCCGCAAAGGCCACATCGACATGGCTCAGCTTCAGAAGCGTTTCGGCAAGGACGTGAAGGCTCACGTGCTGAACGACGTGGCCTCCGATGCTGCTCTCAAATATATCGACGACAACAATATCGCTATCCTCGGCCAGCCTATCCCGGCTCCCGACCAGGAACTGAATCTCGACGAGAAAGACTATACATTTGCTTACGAAATCGGACTGATGCCCGAGCTCAATCTGGTATTCGACCAGAGCGTTGAACTCGACTTCTACAATATCGCCGTAAGCGACGATATGATCAAGCAGCAGGACGAGAATCTGCGCCAGCAGGCCGGCGAGCGCGTTCAGGCTCAGGAATACGGCGACCGCGCCCTCGTCAAGGGCACTATCATGCAGCTTGCCGAGGACGGACAGGTGAAGGCCGACGGCATTCAGGTAACCGACGGCATTCTCGCTCCGTTCTTGTTCAAGAGCAAGGAAGAGGCTGCCAAGTTTGAAGGAACCAAGGTCGGCGACAAGGTTGTGTTCGACGCTTTCGCTACCTGCGACGGCAACGAGGCTGAAATAAGCTCGATGCTCCACATCGACCGCGACAAGGTGGAAGAGGCTCGCGGCAACTTTGAAATCAATATCACCGAGTATGTGGTCAACAAGCCCGCAGAGCTTGGTCAGGAATTCTACGACAAGGTGTTCGGCCCCGACGCTGTACACAACGAAGAAGAATACCGCGCCCGCGTTACCGATATGATAGCACAGGGTCTGCAGCCCAACAGCCGCAACCTCTTCGTGCGCACTACCGAGGATTACCTTATGGAAACCTACGGTGCGTCGATGCAGCTTCCCGAAGGCTTCCTGCGCAAGTTTATGATGCGCGCCAATCCTGAAATCAAGGAAGAGGAAGTAGACGGCTACCTCCAGCACTCTATTCCCGGCATCAAGTGGGAGATTATCCAGAGCCAGGCCGGCCGCGCCATGAATATCCGCGTGGAAGAAGACGACGTGAAGGCTATTGCCCGCTCTATCGCCATGGAGCAGCTCTACCAGTACGGCCTTGGCCAGATGGCAGAGCAGATGGCCGACTACTATGCTGAAAACCTTCTCAAAGACAAGGAGCAGCTCGGTCGCATTCGCGAGCAGGCATTCACAGCCAAGCTGATGAACGCTATCCACAATGCTGTGAAACTGAACGAAAAAACTGTGTCGCTCGACGAGTTCCGCGCTATCGTTGACACTCTCAACAATGCTTCGGGAGCCGAAGTAGCCGCAGAAGAATCTGCCGAATAAGCAAGGCTTACCAAATAGTATGTCGCCCTGTATGGCTCTCGCCATGCAGGGCGATATGTTTATAGCCCATTGACGCCCGGCAAAATCAAATAAGAATATTTGCTTTTGCGCTCGACTTATTCGTACCTTTGCACCTATATACCAATCAATACCACGAATATGAGCACTATGGAGAGGGCGGCAGTGCCGCACAAGCGTGTAGATGTGGCCGATGTGTTGCGCGGCTTGGCTGTGATGGGCATTATTCTGCTGCATACGATAGAGCATTTCAATTTTTATTCTTTCCCGGACACGACAGGGCAGGGAGCGTGGCTGAATTTTACGGACCGCGCTGTCTGGGACGGCCTTTTCTTCCTGCTTGGCGGTAAGGCGTATGCCATTTTCGCGTTGTTGTTCGGATTCAGTTTCTTTATTCAGGACGATAACCAGCGTATGCGCGGCAAGGACTTCCGCGCGCGTTTCTGCTGGCGCCTGTTGCTGCTGTTCGTGATAGGTAATTTCAATGCCATGTTCTTTACGGCAGAGATATTGGTGATGTACTCGCTGATAGGCTTTGTGCTTGTGGCTACCTGCCGCTTGTCGAACAAGGTGCTGCTGTGGCTTGTGGCGATATGCCTGCTTCAGCCTGTGGCGCTGTACAATATAGTGCGAGCTGTTGCCGACCCGTCGTATGTGGTTCCGTCGATACCTACGGGCGAATACTGGCAGGCCGCTTTTGCCGTTCAGTCGGGCGGCGGTTTCTGGGATACCGTCAAGGTGAATTTGTGGGAAGGGCAGTTGGCGAGTCTTGCGTGGGCGTGGGACCACGGGC
The DNA here is from genome assembly GCA_910579035.1 of uncultured Muribaculaceae bacterium. Lineage (GTDB taxonomy): Bacteria > Bacteroidota > Bacteroidia > Bacteroidales > Muribaculaceae > CAG-873. The sequence goes on along the minus strand of CAJTSR010000001.1, from coordinate 38,383 downwards.
GTATTTTCCAGACGGCGGGGCTGTTTATGCTCGGTATGCTGATAGGGCGCCAGGGCTGGTTGCTGAAATCGTCCATGCCCTGCTGGGGCCGCGTGCTTGCGTGGGCTCTTGTGGCATTCTTCCCGCTGTACGGTCTTAACAATATGTTGCCGAGCTTTATTGAGAATGCCAATATCCTCGGGCCGTTGAGCTTGCTGTTGTCTTCGTTGGCTAATTTTGCCTTTATGCTCGTGCTTGTGTCGGGAGTTCTTTTCGGTTTTTATTGTTCGGAGAGAGTGTGCCGGGTTTTCCGTCTGTTGATACCTTACGGCAATATGAGTATGACCAACTATGTGACACAGAGCATAGCCGGTTCGCTTATTTTCTACAATTGGGGCTTCGGCATGCACGCGCACTTGGGCATCACGGCGTCGGTATGCGTGGGTGCGCTGCTGTTCATACTTCAGTATTCTTTCTGCCGCTGGTGGATAGGGCGCCACAGCCACGGGCCTATGGAGTATGCGTGGAAGCGTGCCACATGGATTAGTCTTTAACGCCGGTTGCGGGAATACGCGGCGAGCCGTGGTTCATACCGGGATGCGGCGGATTTTGCCGTTGGCGGTGCGTGGAAGTGCTGCTGCGGCGACGATGCGTTTGGGCAGGCGGCGGTGGTCGGCGACGATGGTGCGCAGGCGTGCCGCTATGGCGTCGGTGTCTATATCGCGTCCTTCTATCACTAGCAGCACAGACTGTCCCCACTGTGGGTGCTGCTCGGCACATACGTAGTAGCTCTGGCCGGATAGGGCTGGGGCGTATAGCTGTTCGAGCTCTTCGGGAAAGAGTTTGATGCCACCCGAATTTATGGCACCGTCGGCACGACCGCGCCAGCGGAAGGTGCCGGGCGACAGGAGTTCTACGACGTCGTTTGTCTGCAGCCGTGCGAATGAGAATGCGGGGGCGCCGATTATGAGCCTGCTGTCTGAGTCGGTATCGAACAGTATGCCCGGCATCGCGTGGAATGTGCGCGAGCGGTCGGCAGCGTCGGCAAGGGCCACGTGGCTGCACGTTTCTGTCATACCGTAGCTGATATATGTCTTGTAACCGGCGGCAAGAAGCGCGTCGCAGCTGTCGGCAGACGGCGCGGCCCCGCCGATGAGCACGCTGCGTATGCGGGCGGCATATTCCGGCTTGTCGATGAGCGACTGTAGCTGCGACGGCACGATGGGCAGCAGGTCGATGGCCTGTTCGCCGTCGGGGAGGATAATTGTGTTGGATATAGGTAGTTCGATGAGCCTACAGCCTGCCTCGCAAGCCCTCACAGCCATCATTTTGCCTGCGATATAATCGAAACTGAGCGGTGACGCGAGGACTGAGTGCGGGCCGATGCCGAAGAATGCGTTAGTGGCACGCGCCGATTGCCTCATATCGGCTTTAAGCAGCCGTATGGCCTTGGGCGTGCCTGTTGAACCTGATGTTCGGGCTTCGACGAAGGGGGCTGTGTTGCCCCATTCGGCAAGAAAATCGCTCAATGACGCCATTGGATATTATCGGGTATGTGCCACTGCCGGGCAGGGTTATAGCGAAGTTCGGCGCCTTGCATTTCAAGGGGCGATTCGATGTTGTCGGTGTAGAGCTGGCCTGTGCCGAGTCCCTGCGGCATGGTTGCCTCGGGGTGTTCCCGGCTCAGCCACGAACCAATGGCGGTGAGTCCTATGTTTGACTCAAGCGCCGATGTTAGCCACCAGCCGATGCCGTTCTCGCGGGCTATGTGTATATAAGTGCCAGTAGCCGAAAAACCGCCGCATAGCGAGGGCTTGAGGATTATGTACTGTGGCTTGATGGCTTCGACAAGGGCGCGACTTTCGTGTTCGGAGCGGACGCCTATCAGTTCTTCGTCGAGAGCTATCGGTATGGGGCTTTCGAGGCATATGCGGGCCATTTCGGCGAGCTGTCCGGCTTTTACAGGCTGTTCGAGCGAGTGAATGCCGAATGCCGACAGGGCCGAAAGACGGCTCAGCGCGTTGGCGGGTGTGAACGCGCCGTTAGCGTCGAGCCTTATCTCAAGGTCGGAGCGGCTGAAGGAGCGGCGCACTTCGCGGAGCAGCTCTAACTCGTCGTCGAAAGCTATGCCGCCGATTTTCAGCTTCAGTACTCTGAAACCGGCGTCGAGTTTCTCTGCTATGCGGGCGCGCATGGTTGCTTTGTCGCCCATCCAGATGAGGCCGTTGATGGGTATGCCGCGCCGGCCGGCGAGCCAGTCGGAGGGCGGAACGGTGCTTTGTGCCGCGTCGAGTGCCGCCAATGCGCTTTCAAAGCCGGAGCGGATAGAACTGTAGGGGCTGGTGACGGCTCCGAGCGGGTCTTTGCAGGCTTCCGCAAGCATGTCTTCATAGTCGGGCCGGTCGTCGGCTGACAGGCCCCGGAACAGGGCGCATTCGCCTATTCCGACGCCTGCGTCGGGCCGTGACGGGTCGTAGACACGGACGAAGTAAGTGTCTTTGACGTGCATGGTCTGCCTCGAAGTGCGCGCCTCGAAGTGAAAGTGCAGGCAGTACGACGCCCATTCGGCAGTAAGCATCAGCCGGGGAATTGCGGATAGCTGTCGAAGTCGGGGTCGCGCTTTTCAAGGAAAGCGTTGCGTCCTTCCTGAGCCTCGTCCATGAGATAGTACATCAGTGTGGCATCGCCTGCAAACTCCATAAGGCCGTGCTGCCCGTCGAGTTCGGCATTGAGCGCGCGTTTAATCATGCGGATAGCGAAGGGGCTGCGCATCATAATGGTCTTGCACCAGTCTACAACCTCGTCTTCGAGCTTTTCGAGAGGCACTACCTTGTTGACCATACCCATCTCGAGGGCTTCGGCAGCAGTATACTGGCGACATAGGAACCATATTTCGCGGGCTTTTTTCTGTCCCACGCAGCGGGCGAGGTAAGAGGAGCCGAATCCGGCGTCGAAGCTTCCCACCTTGGGGCCTGTCTGGCCGAACCGGGCGTTTTCGGAGGCTATGGAGAGGTCGCATACCACTTGAAGCACGTTGCCTCCTCCGATTGCGTAGCCGTTGACCATGGCTATGACGGGCTTCACGAGCGAGCGGATAGCCTTGTGGATATCGAGCACGTTGAGGCGCGGTGTGCCGTCGCTGTCGCGGTAGCCGCCGTGGGTTTTGTAGTTCTGGTCGCCACCCGAACAGAAAGCCTTGTCGCCCACACCTGTGAGGACTACAACGCGTACCTCGGGGGTGTCGCGGCAGTACGCAAGTGCTTCGAGTATCTGCGCGTTTGTCTGCGGGCGGAAGGCGTTGTACACTTCCGGACGGTTGATGCTTATTTTGGCTATGCCTTCAAAAAATTCAAAAAGAATGTCGGAAAATTCCTTGATTGTTTTCCACTCTCTTGCGGGAGTCTGCTGGTTGCTATTCATTATTGTCGATTTTGATTTTTAATATTGCGGGGCGTCCTTTTCCGGCCATAAATTCGCGTATGGCAGTGTCGATGTCGTCGTCCGGGCTGAGTTCGTAGAAGTCGAAGCCGTATGCCGCGGCGAGCTCTGACAGGGGTAGCCGTGGAGGCACGCAGAAGTACTGCTCGCGTTCGGGCAGACTGCGGGTGGTGCCTACTTTGCGGAAAATATGTCCGCCGCCATTGTCTATCACGGCCATTCGGAAGTCGGAGGGTATTTCTGCCATGGCGAGGGCGCCGATGTCGTATGCGGCGCTCATGTCGCCTGTGACAAACAGGACTGGGCTGTCGGAGGTGATGGCCGCGCCGATTGCTGTAGACGTGCTTCCGTCGATGCCGTTCACCCCTCGGTTGCAGAATGTGCCTCTGTCACCTCTGAAGCAGATGGCCTGGGCATAGCGCACGGTCATGCCGTTGCTGAAATGCACTGCGTGGCCGCGACTGTTGTCGCGCAATGCTCTCATAACATCGTATATACGGCCGTCGTTGACGGCGGGCAGTAACTTGGCACAGGCTTCCTTATAGTCGGCATCGCCATATATACTGTCGGCAATCGCGCGTAAAAACACCTCGGGCTTGCACTCTATCCGCGCAGAGTAATGGCGGTATGTGTCTACGAAATTGTCGTCAAAGCCGATATATGCGAAAACGCACTCAGGGGCGAGTCCTCGCAGATAGCGCTTCATGCTGTCGGAAAGCAGGCCTCCGAGAGTGAGCACCACTTCCGGCTCAGGGAGTGACGCGGCGGAGGCTGTGAAGTCTTCCGTGCTGCTTCCGGGAAGATTTGAGAGAATGTCGGAGAGGACGCAGACCGACGATTCACTGACCACGAGTTCGACGGCTTGGCGCAGGCTCTCGGCAGGATATCCCGCGCCACAGACCATCAGCACGCGTCGGCGCTCAAGAAAGGAACAGGCATCTCGGTCGAAAGCGCCTTGGGACCTGATTACGGAGATTTTGCGGCCGAGGCGCTCCTTGTCGCCCAACTGGCGGGCTTCGGTGAGGGGTATGGAGAGCGGCACGTTGATGTGCACAGGCCCGGGAATATTGCCGGTGGCTGCGGCGAGAGCGTCGTTTACCAAGCGGTTGATGTGCCAAAGGCAGGAGTCGTCGTTCCCTTCGGGGAGGCTGACGCTGCATCTCACCACGCTGTCAATGGCTCCGGCCTGCTGTATGGTCTGGCCGTCGCGCTGCGATATCCACTCTGCGGGGCGGTCGGCCGTTATGGCTATCAGCGGTACGCGGCTGTAGTATGCCTCGGCGAGTGCCGGGGCATAGTTCAGCATCGCGGACCCCGATGTGCAGACGATGGCCACGGGAGTGCCGGTGGCTTCCGACATTCCGAGTGCTGCAAAGGCGGCAGAGCGCTCGTCGATGACGGTGGTGAGCCGGTACCTCCCTGAGCGGGCGAGAGCCACAATCAGAGGCGCGTTGCGGGAGCCGGGCGATACCACGATGCGCCTCACTCCGTAGGATTCGAGCAAATCGGCCAATACGATGCAGCCGAGCTTGTTCATTGTTTCCAATTGGACGAGAATGTTGGTGAAATTAATACTTGGCTGTAACAAAGTTATGTTATTTTTGTTAATATTGCAAGTCATTTGCATTATGCGTAGATTTTCCATCATCATATTATTCATCGTATCTGTGTCGCTAACTTGCAGGGCATCAGAACGTCCCGACAGCCTGACGGTCGAGGGGGACTCGCCGTGCGACACTGTGCCTTCCAAGAAAAGCTTTATATCGAAGATAATCGGCTATTTTAATGAATCCAACAAGCCTCGCACCGACAAAGCTTTTGATTTCAGTATAATAGGAGGACCACACTATTCGAGCGACACCAAGTTCGGAGTCGGTCTTGTTGCTGCAGGATTATACAAGACAGACCGTTCGGACACCATATTGCCGCAATCAGACGTGTCGGTTTATTTCGACGCTACCACGAGCATGTTTTTCAAGCTTGGTGTAGAGGGCAATCATATCTTTCCGAAGGACAGGGCGAGAATATACTATGATGTGTATTTTTCATCAGTCAATTCAAAATTCTGGGGCATAGGCTATGACCGCAACGTTGACAATGCCAATGAGTCGGATTATAAATATTTAAATTCGCAGGCACTTGCAAGCTATGTGTGGAAGCTTGCTCCGAGCCTCTATCTTGGCCCGATGGTGGCGTTCGATTATATCAACGGACGCAAGTTCGCCAAGCCGTGGCTGCTTGACGGACAAGCTGAAAGGACTTTCAATTTAGGACTTGGATTCACTTTGCAGTATGACAGCCGCGATTTTCTGAAGAATGCGTCGCGAGGCATTTTCTTCAGGCTGGACCAGCGGTTTAATCCTCGGTTTTTGCTGAATAAATATGCCTTTTCGCTTACAGAGCTTACTTTGGCAACGTACAAGGAGGTGTGGAAAGGAGGCATTCTGGCTTTTCGTTTTCACTCGCGCCTTACTTACGGAAACACGCCGTGGGGGCTTATGTCGACGCTCGGCGGCAGCGACAATATGCGTGGTTACTACGAGGGTCGTTACCGCGACAAGTCGAGCGCTGATGTATGCCTTGAATTAAGGCAGCATGTGTGGCGGCGCAACGGTGTTGTGGCGTGGGTAGGGGCGGGAACGGTGTTCTCCAAGTTCGGCGATCTGCGCTGGCGCGAGGTATTGCCTAATTACGGCATCGGCTACCGCTGGGAATTTAAGAAAAAAGTGAACGTCAGGCTCGATCTTGGTTTCGGGCGTCATCAGATGGGCTTTATATTCAATATCAATGAAGCTTTTTAAAACATTTCCGACACCGGCGCTACTGATGTGGGGGCTCCCGCTGCTGTTGCTTGTGCCCAATATAGCGCTGGTCTTTACCGAGCCGCATTATTCGTGGGCGGTCCGGGCGGCCAACATATTGCTTCCGGGCGGGGTGTACATGCTTCTGGCTTCGTGGAGCCGCAATGTTGGGCGGACTGCTCTTTATATGCTGCCTGTGATGGCGCTTTGTGCCTTTCAGATAGTGCTCTTGTACCTCTACGGGGAGTCGATTATAGCGATAGATATGTTTCTCAACGTGGCCACGACCAATGTGAGCGAGGCCACGGAGCTGCTCGGCAGTCTTGGCGAGGCTTTGGCCGTGGTGTGCGCGCTTTATGTGCCGTTGCTTGTGATTGCCGTGATTCTTATTGTGAATAAACGGTTTACGACATCGGCCGAGCGCAGGCCGGTGCGATTTGCCGGCGCGGTATTGGCTGCAGGCGGCATTGCGGCGGCTGTAACAGCATTCTTTCTTCCGCAAGGGTACAGGCCGATGCGCGAGCTTTTTCCTGTGAATGTATGCGCCAATATGGTTGAGGCGGCAGAACGCACCGCGCTTGTGAGAGGCTATTTTGATACTTCGGCAGATTTTTCGTTCGGGGCAAAGGATACGCGCAAGGAGTCGGCGCCGGAGATATATGTGCTTGTCATAGGTGAAACATCGCGGGCAGAGAACTGGCAGCTTGGCGGCTACGGGCGGGACACAAATCCGAGGCTCGGCGCACGCGACGGCGTGGTATACTATAGCCGCACGCTTACGGAGAGCAATACCACGCATAAGAGTGTGCCGCTGCTTATGTCGCATCTTACGGCGAAGGAATTCGGCGATTCGATATATTCGGTAAAGAGCGTTATCACGGCATTTTCAGAAGGGGGCTACCGCACGGCGTGGCTGTCGAACCAGCAGCGCAACGGCCAGATAATAGATTTTTTCGGAGAAGAGGCCGATACGGTTGATTTCCTTACAGATGACGGAAGCCGCCATTTTGATATGGAGCTTGCGGGCTCGCTTGCCGACGTAATAAATACTACGGGGTCGAGGAAGCTTTTTGTGGTGCTTCATACATATGGCTCGCACTTCAACTATAAGGAACGCTATCCGGAAGGATACGGCAAGTATCTTCCCGACGATGCGAGCGAGGCCGAAGCCGTGAACCGTGCTCAGTTGATTAATGCGTACGATAATTCGATACGCTATGTCGATGCCGTGCTCGACAGCGTGGCGTCAGTGCTCGAATCGACCGGCCGTCCGGCGGCGATGCTGTATCTTTCGGATCACGGCGAGGATATTTTCGATGATTCCCGTGGGCGTTTTCTGCACGCATCTCCCACGCCAACGGCGCATCAGCTCCATGTGCCGATGCTCGTGTGGCTGTCGGAGGCGTATCGCGGAAAATACCCCGGAAAGTACGAGGCGGCGCTCGATAACGCGCAGCTTGACGTGTCGTCGAGCCGCAGCGCTTTCCATACCATTCTGTCGCTTTCGGGGCTTGTGGCGAAGTGCTATGACCCGGAGGCCGCCGTTACCGAGGAATGCTACCGCGAACCGCGGCGTATGTATGTCAACGACTATAACGAGGGTGTGGCTCTCGGCGCCAGCGGACTAAGAAAGCAGGACATAGCCCTGCTTTCAGAAGATGGAATATCGATGTAGTTTTGGTGCTTAACAGGCTTTGAAGCTCATGTCGAGTCCTTTCACGGAGTGTGTGAGCGCGCCTACCGACACAAAGTCGACTCCGGCTTCGCCGTAGCTTCGCAGGGTGTCGAGCGTGATGCCTCCGCTTGATTCGATTTCGACACCCGGTGCTTCGGCGCGAATGATGCGCACGGCCTCGGCAGTCCTTTCAGGGTCGAAGTTGTCGAGCATTATGCGGTCCACGCCTGCTGCGATGGCCTGGCGTATTTCGTCGGTGTTGCGTACTTCCTGCTCTATTTTGAGGTCTTTGCCGTTTTCCTTGCAGTATGCTTTGGCGCGCTCTACGGCAGCGGCTATTCCTCCGGCAAAATCGACGTGGTTGTCCTTTATCAGAATCATGTCGAAGAGGCCGATGCGGTGGTTGGAGCCTCCGCCGATTCTGACAGCCTCTTTTTCGAGCATGCGCAGGCCGGGGGTTGTCTTACGTGTGTCGAGAACCTTGCAGGGCAGGCCGGCAAGGCGTTCCTGATAGCGGGCTGTGACAGTGGCTATGCCGCTCATGCGCTGCATGATGTTGAGCATCAGGCGTTCGGTCTGCAACAGCGAGCGGACGGTGCCTTCGACAACGAATGCGATGTCGCCCGGGCGCACGTGGGTGCCGTCTTCGATAAACACAGTCATTTTCAGGGTCGGGTCGAATTTGGCGAATACTTTTCGCGCTATGTCCACACCGGCGATAATGCCTTCTTCCTTTATCAGGAGATGCTGTTTGCCCATGGCATCGGGGCCTATTGTGCTGAGAGTTGTATGGTCGCCATCGCCTATATCCTCGGCAAAAGCCAGCGATAACAGGTCGTCGATAAGCTCGTCTTTAGTCTTCATAAGGTGGTAATCACAAAATTTATGCAAAAATATAGTTTCCGTTTCAATCGGCCAAATCTTCAGCGGAGGGTATTTTGTTTGTATAATCAAAAATAATGCCTACATTTGTTTTACAAAGAAAAAAAAGACACTATGGCTATACAGATCGGCGACAAGGCTCCCGAGATTTTGGGGACCGACCAGAATGGTAAGGAGATAAGGCTTAGCGACTTCAAAGGACGCAAGCTCGCATTGTATTTCTATCCTAAAGACAACACTTCGGGTTGCACGGCGGAGGCCTGCAGCCTGCGTGACGGCTACGAGGAGTTGCGCGCGGCAGGCTACGAAGTGGTGGGTGTGAGTCGCGACAGTGCGAAATCGCATCAGGGCTTTATTGCAAAGCACGGACTGCCGTTCGACCTTATTGCGGACACAGGCACGGAACTGCAGCAGCAATTCGGGGTGTGGGCTGAGAAAAAAATGTATGGCCGCTCTTATATGGGCACCGTGCGCACCACCTTCATAATCAATGAAGACGGGGTGGTGTCGGCCATTATCGGCCCCAAGGAGATAAAGACCAAGGCACACGCGGCGCAGATACTCGCGCTTTAGCCGTCGCCTCCCGAAACTCAGAATGTGCGGTTGTCATCGAAGCTCAGCTCGATAGCACCGTTCCTTTCTGCAAATTTCATAATATTTGGCGGATTCGGGGGGAATCGTTATTTTTGCAGTGTTGAACCGGCTGTCTGGATCTGTGGTTTTGTTTTTATGGCGCGCAATGATTGTAGCGACATATGGCAAAGCCTGTGATTGCTATGTGAAATCTATTACTATGTTTTTTCCGTATGTCACTTTTTTATAGTATCTTTGCAGCTCAAATATTTGTGAAAAATAAAGCTACAGAATAATCAAAGTAATTAGCTATAATAAACGATGAATACAAGAAGTTTTCGTGCTTTTGTCGTGTCGTTGGCTTTCCTTATGGCGGTACCCTTTGTGTCGGCTATGACAGACGACCAAGTGGTAGATTATGTCAAGGCCGGTATGGCGCAGGGCAAGTCGCAACAGGCAATCGGGCGTGAGTTGCTCGCGAAGGGCGTTACAGAGGCCCAGATAAGGCGAGTGCAAGCGGCACAGTCGGGCAAGTCGTCAAGTAATGAATCACGTCAGGATTACAGCGTAAGGCGCAACAGGAGCGAGAAGAACGACCGGCAGAATATCTCTAATGCCTCGCAGAACAAAGATGGTAGAGGCTCCAATGCCGTCAGAAATTCAAGTATGAACAATGGCGCAGGAGGCGATCAATATTTCACTACTGATTTTGAAGAGATAATAATAGACGAGCAAGATTTTAAATTCGACGGGCAGACTCGGCGTGACCCGAACACAAATGAAAAGGTAGTGTTCGGACAAAATATTTTCCAGAGCCGCAACCTGACATTCGAGCCTAACGAAAATCTGGCTACCCCCGATGATTATAAGCTTGGCCCCGGCGACGAGGTGGTTATCAACATATGGGGTAACAACGAAGACCATATCCGGCAGACTATATCGCCGGAAGGAAGCATATTTGTGTCGCAGATTGGTCCGATTTATCTTAACGGACTGAGCATAAACAAGGCGAACCAGATTGTCAAGGAACTGTTTGCATCGAAGTACGCAGATGTTGCCGGTGACGGCTCCGATATTTCGCTTACCCTTGGCAATCTGCGCACTATTCAGGTGGATATCATGGGTGAGGTGGTTACACCCGGTACTTACCGTGTATCGCCTTTTTCGACTTTGTTCCACGCGTTGTACAATGCCGGTGGTACTACCGAGTCCGGCTCTCTCCGTTCGATAGAGGTGATGCGCAACGGACGCAAGGTTGCCACTTCGGATATTTATGATTATCTGTTCAACGGTAAGCGTTCCAATGACATTCGTCTTCAGGAAGGCGACGTGATTGTTGTGCCGGCATATGACCGTTTGGTTGAAGCCGGCGGCGAGGTCAAGCGCCCCGGCATCTATGAATTGAAGCGTGGCGAAACTCTCAAGGACCTCCTTAAGTATTCCGGCGGGATGAAGGCTACAGCGTATTCCGACCGTATTACGGTAGACCGCGTTACCAACGGCTCCAAGACCGTGGCTGTAGTAGAATCTGCTGATTTTGCCAACACACGTCTTGACGACGGCGATGTTGTGAATGTGGGCGGAGCAATCAACCAGTATGACAACCGAGTAGAGGTGCGCGGTGCGGTTTTCCGTCCGGGGTATTATGCTATAAACGACGAGGTGAAGACACTTCGCGACCTCATAAAGATTGCCAACGGACTCAAGGAAGACGCTTTCCTCAACCGCGCGCAGCTTTTCCGTGAAATGGAAAACAAGGATATAAGAGTTCTGCCTATTAATCTTGAGAAAGTTGTCAACGGGACTGCGCCGGATATAAAATTGCGTAAAAACGATATCCTTGTGGTTGCGTCGCGAGAAGATATAGACCCCCTCGGCAATATTATAATCAATGGTGAAATCAAGTTCCCCGGAGCATATGAATTTGCCCATAACCTGACCATTGAAGACGTCATAATGCAGGCCGGAGGTCTGAACGAAGGTGCATCTTATGCCACGGTGGACATATCGCGTAGAATAGATGACCCGAACGCCACGTTGATAGGCAACGAGCTGTCGCAGAATTTCAAACTCACTATCAAGGACGGCCTCGTGGTAGATGGCGATACCGGGTTTGTGCTCCAGCCCAACGACATTATCGATGTACGCCGTTCGCCCAACTATACACCTCAGCGCCGTGTAGTAATCGAAGGCGAAGTTCCGTTTGAGGGTGCGTACTCGCTGACGAAGCGCAACGAGCGTCTGAGCGACCTCGTGAAACGAGCCGGAGGAGTGTCGGAGTTCGCGTATCTGCGTGGAGCCAATCTCACCCGCAAGATGAGCGAAGCCGAGATTGCGGCACGCGACGAAGTGTTGAGGCTTGCCGCATCGTCGTCAGGCAGCGACTCTATCGCGGCCAACAAGGTGCTATTGGCCGATACATACAGTGTGGGCATAGAGCTTGACAAAGCTCTGGCAAATCCCGGTGGCCCGGAGGATATCGTTATCAAAGATGGCGACGTGATTGTTGTGCCGGAAATGGTCAACACTGTCAAGATTTCCGGTGACGTCCTTTATCCCAACTCTGTTGTCTACACGCCCGGTAAAAAGCTGAAATATTATGTGGAACAGGCCGGTGGCTTTGGAAATAGTGCCAATAAAGGGCGTGCGTTCGTAGTGTATATGAACGGGCGAGTGGCGCAGGGCAAAAACGCGGCTATAGAGCCGGGCTGCCATATCATAGTTCCGTCCAAGCAGAAAGGAAAGGGATTGTCGGTAGCTGAATGGCTTGCCATAGGAACTACGGCGGCTTCTCTCGGAACGATGGGTGCCACTATCTCAACGCTAATCAAATAACTCCCGATAGATGGAATACAACAATAACAATCCGGAAATAGGGCACGGCAGCGACAAAGAGCAGGAAATAGACCTGATGGAGCTTGCCTGCAAGCTTTGGGACAATCGCCGAACCATAATCAAATGGTGTATCGGCGGGTTGGTTGTCGGCCTTGTGGTGGCTTTCAGTATTCCCCGGGAGTACTCGACAACAGTAAAGCTGACCCCCGAGCTAAGAGGCAAGAGTGCCGGCGGCGGTATGAGCGCCCTGGCTTCGCTTGCGGGTGTCAATCTTGGATCTGATGCCAGCGTTGACGCCGTGTATCCCGAACTTTATCCTGATGTGCTGAACTCGACGCCTTTTATGGTGGAGCTGCTTTCGGCAAGCCTTCCCACAGAAGAAAACGATATGACGGTGCAGGAGATAATCACCAAACATACGTCGTCGCCGTGGTGGAGTTCGGCTATAAGCGCCGTGCTGGGCTTGCCTTCTTTGTTCAGGAGCCAGCCTGCGGTGTCAGATACTATCGACCCTTATCATCTGACAACCAAGCAGGCGGCAACTGTTTTAAAGTTGTCGAATCGCATCTCGGCTGATTTCAATACAAAGAAATCTGTAATAACGATTTCGACAACTCTGCAGGATCCTGTGGCTTCGGCACATCTTGCCGACACCGTGGTTGCATATCTGCAAAAGTATATTACCGAATATCGTACCGAGAAGGCCCGGCAGGATCTGGCATACGCTTTGCGAATCAATGGCGAGGCACGTGAAGCATACTATGATGCGCAGAAGCGCTATGCCGAGGCCAGCGACCGCAATCACTCGCTTAGTTCGCGTTCGGCTTCGATAGAGATAGAGCGCCTTCAGAACGAGGCTACACTGGCTTTCGACCTGTATAACTCTACAGCGCAGCGTGTGCAGATGGCTGAGGCCAAGGTTCAGGAAACCACCCCTGTCTTTGCCGTGATTCAGCCTGCCACCGTTCCGGTAAAACCGGCCAAGCCTTCTAAATTAATAATACTGATAGGAACTATATTTTTGGCTTTCGTTGCCTCGTCGGCTTATATACTTTGTATGCCGATTCTGAAAGCATCGATGTCAAAACATAAAAAGTAGGATACTTTTTCATAAAATAATCGAAGCGCGCCGAGGCAGACCACGGCGCGCTTCGATTGTATATAATTGGGATTATGAGAGCCTCATTATTTTGGTGGGGCAGCCAATGGTGCATTTGCCGCATTTTATGCAGTCGGGATGCAGGTAGCCTTCTTCGAGTCCGCGGCTGTCGTATGGCGTTAGCTGCATCGGGCACACGCGTGCGCAGCTCTTGCATTTCATCTGGCAGCTTGCAGCAACCTGTATTCTCGGAAAGCCTTCCGGCAGTTTTCCCTTGCGAGGTGTTACCCACGACGACAGCGTGCCCATAGGGCAGAATGAGCACCAAGTGCGTGGCGCGAAAACAAAACCGAGGATTATACCTACTATGGTCGTGACAAGGATTATTGTCCAAAACACGCGGCCTACGGCGTGCCAGTTGCCCCAGGCGTGGTACATCTGCACTCCAAATACGGTGAATATGAACAGCACCATAAAGATGCGGAACCCCTTCCTGCGCACGAAGGCGGGTATGGGTTTATGGGGCGAGTAGCGTGATATGAGCCGGTCGTAGAAGTTGCCTCGCGGACAGGCGTTGCCGCACCACCAGCGTCCTTTGCGGACAGCGAAGGCTACCGGCGCTATCATACATATAAGTGCGATGATGCCAATGGCCGGGTAGAAGAATCCGATTACGAGATAGGCTATCAGAATCCAGTATAGCGACGGACTCTTTGCTTCGAGGTGGCGGTGGAATTGTTTGCTTGCCATAATGTGATTTTTAGTTTGTTGCAAAATTACGCAATAAGCCATAGATTAACGAAAGCTTTTGCCTATCTTTGCATAGATATAATCTATCGATATGACCATACAGCAACTTAGATATGTGATAGCAATAGGGCGCGAGCTTAGCTTTGCCAAGGCGTCGGAAATCCTTGGAGTGTCGCAGCCTACACTCAGCGCTATGCTCCGCAAGCTTGAAGAGGAGCTGGACGTGATTATATTCGAGCGCGATAACAAGAAGGTGGAGCCTACCGCGCTTGGCCGGAAGATTATTCGTCAGGCCGAGGCGGCACTTGTCGAGATAGAGCGTATTTCGGAAATTGTGTCTGAAGAAAAGGAGGGAACGAGAGGCCGCTTTGCATTGTCGGTAGGGCCTACAATAGCGCCTTATATACTGCCGAACTTTATCAAGTTCTATGCAAGAGATTATCCGGATGTGGAATTGTCGGTACGGGAGTTGAAGACAGAAAGCATGCTCGAAGCCCTCGGGCGTGGTCTGATCGATGCGGGAATCGCTATAAGCGGGGCTTCAGGCGCTGGTATTTTTGAGATACCTCTTTATACGGAGAAATTCTATGTGTATCTGTCGGAGGCTTGCCTGAATCGTTTTGATGTGTTTGACCCCGCTAAGCTTGAACACGAGAATATGTGGATAATGAAAGAGGCCCAGTGTTTTCGCGACAGTGCGTTCAGTTTCTGTAAGGCTCGGGCTAAGGGCAGGAGGGTGTACGAGGCCGGAAGTATAGAAACATTGATACGTATAGTTGACGAAAATGGCGGTTTTACTATAATTCCGGAGATGCATCTGCGTCTGCTTGACGAACGCCAGCAGATTAATGTGCGCCCTATTGACGGGCGGTATCTGTCGGAGCGCAGAGTGTCGATGTATATAAGGGCGGATTATGTGCGCAGGCGTATGCTTAACTCGGTAACCAATACACTCGTTCGTTTTATGCCTGATAATATGCTCGATCCGCGTATTAAGAAATTCGGAATAATATTGTGAAGCGCCCTATATAATAAGGCATAGGCCCGCGTTGTGGTTGCGAGCCTATGCCTTTTATGGTGGTGTGATTTTATTTTATTGATTTGCGGCCTCCGGCCATAGCTATCCAGCATAGCACGGCAAGCACTGCGCCGATGGCCGGTCCTACTACCATAATCCAGAAGTCGCCCCATGCCGTTGGATCAAAAACTGCGGGACCGAAGCTGCGGGCAGGGTTTACCGAGCAGTTGTCGACGGGAATGCCCACTATGTTGACAAGGCCGAGAGCGAGGCCTATGGCGAGTCCTGCGAATTTGCCGAAGCCTTTAGAGGGATCTGTGGCGCCGAGCACAATCAACACAAAGAAGAATGTGAGCAGGCCTTCGCTGAGCAGTGCCATGCCGGAGGTGGCTCCCGGCTGGAGCACGTTGGTGGCAAGGTAGCTTGCCGGCGGTGTAGTGCCGCCAAATGTGAAGCCGGGTGCCATATTCATAAACCAGAACAGGAATCCTGCACCGACTGTGGCTCCGAGAAGCTGGAACACGATGTAGCCCACGCAGTCCTTGCCGCTCATTCTCCCGCTGAGAAACATAGCGAAAGATACGGCCGGATTCACGTGGCATCCGGAGATGTTGCCCAAGGCGTAGCACAGGCACACCAGAACGAGGCCAAAGCATAGACCAATACCGAGGCCGCCTATCGAGGGGCCGGCAAGCACTGCGCTGCCGCAGGCGAGAAGAACCAGAAACATCGTTCCGATACCTTCAGCAATTAGTTTCTTCATGCAAATACGGTTGAAAAGTTACATTACATAGATATAACGTTGCGATGTTAACTTTTGTTTTGTGAATCTTATATAAAATGAAAGGGGTCATTCGCTTTTTGCGAACGACCTCTTAAGTTTCTTTGGCTTGATACGCCTTATTCAGGCGCAGGAAGTGTCGGAGTCGGAAATTACTTAACTTCAGCAACTTCAGCAGCGGCAGCTTCAACAGCTACGGTAGAGTCGTTGAGTACGCTATCTTCAACAACAGCTACTTCTTCAGCAACGGGCTCAGCAACTTCTTCTACTGCAGGAGCTTCGGTAGCTTCGGCAGCCTGTTCCTTGTTGCCGCAAGCGAAGAACGACATGCTGAATACTACAGCAAGCATCAATACTAACTTTTTCATTTTGTGTTTTGATTTAGTAATAAAACAATTGTTTGCTTCAAAAACGCCACAAAGTTAAGCCGTTTTTTTAAACTACACAAATTTTAAGGTTCTTTTTTTCGCACCGGCCCTGTTTTTTAACAGAAAGCACGGTGCGAAGCCAAAAAAAGGACACCCGCAAGAATGGTGGCTCTTGCAGGTGTCCGGGATTATATATAGGGTTGTGATTAGTTGGCGGCAGATGCTTCGCGACGGCTGTCTGATGCAATCAGGTTTGCCATTACCACGGCCTTTGTGATGTGGTCGCAGATGTGGTCGGTGCCAATCAGGCTGTCTATGCCTGCGTGTTCCAGAGCGAGCCTTACTTTGGGTTTCACGCCCGAAAGCACTACGTGGATTCCTTCTTTCTGCGATGATTTGATGAGTAGTTCGAGGTTGTGCAGAGCGGTAGCGTCGATAAACGAAACTTTCCTCATGCGGATTATGCGTACCACGGGTTTGTCGGCAAGGGTGGAGCGCATCATTTCGTCGAATTTGGTGGCTATTCCGAAGAAGAACGGACCGTCGATTTCGTATACGCTCACGCCTCGGGCAACGTTGAGCACTTCGTGCTGCGACAGGTCGGTACCCTCCGCAACATCAAGCTGCTCTGAGTATACCTTTATCTCGGTGTTTTCCATCACTCGGCGCATAAACAGTACCACGGCGAGCAACAGGCCTATCTCGATAGCGATTGTGAGGTCGAATATCACGGTGAGGAGGAAGGTCACCAAAAGTACCGATATGTCGCTTTTGGGGGCGTGGAATATGCCGACAATGGTTCTCCATCCGCTCATATTGTATGCCACAACCATCAGTACTGCGGCAAGGCATGCCATGGGCACATAGTTTATCAGCGGCATGGCAAAGAGGAATATCAGCAGCAGCACGAGGGCGTGCACGATGCCGGCAACGGGAGTGCGTCCGCCGTTGGTTATGTTCGTCATTGTGCGGGCTATGGCGCCGGTGACGGGTATGCCGCCGAAGAAAGGCACCGATATGTTGGCAAGTCCTTGGCCGATAAGCTCGGTGTTGCTGTTCGTGCGGGAGCCGGTAACGCCGTCGGCCACTGTTGCCGAGAGCAGCGACTCTATGGCGCCGAGCACGGCTATGGTGAATGCCGACGGCAGCAGCATATTTATCGTGGCCATGTTCAGTGTGAAGCCGTGGGGCACGGGGATATCGGTGGCCATAGTGCCGAAGCGGTCGCCGATGGTTTCAACGGAGTACCAGTCGAAAGTTTCACCTAATATATAGGAGCCGGCGGTGACTGCGATTATGGCTATCAGCGCGCCGGGGAGCTTTTTCGACACTTTGGGCGCCAAGATTATTATCAGCAGCGATACGGCGGCAGTGGCCAGAGCCGGCAGCGATATGTTGCCGAGATTGCTGAAGTACATACCCCATTTGGGAATGAACTGGCCGGGAATATCGCGGAGGCCGAGGCCGAAGAAGTCGTTGATTTGGGTTGAAAAGATGGTGAGGGCTATACCGGCGGTAAATCCTACAACGATAGGGTAGGGTATGAACTTGATCACGGTGCCGAGCCGGAATATGCCCATAACTACGAGGATGACGCCGGCCATAAATGTGGCGATGGCAAGTCCGTGCAGGCCGAACTGGGCGATTATATTGTACACTATCACAATAAACGCACCCGTGGGGCCGCCTATCTGGACGGTGCTTCCGCCGAAGAACGACACCATGAATCCGCCTATTATGGCTGTGATAAGTCCTATTGTGGGGCTTACGCCCGATGCGATACCGAAAGCGATAGCGAGAGGCAGGGCTACGATGCCTACCACGATGCCTGCGATAATGTCGGCTTTGAGGCGCGATGCGTTATAGTGGCGCAGGCAGGAAAAGAGCTTGGGGTGGAAGTCGATAGCCTTGGCCGGAGATATTGGCGAGGCTTTGCCGATTGAGCTCATAAGTGATGAATTGTACCTTAGTGTGTTAAAAACCTAAAAACGCCGCAAAGTTACGAAAAAAATCCAAATAACGCCTTACCCGGTTCTACAAACTTCACCCTTAGGCGCTAACGAAGAACTGCCGATTGTTAAAAAACAATCGGCAGTTCTCAATAGCTGATGTGTAATGGGGTGGTGAATTATTCCCACTCGATTGTTGCCGGGGGTTTGGAGGAGATGTCGTAGCATACGCGGTTGACGCCGCGCACCTTGTTGATAATCTCGTTGCTTACCTTTGCCATAAAATCATACGGCAGGTGTGCCCAGTCGGCGGTCATGGCGTCGGTCGATGTTACGGCGCGGAGTGCCACGGCGCGTTCGTAGGTGCGCTCATCGCCCATCACGCCAACGCTCTGTACCGGCAGGAGGATTACGCCGGCCTGCCATACTTTGTCGTAAAGGCCCCATTCGCGCAGCCCTTCTATAAAGATGTGGTCGGCTTCCTGAAGAACGGCCACCTTTTCGGGTGTGATGTCGCCGAGGATGCGCACAGCCAGGCCGGGGCCGGGGAAGGGATGGCGGTTGATGAGGCGTTCGGGCATTCCGAGCTGGCGTCCCACGGCGCGCACCTCGTCTTTGAACAGCAGGCGGAGCGGTTCGCACAGTTTCAGGTTCATGCGCTCGGGGAGGCCGCCTACGTTGTGGTGACTCTTTATCACCGTGCCTGTGATTGACAGCGACTCGATGCAGTCGGGGTATATGGTGCCCTGTGCGAGCCAGCGGGCGTCGGTAATCTTTGATGCTTCGGCATCGAATACTTCGATAAAGTCGGCTCCGATGATTTTGCGTTTACGTTCGGGGTCGGTTACTCCGGCGAGGTCTGCGAAGAATTTTGCCGAGGCGTCGACGCCTATCACGTTAAGGCCGAGGCCCTGATAGTCGCGTAGCACGTCGGAAAACTCGTTCTTGCGCAGCATGCCGTGGTCAACGAATATGCAGGTGAGCCTGTCGCCGATAGCTTTGTTGAGGAGTACTGCGGCTACCGAGGAGTCCACGCCGCCGCTAAGGCCGAGGATTACCCTGTCGTCGCCGAGCTGTTCCTTGAGGGCGGCAACGGTGGTTTCGATAAACGATGCCGCGCTCCATGTGCACGACGCGCCGCAGATGCCTATCGCGAAGTTGCGGAGCAGCTGCATGCCGCATGTGCTGTGGAAAACCTCCGGGTGGAACTGCACGCCCCACAGCCGCATTCCGGCCTCGCCCGTGAACGCCGCGAAGCGCACATCGGAGGTAGAAGCCATTGTGGAGAAGCCTTCCGGCAGGGAAGTGATGGTGTCGCCGTGGCTCATCCATACCTGCGCACCGGCCTCGATGCCGTCGAACAGCGGGCAGGCCGCGTCGACATATGCGAGGTTGGCCCGGCCATACTCGCGCGACGGGGCCGGCTCTACCGAGCCGCCGTACTCAAGGGCGGTGAGCTGCGCGCCATAGCATATGCCTAACACGGGCACGCGGCCTACAAGGCTGTGAAGGTCTATTTTGAACGCGCCTTCGTCGTACACCGACAGTGGGCTGCCCGACAGTATTACGCCGATGATGCCTTCTTCGGCTTCGCGGCCGAAAGGATACTTGTTGTAGGGTATTATTTCGCTGTAGATGTTCAACTCGCGTATGCGGCGACCGATAAGCTGTGTGGTCTGCGAGCCGAAGTCGAGAATCACTATTTTCTCCTGCATAAGGCTGTGTTTGAATTTTGTGCAAAATTACGTAAAATTCGGCATTGCCGCAAATCGTTCACAGGGGGCTGAAATTGGGGAAAATGTAATATTTTACGCGGCGATAGGTTCTGTAATACTGAAAATTGTTAATTTTGCACCCGAAAATTAGTCAGATGAATCGCAGGTTAGCTTCGTTGGTAGTTGTGTTCGTGCTTGCCGCCTTATGCGGCGGCGAGGCTCGCGCGTTGTCGTTTGATCTGGATTCGATAGCGCAGTGGGGAAAGTTTCCACGTTTTGTGGTGAATACCTACCGCTGGGGCGACCGCTTTTTCAACGGCTACGACACTACATATGTTGCCGGAACCGGCTATAAGTTCAATGCCAAGATTATCACTGAAAGCTGGCTCGACGGCTACCGCTTCGTGACTCCGAACAACAAGTACATACTGATGCACTCCGACCCGTCGACATCGGTGGGTGTCTATCTTTCGTATCTCGCGCTGTCGGGAGGCTACGACGTGAATGTGAGCAAGCTCATGGGGGGCGTGGACCGTTCGAGGCAGAGGTTTCGCTTCGGCTTCAACTGTATGCTTTTTGCTGCCGAAATCTACTTTATAAAAAACGATATAGGCACGACTATCAAACGCTTTGGCGACAAGAACCACCCGGCGCATCTCAACATAGGCTTTGATGCCATCAACAACTATACCTGGGGTATAGACGCTTACTATTTTTTCAATCATAAGCGATATTCCGAGGCTGCATCGTTCAATTTCAGCCGCGTGCAGAAAAAGAGCCAGGGTGCGTTCTACACGGGATTTTCGATATATACCCAGAAGCTCGGGTTCGATTTCAGCGGTCTGCCGCCGCAGCTTCGCGACCAGTTGCCGGACACATGGCCCGATTACCGATACAGCGTCAACACCCATAATTATGCCTTGCGCCTTGGCTATGGCTACAACTGGGTGTTTGCTCCCAAGTGGGTGCTTGGCGTCAGCGAGTCGCCCATCGTGGGCATACGCAAAGGATATGTTAACTCCGATATCGAGAAGGTGTCGTTCTCGCTCTATAACCGTGCGAAGCTGTCGGTGGTGTGGAACAGTGCCAACGGCCGCTTCTTCTTCGGCGCCATAGGCAAGTTCGATGTGGCAATAGTCAATGACGCCCGCACCACCTACGCCGGAGGCGTGGTCAGCGGCGAGGCTGTTTTTGGGGTGCGCTTCAACATCTGGTGACAGCATTATTATATTAATGTATATTAACTGCCCGTTTGCAAAAAATGCAGTCGGGCAGTTAACTTTTTTGCATAAGCCTGAACAAAGTTTAAAACACTCTTGTTAGTATTTCAAACCGCTCCCAAGGGAACATCTACCACCGGGCGGCGAGGGATACTCTTCTGCAGTGCCTTCACATTAACAAGCAAAATTAATTCAAGTCTAACAACACAATTCAACCAAAATGAAAAAGAATGTTCTCTTAACCGCAGCAATGTCGTGCGCCATGCTGGTGCCGGCTCTCCAAGCTAAAGCGCAGGGTGAAACAGTGGTCGTAGAGGAAGAAACCGTAGCCGTTTCGGAAGTTCCCTGTAAGACTCACTATTATGTGCCCAAAACCGACAACTGGTTTATCCAGTTCGGCGCAGGTGTCGCAACTCCTTTTGTGGAAGGTGTGAACGACAAGGGCGACCGCGAACGTCACTTCACCGTGAACTATAATCTCGGTTTCGGTAAATGGTTCTCGCCGTATATGGGATTCAGGGTAGCCTTTAACGGCGGCCCCCTCCACTGGGAAGACCACGGTATGTACCGGGCCAAATATGTGGGAGCTAACGTCGACTTTATGTGGGATATGTTCAACTCACTCGGCGGCGCAAATTCCAAACGAGTATTCTCTATTGTGCCTTTCGTAGGTCTTGGCGCCACATATCTGTGGGATCAGAACCCTGCCGGCAATATTTCGATGGAGCACGGATACAAGAAAACCAAATCGGTAACACTGCCCGTGTCGGCCGGCTTGCAGCTCCGCTTCCGTCTTTGCAAATATGTCGATTTCTTTGCTGAAGCCCGTGCCGGATTCTATGGCGACAACTTCAACAATATCGCCTTCGGACGTCCTATCGACATCAACCTTACTGTAAACGGTGGCTTCGCCGTAACATTCGGCGGCCGCGACTATCAGGCATACAATCCCTGCGACTATCTGGGATATATCGACAACCTCAACAATCAGGTCAATGACCTCCGCGGCTCTCTCGCCACAACAGCTGCCGCACTTGCAGCCGCCGAAGCCCAGCTGCCCTGCCCCGAAGTGGTAGAACAGGAAGTTGTGGTTGAAACCGCTCCGCTGATGGCAACAGTACGCTTCTCGCTGAACTCTTCGAAGATTACCGACACCGAAATGGTAAATGTGTTCAACATCGCCGAATGGATGAAGGCTAATCCCGAACAGAACGTGGCAATCGTAGGCTATGCCGACAAGGATACCGGCACAAGCGAATACAACATGGGACTCTCCAAGCGCCGCGCACAGAGCGTATACGACGCACTCACAGGCAAGTACGGCATCAGCGGCGACCGTCTTACAATCCAGGCCGAAGGCTCCGACGTTCAGCCCTACAGCGAAAACAACTGGAACCGCATCGTAATCTTCAGCGCACAATAAGATTATCTATAGGACATCAGTCCCCCTCCTCAGACTCCCTCGCAACATCGCGGGGGAGTTTTTTATGCCACGAACCAAAAGAGGCGTTGCGGCGTTATAAAAGGACACTAACCAAATTTCAACTATGGCAAAAAAGAAATCAAAACTCAAAGGCACACAGACCGAGCGCAATCTCGTCATAGCCTATATGGCCGAGTCCGCGGCCTATTCCCGCTATACATTCTATGCCACTCAGGCTAACAAGGAAAGCTATTTCCCAATAGAAGAGGTATTCACCGAAACGGCTGCCAACGAGCTCCGCCATGCAAAAGTGTTCTTTAAGTTCCTGCAGGGCGGCTCTGTCGAAGTACCTCTCGATGTGGATGCCGGCGTTATCGGCACTACCGCCGAAAACCTCGCTACCGCTATCCACGAGGAAGAAGTAGAGGGTGTAGAAATGTACACTAATGCCGCCAAAGTGGCCGAAGAAGAAGGATTTGCGGATATCGCCGAGCATTTCCGCTCGATAGCTGAAATCGAGGAATCGCACCGCAAGCGCTTCGTGCACTATCTGGAGCAGGTAAAGGCGGGCACGGTGTGGAAACGCGACCACGAGATAACGTGGAAGTGCCTCGTGTGCGGATACGAATACAAGGGCAAGACGCCCCCCGAAGAATGCCCTGCATGCGACCACCCATACCAGCACTATATGGGCATGGACTACGAATAATATCCCCTTCTCATCACAATCTATAAATACCTGCGAGGCTCCCGCGATGCGGAAGCCTCGTTTTTTTGTAATTTTGCAGGGTGGAAACGAATGGAATTATAGAGCTTGACGGCCGTTTCGCCCCGTCGCCCACGGGGCGTATGCACCTTGGAAATGTTTTTACGGCGGTATTGTCCTGGCTTGCAGCCAAGAGCACGGGCGGCAGGTGGGTGCTGCGCATAGAGGATCTCGACCCGCAGCGTTCGAGGCTCGAACATGCCCGGCAGATAGAGGACGACCTGCGATGGCTCGGCCTCGAATGGGACGAAGGCGGCCTCGATGGGGCAGGTACTTCCGGGCCTTACTTGCAGAGTTTGCGAGGCGACATTTACGAAGCTTTTCTCGACAAGTTGCGCCAAACAGGATATACCTACCCTTGCTTCTGCACCAGAGCGGATATAATGGCAACACAGGCACCGCATCAGTCCGACGGACGAGTGGTGTATGCCGGCACGTGCCGTCCGTCGTCGTTTCCGTCGGGCTGTGTGCCGCAGCGTCCACACGCCACCCGCATATATGTGCCCGACGAGGAGATTGTGTACTCCGATGTCGTTTTTGGGCCGCAGAGCGTCAACCTCGCGTGGGAATGCGGCGATTTCATACTGCGTCGTGCCGATGGCGCATGGGCATATCAGCTGGCCGTGGTTGTCGACGACGCCCTTATGGGCGTGCGGCAGGTAGTGCGAGGTGCCGACCTTCTCCTTTCTGCCGCGCAGCAGATATACCTCTACCGCATGTTGGGGCTCGAGCCACCTTCCTTCGCCCATCTCCCGCTTGTTTGCAACGCCGAAGAACGTCGCCTGTCAAAGCGCGATGCAGCTTTGGGCATGGC
The DNA here is from genome assembly GCA_910579035.1 of uncultured Muribaculaceae bacterium. Classification (GTDB taxonomy): domain Bacteria; phylum Bacteroidota; class Bacteroidia; order Bacteroidales; family Muribaculaceae; genus CAG-873. The sequence goes on along the minus strand of CAJTSR010000001.1, from coordinate 14,297 downwards.
CGAGCTGCGGGCGGCCAACAGCCCCGAAGAACTCTTGGGGCGTATCGCCGCTATGGCCGGACTTATCCCCGAGGCTCGGGCAATATCGCTCGGCGAACTCCTCTCAGAATTTTCCTGGTCCAAAATCCACCGCCTCCCCACTCTCAAGGCATAAAGCGAGTAGCTATGCCAAACCACCTTTTGGCGAAAAGTAGCGAGCCTGCTCCGTGCTTTCACGCAGACAGGCTCGCAAACAAATTTTTTTGGATGTGCTGTAGAGGCTTCTTTCAGAGATTGCAGACGCGTGTCGCGAACAGGCAAGCGCCTGTGGTGGATTCGTTGATAAAGAACGCGAACGGTCGGTTGAAGTTCATCTCCGGCTTGGTCGTGGCAGGAGCGTCAGGTCCCGGGGCAAGTTCAAGCCCTGTCCATGTCACCCCCGCGCCTTCTGCGCCTTCTTCGGTAAATTCGATTGTGGCTTTTTGGAATATTTTGGACATCGCTTCAACGGGAGTGGTGAAGATGACGTATTTGTTGAGCTGTCCAAGATCAGAGATTCCAAGGGTGGCAAGCGGTACATTGAGGGCAATTTTTTCCGGACTAAGTTTTAGAGTATGTTTACTTTTGGCTTATGTTAAGATTTAGAATGACTTTTCGAGTATGTTTTGAGATTGAATGAAGGAGTTATGGGACTCCATAACGACTGTCGGTTATGATTTGTCGTGGTTGCAAGATGGTTTGCTGCAAATATAGTTAAAACTATCACATTATGCTATTATATATTGTGTTTTAACATAAATTAATATACGGCTATTGCACCTTTTCGACAGTTGTGGGGATTATGCCAAAATAAAAAATGCCATACTCTTTTGCAGATGTATAGCAATATTACGATAAGTCAAGGTGTTTGCAAAAAAAATATTTGTGGTTATGAGTGTCTATGAGGCTGATTTGAGTCAGATTGTCAAAAAGAGGTTTAGGGTAGGGCATATGAGTAACACCATCTGTATGGAGGCTGCTCCATACAGATGGTGTGTGGGGATTATTGGTCGGCGGAGTCGGCTACCACGCACAGCTAAATGTGTCGGTGGAATTTAATGCGTTGATGGTAATATTAAAGGTCGGTTATTCGTGCTGCAAACAAGCACGCTCCGGTAGTTTTTTCATTAATTAATATAACGAAAGGACGGTTCACGTTAACCTCGGGGATAGGAGGCTCTATGCCCGGTTCGCCAACAGTAGGATATACATTCCATGACACTGCGGCGCCCTCGGCTCCTTCTTCGTTAAATTCGATTGTTGACATCTGGCATATTTTGACCGCCGAGTTTACTTGTTCGGTAAATAAGGCATAATTGCGTGCGTTGCTGAGATCTTCAATTCCCAAAGCTTTGTAGGCCTCGTTCAGACCTAACTTTTCAGGTCGGAGCTTGAATTTGGGGAGATGGAATTTGATCCCTTTATCTCTGAATGATTTGCCGTTAAGCGAAGCAAGCTCTCCCGAGGCAATAAAGTCGTTGATGTTTGTTCCTTCGTCAGGGAGTACTACAAAAGCGCTGAAACTGCCATTCCCGAACTCAAGTTTTACGGCCTGATAATTATCCTCTATAAGATAATGTTGCATACCGTTGTTATACATCATATCTATAGACGATATATTTTTAGAGCCGTGGAAATCTTGTTTCGAGGTGTTCTCTTTTTTAAAAGGATTAGCCCAAGCTCCTTTAAAAAAGAGAGCATTTATCAGTACGCCTGCAGCTTTAGCTTGTTGCAATTCCGCTTCAGTAATTATCTCCTCTATCAGATTCTTTGTTTTATCCTTTACCCAGCAGTTTATTTCATCACTTGTGGCTTTGCAATCATTTTGTAAGTCGCGTGCGAATTTTTCGCCTCCGTAATATTTATCTAGTTTGGCTGAAAAGTCGGGGTTGAGAGTGTATGGCTGATGATACCAAAACGAGTTGGCAAGAGCCATAGACGCTGTTGAATCAACAGAGGGAAGTGCTGTAAGATACTTTTTGGCAAGAGAGTTAAGAACATCGATGTCGTTACAGCCGAGTGCTTTTGTGATGCTTTGGCGGGTAGGCTCATCGCAGGAATTGGCAAACATCGACAGATGTATCGAAGCCGATAGTGGTGAAGTGCAGATGTTGCCTTCATTATTTTGTGCACACACAGTCTGAAAGAACTCTATATTGAACTTCTGAGTGGCAGTAGCCATACGGCTCTCAGCCTCGGTCAGCTCAAAACTTACAGTAGCCTCGGTTTCCTCCACGGAGTCAGGGCTCGGCACGGGCTCGTCGCTTGTACAGCTCGTAGCAAACAGAGCCAGAAATGATACATATGCGATAAGTTTTTTCATATATAATGTGATTGAATAGGTTATGTGGTAAGCGGCTGCAAAATTAATTATAATTGTATTATTTTTGCTTAAATGAGTGGTGGTTTTGCCGTATGTTGATATTTTTTAAGAAAAAAAAGCGCGGACCGGGGCTCGCGCTTTTTTGTATGGGATAGATGGGGACTATTCTTCGGTGGAGAGGGTTTCGGCTTCGAGGGCTTCCTTCGATTTGATGTTGGGGTCTTCGAGTCCGTAGCGGTGTTTGGCGTTAAGCACTTTGAGCCACAGGGAGAAGAAGAGTGCGAGTATGCCGAGTCCTGCAAACATCAGCATGGGGTTTGTGTAGTCGTAGGCCATAGGGTCGGTCACGCCGGGGTTGGAGGCGTCGAGTACTTTGCCGAACAGGATGGGTACACCGAACAGGCCGATGTTCTGCACCCAGAATATCAGCGAGTAGGCGCTGCCGAGGAAGCGGGCGTCCATCACCTTGGGCACAGAGGGCCACAATGCGGCCGGAACGAGCGAGAACGACACGCCAAGTACGAGGATTGTACACAGGGCGAGAGCCTTGCTCGGAACCTGAGGCAGGAGCAGGGCGAAGACAAGGTGGCAGCAAATCAGCAGTATTGAGCCGATGATGAGCATTGTGGCGCCACGGCCAACTTTGTCGAGGAAGTAGCCCAGCGGAGGGGTGAGTATAAGTGCGCCGATGGGGAACCAGCGCAGCAGGTCGGCAGCCTGGGTTTCGTCGAGGCCGAGGTTGCACTGCAGCATGTTGGTGCCGAAGCGCTGGAAGGGGAAGATGGCCGAATAGTACAGCACGCAGAGCAGGGCTATAATCCAGAACAGGCGGCTTTTGAAGAGGGCGCCCACGTCGGCGAGTTTGAATTCTTCCTCGCTTTCCTCGCTGTTTTTGGCGGCGGCAATCTGTCGGTCGAGTCGCGTGTCCATAAGCGTGAATACCACGTAGCTGATAAGGCCGATCAGGAGCAGGGCGGTGCAGAAGCCCACCGGGATTACTACCGACGGGTCGTTCTTGCCGAGGTAGTCGGCAAGACGCGGCGAGAGCGACAGCACGGCGAACACGCCAAGACGGGCAATAGCCATCTCGACGCCCATGGCGAGAGCCATCTCTTTGCCGTCGAACCATTTGGCGATGGCTTTCGACACTGTGATGCCGGCCATTTCGCAGCCGCAGCCGAACACTGTGAAGCCGAGGGCGGCCAGCTTGGCGCTACCGGGCATCTCTACCCACCACGACGACAGCCATTGCTCGAAAGGCGTGCCTTCAAACCACGAGCTGATGGCATATAGTTTGATGCATGCTCCGGCAAACATCAGCGAGGCCGAGAGTGTGCCGGTGAAGCGTACTCCCATCTTGTCGAGTATGATGCCGGCCAAGATGAGGAAGCCGAACACGTTGAGCATATATTCGGCGCCGGCGTAGTAGCCGAATGCTTCGGCCGACCAGCCGAGTTTGGTAGAGGCGAGGGACTGCAGGGGCGACATTACATCGACAAACATGTAGCCGAAGAACATCATGGACGCCACAAGCACAAGGGCGATCCAGCGCGCCCACCAGTAGTCGTTGAGCGCTTTTTTGAGTGTTTCTGTCATAGCGTTGGTGTTACTTTTTCTTTATTTATTCGCAAATTTACCGAAAAGTTCCTTAACTTCGCAAAAATATTTGACAAAATGAACAGCGTAAACAGCACTGACAGTGTGGGCGAGCGTCGGCCCTATACTTTCGACCGGGTGGTGCGCATGGTGCTAACTCTTGCCGTGGTGCTTGGCGCCATATGGCTTATCAATATATTGAGTTCTGTGCTGCTGCCTTTTCTGGTGGCGTGGCTTGTGGCGTACATTCTTGAACCTTTTGTGCAGTATAACAAGCGATTGCTCGGTGTGAAGAAGCGCTGGCTGCCTATTGCTGTCACTCTGTTTGAAGCCGTGCTGATAGTGACTGTGCTGTGTATCTTTGTAGTGCCCTCGGTGGTGGGCGAGATGCACCAGGTGGCAGATTTCGTGCGTCATTATGCGCGCAGCGGTGCGCAGGTGCCGTTTATACCGCAGGGCCTTCACGAGTATCTGCGGGAGCATATCGACTTCGAGCATATATCGAAACAGCTCACCAGTCAGGACCTGCGCACAATTTTCAGCGCTGCCGGTTCTTTTATCGCCGGAGGATATAATTTTGTGTTGGGGGTATTCAACTGGTTCATAGTGGTGCTGTACGTGGTGTTCATAATGCTGGACTACGAGCGCCTGTTGCGCGGGGTGCGCCGTATGGTGCCCCCTAAGTACCGCGATATCACATTCCGCATCGGCAACGATGTCAAAAATTCGATGAACCATTATTTTCGCGGACAGGCTTTGGTGGCCTTCATCGTGGGCATCATGTTCTGCATAGGATTCAGTATCATAGGCCTTCCTATGGCTGTCTTGCTGGGGCTTTTCATAGGTCTGCTCAATATGGTGCCGTATCTTCAGCTTATATCGCTTGTGCCGGCCACGCTGCTCTGCCTTGTGTACTCGGTAGATACCGATGTCGATTTCTGGCATATATGGTGGTCGTGTATGGCTGTGTATATAATCGTGCAGCTGATACAGGATTTCTTCCTCACGCCAAAAATTATGGGTAAGGCAATGGGGCTGAACCCGGCGATTATATTGCTGTCGCTCTCGGTATGGGGGACGCTTCTCGGATTTATCGGCCTGATTATAGCGCTGCCCCTCACTACGCTCCTGATGGCGTATTACGACAACTACATATCCAATTTAGAAAATTAGCAGGGACGTGTAGCCGCGCCCTGCTAATACAGGCTATATAGCCTGTTCTTTGTTAATTGATATCGCCTGAGAAGCGGTCAACGCGCTTCATTTCGGCCGGTATGCCGCATTCGCCACGCGATGTTATCTTCTTGCCACCGATGTGGAGTCCTTCGATAGTCAGGCTGGAGATGCCTGTGATTTCAGGAGCGGGGTTGGCAATGGGTTTCACGAAGTGGATATTGCGGAGGGTGACATTGCTGATGCTGTGCTTGTTGCCGCCGTCTGTGGCCATAAGGAGCCATCGGCTTGCAGGAGTCCAGAAAGAACAATTCTGAATGGATATGTCCTTGAACGAGGGCCACTCCGGGCAACGGCCGTTCTGGAAGCGGATATCGCCTCCGGCCTTGCTGCCGGCCACCGAATGGAAGTTGTAGAAGTGATAGCTTTTGAGCGAAGTGCCATCGTCCTCCGGGCTGCGGTATCCATAGCCGAGATTGCTGCCGGCTCTGATGCAGTGGGCGGTGCGCGTCCAGCCCATGGCATTGTTCACACGGATATTCTCCGAGTCGTCCTCGCTCCAGCGGAGGCGGTCGGCGTTGTATATTCCGGCAGCGGCGAAAGTATGGCGTATTTCGGCAGGGTTGGCGTCGGTATTATCGAGGTCAATCGACGGATTCTCGGTATATGTGCGGCGCGGGAACTCGTCGGAAGGGTTGTAGTGGCCGGTTGCAAAGGTATCGTCGTTGCCGAGGGTGAGAGAATTGTTGACGGTTATGTTCCTGCCGCTCGAAAAATTAAGACCGTCAATCCAGCCGTGGTTGTAGGGGGTGAGTCCCTTTATGTTGTTGTACACGATGTCTTTGGCGCTATGGGTTTCCCAGTTCCATTGCTGGCTGTCGCGCATATATGTGTCGTTGAATGTGATATTGCGCGAACCCATCACCACGACGCCGCCCTGATGAGGAGTGTTGCGCGCGTCCTTGCGGTCGGTGGCGAATGTAAGGCAGCCCTGCCCGTCGTGCATGCCACGGCCTGAAACGGTGACAAAGCTCGAGTTTTTGATAAGTATCGCCGGTTCGTTGGCCTCGCGACATTCCTTGAGGCGGTTCACCATAAGGGCATTTTCATCGGTGTAGACGTAGAGGGGCTTGCCGCCACGGGCTGTGTCGCCGTTCCAGTCGATAATCCTCAGGCCGGACCACAGATACACGCCGGGGCCGATGTAGAGGGTGTTGAGTTCGGGCGTGGTTCTTATTTTTTCCAATGCAGCCTGCAGGGCGTCGCTAAGGTCGTTGGCATTTCTTGCACGCTTATCGGGGAATGCCACTATTTTGTCGGTATACGGCACGAAATGCCCCTCGTCATAGTTCCAAGTGTACATTTTGCCGTTGTTAAGGCTTGCGTCGGTAACAGTGCCTGCCGGGCGGCAAATTTCGCCCACGCGGTCGGCATTGGGGTGCGCGGCCAGGTAGTCTTGGGCAAAAGCTTTGAAATCAAGCACGTTCGGAGCGTCGGGCGACGGCTTGCGCTCGGCTTTCTCGAGAGGATCGTTTATTAGCACGAGCTGTGGCCCGTTGGTAATGGCGTCCTGCGGATCGCCGCCGTTCACAGCCACGATTGCGTATGGCAGGCGGTCGTCCATAGTGAAGCGGACGGTTTTCTTATCCGCGCTGACCTCTATGACTTCTTGCGGATAAAAGAGGACGGGGTGGATCGTGACGCTGTTTATGTCGATACCGTCTTTGAGGCGGATTTCCACCTGAGGCGTAAGTGTGTTGGACGCAAAGCGGGCTATATCCATATTATGGCCTTGGTTGCCAAAGCCGGTGTTGTCATACTCTATTGCGGCAACATCGGTGCCGCATACCTTGACGCCATAGCGCGACGACTCCGCGTCGCTCCTCACGTGGAAGGGATATGCTCCGGCGAGGCCCGACGCGGGCACCTTGAACGGAGAATAGGCGTGGATGCGGGCTGGCTCGGCCTCGCCTTCGTTGAAGAGCAGGGAGCCGAAAGCCGGTTGGTCGCGGTCATATCCTTCCGGGCGGATAATCGACAGCACGCGCTCGGTATACGGCATCGCCATGCCCTTTCGTCGGACATAGTGGTTGTACGCTATCTCGAAAACAGGCATATAGCGGCCACGTCCCCACTCGGAAACGGCAGGCCATTCGCAGTATTTGCCTGTGATGTCTTTCCATTGTTTGAAAGGTACATCTTCGCCAAGGTTATACTTGGCAACATACTCGAAGCCTTTCATCAGGCGGTTGTCGAGAGCGCCGTAGAGGTCGTCGCCCTGCTGCCACGCCATCTCGCAGACGGTTGCCATAGTTCCGATGCCAAGCAAGCAGTGCGACTGGTCGCGGCCGCTCTCCTGGATCTGCCCGGTTTCACCGCTTATATAATTCGATATGGTGCCGTTGTCTTTGGCGTGCAGATAGAATTTGACGGCCTTGTCATACATCTTGCTGTTGTCCCAAAGTATGGCAAGCGCCATATATGCCTTGGTAACGATCGGCCCCCAGTTGCCGTTGGTATATGCTTTGCGGCCATAGAATGTGTCCATTACCGGGAGAAAGACATTGCGCAGCATGGCGTTTATTTCGTCGAAGTGGCTGTCGGTCATGCCGTCGTATGTATGGCGGAGCATCTCGGTGGCATATGCTATCTTCCAGCCCTCGAGGCCTGCGAGCAGGGGCGCGTCGTTGGTGTGGGGAATGCTCTTGAGAGTACGGGCATATGAAAGCAGTATTTCCAATGATTTCGCGGCATGGGCCTCGGTGCCTGTCAATGCCCACAGCAGCGCATTCTGGTAGGCGGCGCTGAAGTCCTGCTCCATCTTCGACTTGGTGTGGCGGAACTCCCCGTCGCGCGCTATTACTTCAAACGGGCCGAATGGCTTGTAATCAGCCTGAGAGCAATGATGGTTTTTCAGAAGGGCGAACGACCCGTAAGCAGGATATTCCTTTTTCTCAATCTGGCCGCGCATACGCTCGATATGGCGTGGCGTATGCAAAATGCCGGGATGGGTGAATTTACGGGCCTGAGCGCCAAAAGCAACGCCCAAGAGCAGGCACAAGAAGCACAATCGACCGATAATGCCGCCATATGCCGCTTTACGAGTCTGCACTCGCTCTGAATCATACAAAATCATAGTTGTGTTATAAGGATTTTAATTTCGCATATTAGCATAGCAAAAAAGACACAGCTGTCCTGCTATGTCTTTCAATACGATTAATAAGTCAAAATCACTTAAACAAGGGTCACGCCGTCGATGTCGGAGAGGCGCTTGCGGAGATTTTCAAGTTCGTCGGCACGCACGCTCACTGTCATGGCGCACGAATTATCGAATATCTGGCTCACGATGTCGACTCCGCCCCCCTTGGCAATCTTCATCACATCGTTCATTGCGAGGTAGGGGAAGTTGAAGGATATTTCGGCCATATCGTGCCGCTCCACTATCTCGGCGGCGGTAAGGGCTTCGCGTGCCGCCTCGCGATAGGCCACGATGAGGCCCGACGTGCCGAGCTTGATGCCGCCGAAGTATCGGACCACGACCACCACCACGTCGGTAAGCCCCAACGAGTTTATCTGTCCGAGGATAGGCTTTCCGGCAGTGCCGGATGGCTCGCCGTTGTCGGAGCTTAAAAACTCGGTGCGCGCAGAACCAAGCATATATGCCCAGCACACATGGCGCGCATCGAAGTACTTCTTGGCATATCCCGCTATCACAGCCTTGGCCTCGGCCGCCGTCGTGACAGGTTCGGCAAAGGCCATAAACTTGCTCATTTTTTCCTTGTATATGCCCTCGGCGGGCGCCGTGATGGTATAATAAGTGTCTGCCATATCAAATAAGGGGGCGCGGCCATACCCGGCCGCGTCCCCTGTGGTGAGTTTAGTGATGTTTAATACTGGTGGTCATCGGCCGGGTTGGACGGTTTGTTCCTCATCTTTGTCCATACATAGGATATATAGGCAATAACGAACGGCAGCAGCAGTGAAACCCAGCTCATAACGGTGAGCGTGAACTCGGAAGAAGAGCTGTTGGCTATGGTAAGCGACGACGCCGGATCCGACACCGAGGGCAGGTAGGCGGTACCGTTATAGCCCGCGATGCAGAACAGCACGAGCACGGCGAGTCCCACTCCGGCTCCGGCGTACCATATGCCGCAGTTCCATTTTTTATCGAGGGCGCCGCGCAGCACGCCATATACAGCCGACACCACGCCTGCGAGCAGTAGGACGGCGAGCCACCACATGCTGCAAAGGTTGTGGAAGTATATGTTTTCGACAATCTCGCAACGGCCTTCGACGAAGCGCACGCCGGGTGCCATCATTAGCACAACCATAAAGGCCACGAAGAGTACCACGAACACAAGGCCGTTGACAAGCACACGGCGGCGCATACGGGCAACTACCTCGGCGTTTCCCTCCATGTCCTTGACAAAGTACAGCGATGCCATGGTGCGGGCGATAAAAAAGACCGTAAAGCCGAGGAGGAGGTTCTTCCAGCCGGCTATAGCCTCGAGGCCGTGTGTGGGCGCCCACTGTGATATAACCGGGGAGGCGGGATTGAGGATATTGGCCTTGGAGATTGTGAAATCGCCGCCGAAGAAGAAGGTGGCCACAGCCACGCCGAGCAGTACGCAGCCGAAGAAGCCGTTGAAAAGCAGGAAGCAATCGTAGGTGGTGCGTCCGTATATATTGCCGCGCTTGCGCCTGAACTCATAGCTGAACGCCTGCACCACGAAGCTGAGGAGTATGAGCATCCACAGCCAGTACGCGCCTCCGAAGCTCGTGGAGTAGAACAGCGGGAAGGAAGCGAAGAAGGCACCGCCGAATACCACGAGCGTGGTAAAGGTAAGCTCCCACTTGCTGCCGACAGAGTTTATGATAAGCTGGCGCTCGTCGTTATCGCGAACGCAGAAAAGCATCGACTGTCCGCCCTGAACAAAGAGCAGGAATACAAGGGCCGCGCCAAGGACGGCAATCAGCAGCCACCAATAGGCCTGAAGCATTTCGAGTGTTTCCATATTTCTCAGTGTTTGGGTGTTTCAATGTTTGACTTCGAGGCCGATGATATATAGCGGAGCATGATGCTGATTTCAGCTATCAGCAGCCCGGTGAAAATGACGGCGAAAATCCAGAATGTCAATTTGACGGACGCCGACGGAATATCCGATATGGCAGCACCGGTAGGCATAAGGTCCTGAATGACCCACGGCTGGCGTCCCACTTCGGCAACAATCCAGCCCGACTGGCTGCATATCCACACAAGGGCTATCGACAGCATGCCGGCCCACTGCAACCAGCCTTTTTCGAGCCAGCCGCGACGGCGCTTGCTCGCAAAGGTTGCCACGACGAGCACAAGCAGCAGCAAGCCTCCTGTTATGACCATCACGCGGAATGAATAGAACGTAAGAGCCACAGGCGGAATGGCCGCCTCCGGCGACGACAGGTAGCTGTAACCGAAATACTTGAAATTGCGCTCAACCTCGGCTGCGGCTGCTTCCATGGCGGCGCTATCTCCGGCCCGGCTTGCTTCGTTGTAACGCGAAAGGGCTTCGCGGGCCTGCGTGCCGAGAGCTATGCGGTCGGCGTACGAAACGGTGCACACCGTATCTCCGGCGGCGTTGATGTCAATGCCGTCGATAATGTCGCGTATGCCGGGTACGAAGCTGGTGGTGTTGCCGTCGATAAGCAGCGACAGGCCATATGGTATGTCGACGCCGAACATCAACGGCTCCTCATCTGTGCGCTCGCCCTCGGGCTTGAGTATGCCGAAGCCAACGAGTCCCTGCCCGGTGGTGCCACGGTAGAGGCCCTCCATAGCAGCAAGCTTCATAGGCTGCACCCGCGCAACCTCCACGGCAGAGCCGTGGCCGGTCCAGAATGTTAGCAGTATGCCGGCAAGCCCGACAAGGCCGCCGACACGGACAGAGCTGATGGCCGCCGACACATTCCTTTTGCGCCACAGAAGCCAGCAACTGACACCGACAACGAAAACGCCTCCGAGAGTCCATCCGCTGAACACGGCATGGAAAAACTTGTTCATAGCCACGGGGTTGAACGCAACTTCAAAGAAATTGTCCATCACATTGCGCATCTGGGCGGGGTCGAAGCGCATTCCAACAGGATTCTGCATCCACGCGTTGGCCACCAGAATCCACAGCGCCGACAGCGACACTCCGGCTGCCGTAAGCCATGTGGAGGCAAGGTGGAAGCGCTTGCTCACACGGTTCCAGCCGAAGAACATTACTGCCACAAATGTAGACTCCATAAAGAATGCCACAATGCCCTCGATGGCAAGGGGCGCACCGAATATGTCGCCGACAAACCAACTGTAGTTCGACCAGTTGGTGCCGAATTCAAATTCGAGAATAAGGCCGGTGGCCACGCCGCACGCAAAATTGATGCCGAAAAGCGTCATCCAAAACTTGGTGATGCCTTTCCAGCGTTCACGGCCCGTATGCACATATATGCTCTCCATTATGGCCACTATGAGCGACAAGCCTATGGTAAGCGGCACAAAGAGCCAATGGTACATTGCTGTAAGAGCGAATTGCGCTCTCGACCAGTCAACTAAGTCCACGAGTTCGTTCATAATTATTTGTTTATCTGGTTATTTTTAAGGATTTTTGATTATAAGCGCCTCTCGGACAGCCTCGGCCCGGGCCTCGTCGCTATCATAGTCCCGGGCCAGAATATCCGGGAAAAACAGCAGCTTGAGCACGAGGAAGAATATGGCAAGCTTTATGCCTATCAGCAGCCACAGCTTGCGCCCCACGGTCATAGACCGAAAGCCGTCGACATACATCGACAGCGCCCTTTTCAATATTCCATTTTCTCGATTATGCATATGGCCGGAGATTTATGGCAATATGCAAAATTAAATAATTATGTCAATAACGAAAAATTTTTTGATTGAATATGCTTCAATCTCTGTAAAATCCTCTACATTTCGTCGGCGCGTTCCAATGGCTCGTACTGAAACTCTCCGTTTTCATCGCGGGCATAGGCAGAACCGTAGGGAGCGCCAAGGAAGGGAATTATCTCGGGCGAATAGTTGCATATAGTGTTCAACTTGTAGATGCCGCCGTTGTCCGCATTGTCAACGTATTCGTCGTCTTCGTCGCCGGCAAAGAAGCGCCACCCGCTGTCATAGCCCTCGAACTCCGTGCCTTCGGCAGGTTTTTCGCGGTACATGTACCCTACCGGCAGTCCGTCGACAGTTATTCTGTCGGTAGCAATGCAGCCGTCGGCACCGTCCCAGTCGGTGAGTAACAATTTGATTTCGTTAGCCGCGATAAGGTATTTTTTCGCTCTCATAAATTTTCATTTTTTTGTGTGGGATAAAGATAGCCTTTTAAATCTATTCAATGCCAATAGAGCCGTTATTTAGGTTCGGCATGCAGATAATACATATTCTGTGCAAGTCCGTCAGGGTTATTGGCGAGTTGATGCAGCATCAGCATACGGGAGGTTTTGTTTTCCCAATACAGTTCGGCCTCCATACCCTCGTCGGGAAGGCATTTGAACAAGATTTCTTTTCCTTTGGCACTGCGGCCCTCGCCCACATTGTTATCCATCAGCGTAATAATGGCTTTTCGCGCCACTGCCGGAAAGTCGGAATCCTGAATCAGCTTATGATTCACAGGGATTATCTTGGAAAAAGGATTGCCGTCCTTCGCCACAATGTCATTCACTTGATACTCATAGTCTGTGTCTAAACGACAATATACAGTGGGGTTCTTAGGATTCAGCAATACTACCATACTCCAGTCAAGTCCCATAAAATCCCGCTCGTGCAGGGTCATGTCAAGCGAGGTTTCATATTCAACCTTTCCATTACGGTAACCTTTGAGGTGATTCTTTATAGTGCCGCTCTTGAAGAAATGCGAGCCCCACTGCGTGGCAAGGTGGGTTTCTGAGCCTTCTGCTGTAGCTTTGCTTTCATAGATTCTGAGAGTATGGGGAAAACCATCGGCATTCCATACAATGGAGTCGTAGTATTGCGTGAATTCAGGAAAGCCCGAAGCAGTGTATTTGTCGTTCACATCAGTGATTCTGAACGTAATCAGATCAAGCGGTGCCGGCAGCCGGCTGTCAAGTTGCATCAACGGTGTGAATCCCGCCTGTACTATCTTGAACTTGGCTTCATCAGGCAAAGGCTCAGGTTGCGGGTCGGGCTGTTCCCCTTTCTCGAAGGTCCTGAATAACACAATGATTGTCTGAACCATATTCTTGTCATCGTTTGCTGTAAGGGTAATCGATTCCGATACCTCTGGAGCACCCGAAGTGTTGTAGGGGAAGTGTATCTTCAGTTGGTTTGCTTCGACTTTGATGGTGGCCCACCCCGAATCGTAAGTGTCCGAATTTCCTGAAATCGGATTGAGCACGTCGTAATTATTGCAGGTCATAACGATCTCCCCCTCATCACCATTTGCCCTGAAGTAATATTTAGGTATATAGCCCGGTGAAGGACCTTCGCAAACGACGCTCTCAGGAGTCATATTCTCGACTGACCACTCCATCGGAGTACTCATAATTTCCTCCTTATCGCAAGCTGCCGCAAAAAGCAATCCGGCAACCGCCATACACAGCATAAATACTCTGTCCATATTCTATTGGTTTTTAGTTACTAATGGCTTGGCGGGGAACGGCGTTAGTCCGTTATCCCGGCTTGTTACCAATATTTTTTTAAGTATTAGCCAAAGATTTCTATTCCTAATTATTAAGAGCAATCTCTTTACCAACAAATATGGCATCACCACATTTCATATAGAAACCATTTTGACCGTTGTATTTCCTAAGAGCATAGGGATATGCAACAATTCCTTTTTGTGGCTTTATACTAATTTCACAACATCCATGTGATGTTTGGTAAAGCAAAAAAACTTTTTCCCCATGCCTTTTTAAAATGTCATATACCTTATTCTTCCATTCTTTTTCATCCTTATCTTCAATGTTATATGAATCAGCAATACGACCATTTCTTAAAAAATGGGAATCATTAACATCCGGCTTAGAGCGTAAGAACTGCATTTGCTCCCTTGCAATACTACCAAAATGGTAATATTCGCCATATTTTTTGTATCTCGTTTTTAATTCTTCCATTGTCATCAAATCAAAATTTACGATAGAGAAGAAAGAACTTGATGAATTTACAACAGACGTATATAGTCTTTTGCTAATGTCAGCTTCC